>JBEEOT010000006.1:0-81437 GCA_041191505.1 Bacteroidota bacterium | reverse complement strand
GTCCGGTCATCGCGCCTGGTTTGGGACCAGGAGGTCGCAGGTTCGAATCCTGCCGCCCCGACAAGGGGGATGAGCAATCATCCCCCTTTTTTGATTATAGACGTTGTAACCTTACCCTTACAACCAAACGGTCCCGTAGCTCAGCTGGATAGAGCAACTGCCTTCTAAGCAGTAGGTCTTTGGTTCGAATCCAAACGGGATCACTTCTACAACCTCACAGCAATGTGGGGTTTTTTGTTTTATAGGAAAGCAAATTACCTCACATGCTTCCGCGGACTATACGTCGCGGGTTCTTCACCAAAGGCTTTATAGTCAAACGGGGGCTCAAAATCAAAGAATAAACGTAAGTCAACCCCCAGCGCTGCGGCTATTCGTGCGTAGGTCAACAACTGCGGATTCGACTTCCCTGTCTCAATTACCGAAAAATTTGAAGTTTCCATACCGATCCTAAAAGCAACGTCTTTCTGCGACATTTTTTTCTCGTTGCGAATCTCGCGAATCCTTTTGCCAATAAGCTTTAGAAGCGCCTCGTCGGTATGTATAGACATAAGTCTAAGTTCCTACTTTAAAATAGGAGAAACCTTATGTAATAACATAATTATCTTATTTTTTTCTTGGCAAAATATGTAAATACATATATTTGGTGAAAAAAATCAAATGAAATCACTTTTTACCTCCATCCTCCTCACCCTTTCCGCAACAACTTTTGCCCAAATCCCATCCTACGTTCCTTCCAACGGCTTGGTCGGTTGGTGGCCTTTTAATGGCAATGCGAATGATGATAGTGGGAATGGGAATGATGGAACAGTAAATGGAGCCGTGTTAACATCAGACAGAAATGGAATTGCAAATTCAGCATATTTTTTTAATCATACTGATGAGATTACAACTAATTGCACCTCGATTTCAGGCGATAGTCCTCGAACGTTTTCATTCTGGATGAAAAATCAATTTGGAAACAAAACAATTTCTCCAATTTGGTACGGTGGAGATAACAACTCACCTACTATTGGTTCAGCATTTAATATCATTTTTAATAGGAATGAGCAAAGTGACCCATGTAATTGTTGGCCAGGAACTTATGAAGGTATTGGAATTTCTGCTGATTGGATTTACGTTCTTCAGCAAGCAACTGTTGGTGATAATCAATGGCATCATTGGCTTGTGGTTATCGAAAATTTTAGTAGTGTGTTTAATGAAATCAAGTATTATAGAGATGGTATTTTATTGACAAGTAATTTGATTTTTAACTATAATAATAATGGTTCTGCAGTAATTAATACAATAAATCAAAATCCATTGAAATTTGGAAAATCTTTAGGCACAAATACTAACCCTGATAAGGCTCCTACTGAATTTCTCGACGACATCGGTATCTGGAACCGAGCTTTAACAGAAGCAGAAATCGCGACTTTATTTGCAGGTTGTAATCTTTCTGTTACAACTCAACCACAAGATCAAAGTGTCAATGCGTCAGCAGGCACAGCAAGTTTCATTACTGCATCTTCAAGCGCAACAGCAACTTATCAATGGCAAACAAATTTGGGTTTAGGATTTCAAAACCTAAGCAATGCAGGTCAATATAGTGGTTCAACAAGTGCAACTCTGACGGTTTCGAGTTTAAGTATGTCCAATAACAATCAAGTGTTTAGATGTATCATCAATGACTCAGGTTGTACAGACACTACTTCAGAGGCTGTATTAACCATTATTGATGACGCTAGTGTCCAATCCAACACCCCAACCACCTTCAAACTTTACCCGAATCCGGTGAAGGATGAGTTGTTCATCAAAGGGATGCAAGAGGCAGTGCTGCCATTTGAGGTTTACAGTACTGATGGCAAGAAAGTGTTGAGTGGTACTACTTCTGGTGCGATCGATGTGAACGCGCTTAAAAAAGGAAGTTATCAGTTGAAATTGAAGGAACAGACGATACCATTTGTGAAGCAGTAAAATTTCAAGCCCCGCAAGGGGCTTTTTTATTCCCCTACCACACCAACAACTCCTCCAAAATACGTTTACAAGCACTGATTTCGTCAGGGGAGAGTTGTCCTATTTTTTTGGTGATGCGCTTTTTGTCAATGGTACGGATTTGGTCGAGGGCTATCCAGCCGTAGGGTTTTACGCTTTTTGTTTGGAGACGAGTGGGGTAGGGTTTCGAGGTGCTTGTGATGGGTGCGATGATAAGCGTATTGAGGTTGTTATTGAGTTCGTTTGGTGAGAGCACCACACAAGGCCTGGTTTTTTTGATTTCACTGCCAATTGTTGGGTCGAGGTTGACCAAGAAGAGGTCATATTGTGTGCAGGTCATTCTTCAAAGTTTTCGTCTGCAAATACGTCTTCGATGAGCAGTTGGTCATCGCCATTGGCATGCATCTGTTGAAATGCTTCATTCCAACCTTCGCGGATTTTTTTCAAGGGCTTGAGCGTGAGGTCTTGCTCATTTAAGATGAGTTCCATTTCGTCTTGAATTTGGTATTGATCAATTATTTTCTTTGGAAGTCTAAAACCTTTAGAGTTGCCAATTTGAATGAGTTGAATGCGCATAATGTAATTATAAAGTAATTACAAAAGTATGCCTTTTCATTCAATTCAAAAATAAATAATCAACGTGAAATGTAATTCAGTACAAAAACGGACAAGCCCCTCAATTCCTTAATTCGCCCAAATCAAAAACACCATACCAGCCAATAAAATACCACTTGCTCGGCGGAGCAGGCCAATGCGGCGTGCGGATTTTCCAATATCTTCATACTTCATAAATTCTTCGAGTTCTTCTGGGCTCATGTCGTCGGAGGCCTCGAGCCACTCGTCTTTGACGTTGTCGGGGCTGACGATTTTTGAGATGGTGTTGCCGTCTTTGGAGTCAAGGATTTCGCAACTAGAGAGTTCAAAAGGGCCATTGACGAAGCGCGCTTCCATGCAGTCGGGCCACATGATGTCTTTGTAGTTTTTGATGTCTACTAACCTGAGTTCGGGTGCGGTACAGATGAAGTTCGGCAAGCTATCTAGTTGTGCCGTAATGGTGAGTTGAAAGAGATTTGGGAGTGGAATTTCATTGAAAATACGGAGTTCTGGCGTAGTTAAATCAATGAGTTCGAGTTCAGGGAGTGAATCCTTGAAAGTGAGTTCATGCAGAGACTCAGATCGGATAGCAAAAATGTCTAGTTTTTGAAATGCAGGAAGTACTAGGGAGTTACCTACATAATGAATATCGAGCCATGTGATGTTTGGATTACTTTGGAAAAGAGAATCGATGTCTGTTTGATGTATGTTTTCACCTTCAAATTGACCCGGTTCAGTTTGGATGATTTGCGCTTGGATAAAGGATGGAATATAAAATCCTAAAAATAAGAGAAGTATATGTCTCATATTCATTATTCTAATGTGTTAATTTTAAGTGATTTTCGATAGGCCGAAAATACCGTTGATTTATTGATAAATCCTTTGTAAATACCATTTTCAACTATAGGTAAGATAAGTTGCTCTGTATCTTCAAAAATACGCATCACATCTTCCATGCGATCTTGCGGACTAATGGTCTGTTTGCAAGCAGTCATTAATTCACCAATTGTAATTTCTTGATAAAGTTCCGGTTTGAACATAACGCCCCGAACGTTGTCTAGCCAAATAAGCCCAAGTAGTTCCTTGCGCTTATTGATTACTGGAAAAACAGTTCGGGAAGAGAGTGCTAAAATTTCGATGAGGTTTTCAAGTTGATCCTCTGGGAACAGTGTGGGATAATCAGATTCGATAAATTCATCTGTTTTTAATGCAAAGAGGATATTTTTATCTCTATCTTGCGTAAGTGCTTCTCCTCTTTTGGCACTGCGCTTGATATCCATGGCAAATGGTTCGAAATACTTCGATACTGCATAACTGATAGATGCAACCAGCATTAAAGGGATCATTAAGGTATAGCCTCCGGTAATTTCAGCAATTAAAAAGATTGCCGTGAGCGGCGCATGGTAGATTCCTGCTAATATACCAGCCATTCCCACTATGGTAAAATTATTTACCGGTAAATTAAAATAACCAGTAAGATTGAGTGCCGCAGAAAAGGAATAACCTAAGTAGGCACCCACAAAAAGAGAAGGGGCAAAGTTTCCGCCGTTTCCGCCAGATCCGAGCGTAAGTGCCGTAGCAAATGGTTTGGCAAGCATGACTATTGCCGTAAAAGTCAGCACCACCCAAGGGTATTGTTTGAATTTTTCAAATAGACTGTTGTCCATAAGGCTACTTGGGTCCTGATCTGCAAGTATTTTTATGCTTTGATATCCTTCACCAAATAAGGAGGGAAAAATATAAATAAGCGAAGCTAATAAAACGCCTCCTATCAGAATTTTAGTGTACACACCAGCTTTGAGCCGCTGCATGAGGTTTTCCACTTTTAAAAAAGTCCGCATATGATATACGGAAGCTATGCCAGCTAAAAGACCTAGAAATGTATAAAAAGGCACATTCGTATAATCAAAATTTTCTTTGAGTGAGAAGGTTAGCAAAATTCCATCATGGAGAATCACTTTGGTGACTAATGCCCCAGTGGCTGCGGCAATAATTAATGGAATAAATGCCGTTATACTGATGTCGAGCAATAGCACTTCAAGCGCAAACAATACGCCGGCAATTGGTGCATTGAAGGCAGCGCCTATGCCACCCGCCACTCCGCAAGCAAGTAAAAGTGTTCGGTCCTTAATTGAAAGCCTGTATTTTCGTGCAAAATTGGAGCCAATGGCTGCGCCAGTGACTACAATAGGTGCTTCTAGCCCAGTTGAGCCACCAAAACCAACAGTTACCGAGCTGGTCAACACCTGATCATACATGAGGTGATCAGGCATAGAACTATTTTTCTTGGCAATGGCTGCGTGTACCTGAGGGAGCCCCTTGGTGAGTTTGTTTTTGAGTCCGTACTTGATAACTAACACTGTGAAAAGCAGGCCTATCCCGGGTAGGACTAAATATAAAAAACGAAAATCGCTTAATTTGTCGTAAGTTGCTATCAAGAAAATATAATGCACGAAGGTTTTCAGGACTACAGCGGCTAGGCCAGCACTCAAGCCCACCAAAATACTCGCAATAAGAATAAATTGTTTTTTAGAGAGATGATATTGCAACCATTTCAACCAACGTTCTACCCTACCTATCCCTATCGTTTTATTTATCTCCATTCTACTTTTCCTTTTCCTGCTCTTTTAAATATATATTGGAGTTCCAAAATCCTTCGCCATAACCACGAGCTTGTCCCAGACCTCCCCATGAGGCATAGACATAGCCATCCATTATGTAGTAATTGCTGTAAAAAAGAATTTCATGGAACTTATCTTTTTGAAAAATCAGGACTTTGAAATTGGGGATATTTGGCGCTTTCCATTCTACAGGGATGTATTTGTATCTTAAAGTCATTGTTTGGTCCGTGCCAAATAGTAAAATGGCATCAGTCATTTTGTAAACTAAACGCTGTGTGCTGTCATCAGACAATCTTACTATAACGGCAGAATCCATGTCCTGCCATAACCATTTGGGCTTCATGATAGGACTGCTCTGAACCGTTTTTGTCGCTAAATTAATGGTCACATCTTGGCCCATAAGGCCTTCTGAATTGCGGGGTTGAGGCACTTCAATCAAATATAATTTTGTAGAATCATTACTTACTCGTATATGACCAGATATCTCAAAGTTTTGAGAATCGTTGGTGATCTCAAAGACTAGGTAATAGCTTTTGGCCTTACCATTCGGATAGACCCTAATTCCAACATCTTCCGTAATATTTTCAAATTTAACTAGCCGGACGGTATAGGGAGGTATTTGCCAAGTTTTTAAAATCTCTTGCGAATAGAGATAAATGCTTGAAATGCCACAAAAAATAAGATTGAAGAACAGCTTGTTCATTCATTAAAGTTACACATTTCAAATTTTTGCTTAAAATTGTTCAAACTTTAAACGATAAACTATGAAAAAAATCTTTGTTTCTATTGCTTTGTTAGGCTGTGTGGCTGGTGCTAAAGCCCAAGCGCTAACCTACGATGTGAGTGCAAAATATGCTTACAGCGCAACAGGAATGTTCAACAAAAGCATTTCTGACCTAGGCGCATCTCAGGATTATGATGTCGCATTTAGTTCAAATTATGGACTTGCAGGCACGCTTAATTTTGGTAAAGTTGGCGTTGGTGTAGAATATCTGATGGGCAATTTCAAAGCAGGCTACCAAGGTGATCAAGTACTAGTTGGTGGTGCTTATACTTCAAATGTAGATTTAAAGATTTCTCAGATTCCAATTTATTTGCGTTTGGGTGGTTCTAAAGGCTCTTTTGGTGAATTTGGTGTAGTGATGAACAACGTGAAAAGTGCGACTTACAGCAATTCAAATTATCTTGTCGATCCTCCAGCTACAATCGATGTCACGAACCAATACCAAAACTTCATGGGCTACATGATTGGTGTAGGTGGTCGTTTTGGTATCCTTGACCTGCCTGTGATGGTTTCAGTAAGTGCGCGCTTTATGTACAGCACTGCAGATGCCAAAGGTGTAGATGCTTTGGGTACTGATTTAGATTTGTATAATCCATACAACAAAACCAATGCAGCTTCTGTTGGCTTGCATGTGGGTGTAGTGTATTCGATTAATTAAACAAAATGGATACAAATAAAAAAGGCGCCCATCGAGGCGCCTTTTTTGTTAGCTAAATATCGGTTCAAATTACGGTTTCACAAGGTGAACAAAGCCGTGTAAGGTATACAATGTTTTTTCTTTGTTGTCGTATTCGTATTTTTCGCTCTTTGGGGTAACGGTGTAGAAATATACGCCTTCTTCTAAAGTCTTGCCGCTCATGTCTGTTCCATTCCAGTCATTGAGATAGTTATCGTTGGCATAGATGAGGTTGCCCCAACGATTGAAAATCTGAATGCTGACTTGGTCGTAGTCTTCCCAGTTTTTGATGATGAGCAAACCATTGGTCTGATCGCCGTCTTCTAAGGTCATGACATTTGGTACAACAAGCGGACACTGGTTATAGACACGCACAATTGGAGAGGTGATGGTTTTGGCACATTGGTCCATGATGTAGACCTGGAAGGTATTCAGATTGGGTTGTAAAATGCCTGGTTGAACAAATACGGTGTCGTTGTTAGGGAAGGCGCCAGGCCCCCAAACATAGCTGTAAGGCGGTATGCCGTTTTTGACTTCACACCAAATGTTAGTGCCTTGCCCGAAGTCTGCACAAACATTCAGCGAATCTACAGCAGTGATGGTTAAAGGTGTGTAGTCGATGATATTCAACGAAATGGAGGTGGTGTCAAAAGTGCCATCGCAAGGGTTAGGTAATATCACATTGAAGAATACCGTCTCGGTACCTTCTGGCAGTCCGTCAAGATAAGCAGAGATCCCGATGGTGTCTGAGGCCACGCCAGCAGGAATTACGAGGGTGTCGTCTATGTAAGGGTAGTCGTCGCCGTTAGTGGCGGTACCGCTGAGGTTGATTTGAATGACTAAATTGGAGGTGAGGTCGGTGCGCTTGACAACAAAGCCCGCAAAGCCGCAGTCTTCGATGAGTTGGGTTGGCCCCGTGACGTCGACCTCAATAGGAACTTCTACTTGGCAAGTAACTACGCGGTAGCCAAAGGTCCTGATTTTGGTATTGATGAGCACCCCATTGCGCCATTCTTTAACGGCTACCCCCGCCACAAAGCTCCCGATCATGTTCGGTGTAAAGGTCATGAAGCCTGTAACTGGGTCAATGGTAATATTTGAACCTGCACCAAAAGGTACGGTTTCTGTAAAAGTTGGATTCCAGTTCACTGGGCTGTAGGGCGCTGCAGTTTCTGGATCGGGCACTATATTCGTAATGCTTCCGCCGAGGAGAGGAGCCATGAGCTCGTAGCTCAATGAATCGCCGTCGGGGTCAAAGGCTGCGTGGTCAAAATCTAGGGTATTTTGCGAACACAAAACGAGCGGTGGATAATTGATGAAGCGCGCTCCTTGGTTGTGAACATTCACGAGCGCAGAGCCCGGAATAAAAGTGGTGAGCGTAATGCCGTTGTTTGATGGGTCTACGATGTTGTCAATAGCGCCGGTCCAGCAGCAGCGCTGATAAGAAACATAATAGCCTTGTACGCTGAATGGGAGTTCTACAGTGTCGATATAAATGGCGCGCTCCACACAGATGTCATTGGGAACGGTTACGCAAGGGTCGTCATAAACAATCGGCAGAATGCCTTGTGAAAACGGAGCGATGTAGCGGGTGGTGTAGATGCTTCCGTCTGCCAAGAAAATTGTGTAATTCAGAGGGTTGTCAAATCCAGTTGCGGAGTTGCAATCGCGGTAGATTTCTATGGTAATTTTATATTGATTGTTGCCCAATGAATCGTAGTAGATTTCACCGCCAATGATATGGCTAGCCCAACTGCTGAAGCTAAATAAAAGACTTGTAAGAAAGGTAATTAGAGTAATGGAGAGACGCATGCGTTTGAATTTTGTATATTCGTTGTTGATGTCAAAGGTAAGCTTGTTTTTTGTAATACTCACTTTCTTTTTGGGTGTGCAGTTGAATGCGCAATCCGAAAAGCTTTTGCGTCAAGAATTACAAAACACAAAAAACAAGACGACTCAATTACAGATAAGGTTGCGTCTGATCGATGCAATCTACGAACGCAATCGCCAAGATTGGCAAAAAGAGGTACATCTTTTGGTGCTTCAGCGCCGTGCTTATCAAGGAGCAGATAATCAGGCACTCATTTCACTACTCCAGGCCGAACGAGCACTATTTCTTGGCAACACCCAAGAACTCAAGCAACTATTCGACCAAAACTTAGGTGGTCATCGTTTTTCAGATACCAAGTTAAATTGGCGCAAAAATTTATTGGGTAGCGCACTCTATCCGCAAGTGTCAACATATCATTACCGAACGCTGCTCAGTCAAATGAGCCGTGGCCTTAAAAACCGAGAGCAAACAGCACTTTACTTGCAAATTGCCAAAAACTTTACGGCGCTCAATCAAAAAGATTCCGCACTTTGGGCCAGTAATATGGCGTTGCAACTAGCCAAGCGTTCCGATAAAAAGTGGGTGCTCATTGAGGCTATGCAACAACAAGCCGAGGTCTTTTGGCAATTCAATTTATTCGAGCAGGCTGTGCAGCGGGCTATCTATTCATTGCAATTGGCCGAAGAAGCTGAACTCTCTTATTTCAAATCTAGCCCACTGCTCTTGATTGCCTCGATCTCGATAGAAGTTAAGAATTACAATCTCGCTTTCTCCTATCTGAAATTAGCACAAGACCTCGCTAAAGCGCAAAAAGACGAACGTTCAATGGCCTTTGTGAATTATTTATTCAGCCGTTATTACATCGGGACCAACGTGCCAAATAAAGCAGCCATTAGTGCGGGCTTGGCCTATAATTGGTTTGATGAAGTGGGGAACACGCGCTATAAAAATCGTTCGAGGCTCATGATGATTACCGCCCAACAAAGCCAAGGAGAACGCGTAGACGCACCTTTTTCAGGTTTGATTTCATTAGCTGATTCAAAAGCAGATCCATTTTTTGTCGCAGAACTCTTTTACGAATACGGGCAGTATTTAATGGCTATGAATAACTATCCAGCTGCTCAATCGGCTTTTGAATCAAGCCTTCAAAGTTTGCCCTCAACAACCTTGCTCAGACCCAAAATCGCCAACACCTATCGTGCATTAGCAGCAATTGCAAGTAAGACGGGTAATTTAAAAGATGCCTATCAATTTCAAAAAGCGTACAGTAGTTGGCTCGAAAACAGTCCTGTTTGGCGCAGTGCTGCTCGCATCGAAGAAATGGCGGCTGCCAATATCCGCGAAGAACGCGAGCGCTTGATTGTCAATCAACAAGCATCTATCGAACGCGCCCAAAAGGAACGAGAAATCATTGAACTTCAGCGCGACCGTCAGCTTTTCATTCTGATCATTTTTATTGTTGCGATAATTTTCGGCGTGATCATCTATGTATTGCGCATGCAGCAAGTCAAAACAAGACAAGAACAGCGCGAAGCTGAACTGTCTCAGACTTTATTGCGCACGCAAATGAATCCTCATTTTGTATTCAATGCTATGTCGGTTATTCAGAGTTACATCTACGAAAACGACCCCGCGAAGTCTTCTCAATTTTTAGTGAATTTCTCTCGACTCATGCGCCTGATCCTAGAAAATTCGCCGAAAGAATTCATCCCAATAGAGCTCGAGCGGGAAATTCTCGACAAGTATCTTACTGCCCAGAAAATGCGTTTTGAAAACCGCTTTGACTACGAGCTAACCATCAGTGACGACTTACTCTTTAATAAAGCGATGGTGTCTCCTATGATTACCCAGCCATTCATCGAAAATGCGATTGAACACGGCCAACTCCACACCGTTAAAGGCGGCAAAATTTTGGTGAATATGTTAGCCAAAGATGCCGAATTGATCATTGAAATTCAAGACAATGGGGTAGGGCGAAAGAAGTCTGCCGATACTAAAAAGATGAAGACGCACAAAAGTATGGCCATCGATATTACACGCGAAAGAATTGCCATTCTCAATAAAAAGTATAAATTTAATGGTAGCTTGACAATGACCGACTTAGATGCTACTGCCCAGACCGGCACGGTTGTTACGCTTGTCTTGCCCCTGAAGTACGAACCCGAACACTAAAACTGAACTGTGCCATGAGTCGAAAAGTACTGATCATTGATGACGAAAAACCAACCCGGACTTTCATCCGCAAAATGCTCGAATCATTTGATTTAAATTTGAGCATCTACACCGATGGTGAAAACGTAGAGTCTGGCATCGAAGCCATCGAAGATATCCAGCCCGATATCGTTTTGCTCGACATCCAAATGCCAGATGGCAACGGATTTGATGTGCTTAGGAAGGTGAAATACAAGCAATTTGAAGTTATTTTCATTACAGCATTTCAAGAGTTTGCGGTTCAGGCTATTAAGTTTTCAGCGCTTGATTATATCCTCAAACCAATTGATGCCGAGGAGTTACACACTGCCCTCACCAACGCATTGCAACTCATTGAACATAAAAAAGACGACACGCAGTTTCAGGCGCTGCAGCACAACATTCAGCCGCAGCATAAGCGCAAATTAGTACTCAAGACGCAAGAGAGCATATTTGTGATAGAAATCGATGATATCGTGCATTGCGAGGCCGATAAAAACTATACCTTTTTCTATCTCAACGATGGCAAAAAGATTTTAGTTTCCAAAACACTCAAAGATTACGACACCATGTTAGCGGGCTTTTCGTTCTTTAGGGTGCATCAGTCTCACTTGATCAACCTCAACTACGTGGAGCGCTATGACAAGCACGACGGTGGCTCAGTAATACTCAAAGACGGCTCTTCTATACCGTTGTCGCCGGCCAAAAAAGAGCAGTTCTTTAAAAGTTTAGATTTACTGTAAGGCTTGTTTGAGGTCTGAGATAAGGTCTTCCGCGTCTTCGACACCCACACTTAAGCGGATCAGGGAGTCAACAACACCGCTTTGCTCGCGCACTTCTTTTGGAATAGAGGCGTGGGTCATGGTGGCTGGATGCCCAATCAAAGATTCTACGCCACCTAAAGATTCCGCTAGGGCAAAAATCTCTACTTTCTTCACTAAATCTAGTGCATCTTGCAACTGATTGCCCTTAAGCGTAAAGGAGATCATGCCGCCGAAACCGCGCATTTGCGCTTTGGCAACGTGGTGGTTAGGGTGTGTTTCAAAACCTGGCCAGTACACTTTATCTACTTTCGGATGCGTGCTCAGGAAACGTGCAATTTGCTCGCCGTTTTCGCAATGGCGTTGCATGCGCAAGTGCAGGGTTTTGATGCCGCGCAATACCAAGAATGAATCCATAGGAGCGGTAACGGCTCCAGAAGAGTTTTGAATGCGGTACATTTCTGTAGCGAGCGCGTCGTTATTGCAAACCAATGCGCCCATCACCACGTCGGAGTGCCCACCAAGATATTTGGTAACGGAATGCATCACCATATCAGCACCTAAATCAAGCGGATTTTGCAAATAAGGTGTAGCAAAAGTGTTGTCGACACAAAGCATTGCATTCGCTTTTTTAGCGATGTGGGCCATTGCCTTGATGTCGATGATATTCATCATGGGATTGGTAGGGGTTTCTACCCAGATGAGTTTGGTGTTTTCATTGACCAAGGCCTCAACAGCCTCAGGATTTTGCATGTCTACGAAATGAAAAATCAGGCCATATTTGGCAAAAATAGTATTGAATATACGGTAAGAACCGCCATAGAGGTCGTTGGTAGAGATGATTTCATCGCCAGGATTGAGCATTTTGATGACGCAATCGATGGCCGCCAAACCAGATCCGAAACATGCGCCGTGTTTGCCATTTTCAATGGCGGCAATATTTTTTTCGAGGGCGTGGCGCGTAGGGTTGAGCGTTCTGGAATATTCATAGCCCTTGTGGTTACCAACGCCTTCTTGAACGTATGTTGAGGTTTGGTAAATTGGCGTCATGATTGCGCCTGTTGCTGGGTCTGGATGAACACCTGCGTGTATGGCTTTGGTGGCAAATTTCATAGTCAAAATTGTTTTGACAAAATTAATAGAATCCTTTAAGGCAGGCCCAATTCAATAGAAGGATCCCAAAAAACTTTTTCAAAGTCTTGGATTTGATCATTGACGACGCTAATTCCTTCTGATGCCAGCAAATTTTGCATTTGTTCAGGATGTTCAAAATGATTTTTCCCGCTCAACAGCCCAATTCGATTCACTACCCTATGTGCAGGGACGTCGGGCAGCACATGGCTCGCATTCATGGCCCAACCAACCATGCGCGCTGCTTGTTTGGCGCCAAGATAATTTGCGATAGCTCCATAGCTCGTTACCCTACCTTTGGGAATCAATTGAACAACCTGATATACTGCGGCAAAGAAATCTTTATTTTGAGTCATAGGCAAATATAAAAAAAGCCACCCGAAGGTGGCTTTTATCATTTGAAAGTATGGCGTCAAATTAATGTTTGTCGCAACATTCTTTTTTGTCTGTGTTTTTATCGCCTAACCATTTTCCGTCCTTGCCGTAATGCGCCATGCAAATGGCTTTCTCTTCTGCAGAGCAGCCTTTTTCATCACACATTTTTGCACATTCTTCTTTGGTCATGCTTGCACATTTGCTCATGTCACATTTCATGTCATTAGATATTGCTGTACCGTGGCAAGATGCTTCTTCTGAAGAACAGCTTGTTTCGCATTTTGGAGCTTGTTTTGCTCTGTGCTCTTCAATTTTCTCACCCATGATCGGTGCAATGACCAAACCTACGAGGCAAGTTAATTTAATCAAGATGTTCATTGAAGGACCAGATGTATCTTTGAATGGATCACCAACGGTATCACCAGTAACAGCCGCTTTGTGGGCGTCAGAGCCTTTGTAGGTCATTTCACCGTTGATTACAACACCAGCTTCGAAAGATTTTTTGGCGTTATCCCAGGCGCCACCAGCGTTATTTTGGAAAATAGCCCAAAGTACACCAGAAACAGCAACACCAGCCATATAACCACCTAGAACCTCTGCAGCCATTTCCCAGTTACCTGAAATAAAGCCAGTTCCTAAGCCAATCAAGATTGGAGTTAAAATAGTGAGTGCGCCAGGAAGCATCATTTCGCGAAGTGCAGCTTTGGTAGAAATTTCTACACATTTGCCGTACTCTGGTTGCCCAGTACCTTCCATAATTCCTGGAATTTCGCGGAACTGACGACGTACTTCGTTGACCATATCCATAGCAGCGCTACCAACTGATTTCATGGCGAGTGCCGAGAAAACAACTGGAATCATGCCCCCGATGAACAAAGCAGCCAATACTGGTGCTTTGAAAATGTTGATACCATCAATACCGGTAAAAGTGACGTAAGCTGCAAATAAGGCGAGTGCTGTAAGTGCGGCAGATGCAATCGCAAAGCCTTTACCTACTGCTGCTGTTGTGTTACCAACAGAGTCAAGAACGTCTGTGCGCTGACGAACTTCTTTAGGAAGCTCACTCATTTCGGCAACTCCACCTGCGTTATCTGCAATAGGGCCAAATGCGTCGATTGCCAACTGCATGGCTGTAGTTGCCATCATGGCAGAAGCAGCAATAGCTACACCGTAAAACCCTGCAAGTGCATATGAACCCCATATTGCGGCAGCAAATAAAATGACAGAAGAAAATGTAGAGATCATACCGGTAGCCAAACCAGCAATAATGTTGGTTGCAGCTCCAGTAGATGAGTTTTGTACAATACCAAGAACTGGTTTTTTACCAAGTGCAGTGTAGTATTCTGTAAAGTAGGAAATAAGGTATCCTACTGAAAGACCAACTAATGTTGCGTAAAATACGTGACGTGAAGGAATTGCAATAGCTTCTTCTACGCCAAAGAATTGCATTTTGATGGTTTCAGGAAGCATCCATTGTACCAAGAACCAACCAGCGATAGCGGAAAGAAGAATAGAAGTAATGTTACCAATATTAAGTGCTTTCTGTACTTCGTTTTCTTTGGCATCATTAGAAGAAATGCGAACAAGGAAAGTACCAATGATAGAGGCGATGATTCCGACACCAGCAATCATGATTGGCAATAAAATAGGACCCATTCCGTTGAAGGCAGTGATTTCTTGACCGTTTGCAGCCATGTCCTTGATGATGTAATTTCCAAGTACCATAGATGCTAACACGGTTGCAACATAAGAACCAAAAAGGTCGGCACCCATTCCGGCTACGTCACCAACGTTGTCACCGACGTTATCTGCAATTGTTGCAGGGTTGCGTGGGTCATCTTCAGGAATACCAGCTTCTACTTTACCTACGAGGTCAGCACCAACGTCAGCAGCTTTGGTATAAATACCACCACCTACGCGAGCGAACAAGGCAATAGATTCAGCTCCAAGAGAGAATCCTGCTAATGCCTCGAGTACCATTGTCATGTTTTTGTAGTCCCAGTTGCCTCCTTTTAAGAAAACACTTAAGAAGAACATAAAGAAAAGCGACAAACCTAAAACGGCCAATCCGGCAACTCCTAAGCCCATTACTGTACCACCGCCAAAAGAAACTTTAAGTGCATTTGGCAATGAAGTTTTAGCGGCTTCGGTTGTGCGCACATTGGCATCCGTAGCCACGCGCATACCGATGTTTCCTGCAATTGCAGAAAAAATGGCACCGACGATAAAAGCAGGAACAATTAGCCAGTGTGTTGTATCTACAACAGTTGATACGCCAAATAAAGCAATTGATGCTAAAACGACAAAAATGGCGAGTAAACGATACTCAGCAGACAAAAATGCCATAGCGCCTTCTTTGATGCTTTTGGCAATTGTTTGCATTTTTTCATCTCCGGCAGGTTGTTTTTTAACCCATGCCATCTTTACAAGCATAAAGAGGAGTCCGATGAGAGACAATCCAATTGGAATGTAAATTACGTTCATAAATAATTTTTTAATTGAAAAATACCGGCAAAAGTAGCTGATTTCGCCTAGGAAAGCAAATACGGATGTAAAAAAGAAGGGTTACGTTTTGAGGTACTTTTTATGAAGTAATTATAAAAATGCCCTTATTTTGCTTTTGAGTACGGAAAGTGGAAAGGCTCCACTCTCTCTCCAAAGGATTTTTCCTTCTTTAAAGAGTATAATAGTGGGAACGCCACGAATTTTGAATTGATCGGCGATCGCAGGATTTTTATCTACGTCTATTTTGATAATGCGGATTTTTTCACCGTAGACTTTTTTGAGTTCATCGAGTATAGGAGACATTGTTTGACACGGCCCACACCACGTAGCAAAAAAATCGACTAGGGTGGGGGTGGGTGCGCTGATGATTTCTTTGAATTTTCCCATAAGGCAAAGTTACGCCATGAAAGTGTTTGAATTGTAACTAAGGATACAAAAAAGGCCCGGAGAGATCCGGGCCTTTTCTATGCAATGCAGTTAACTTTTACTGTTTTGTGTAGGTTGCTACACAAGTACCGCTTCCGCCGATAAGTGGAATGGTGTTGTCGTAAGTATAAGTAATGGTAATTAAATTCGCTTGATTATTGATGCTTCCAACACCAGAGAAAGTCACCTGACCGAGTGTTACGTCGATCGTTTGGCTTGGGATATTGATGTTGTTTCCGTTGATGGTAGCGTTTGCGGTTCCTCCAAACAAATTGAACATGTTGTCAATGATGAGTTCGTTAGCAGTGGCACCGGCAGTAATGGCAGGGTCGGGCGTCAATGGAAATGAATTTCCGCAATCGCTCGTTACAGCCCAAGTCACTAACCAATTGTCTTGACCTATATTGACATTCACGGTGCGGGTAGCTGTAGTGGTGCCGTTGTCATTTGTAGCGGTGTAGGTAACAGTATAAGTGCCTTTTGTAGTGGCATCTACTTGGCTGCTAGTGCTCACCGTTACAGCAGAACCATCTTTGTTGGTTGCGGTTGCACCTGCATCTGTGTAAGTGTCGCCTACATTGATATTTTCGGGGTTATTGCCATTGACTGTAATGGTAGGTGCATATTTACAGGTTCCGTCGTCTTTTTTGGCTTCAGCATTGTAATTAACGGCGTCTTGATCCATGCAGCCTTTTTTCTTACAGCTTGCGGTTGTGCCAATGAGTAGTGCCGAGAAGGCCAAAAGTGAAAGGGTAGTTTTCATAGTATTAATAGTTAAAGTGTTTCGAAGATATAAAAACAAAATACATTGGCCAATTAACGGACGATGAATCTTTTTATTGCAAAAAAAAAACGGCGCTCCGAAGAACGCCGCTTTCCAACCAAACGATAGGTCTAGTCTTGCAACACTTCAGTCTGACCATTCGGTGTTGCGAGCGCACTTTTTATTTTCGCTTCCAGTTCTTCCATGAGTTCTGGGTTGTCTAGAATGAGTGCTTTGATGGCGTCGCGTCCTTGTCCAAGTTTGGTTTCTCCGTAAGAGAACCAAGAACCGCTTTTCTTGAGGATATTGAGGTCCACGCCGAGATCGATGATTTCGCCAACTTTCGAAATGCCTTCGCCATACATGATGTCGAATTCTGCTTTTCTGAAAGGTGGTGCCACTTTGTTTTTAACAACTTTTACCTTCACGCGGTTTCCGATTACATCTTCGCCATCCTTAAGTTGGGTGGCTCTGCGAATGTCAATGCGGACAGAAGAATAAAATTTGAGGGCGTTACCGCCTGTTGTGGTCTCTGGATTGCCAAACATGACGCCGATTTTGTCGCGTAATTGGTTGATGAAAATACAGCAGCAACCCGCTTTATTGATAGACCCGGTGAGTTTTCTCAATGCTTTTGACATGAGGCGTGCTTGAAGGCCCATTTGTGAGTCTCCCATTTCGCCTTCGATTTCTGCCTTTGGTGTAAGTGCTGCGACGGAGTCAATGACAATGAGGTCAATAGCGCCCGAACGAATGAGGTTGTCTGCGATTTCAAGTGCTTGTTCGCCGTTGTCTGGCTGAGAAATCAGGAGGTTGGAGATGTCTACACCAAGTTTTTGGGCATAGAATTGGTCAAAGGCGTGTTCGGCATCGATGAAAGCGGCAATACCGCCTTGTTTTTGAACCTCTGCAATGGCGTGAATAGCGAGCGTGGTTTTACCAGAAGATTCTGGGCCGTAGATTTCAACTACTCGGCCTTTAGGATAGCCGTTGATTCCTAGTGCGAGATCTAATGTAAGTGATCCGGTAGGGATGACTTCTACTTGTTCGACGGGTGCGTCGCCGAGTTTCATGACGGCACCTTTTCCGAAGGTTTTGTCGAGCTTCTCCATGGTCAGTTGGAGTGCTTTGAGTTTTTCGAGGTTTTGTTCTTTAGACATATCGTTTGTTGTTGTGAGCCAGGCTCGGTGAATAATTTTTACAAAGTTGCGGGCAGAAGATCGTAAACAATTTACGTTCTACTGAAAATAGGCCAAAACTTCATTGGCGTGATCTTTAGTATTGGGCTTTTCAAGCACTTTGATCAGCGTACTGGTATGATCAAAAATGAAGGTCATGCGGTGAATACCGTCGTATTCACGACCCATGAATTTTTTTGGACCCCAAACGCCAAATTGTTGGATGATGGTTTTCTCAGGATCGGAGATGAGCGGAAAGTTCAATTGGTATTTATTGACGAATTTGGTGTGAGCGGCAACGCTGTCGGCACTAATGCCAATGACGTGTACTTGTGCAGCGAGAAGTGCTTCTTGCCCATCGCGAATGCTACAAGCCTGAGCGGTGCAGCCAGGGGTGTCGTCTTTGGGATAGAAATAAATGACGAGGTTTTTGCCAGCGTATGAAGCGCTGTCTAGAGGATTGCCGTTTTGGTCAGTGCCAATAAAGGCTGGAAGCTTGCTTCCGATAGGTAGTGTTGTCATAATGCTTAAAAAATAATCGGTGTAACGATGAAAAACTAATCAAAAGTAAAAACTATTCATCAATAACAAAACATGATTGGCAAAAAAGTTTTATTGCTGTCCGTATTTTAACAGACGAAAAAGAAAGACACACCAAGAAATAATGCTGATTGCACCTCCAATTGGTGTAATAGGCCCCAAAAAACGAAAAGAGGAGGCCCCAAAGAAATGTTGCCCAAGTACCAAGCCGTAAATTGAAAAACAAAACAAAAACATGCCGATGAGCATTGCCCAGCAAATGCGCTGAACACCGAATGCGAAACGTCGGCTATTTAATGAAAGCAACAAGACGCCCATGGAGAGGAAACCTTGGTAACGCACCCCCACTTCGAAAGTTTGTAATTGTGCAGGCTCCAAAATTGCTTTGAGCGCATGAGCTCCAAAGGCTCCAAACACAATAGATAACATGATCATGAGTCCTGCAAAAAAGGTTGTTTGTTTTTCCATACTGCGAAATTGTAAAAAAAAGCGAAACGCAGTGTATCTTTGCACCGATGCGTATAGGAAGTATTTTATTGGCCTTCATATTTTTGTTCGCCTGTGAACAATCCAAACCACGTGCCTATGACTACATCCAATACGATTCCTTGGATTTAAGCAAATACGATTTAGCTGCACAAATTATGTTGCCCAATGCCAGTGCAGGCATTGGCACTTCTATGAAGCCAACTGTCAATTACGAAGTTGGTGGGTTCAAGTGGGAGCTCGGTGTTGGTCGAAATTTTACATTACTTATCGAAGACTACGGCGACTATGCTTATCGCTTTTCAGAATTCAAGCGCAAATTACTAAAGCCCAACAAATTCTTTGAAATAGAGATCGTCAAGCAAACCAAAGACCTGCTCATCTACAGAAGAAAAGTAAAAGGCGAGTTTGTCGCTCAAAAGAATGCCCGCTTCTATATTTACAGTGTTAGGCGCATCGGTCAGAACTACTACGAAATCATGAATCGCGAACAAGGAGACACCAAAAGGGTTGTAGATTTCATGTACCATTCCATCCAATCATTAAAAGCAAAAAATGAGCATCAATAGAGAAGACGTTCTTGCTGTGCTCGGTAAAATAACCGAGCCAGATCTCAAAAATGATTTAGTCAGTCTTAATTTAATTGAAGACCTCCAAATTAACGAGCGCAAGATTCAACTTGCCGTTAAAATTTCCAATCCAGCACTGCACGCCAGAAAACGCATGCAAGAGGCCATCGAATTCAACCTTAAACGCGTTCTGGGCCAAGACCTCATTATTGAATGTCAGATCCAAGGGCTCGACGCGCAGAGCCGTACGGCACGACGTAAAATCTTACCTGATGTCAAGCACATCATCGCCGTTGCTTCAGGAAAAGGAGGCGTTGGAAAGTCAACGATTACCGCTAATTTGGCGGGGGGCTTGGCAAAAAAAGGCTATCGTGTGGGCATTGTAGATGCCGACATTCACGGCCCGTCTATGCCCACCATGTTTGATTTAGTGGGCGAGCGCCCCAAAATGACAGACGTCAATGGACAATCGCTCATTGCGCCGATTGAATCAAATGGCATCAAGATTTTATCTATTGGCTTTTTCACCAGTCAAGACGACGCTGTTGTTTGGAGAGGCCCCATGGCTTCTAAGGCCCTGACCCAATTATTTACAGACGCACATTGGGGAGAGCTCGACTTCCTTTTGGTCGATCTTCCTCCTGGCACAAGCGACATCCACCTTTCGCTCATGCAAACGGTTCCTTTAGACGGCGTAGTTATTGTCAGTACGCCGCAAGAAGTTGCATTAGCCGATGCGCGCCGAGGCATTCAAATGTTCAGACTAGACTCTTTCAAAGTTCCTATTGTGGGCATCGTAGAAAACATGGCTTATTTTACGCCAGCCGAATTGCCCGATAACAAATACTATATTTTTGGTCGCGACGGTGCGCGCAATTTAGCACAAGGAATGCAAGTGCCATTTTTGGGCAGTATTCCACTTGTTCAGGGTGTTTGTGAGGCTGGTGACGCCGGCAGACCCGCTGTTTTTCAGCAAAATACACCTACAACCACCGCATTTGAAGAATTAGTTCATAACTTTGAATCTGAATTAAATGCTATTGTAGCAACGCGCAAAAATCCAGCATGATCCAAAATAAAGAAGAACTTCGCAGTAAGGTCCTAGATGCCCTAGATCAGCTCAGACCCTTTTTGCATGCCGATGGCGGCGACATGGAACTCATCGACATCACTGATGACGCCGTTGTACAGGTCAGGTTGCTCGGCTCTTGCAGCGATTGCTCTATGTCTCAAATGACCATAAAAGGCGGCCTAGAAGAAGCGCTTAAAATGGCTGCGCCAGAACTCAAGGGTGTTGTAGCTGTTTAGACTCATGAAAATCCGCTTTTTGGTTGTAGGTAAAACGGCTTTTGAAGACCTCAAAGTCGGCGAGCAGCGTTACGCACAGCGCCTCACTCATTATTGTACTTTTGAACGCCTTGATCTACCCGACGTCAAAAATCCTAAGGCGCTTAGTCAAGCGCAAATCAAAGAAAAAGAAGGCGCACTGATATTAGCTAAAATCAACCCCACTGATTTGGTGGTGTTGCTCGATGAAAACGGAAAGCACTTTAGTTCAGTCGCTTTTGCCGACTGGATTGCACAAAAGCAATTGCAACACAATGGCGCTTTTGTATTTATCATTGGGGGCGCCTATGGCTTTAGTCAGGCTGTTTACGACCGCGCACAATTCAAGTTGTCATTGTCTAGCATGACTTTTTCTCATCAAATGGTGCGCATGATTTTTTTAGAGCAGCTTTATCGGGCGTTTAGTATTCTTAAAGGTGAACCGTATCATCATGCCTGAGGAACTTTTTTTACACGAACTCATTTTTAAGAAGCCTGCGGGCACAAGCCGTGGTGTTTTACACACCAAACCTTCTTGGATTTTCAGCTATGATTTGCCAAATGGATGCATCGCTCAGACTGAGTTTCCTATTATTCCGGGACTGTCTCCAGAATACAGCAACCACCAACTATATGAATCCGAGCTCTTCGTTTTTTTGGCAGAGGTGAAGCCCTTCATTTTAGAATGGTCACAGACTGATTTTTTTACGAATGTTGGGTTTGGAGATCTGATTGAAAAATGGCGTGCATTTCCATCTTTTATCTTTGGATTAGAGGTGTTGTTGCTCTCCATCAAAGCACAAGGAAACGCCATCTTATTTGACACAGATTTTACTCGACAAGAAACGACTATACCTATTAATGGCCTGGTCTGGATGGGTACGCTTGCCGACATGCGCATACAAGCACTGGAAAAAATTGCGGCGGGTTTTCAGACGGTAAAGCTCAAAATTGGGGCCTTGGATTGGCCCGAAGAATTGCGCTTGCTGCAAGAATTGCGCGCAAATGCACCAACCTTAACCATTCGCGTAGATGCCAATGGGGCGTTTAGTGCAGCGCAAGCTCCAAACGTTCTTGACGAATTAGCGTCTTTAAATGTCCATAGCATAGAGCAACCCATTGCAGCAGGGCAGATACAAGAAATGGGGCAATTGTGCGCTCATACACCGGTGTCAATTGCTTTAGATGAAGAATTAATCGGCGTCAATGAACCAGCCCAAAAGTGCACTTTACTCGATGCCATTCGACCGCAATACATCATTTTGAAGCCGAGTTTGCACGGTGGTTTGAGCGGTGTTCGAGAATGGATTCAATTAGCCGAAGATAGAGGCATTGGTTGGTGGCTCACAAGCGCGCTCGAAAGTGCTATTGGCCTAAGCGCCATTGTTCAATTTGGTGCTTGTTATTCGCCAAAGATTCCGCAGGGCTTTGGAACCGGAGGTCTTTATACCAACAATTTTCCTTCGCCTCTTCTTATCAGGGAAGGGCATATCTGCTGGATCAGCGACTCACACAAGGACTGATCTCCGTGCAATTTTGGTAGACCATGTCGTGCAAAATCAATTGTGCGGCGAGCGCAAGTTGCGTGTAGTTTTGCGAGTTATTGCCAAAACCTGCGGCGCTGTTTTGCCACATGGCTTTGATCAGTTCTTGTGAACCTACGGTAGGCTGAATCTTATCGACAACCGCTGCTACATTCATTGCACCAGCATGGTAAACGTGCAGTACAAACAAGCGAAACCATAAATCAGTTTCGTTGTAGCTGAGGTTGTGTTTGGCTAAAATGCGCTTGGCTTCAGGAATGCAAACGCGTCTGATCAGTTGGGCTGCGCCATAGGCAGAGCGCTCAAAATCTTTGCGTTCGTCGGTTGTGCTATTGACAACCAATCCCATTGATCTTGCTACTGTTGGCATCAATTGAAAAGCACCATAGGCGCCAGTAGATGACTTGCGCATTTGAGCAGGGCTTTCAATGAGTAGAATGGATTGCGCATACCATGGGTCAACGCCATAGCGCTCAAACGCAGCTACTCCTCGCGACAAGCTCGGATAAACTTCACTGAATTTATAGAAATCGTTTTTGCCTGTGGTAACGTAGATACGCGTATCGCTCGGAAGTCCGTTTGCAATGCGCAAGGCTTGTCTAGTGACGTCTTTTTGGGCTTCTGTTTGGGCATTCCAGTCTCGGATAGACATCTTGTCGAGCACTTGGCGATTTTCTGCTACGTTGATCAGGCAAGAATCGGGCGACAAAAGCATGATTTTTTTCCAGAATTGTGCCTGAGGGAGTTGATCCCAGCGGTCTTCAAAGAGTGCTTCGGCGTGCATGATCGTTTGGGCACCTGAGGCCTGCGTTACTTTTATTTTATCGGCCTCCCAATTATCGAGAGGTTGGCTATGGCCCAAAAGACTAATTGTACTTATTGCAAAAAGGGAGAGGAGTTGCTTCATTTTCATTCTCTAAAAATACTAAGAACCCTTTTTGACTGTAAAAGTTACGGTAACTAAGTATACACATTGAAGTGTTGAAATTGCTTATTTTTGGAAAATGCAATTGCTAAAAAAGGTATTTGGTGCGCCGCTGATTTTTATGGTCAGGTTATACCAATGGTTCATTTCACCGCTTTTTCCACCGAGCTGCCGCTACACGCCAACTTGTTCTTCGTACATGGTAGAAGCCATTCAAGTTTGGGGCCCATTCAAAGGAACTTATCTGGGCATCAAGCGCATTGGTAGTTGCCATCCGCGCGGTGGTTTTGGCCATGACCCCGTTCCTAGACCAAACTCGGAAGCGCCTGACGCTGCTGCAACACCCGATAATAATTCAGAAAAGTAAGATAGTCCGGAGCTGCGGCTAAGCGTTCTTGGGCGTCGTAGGCTGCTTGTTCGGCTAAATTATGCTCCAAAAACACAAACCACTCCCAAAGTTTGTTGGTGGCAGCACTTCTTTTGGTAGGGAAGTCTGCTGCGCGTACGCTGCTATAAAAATGTAGCGATTTTTGGGCTCGGGTAAGGAGCACATTTAGGCGCCTGCCACTTTGGCCCTGAGCCATAGGTCCGATTTTCAGGCTAAACTGCTCCATTTCGTTTTTGGCATATCCAAAACTGATGTAGAGGTTTTCGCATTCTTCCCCTTGAACTTGTTCAAGAGCGAGAAAAAAGGCGCTCCGATCTTGAATGCGTTGTTCAAGTAGTGCTTGTTCTGAAGTGCTTAACTGCTGAAATATACAGCTGAGTTGCGCTTCTGAAAAGGCGACCACACCGAGTTTTTGAGGATTTATAAGTTGTAGGCGTAGTGCTTGAGCGAGCGCCTTTGCTTCTTCTTTATTCTGCTGTTGTTCATAGCGGCCCTTTTCTATATAATGATCAAATAATCCGTTAGCGCTATTAGCAAGGGCTGGCCAGGCGATTAGATTGTTGTCGTAAAAATGCTGATTTGAAAAAGCGATTAGGCTCGGATCTTCGCTGCGGTAATGGAAACGCAAGTTTTGACGCGGTAGGTAAAAAGCAGCCTGATGAAGCAGATCTACAACACCCTCTGCACTTTGTCCGAAATAAGATTGTGGTCGCATTTGTTGGGGGTCGCCGGCCACTACAATCTTAGCAACACGTTGCAAGGCGCCCACCGCATGGCTCAGCGGTAATTGGCTTGCTTCGTCAAAGATTCCGATATCGAAAAGTTCTGTTTCCATGGGCAACACCTTTGCTAAAGTGGTTGGGGTGCTGAGCCAAACAGGAAAAATCACTTTGAGCCATGCCGCAGCAGGCCCTTCAAAAAGCGAAGCTATACTTGCGTGTTGCCTTGTTTTGGCCATTTCTTTCACTAGAATGGCTTTTCCTTTGCGCAAAGACTGTCGCCTTTCTTTTTCTTCTGCCGTAAGTTTACTTAAAGGCGCTTCCAAGAGATGTTGTAGGGCCCTAAATTGTTGTTGTTGTCTGGTTCGAATTTGCAGCGCAGTTTGTTTCCAAAGTGCTTCTTCTTTTTGAAGATCGCGCTGAATGCGGTTTTTAAATTCATCCACAGAAATGGCTAAAACTGCTGGGTAATTGAGGCGGAGGTCAGCCCAAAATTCTTCGCTAATATGTTGCTTAAGTTTTTGGGTATCCACTGCGTTTTCCCATAATTCAAATGGAAGTATTCTAATTTGCTCGAGTACTTCTGCGCTAGATGTTAAGGGTTGTGAGACAGCCGTTTTTAAGTGTTCAAAATCGTGCGCCTGTTTGGTAAATAGTTTTTGATGAAGTTGTTGAAACTGATGTGCACTTTGATGAATTTCGCAAAGTTTGCGAACCTCTTTTTGGCTCAATTGCCTATACCACTTCCAATTGGATTTATTGTGCTGCCTTAAAAGTGAAACAAGTAGACCTTGTTGCTCCGCTAAATTTTGAATCCCGAACCCAATAAATCTTTCTATGATTTTGCCAATTTGAGCTTGATTTAGCCAGTATTTTTTAAGCGTGCTTTCTAATGATTTGAGTTCTAGCCCAGAAAGGCGTAGCCATTGGCTCTCTAGCTTTCTCCATTTGCGTTTTTCTAACCAGCGTGTTGCTTTAGAAGCACTGATGAGCACTTCCCATTCCGCTATTGTAGGCACCTGCTTCCAGACCTTAAGTTCTTGCAAAAGTTGAGCTTGTTGAGCTTCAAGTTTTTGGAACTGATAAAGCTTTTTGAGTTCAGCTGCAGGATCTTGATCCAAAAGTGCTGCATATGTTTGAAAGACGTTGGCTTCGAATTGAATACAACGCAAGCTTTGTTCAACAAGTAGGTCGAGTTCGCTTATATTTTGTAAAACTTGCGCTTGTTGTAAACGAGTGAGCAGTTTTTGCCACTGCTGCCAATCGGCGTTCAAGTCGAGTAGAGCGGCTTCTTGCCAGTATTGTTGCAATAATGGCAAAACGGCTCGTGTTGCCGGCGGACATAGTTCGAGTTGATTTTGGTGCCTTAACCATAATGGCCAGCGTTTGGTGGGGCTTTTCGTCGTTTTTTGAGGCGGGCCAAATGCAGTTGTGATTTCAGACAAACTTAAACCTGTTTCCTTTTCAATATGTCGGCGTTGTTGCCAATAATCAGCACCTAAAAATGGCTGATTGATTTCTAATAGGCCCTTTGTTACCGGCGTTTGCAAGAGTCGTTCAAATTGCAGCTGCAGCTTCTTATAAAATTGTTGATGGGTTTGACTATCCTCAATGAGCACGCAAAATTGATCCAGTTCTTGGGGAGCTAACTTACCTATCAAGACTTCTAGTGCAACAGGTTTATCAGAGATCACCAATGCCGTTTGCTGGTTATAAAGTGCTCGACCTATTACATTGCTTAATACAATTGATTTTCCGGTCCCTGGTGGGCCATAAATTACTACAGAATCATTGCCAATTTGCTCAATCGCTGCATGTTGATCGGGGTCTAAGGGGCTCAATTGCGCGTGCTGCCAAGGCCCTACGATGGCTCCTTCTGCCACAGTTATATCGCCAATGATCTGATGCAAAGCCTTTGAATATGAAGTAGTTTTTTGCAGTGCCTCCCATTCTTTGCGCAATTCATAGCGCTGAGGATGCAAATTAGCTAAGCCAATTGTAGGGTTGAATGCTGTAAATAGCCCAGTGGCAAGTAAATTCGAAATGGTCGTTTGCGGGTCTTGCTGCTCAAGCTCAATGCCTAAGTTCTTTTTGAGATGAAGACTAATAAAAGGATTGAGAAAAGGAGCGTTCTCAAAAGCCAATTTTTGCGCTTGTAGGTTGACGCTTGTACACTCCGAAAGAAAAACTGGCGTCTGCATGACTTGCTCTCCTTTTTGCCAAGTGAGGAGTCCTTCAAAATTGACTAATGCAATAACACCTCTTTCGCGTTCAATTCGCTTGTGCTCTTTCCATATTTGCCGCCCTGTGGGGTGGTCGTTCCATAGATCCGTTTCGGAGACTATAAACGAGGTGTGGGGGAGGTGAACCAATGGGTCGTTGGCCCGTAGTTGCAATAACTCGGCTTCCCATGAGAGTAGAAATTCCTGTACCAATCCCGACATGTCGTAAAGTTAGCACCAATCCATCGAATAAAAAACCTAAATTTGATCCATAAACAATGCAATGAAAACACTCATTTTCAGCTTATTCTTGGGTTTTGCTGGCACGGCACTTACTCAAATCACGCTTCAAGTCAATGACTTCGCTACCGCCGATGACACCGTTCGCATGAGCCTAGCCAACCCAATTACTATTGACCTCCAAAACACCGGAGCCAACGCCGTTTGGGATTTTTCTCAACTGAGTGCCCAAAGCCAATCCTTGATCAACTACAACCCAATTGGTTTTGGTTCGCTGCTTATTATCGCTAGTTATGGACCTTTTGCGTCCACGCCCTACAAAGCCACTTATTTTAATCTTACCAACGACTTGCCACTCGATCAGTTCTCCGCTTTTTTGCCAATAGAACTCTCCAATCTGAGTCAGTATACGCGCCGTACGAGCTCGCAAATCAACAGTATCGGTTATTCGATAGATGTGCAAGGTCAGGGCCTTCCATTCAAGTCAGATACCATCGAAACCCGCTATGAACTTCCGCTCAATTTCAACGATACTTATACCTCACGCGGTTATACTTACATTGATCTCAATCCGGCAACTGACATTAAATTTATTCAGCACCGCGAGCGCACCTCCATTGTAGATGGCTGGGGAACACTAAGCACCCCATTAGGAACTTTTCAAGCGCTGCGCATTCGCCACGACATCACTGAAAACGACTCCATATATCAAACGTTTTTCGGCGCGGGCACCTGGATTGCGCCACCAAGTTTTGTCACTACAGAATACGAATGGTGGACAACCGGTAAAAAAGAATTTCTTGTCAAGGCTACCGTCGGTGGCTTTGGTCAGAATGGCGGCGCTGCTACTATTGAATATCAAGATATTTACCTTGGCCTCGACGCTGGCATTGATGAGGTCAATTTTACATTTGATTTTTATCCGAATCCGGCAGCTGAATGGTGTTTTTTCAAAAGTTCTATTCCCTTTGATGTCATCGAGCTCATCGACTTAAATGGCAAGGTTGTAGCAGCGCATCAAAATGCGGCACTCAACGGCTATTTTGATATCTCTGAGCTCCAAACAGGAACCTACACAATGCGCATTCACTCCTCGAATGGTGTGCTGCACAAAAAGCTCGTCAAACTTTAATACCTTTGTATCGGCAAATCAGTCTATCGCTTTTCATTTGAAAAGAGGAAAGTCCGGGCAGCGCAGAGCATCGTACTTCTTAACGGGAAGGGTTGCAATAAGGAATTGTTGCAATACAGCTAGTGCCGCAGAAAATAAACTACCTCGGCTTGCCGAGGAAAAGGTGAAAAGGTGAGGTAAGAGCTCACCGCTTGTGCAGTGATGTACTTGGCAGGGTAAACCTTACGAGCTGAAAGACCAAATATACCGGGAACTGCGCAAGCAGAACGAGCTGCTCGCTCGTCTCGGAGGGTAGGTCGATAGACGCTGTGCGCGAGTGCAGTGCTAGATAAATGATAGACACCAAAGCTGCGTGCAGCAATTGGTACAGAACCCGGCTTATGATTTGCCATTTTTTTAATCTTCGCACCTTATGTTGCAACAAATTATAAGTGAACTTGAAAGGATAAAAGATGCTCAAAGGGCCCCCGCTATGGAGGCCTACATGAAAAATCGTTTTACTTTTCTCGGTGTTTCGGCCACACCAAGAAAAAATGCCTTTGTTCCGTTTAAAAAAAGCTGGAGTCTACTCTCCAACGAAGCACGTTGGGATTTCATCAACGAATGCTGGCAGCACGAAGCCAGAGAACTCCAATATATTGCTATAGACGCGTTGCTCTCTGACTACAAAAAAAGAGCGATCGTCTCGGATTTATCTCAATTAGAGTTTTTAATTACACAAAAACCTTGGTGGGACACCATTGATTTGTTGGTATCTCATGTAGTTGGCCATTATGCCAAGAAATTCCCGCAAGAATTTGCAAGTAGGGCCCAAGAATGGCAAGTATCTACCAATTTTTGGTTACACCGTTCTTTACTGATTCATCAGCTGAAGTATAAACATGAAACCAACCTCGATTTGCTACAGCATTACATTCATTGCTTTAAGGAAAACAAAGAATTTTTTGTGCAAAAAGCGATTGGTTGGTCTTTGCGCGAGGTTTCTAAATGGAACCCAAATTGGGTCCAAGAGGTCGTTGAGCAAGAGCGCCTTGTGGGGCTTGCCAAACGAGAAGCGCTCAAGTACGTTTCTTCAATCTAACTTTATTTAAGTGCGCTATTCCTTGAAGATTTTGTATTTTCACGGCTTATGAAAACGCACCTACTTCTTTTTCTATTTGCGCTGCTCTTTTACTCAGAATTATCTGCGCAGTTTGGTCCAGAAAATGGCCTAAAGGCCTCTACACCTGAGTATATCTTGTTGCAGAACGCCACCATTATGGTCAAGCCAGGGCAGACCTTAGCGTCTGCAGATTTGCTCCTTAAAAATGGCAAAATTGTAGAGGTTGGTAAAAATCTCAAGCAAAGTGGAGCCGTAGTTCAAGACTACACAGGAAAAGTAATCGTTCCAGCGTTCATCGATTTGTATTCAAGCGTGGGCCTAGATCCCGTAACTTTTAAAAACAATGGTTGGCGACCTCAACTGGAGTCTAATAAAGAGGGTGCTTACTATTGGAACGAAGCCATACATCCCGAGCTTGAGGCAGCAACAGCCTTTAAAATCACCGAAAATGGCAGCGATCAGCTGCAGCAGGCGGGTTTTGGCTTTGCATTAACGCATTTTATGGATGGCATTGTGCGCGGAAGCGCGGCGTTTGTTTCTTTGGGGCAAACAGAAGTACACAAACAAATTTTAGCTCCAAAAGCGGCCCAAGTTTATTCTTTTGCCAAAGGAGGGAGCCATCAAACTTATCCGTCTTCGCAGATGGGTTCTATTGCCCTTTTGCGTCAAGCACTCTATGACCTCGACTACTACAGCAAAAACAAAGCGCAATTAGCTTACTCCGTTTCTCTGGACGCCTGGGAAAACCAGCGAAATTTACCTGTAGTATTTAAAACAGACGACAAATGGGAAATTCTTCGTGCCCACAAAATTGCCTCTGAATTCAAAACGAACTTTTTATATGTTGGTTCGGGTAACGAATATGCGATTGCTTCTGATCTGAAATCAAAAGGCGTCAAATTGATCCTGCCTCTTGTTTTTCCGGAAGCATATGACGTCAATGACCCATATCTAGCCAGAGAAATTCCTTTATCTGATCTCAAACACTGGGAGTCCGCACCGAGCAACGCTATGTTACTCAGAAAAGAGGGGATCGAAATCGCGTTTACCTCATATGGCCTCAAAAATCCCGATCAGTTTTGGGCTGCGCTTCGCAAGGCAATTGCGCGCGGGCTTTCTGCAACAGATGCAATGGCTGCACTCACAACTGTTCCTGCAAATTGGTTAGGATTAACAGAACAGGCCGGGACACTAGAGGCTGGTAAATGCGCAAGTTTCGCTGTTTATAGCGCCGATCCATTCGCTTTTGAAGCACAATTACTCGAGTCTTGGAATTTAGGAGAAGTGCGCTATTGGAAAAGCGCAAATAGTGTCAATCTACTCGGTACTTATTCCTTGCAATTACCAGAGGCCAACTACGAATTGGTAATCACAGGTAGCAACGAGAAGCCGCAGGCCAAAGTGGTACTCAAAACTGCCGCCGATACGCTCACTACCAAAGTCAATATTCAGCTCAAGCAACAAGACGTTTCGCTTCAGTTTGTTTCGTTAGCCAACACGACCCCTCAACTGATTCAATTGCACGCCAAAGCCATCAAAAATGGCTTGGTATTAGAGGGCGAAGGAACAGACGCAAATGGCGCATGGTTTCATTGGAGTGCCATCCAACAGCAAACTTCAGCGAAGGTAGCACCAACGGCAATTAAGCCAGACACCACAACTTATGGTCAGGTATGGTTTCCGAACATGGCTTTTGGTACGAGCAGTAAGGCCAAAGAGCAAACGCTACTTTTTAAGAATGCTACAGTCTGGACCAACGAAAAAGAAGGCATCATCAAAGGTGCAGATGTTTTGGTGGTCGCCGGTAAAATCAAGCAAGTGAGTCGCCAATCAATAACTGCTCCGGCAGGGGCTAAAGTCATTAACGCATCGGGCTTGCACCTCACATCGGGGATCATCGACGAACACTCGCATATTGCCATTTCAAAAGGGGTCAACGAAGGTGGGCAGGCAATCTCTGCCGAGGTGAGCATCGCTGATGTTGTGAATCCCGACGATATCGATATCTACCGTCAATTGGCAGGTGGTGTTACTGCTGCTCAATTGCTGCATGGTTCTGCCAATCCAATTGGTGGTCAGTCTGCGCTTATTAAGCTCAAATGGGGAGTCAATCCCGATCAAATGCTGATTGCCAACGCACCAAAATTCATCAAGTGCGCTTTAGGTGAAAATGTCAAGCAGGCCAATTGGGGCGATTTCAATACTGTTCGTTTTCCGCAAACCAGAATGGGTGTCGAGCAAGTATTTTACGATGGCTTTTACCGCGCAAAAGCCTATCAGAAAGAATGGGAAGCATACCGCAGCGGTAAATCAAAGATAGCCCCTCGGGTAGATCTAGAGCTCGAAGTATTAGCCGAGATTTTGCGTTCTGAGCGCTTTATTACTTGCCATTCGTATGTGCAGTCGGAAATCAATATGCTCATTCATGTTGCCGATTCAATGGGCTTTAGAATCAATACATTCACCCACATTTTAGAGGGCTATAAAGTGGCAGACAAAATGCACCAACACGGCGTGGCGGGCTCCACATTTTCAGATTGGTGGGCCTATAAATTTGAAGTCAATGATGCCATTCCATATAATGCCGCACTCATGACCGAACAAGGTGTGCTGGTTTGCATCAATTCTGACGATGCCGAAATGGGCCGAAGACTCAATCAAGAGGCCGCCAAAACCATAAAGTACGGTGGGCTCAGCGAAGAACAAGCCTGGAAATTAGTTACGCTCAATCCCGCCAAAGCCTTGCATCTCGACGATCAAATGGGTAGTATAAAAGCTGGCAAGTCTGCCGATTTAGTCCTCTGGACAGCCAATCCATTGAGTATAGAAGCACGCGTTTCGCTCACCATGATTGAAGGCGTTGTTTATTACGAGGAAGCGCAACAAGCTCAAAAACAACAACAAATTGAACAGGAGCGCACGCGCATTTTAAGCCTCATGCTTGCTGCCAACGAAAGAGGAGAGGCCAGTAAAACGCCACAAAAGAAAGTTAAAAAGCACTATCACTGCGATACTTTAGGTGAAGAAGCAACCGAAACTGAAAATGCACATTAATATGAAAGCAACATTCTTTTTATTCCTGATCATATTTGCCGGTGGCTTGCAAGCACAACGCATTTTACTTTTGCATGGCACAGCCCATATTGGCAATGGCACTGTTGTTGAATCGGCCGCTATTGGTGTGGTCAACAACCGCATTTCATTTGTGAAAAATTCCTTAACCCAAACTTTTGAAGCCAAAGATTGGGACACGATCATCAATTGTAACGGACAGCATTTTTATCCGGGTTTGGTGTCTGCCAACAATACCTTGGGCCTAACCGAAATCGACGCCGTGCGTGCAACCCGCGACTTCAATGACGTCGGTGACTGGAACCCGCATGTGCGCTCGCTCATTGCTTTTAACGTCGAATCTAAAGTTGTAGAAACCGTGCGCACCAATGGGGTTCTGTTAGTGCAGGCGGCTCCTCGTGGTGGCTGGATCTCCGGAAGCTCTGCAGTCATGAAACTCAGTGGCTGGAACTGGGAAGATGCCACGGTAATTTCCGTAGACGGAATTCACCTCAATTGGCCCACTAACCGAGATACCTACACCAAAGATAAACAACAGATTTATCAGTTTTTTGAATTAGCCAAGGCCGAAGCCTTTGATCGCAGAGAAGCACTCTCAGACCTCCGAATTGAAGCCATGAAGGGTTGTTTTACAGGCACTAAACGCGTGTACATCCACGCCGAGACTATTCAGCAAATTGTAGACATCATCGATTTTGCAGCGGCTATGAAAATCGCCTATCCCGTAATCGTGGGTGGCCACGACGCCTATTTGGTGGGCGCCAAACTGCGCGACGCTCACATCCCTGTCATGCTCTCTCGCGTGCACAGCTTACCTCAACGCGAAGACGAACCCACAGATTTACCCTATCGAATGCCGGCACTACTAAAGGCTCAGGGAATTCCTTTCTGTATTCAAAACGATGGTGATATGCAAGCCATGAATACCAGAAACTTGCCCTTTCAGGCTGGCACAACTATGGCTTACGGACTTACAGAAGAAGAAGCGCTAATGTCTATCTCATTGAGTGTTTGTCAAATTGTAGGAATCGACAAAGACTATGGCACCCTTGAGGCCGGCAAAGTAGCCACGTTTTTTGTGTCAAAAGGCCCTGCACTCGACATGAAAACCAATCAAGTAACGACGCTTTTGGTCGATGGCAAGTTTGTTTCTACGAGCAATTTCCAGGAGCAACTTTATCTGAAATACCGTCAGAAATACCAGTCTGAAGCAAAATCGGAATAGATTGGTGTAACTTTTGTAGGGTTACATCGTCTTAGCGCTGTTTTATGACTGTTCAGCAATACAACGAATGTGTGAGAGAGTTCGCAGATCGGCTCTATCGCTTTGCATTGAAAAATGTAGGCGATTCCGATCTTGCTCAAGATTTCGTCCAAGATGCTTTTGAGCGTTTATGGGTCCGCATAGACACCGTAGATTACCAACGCGTTAAATCCTATCTCTTTCGAACAATCGTCAATCTTCAAATTGATAGAGCAAGACGTCAACAGCTGCAACACCAGCACCTCAATTCTTTATCAGATCCCGTGCAAGATTCAGGCGTAGCTCACGACGTTCAAAAGCTTATTGATGAGGGTGTTGCCCAGCTTACAGAAATACAACGCATGGTGCTCACACTCCGCGACTACGAAGGATACAGCTACCAAGAAATCGCAGAGCTCACCAACATTTCAGTAGATCAAGTCAAGGTCTACATCTTTCGCGCCCGTCGCTTTTTAAAACAATACATCGGAAAAATGGAGGTCCTGATATGAACTTAACTGAAGCACAAATCGCCCACCTAATTTTGGCTTTCCACGAAGGCACACTGAGCAACGCTGAAAAAGCGCAGCTAGATGCCCTCGTGCAAGAAAATTCAGCGTTCGCTTTCGACTTAGAGGCTTTTCCTACCTTGATTTCACCATCAATCCAAATCGATTCAACAGCATTCACACACCCATTACTTGAAGATTTAGCAATTTACAAAAACGAAGAGGGCCATCCTTTAGAAAAATTAATTGTTGGCAGTTTAGAAGGCACACTCAATGCGCAAGAGCAAAAAGTAGTTCAAGCTTATGCCGCAGACGCCCATTACCAAAAATTGCAAAAGCAATTCGCGCACACAAAACTTCTTCCCGATCAAGCCATTCATTATCCAGACGTAGATAAGTTGCTTAAAAATGCTCCAATTCGCTCTCTGAACTGGAAACATTACGCCACAATTACTAGTTCGGCAGCTGCCGTTTTATTGGCTGTATTTTTAATCGGGCAAGCCAATACACATCAAGATCCAATCCAAGGTAAAGCCAAGCAACAAGCACGTGTTGTGCCAACTAAAAAATCAACGCAAGTACAATCAATTACAATTCAACGTTCGCCTGTAGAACCGCATCATATTGATCAAGTTGCCATACATCCGCACGTTATTGGTGAGCCACCTCGCGATTGTATTGTGCCCATCATTTATCCTATACATGAAGTGCAGCCAGAAATCCAAATTGCGCAATTATCTAGTCCAAATGCGGCGCTGCCAGAAGAAACTACCCCAGCGCAAATGTCAAGCATGAATTTGGCGCAATCAAATCTGAGTGCTTTTCAAAAAGAGCCCATCACCATGAAGGCATTTTTATTGCAAAAAACCAATGAAAAATTATTTGGAACGGCAGCGCCCACAACAGATTTAAAGTTTGAAACATTGGCTCGCTATGCCAGTGAGTCAGTGGGCATTCCGGTCCGCTACCAAGTAGAAGAAGCCGCACCTCACCAAGACAAATTGGTCTTTCAACTCGGGCCCATTACAATCGAAAAAACCAGATCAAGAAAATAAGTTGTAACAATTTTTAAAAACCCTCGTCATAGGGTCAAAATCAATAAAAATGAAAATAAAATTACTTTCCGCTTTTTTACTTTCGGGCCTTGCCTTATTCGCCCAACAAAATGAAACTAAGAAATTTGTTCGCATTGAAGGTAACGATACCACTATTATCATGATCAATACGCGCATTGATCAAATGGACTCTGTGCTCAATGCCGAAATGAAAAATATCTACATCAATGACTCAATGGTTACGCGTGTAGATGTCTTCATGGATACCACCATTTTAAGGTCTGCAGACAATGGTTCCGATACTACAGAAATAAAAATTGGCAACATGAAAATTGTCATTTTGGAATCAAAAGACGCCAAAAATCTCGACCAACTCAAAGCACTTGAAGGTGACTTTCCAAAAGGACAGCGCAAGATCATCATCGATGAGAAAGTCATCATAGAAAACGACGACGATCTTTCCGATCAAGATTGGGACTCCAACGACGATAACGACAACTGCAACACAACAGGCGATGGCAATGCAATTTGGTCTGGGTTCGGTATCAATGCCAATGGGTTTTTAAACGCCAACAAGCAGCTGGCCAGCGCCACCGACCTCGGATTTCTTGAACTCGACCCTGCTAAAAGCATTGGCTTTCAGCTCAATATCGCAGAAAAACGCTTCCCTATTTTTAAAGATTACCTAGGGATTGTTACTGGTTTAGGTTTCAACTGGAACCGTTATTCCATTAAAGGCGACTACGACTTCAGTGTGCTCAACGATACCCTTACAGCAAATGCTACCGGCCTCAATTACTCTAAAAATATCCTGACCTCTACTTATTTGCAAGCGCCATTGTTACTGCAGATTTCTACGAGTAAAAATCCATCAAGTGCATGGAACATTTCAGCAGGAATCGTTGGAGGTATTCGCATAGACGCACGCCAAACCCAAAAATGGGAGGCAGATGGCAAGAAAAATAAAGACAAAACCAAAGACGACTTTCAGTTCAACCCTTTCCAAGCGAGCCTGATGGCAACCGTAGGTTACGGAGACTGGAGTTTGTACATGACCTATGGCCTTACGGACGTCTTTAACGAAGGATCAACCCCGAAGGTGCGTGGTGTAAATGCCGGAATTTTACTCTCGTTTTAAATCAACCTCATTCACCACCAAAACTGCAAACGATGCACCTAACCGTGCATCGTTTCTTTTTGTCCATAACTTTCCATCAGTTGCGCTTCAAATTCAAGGAAGTCTTTCCAGGCGCCATCTACATCTACCCCTTGACCATATTTGCGCGCAAAACCTAAAAAAGTGGTGTAGTGTCGGGCTTCACTTTCCATGAGCCCCCGGTAAAAGCTCCGCAAATCTTCATCGGCAATTTCTTCGGATAGAATTTTAAAGCGCTCACAACTGCGGGCTTCTATCATTGCGGCAAAAAGCATTTTATTGACAAAAACACCAGCAGGTGTACTGTTTCTCTTGCCGTGTTTGAGGTAAAGTGCTAAATCATTTACGTAGGGATCTTTGCGCTCAAATCCTAATTGCAGTCCGCGTTCGCGCAATTTTTGGTGCACCATTTCAAAATGCTCCATTTCTTCTTTGCAGATCGCGCTCATTGCCTCAACCAGATCGGGGTATTGAGGATAAGTTACAATCATTGAAATTGCGTTACTTGCCGCCTTCTGTTCGCAATAGGCGTGATCGATGAGAATTTCTTCTATGTTTTTTTCGACAATGCGCACCCATCTAGGGTCTGTGGCCATTTTGAGTCCGAGCATCTTCTTTTTTTTGACAAAAATACCAAAGTCTCCTCGAATCAAACAAGGATGAAATGCAAGCGCAATGCTTATATTTGTCGAATTGAATCAACAAAATGGCTAAATCGAACCAAAAAGACCTGAGTTGGCGCGCATTTGAACTCATGTGCACCGCCAAAACAATGGCTGAGAAATACGAGTCTAATAAAGAAGTTACCGCTAAATACGTACACGCCACTTCGCGCGGACACGAAGCCATACAACTTGCGGTTGGCATGCAACTCAAGCCCCAAGATTGGGTAGCTCCATACTACCGCGACGACAGCATTCTACTCGGTATCGGCATGAAGCCAGAAGAGCTCATGTTACAAGTTTTTGCCAAAAAAGATGATCCTTTTTCCGGAGGCCGAACGTACTATTCGCATCCTTCTCTAAAGCGCCCAGATTTACCAAAAATCCCGCATCAATCTTCTGCCACTGGCATGCAAGCAATTCCAACTACTGGTGTTGCCATGGGCATTCAATACAAAGAAAAAACAGGCTTGGCCGATTGGAAACCCGAAGACGCACCTGTTGTGGTTTGTTCTTTAGGTGATGCATCTTGCACGGAAGGCGAAGTTTCGGAGGCCTTTCAAATGGCCGCACTCAAGCAATACCCGATTATTTACCTCGTTCAGGATAACGGTTGGGACATCTCCGCCAATGCCAAAGAAACCCGCGCACAAGATATTTCTCAATACATCAAAGGTTTTCATGGCATTGAAGTCCGGACCATTGACGGCACTGATTTTTGGGCGTGTTATCAGACGGTAGAAGAAGTCATTGCAACGGTCCGTAAAGAGCGCCGTCCGTTTCTCATACATGCTAAAGTACCTTTGCTTGGGCATCATACCTCGGGGGTGCGCAAAGAATGGTATCGCGACGACCTCGAAGAAGCTGCCAAAGCAGATCCATATCCAAAATTGCGCGCTGCTCTTGAACAACAAGACGTTCGTTTGGCAGAATTCATCAACCTAGAGGCTAAGGTCAGAAAAGAGATAGACGCAGCTTATGAAGCCGCACTCAATTCTCCTGAACCAGAGCCTAGCTCCATACAAGACCACATTTTTGCGCCAACATCAATTACAGAAGAAAGCGGAGAGCGCGCTCCGTCTGGCAAAAAGAAAACCGTCATGGTAGACTCCGCGTTGTTTGCCATGCGCGAAATCATGGAGGCTCATCCCGAAGCATTGCTTTATGGTCAAGATGTCGGCGGTAGGCTAGGGGGAGTGTTCAGAGAAGCGGCAACACTCGCTCAAACTTTCGGCGATGACCGCGTTTTCAACACGCCTATTCAAGAAGCATATATCATAGGGTCAACGGTCGGGATGTCTGCGGTGGGCCTCAAGCCAATTGTCGAGGTTCAGTTTGCCGACTACATTTGGCCGGGTCTCAACCAACTTTTTACAGAAGTTTCGCGCTCTAATTATTTGTCCAATGGCAAATGGCCAGTAAGTTGTGTCATTCGCGTACCAATTGGCGCCTACGGTTCAGGCGGTCCTTACCACTCATCGAGTGTGGAATCTGTGTTGGCCAACATTCGCGGCATTAAAGTAGTTTATCCGTCTACAGGAGCTGATCTCAAAGGCCTGCTAAAAGCAGCTTTTTACGATCCTAATCCGGTGGTTATCCTCGAACACAAAGGTCTATATTGGTCTAAAATCCCAGGAACCGAAGGTGCCATGAGCATTGAGCCAAGCGAAGACTACGTCGTTCCAATCGGAAAAGCGAGAATCGTTCAAGAGGCGAGTCAAGAGGCCATTCAAAACAGTGAATCAATCGGTATCATAACCTACGGACGAGGTGTTTACTGGAGCATAGAAGCTGCTCAGCAGTTTACAGGGCAAATTGAAATCCTAGACCTTCGCACTATTAATCCTCTTGACATGCAGGCAATGGAGGCGCTTTGTCAGCGACACGGCAAAATATTATTAGTCACAGAAGAATCTTCTGAAAACTCATTTACCCTAGCCATTGCGGGCAGGCTTCAACAAAGCTGTTTCCAATATTTGGATGCGCCTTTAGCACTTGTTGCTTCTGTAGACGCTCCCGCTATTCCGCTCAACTCGAGCTTAGAGGCAGCAATGTTGCCGAATGCACAAAAAGTGGCTGCAGCTATTTCAAAACTACTACAGTATTAAACACATGGAATTCAAAGAAATCATAGGAGCAGTTGCTCATTTTCACGATGCTTTTGGTATCGAAAACAATACAAAACCAACCGCAGTGCTCACAGAAGCCGATGTTCAACTGCGCTTTGACCTCATGAAAGAGGAAAACGAAGAATATTTAGAAGCGGCCAAAAATGGAGATCTTGTCGAGATTGCAGATGCTTTAGGCGATCAGCTCTATATACTTTGTGGCACCATTTTACGCCACGGCCTTCAGGATAAAATCACTGAAGTGTTTCAAGAAATTCAGTGCTCCAACATGAGCAAGCTTGACGCCAATGGCAAACCTATTTACCGCGAAGACGGCAAGGTCTTGAAGTCTGAATTATATTTCAAGCCGAACATCGCCAAAATCTTGCAAAATGACTGATCTCTCTATCTATTTTCAGCCGGTCTCAATAGATTTATCCTTTGATGAAGCGCAGATTGGCGCTCAAATCAAAATAAACCAAGGTGCTTTTCCCGATCTTCAAGGGCCGGGTTGTGCAATTATCTCGGTTCCCGAATACCGAGGTTCTGGTCAAGACCAATTATTAGCCACGGAATTTAGAACAGCATTCTATCAATTGCATTCAGAAGCCCATTGGAATAAACCGATATACGACCTTGGCTCAATTGAACCAGGAGCCACCATCGAAGATACCTATTACGCCCTTTCTAATGTGGTGAGTGAGCTCGTTAAGAATAACATTATCCCAATAGTCATTGGCGGAAGCCAAGACCTTACAATGGCCATGTATCAAGGCTATGAAAAACTCGAGCAGCTCGTTAATAGCTGCGCCATAGACAGAGGAATTGATATCGGTAGCGCAGAGCAAACCTTGAATTCAAAGAATTACGTGAGCCACATGCTGCTGCAGCAACCATGTTACCTCTTTAACCATTCTGTAGTGGGTTTGCAACAACCATTTGCTGCAGCTTCAGAACACGAGCTTTTTGAAAAATTATTTTTTGACATCTGTCGCTTAGGAGAATTCAACCAAGACTTCCGAATTGCCGAACCTCATTTGCGCAATGCCGATATCATCAGCATTGATTTGCAGTCAGTAAAAGCCACTGAATTAGGAACGCTAGAGGGCTCTCCAAATGGCTTTACCGCGGCCCAATTATGTCAGATTTCCAAATATGCTGGTATTTCAGATAAGGTAACAAGCATTGGGTATTTCAGTGAACGCGCGTTGCGTCCTTTAGGTTCAGGTTTATTGGCTGAGGCCATCTGGTACTTCATGCAAGGATATTTTGCCCGAGTTGGTGATTTCCCTTTTGGAAGTAAAGCAGATTACACCAAATTTACCGTCTTCATGAATGAAGTCTCGAGAGAATTGATTTTCTACAAAAGCAATAAGTCAGCACGTTGGTGGATGGAAGTGCCATATCCACCGCAAAACGGATCTCGTTATGAGCGCCATCACATGATTCCATGCAATAAGTCAGACTACGATAACGCCATGAATGACGAGCTACCAGATTTATGGTGGAAGACCTATCAAAAATTGGGCTAACCTTTTTATTAAAATGTCTTTTATTTTCCATTTGAATTCTTTACTTTAGCACCTTGAAATTGTCGTATTCTATGAAAATCCGATGGTTTTACACATGCTAAACTAAGCTTATGCTATTGAATAACAGACTATTAACTGCTGCTTTTTCTGTTTTGTTGTTTGCGTCTTACGCTCAGCAAGATAAGCTTGTCACACACTTCATGTTTGACAAAATGAGCATCAACCCTGGCAAAACAGGTATCGATATGTACAACGGCATTTGCGCCACGTCTATCTACAGAAACCAATGGGATAAAGTAAATGGTGCGCCAAACTCCGCAGTGCTCAACGTAGAGTCAAATCTTTCTCGATTTTTCCCAGGTGGGGTAGGTGTCAATTTTTACCACGATGCAATTGGTTTTTCTCGTCAAAACACAGTACTCCTTAATTATTCTTACCCAATTCAAATTGGCCGCACCGGTGTCTTAGGCGTTGGCGTTGGTTTAGGAATCATGAATTACGGAATGGACCCAACATGGGTTCCGCCAACAACCATCAACGACCCTTCTTTACCAACGGGTTTTGCCGCAACTTCTTTCGATGCCAATTTCGGCCTCTATTTCCAAGCGAAAAACTATTATGCCGGTTTCTCAACTACGCACCTTTCCGAATCTGATTTAGCAGCTGATCCAACAAACTTGGCTTTGTCTTTTCAAACAGCTCGCCATTACTATTTAATGGGAGGCTACATATTTAAAGACGCTTTCGGAACTGGCAACAATATCGATGCACAAATGCTCGTTCGCACAGATCTTATCAAGTTTTCAGTTGATTTCAACGCGCGCTACATGATGGAACTAGGTGGCAATCCGGCATATGGAGGCCTTACATTCAGAACTTCTGACGCTGTTGCCCTTATGGTAGGTTATTCCCCAATTCCGAACTTCAACTTCGGTTATTCTTACGATCTCAACATTAATAAATTAGCCAGCATTTCTCGTGGGTCACACGAAATGATGGTGAAGTATTGTTATTTCTTGCCGCCGCCACCAAAAACGAAAGCAAGACACCCTCGTTGGTTGTAAGAGGAAAAATTGTAACCATTTATATTGTTCTTACGTTATACCCGAAATTAAACCTGTAGCAAGTTACTTGGGAGTAGGTCAGAACCAAAAACAAACAAATGAAAAAGTATTTAAGTTTTCTCTTTGTTCTTAGCTTCATGTACGCTTGTAGCGACATCGAAGGGAATTTAGTAGGTGTGAGTGGTAGAGACACCTGGTATCCAGACGTCCTCGGCCCTGGCAAAGTTCCACTTGGCATGGTATACGTGCCTTCTGGTGCCTATCAGGCTGGTGAAGACGACGAAGACATCATGGGCTTCCATACCGCTCGTAAGCACACCGTTTCGGTGCCTGCGTTCTACATGGATGCCACCGAAATTTCCAACAACGAGTATCGTCAATTTGTGCATTGGGTCCGTGACTCCATTGCACGTGAAAAATTGTACCGCCGCAGTTACGATGAAGAAGCTGAACGTTGGGTAAATATCCCAGACAATTTCTTCAAAGAGCCATACAGAACACTTATGGCAATGGGATCTGACGTACAAGGTGGTAACACACCATTCCAATTATTCATGGACTCAACCAACAATACAGAAGTCGACAAAACGATTATGACCATGTTGGGCAACTACGATAAATCGAAGGGTAAAGGCAAGAAATTAGTGAACGGATTTCAATACGATCAAAAGAAATACGGTATTACTGGTGGCCCAGACGAAAAATTCGATGTCGTTATGTCTGACGACGATTTACGTGGCATCTTCCAAATGTACAGTGGTGCGGGTAAGAAAAATGCGCCTGACAAAACCAGTGCAAAAGGCGCTTCTACCAAAACAAAATACAATCAAGGTGGCCGCATTGAAAACCGCAAGTACTTTACTCTTAATTGGTTAGAGCCAATCGATTACGATGATCCAGAGATCGCATTCATGCTTTCAGATATGTATCTCAGTGAAGCAGAGCGCTACTACAACCGTAGAGAAGTAGACACGCGCTTGTTGTACTTCGACTACTACTGGATTGACTACAAAGAAGCAGCTCGCAGAGGTAAAGTCATTACAAAGTCTATCGATGCACGCAAGACCTACTCTTATGATAGCCTAGATAAAGAAGCAGATAACACGCTTTATCAAAGATCTCGTCGTGAGCCACTAGGTAAAGATTACAAATCTAATGACCTACACCGCTCTACGCTAATGACCATGGATCAAAACACAAACAAAGTGTGGGTCGATACTTCTGTTTACACAGAACAGTGGTCAGAATTTAGCAAGCTCAACGATACAAGCATGTTGAAAGGTACTATTCTACAGAACCCTGGTCAAGACCTCGACCTCGGATTCACGAATAGTAAAGGAGCTCATAATGCTATCCGTGGGCATACAGATCGTTCGCGCTTCATTATCAAAGAACGCATTAATGTATACCCTGATACGCTTTGTTGGGTTAGAGACTTTACTTATTCCAACAAGTCTGCTATGGCCCAGAATTATTTCTGGAACACAGCCTACGACAACTATCCTGTTGTTGGCGTAACATGGTCTCAAGCTAAAGCATTCTCAGTATGGCGCACACAGATTTTCCATTCATGGCTTCAGTCTAACGGCGATTTATTTGTTAATGACTTCCGTTTACCAACAGAATCTGAGTGGGAGCGCGGCGCCAGAGGAGATCTCGACAACATGCAGTACCCTTGGGGTGGTCCATACATCAGAAACTCTAGTGGTTGTTTCCTTGCTAACTTCAAACCAATGCGCGGTCGTTATTTTGAAGATGGTGGTTTCTACACAGTAAAAGTGTACAGCTACAACCCTAACGGTTTCGGACTTTACTGTATGGCTGGTAACGTAGCAGAATGGTGTTCTACAGCTTACGATGAATCTACTTATGAATTTGCCCACGATATGGCTCAAGACTATGAGTATGATGCCAAAGATGGTGAAGCACCAGTTAAAAAACGCAAAGTGCTCCGCGGTGGTTCTTGGAAAGATGTAGGTTACTACCTCATGAACGCTACCCGTACTTATGAATATCAAGATACTGCCAAAAGTTATATTGGTTTCCGTAACACCATGACACACTTAGGTCGTGGAGGTAAAGATATCGAGCAAGAAAATGGCGAAGAGATTCAAACAGATATTATCCTAAACTAAACTATAAACTATAATTCAATTAATTTCTAAATTCTAAAAACAAAAATTATGAGTGGTAATGGTGGATTTTTTGCTTCACGCAAGTACAAATTAATTACAAAGTATGTAACCGGATACGGTGCCTCTGTGGTAATTCTTGGTGCACTATTTAAAATCATGCACTGGCCTGGTGCTGACCAAATGTTGATCGTTGGTCTTATTACTGAATCCTTAATCTTTGCATTTATTGCAATGGAGCCACTACATGAAGAAGTTGATTGGACGCGCGTATTCCCCGAATTAGGCGTTGAAGAAAATAACGACGAAAATCGTTTATTACCACTCTTGAAAAAAGGTGGAATGGGCGGCGGCGGCGGTGCTGCTGACCAACTAGCTAAAGAGTTGGACAAAGCAGGTATCGACCAAGCTTTGCTCGCTAAATTGAAAGACGGTATGTCAAACCTTGCTGACAACGCTAAGTCATTAGGTGCAATTTCAACAGCTGCAGGTGCAACAGATTCTTATGTTAAAAGTTTGGAAACTGCTTCAGAAGGCTTAAATAAATTGACTGAGCAATATGCAACATCTGCAAGTGCAATCGCTGGTATCGCTGGTGAGGGTCAAGGAAACTTCGGAGCAGAGATGCAAAAATTAGGTCAAAACCTAGGTGCCCTTAACAACGTTTACGAGCTTCAATTGAAGTCTTCACAAGACTATCTAGAAAGCATGCAACAAATGAGCAGCCTTCAAGAAAATATCAAGTCAATTATGGCAGACCTTTCTGCTTCTGCAAAAGATACGGCTTCTTACCGTGAAAACATGGCCATGTTGTCTCAAAATCTTACTGATTTGAACAACGTTTATGGTAACATGTTGCGTGCGATGAGAGGTTAATCCCTTTCTTTAAAAGTTTATTTAGTAGTAACAAATTAAAAATTAAAGAAAATGGCAGGTGGTAAGGAAACCCCAAGACAGAAGATGATCGGTCTCATGTACTTGGTATTGACTGCACTTCTTGCGTTGAACGTGTCTAAGCAAATTCTCGATGCCTTTGTAGCCATCGAAGACAACATTCAACGAGGAAGTATTACACAATATGATCGCGGTGAGACCGCAAAAGGTTCTTTGATTGAAGAGCTATCTAGCGTGACCAAAGACGAAGCTGGTCGTGCAAAAGCTGAGAAAATCAAGAAATATCTTGGGATGATTGAAAAGATCGACAAAAACGTTGGTGAATTCATCAAATACGTCGATGACCTCAAGATAGAAATGATTGGTATAGTAGAAGGACCAGAAAAGGTGAAGACTGCTAAGCCAAATGACAAAGAAAGCATTGTTTGGAAAAAATACGATCCAAAAACACCATTGCTTCCTGCTCGTTTGTATCTTCAAGCTATTCAGCAAAAAGAAAACTTCGATACGCCAATGCACGAAATCGTCGGTTCTGAAATCTCTAAAATTGACCCAACTAAAAAAGGGAAGAAATTATGGGAGTTGTATAAAGGCTTGCGTTCTTCTATCGTAGAAATTGCTGGTAATTACCGCGAAGGAGAAAAGAATCAATGGAAACTAAAAGTTAAAGAAATCAATTCTTACAAAGATTTCCAAGATTTAGAAGATCAAATCGTTAAAATGTTCAAAGCTCCAGGAAACAAAGTAAATCCGGAAGATATGGAAGCACTTCTTTCGATTTATCAGGAATTGACGAAGCAAGAATTTGCTGATCACCACGAGGCAAAAAATATCCATTGGTTGGGTCGTACATTTGACCACGCTCCATTGGTAGGTGCTTTGGCTTCATTAAGCTCTATGCAAAACGAAATTTTAGCAGCACGTGCTAAAGCCGTTAACTTGCTCAAATCTAAAGTCACAACGGGTGAATTCTCATTCAACAAAATCCAGCAATTGGTGAGTGGTCCTGGTGTGGCAACTGCAGGAGAAGAAGTAGAGTTATTGGTAACAATGGCTGCTTACGATTCTGATAAAAATCCGGTTGTAACTTCTAGTACTGGTAACGTTGAAGTCAAAGATGGTATCGGACGCATTAAGATGAAGGCCGGAATGACAGACATGACCGTAAACGGTAAAGTAACGATCGTCAACAAATCTGGCGTTCCTTACTCACGTGACTGGGAATGGAAAGTGGCGGTTGTAAAAGCGCAAGGTTCAATATCGCTTCCTGAAATGAGTGTATTGTACAAAGGATGGAATAATAAAGTAGTTCCTGTTGTTGCCGGTGCGGTAAGTTCTTCAATCACCGTAGATGGTGGTTCTGCAACTAAAGCAACCTGGACAGACGAATCAGGAAATCGTTACGAAGGATATTATGTTACCGTTACCGGTGCAACTAAGTTTGTAACCATTGGCTTGAATGGTAAAGATAAAGATGGAAAAACCAAATCTTTTGGTAAGTTTAAGTACAAAGTAAAACCTTTCCCTAAAGCACAATTACAAGGAACAACTATTTCCAAAACAACAGGTTTCAAAGCCGTTGTTTCTTTGGGTGCAGATAGTCCGTTTACAGGTGTAAGCTTTACAGTTGTTGGTGGTTCTGTGGTTATGGGTAACGATGAAGTTCCATTCTCTGGTGACCGCATACCTGCCGCTGCAATCGCGAAAATTAAAGCTGGTAAACGAGTAGCTGTCGATGTTACTTACAAAAGAAACGGAGGTCCAATAGAAGTTGCTTCAGGAGTTCTTAAAGTTGTTCCTTAATCGGAAATAAATTAAAACTAACGCTTATGAAAAATGTATTGTTTGCCCTAGCTTGTTCAGTTGCAATATCTGCAACTGCTCAAGATCGTCCTCAACGCGGACCTTATAATACATTGCCTGGTGGTGTCGTTGATGGTGTTGCCATTCAAGATGAAGTTCCCGTAAGAGCTAAGGTAGAGTATGAATATGTCCGTGCAAATGACGTCACTTGGCAGAAACGTGTTTTTTCGCGTATCGATTCTCGTGAACTCATGAACCACGACATCTTTTTGCCTTACGACTCCTTTGAAAACGATGGTGTCGGATCTTCATTCCGTCCGACAAGTGCGGCGGATATTGACGATCCAACCTGGAATAAAGATCAAAGCAGATGGTCGTTATGGACAATCATTCTACGACACGTAATGCTCGGTGACCTCACTGTTTATCGTGTTGCTTCAGATCTTTATCCGACAGCAGAAGATGGTTATTCTTTTAAATACCCAATCGCTCGTCAAGGTCAGAATGATTATTTTGAAGTAAAAAGCTATGAATCTGCCATCAATGGTTTGGTAGCATCAGGCGGTTTGGGTCCTAAACTTCGCATCTATCGTCCAAATTCGGAAGATACCATGGATGTTATTAAAACGGATCAAACACTTCAAGAGTATTTAGATTCTTTGCGCCCAGATTCAGATTATGAAGAATTAATGGCGATCGATTTGGAGTCTTTCAATAAGTGGTGGAATATGGCCACTGTGAATAGCCCGGTACGTCGTGACGCAATTAAGCGTTTTGTCCCTTCAAATAATATTGTTGCATACCACATCAAAGAAGATTGGTATTTTGACAAAGAGCGTTCAATCTTAGACAAACGCATTATTGCGATTGCTCCGGTTGCCCGTTATGCACGTCAAGCATCTGAAGAAGAAGAAGGCAGCGGCCCTGTTGAACGCGGGGAATTGTTAGTCTACGATGAATCAGGAAAAGCTTTTCTTTTCAGCCCTGCAGAAAATGAGTTTGTAGAATATACTGAGCCGGTAGAGGAGCACGAAATGTTCTGGTTGTATTTCGATGAACTACGCAACGTGATTGTAAACTATTACGTTTATAACGATCAAAACGACGCACAATGGATGTCATTCGATGACCTCTTCTGGAAGCGTAAGTTTTCATCTACAATCTATCGTGTTTCAGACAAGTTTAACCGTGAGATCGAGGATTACAAATATGGTGTTGATGCTTTGTATGAAGCAGAAAAAGCCAAAGAAAAGATTCGCGATTGGGAACACAACCTCTGGCATTTCTAAGAAAGTTGAAATATTAAAAAGCCCCGTTGAAAAGCGGGGCTTTTTTCGTTTATTTTTGTATCGTGAAGTGGATAGGAAATCGCATCAGTTTTAATGACCAAAAGGACAAAACTACAATTGTTATTGATCCTTCCAAAAATGCCTGGATTTCAGCAATAATGGGTGCTTGGTTAGGCATGTGGTACGCCATCGGCGGAACCGTTATTTGGGCTTTGAATGTTATGAAATTAAAGAATCAGGAGGAGCTTATCTTATGGATTTTCTTGGTCTTTTGGCTTTATTATGCTTGGCGCGTTACCATGAGTTTTTTTTGGAACATACGCGGTCAAGAGTATATCAAAATAGATAACGACGCATTCTATCTTAAAAAGTCGTTTTTGTACTTTGGCAAATCTGTCCCTTATTACTTTGAGAACATCAAGAATTTAAAATTTGAAATACCTAAAGAAGGAAGTTTTCAGGCCATTTGGGAAAGTTCACCCTGGATCAACGGAGGTGAAAGATTTGAGTTCGATTATTTTCATCAAAAAGTACGCTTCGGTAGAAAACTCAATGAGAAAGAAGCCAAGCTATTATATCAATTGATTTCTAAAAAAATAAAATCCTGATGTACGGCAAAATTAAAACATTTCTTTCGAACGAATTAACGCAAATTGAACAGAATGGTTTGCTCAAAAAAGAGCGAATCATCACGTCTCCTCAAGGTGCCAATGTAAAAGTGAGTACTGGTGAAGATGTCGTCATTATGTGTGCAAATAATTATCTTGGTCTTTCCTCGCACCCAGAAGTGGTGCAAGCTGCCAAAGACGCCCTTGATACACATGGTTATGGCATGTCTTCGGTTCGCTTCATTTGTGGCACGCAAGATATACACAAAACGCTTGAACGCAAAATTGCTGAGTTTTATGGCACTGAGGATACCATTTTATATGCGGCTGCATTTGATGCAAACGGAGGGGTTTTTGAACCATTGTTTACAGAAGAAGACGCGATCATTTCCGATGAGCTCAATCATGCTTCAATTATAGACGGTATTCGTTTGTGTAAGGCCGCTCGTTACCGATACAAACATTCAGATATGGCGGACCTTGAAGCGCAACTTCAAGCAGCGCAAGCGCAACGCCACCGTATTATTGTAACAGATGGTGTGTTCTCTATGGACGGTGATCTTGCCAAAATGGATCAAATTTGTGCTTTGGCAGATAAATACGATGCTTTGGTCATGACTGATGAGTGCCACTCAGCTGGTTTTATAGGCAAAACAGGCAGGGGTGTACCTGAGTATTTTGGTGTAATGGATAAAGTGGATATCGTTACGGGAACCTTGGGTAAAGCACTTGGAGGCGCCATGGGTGGTTACACTACAGGTAAAAAAGAAGTCATTGAAATGCTACGCCAACGTTCAAGACCGTATTTGTTCTCCAACTCACTTTCACCTGCAATTGTAGGTGCTTCAATCAAGGTATTTGATTTATTGAGTGCAACTACCGAACTTAGAGACCGTTTAGAGGCCAATACAGCTTATTTTAAAGAAAGAATAGTTGCCGCTGGATTTGATATCAAGCCAGGTGGCTCTCCAATAGTACCAATTATGCTATATGATGCAGCGCTCTCTCAAGAGTTTGCCAATCGCTTGCTTGCAGAAGGAGTCTATGCAATCGGCTTCTTTTATCCAGTCGTTGCTAAAGGACAAGCGCGCATTAGAACTCAAATCTCGGCTGCTCATACTCAAGCAGATCTCGACAAAGCTATATCAGCATTTATTAAGGTCGGCAAGGAATTAAACGTCATTTAATTCACTACTTTAGACATATTTCTGCATATAAACTTTCCTTATATTTGTCATATGGCAAAATTGGGAAGTCTCCTGTTTTTATTACTCATTCAACTTTTTGTTTTAAAGGTTGTATGCACCGGTTTGTTGCCTATTTTCAAAACCGACCAACAGGTATGTGTTTTGGAAGAAAGTCAAGAAAATGAAGAGTCCGACGACAACTATGAATTCAAGTTTTTGGATGAATATTTTGAATGGACTCATCTTACAACCTTACATCAATCTATTCATTTCAGTCAGTCAAATGAATTAGATACCTACTTCAATGCTCAATTAGTTTTAGGATTCCACAACCAATCTTTTAAGCCACCATGTGATTAATGATTTGATTTTTATTCATCTCATTTATTTTATCATATGGTTTCATTTTTCAAATACTGGAAACAAGATCTTCCGGCAGCTTTAGTTGTTTTTTTAGTCGCTTTGCCCTTATGTTTAGGGGTTGGCTTGGCCTCTACCAATGTCATTGGTATGAATGGTCTACCTAATGTAATGTCGGGTATTATCGCTGGTGTTATTGGTGGGGTCGTCGTTGGTGTATTTTCTGGTTCAAGGCTAGGAGTTTCGGGGCCAGCCGCGGGTCTCATTACCATTGTATTAGCAGCACTGCACGATCTCGGTTCTTTTGAAGCTTTCTTACTCGCTTTAGTGTTGGCAGGCCTTATTCAATTTATATTGGCATTCGTGGGCTTTGGTTTATTGGCAAACTACGTGCCTACCGCTGTGATCAAAGGAATGCTTGCTGCAATCGGAATCACGTTAATTCTCAAAGAAATACCACACTTATTGGGTTACGATAAGGATTATTTCGGCGATGAGTCTTTTTGGCAATTTGATGGGCATAATACATTCTCAGAATTGTTCTATGCCTTGAATGCATTTGAGCCCGGAGCCATTATTTTGGGATTTTTAGCCCTTTTTATATTGTTGACATTTGATTCGAAATGGATCAAAGCCAAAAGTTGGTCCATGTATATTCCAGGGGCTTTGGTTGTTGTGGTCCTGAGTATTTTCATGAACGAGTTCTTTCTTGGACCTCTTCAAGTATCAGGCGTACACATGGTAGAAGTTCCTCACTTGGCTTCTATGGAGCAATTTAAAATGATTTTTCATCGTCCAGATTGGATGCAAATTTCCAATTCAAAAGTATGGGTCATTGCCATTACGTTAGCGCTAGTAGGTAGTTTAGAAACACTGTTGAGTTTAGAGGCCACAGATAAATTAGATCCGAAAAAACACAAGACCAATCCACATCGGGAATTAAAAGCACAAGGTATAGGCAACCTGTTAAGTGGACTTATAGGCGGCTTACCAGTTACCCAAGTGATTGTCAGGAGTTCTGCCAATATAGCCGCAGGAGGGCAATCCAAATTAGCTGCAATCATGCATGGGGTATTGCTATTATTTTCTATACTTTTTCTAAGTTCCGTACTCAATCTTATCCCTTTGGCAGCTTTGGCAGCGGTTTTGGTTTTAGTGGGTTACAAACTTGCAAAGTGGTCGTTGTTTGTCGAAATGTATCAAAAGGGTCTTTCTCAATTTATTCCATTTATAGTCACGATTGCAGCGGTACTCTTCACAGATCTACTGAAGGGAATAGGGATTGGTATTTTGGTCGCCATCTTTTACATCCTGAAAAGAAACTTTGAGAATCATTTTACTAAAGAAGAAAATACGCATGAATTCAGGTTAATTCTATCCGAAGAAGTTACATTTCTCAATAAAGGTGGCATTTTAAAAGCCTTAAATGAGAACATGCAAAAACACATAGTTATTGATGCCACTCGAACGAAAAGCATCGATTTCGATGTGCTCGAGTCATTAAAAGAATTCAAGTTCAATGCTGAACAAGAGGGTCGTCAGCAAATCACCTTTATCAATTTATAATGGAAAATTTCTATAACCAGTTATTGGAAAATAACAAAACGTGGGTAGCCAGCAAGCTGGCTAAAGACCCCAATTATTTCAAGAAATTGTCAGTTGGGCAAAAGCCTCCGGTGCTTTGGATTGGTTGTGCAGATAGCCGTGTCCCTGCAAATGAAATCATTGGAGCTGAGCCTGGAGAAGTTTTTGTACATCGCAACATTGCAAATATGGTGGTGCATTCTGACATGAATATGTTGTCTGTACTGGATTATGCTGTCAATGTTTTACAAGTGAAGCATATTATCGTTTGTGGTCATTACGGTTGTGGAGGTGTTCAGGCAGCAATGACCAACAAACATATTGGTTTAATTGACAACTGGATCCGTCATATCAAAGACGTATACCGCTTGCATCGTCAGGAACTAGATGCCATCAATGATGAAACGAAGCGCTTTGATCGCTTTGTGGAATTGAATGTTTTCGAACAAGTACTTGATTTAGGTAAAACGTCAATTGTTCAAGCAGCATGGGAAAGAGGGCAGGACGTCCATGTGCATGGTTGGGTTTATGATATTCACGACGGCATGATCAAAGATTTGTTGGTTACATTAAAAGACAACCAGACACTCAGCGATGTCTACAAGTTGGATTTATAACAAACACCATAATAACTGATCGCTACCCTCTATTAATTGATTAATTTCGTTTCATGGAATTATTCATTATTGTTTTATTGGTACTGATCAATGGTGTCTTCTCTATGTCTGAAATGGCCTTGGTGAGCTCCAAGCGCTATAAGCTTGAGAAAGCCAGTAAAAGAGGAAACAAAAAAGCACGAAAAGCGCTCGAACTTTCGGAAAAACCCACCCGCTTTCTTTCAACCGTTCAAATCGGCATCACGTTAATTGGCATCTTACTCGGGGTATATTCAGGAGAAAACCTGACCAACGACTTCATTTCTCTTCTCAACACATTCCAAAGTATAAAACCCTACAGTGAAGAGCTTGCCACTGGGATCATCGTTGTTCTCATTACTTATTTTTCTATCGTACTAGGAGAGCTAGTCCCGAAAAGAATTGGAATGGCTTATCCTGAAAAAATCATCACGTTTATGGCAGCGCCCATGCAATTTTTGGCGCTACTCACTGGGCCATTCGTTTGGTTACTTACCGCAACGAATAATTTGTTTGTACGTATGCTCGGCTTGAATGATACCACAGACCAAGCTGTATCAGAGGAAGAAATCAAATCGATTTTAAAAGAAAGTGCACAGGGTGGAGAAATTCAAGACATCGAGCACTCTATTGTAGAACGCGTATTTGAACTCGGAGACCGCAAAGTTAAATCTCTATTCACGCACCGTAGCGAAGTTGTCTTTTTCAAAGAAAGCGATTCTTGGCAAGAAATTCGTCAAAAAATCGACGAAGAAAAACACTCTGCTTATCCTGTCACCTCTACCAATGATCTAGATGACATCACTGGCATTATCTTACTCAAAGATTTGTTTGGCGGTCATACAGAGCAAGACTTCAAAGTGACCAACTACATCAAAGAGCCCATCTATTTCAATGAGAATACTAGTGCGTATCAAGTGCTTGAATCATTTAAAAACGAAGGCAACCACTACGGTATTGTAGTCAACGAATACGGCTCAGTACAAGGAATCATCACCATGGATGACATGCTAGACGCTTTGGTCGGTGACGCCACGGAGCACTACCAAGATGAATACAAAATCGTACAACGTACAGAAGACACTTGGTTGGTAGATGGTCAATATTCGATCTTTGACTTTGAGAAGTATTTTGATGTGCTCGTTACCGACGAACTGAATACCTATGCGACCGTTGCCGGCTTGTTTATTTCCAGAAAGAATGAAATTCCGGAGGTAGGCGATACCCTCATTGTCGATCAGTTGCAATTAGAGGTTGTCGATAAAGATGGCCCGCGCATAGATAAACTAATGGTTAAGTTACTAAAGAAATAAATGTGGTCTCGCCAGGAATCGAACCTGGATCAAACGTTTAGGAAACGCTTATTCTATCCGTTGAACTACGAGACCAATTTGTTTATTTCTTGCCAGACTTGCTGTGCCGCAAAATCCCAATTGAAGTCCAAAACACGTTGCTTTCCATTCTCTACTAATTGGGTTTGCAAAGCTACGTCATTTTTCATTTTCTTCATGCCGTTGGCAATCGAATGTATATCGAAAGGGTCCACAAATAATGCGGCATTTGCTGCAATTTCTGGCAAACAACTTTGATCGCCTGCAATAATTGGTGTTTGAGCTGCCATTGCTTCGGCTAGTGGCATGCCAAAGCCTTCAAAATAAGGGACGTAAACAAAGGCACTTGCGGCTCCCATGATCTGTGCAAGTGCAGCGGTGTCGACATGCCCAAGAAATTGAATGCGATCTGTAAATTTGGGATTGATTTTGACGACTTGGTTTTTCCACATAGCGGCTCCTACAATGACCAAGTTTGTGGTGTCGTCTGATTTTGCAAATTCTTGAAAGGCCTCTAGCAAGCGATGTATGTTTTTTCTTGGATGCAGCGAACCTACAAATAAAAAGTACGGTTGATGGAAGCCAAATTGCTGCTGAATTTTTTCTTTTTCTTGATTTGATATGGGTTTGTATAGTGTATTGACCCCATTGTAAACGACACTTATTTTTGCTGCAGGTATATGATAACTCGAGATGATATCTTCTTTAGTGGCATTCGAAACAGTAATAATTTGATCTGCTGTTTTGGCGAAGAGCGGAAAGTATTTTTTGTAATACCAGGCCACCCACTTGGGGAGGTCTTGCGGAAAATGTTCAAAATTGAGGTCGTGAATAGTAGCGAGAACAGGTGTCTTTGTGCCAAGCGGGAACATGCCATCTGGAGTCCAAAAAACATCTAATTGATCTTTTTTAATGGCTCTTTTTAAGCGCCATTGAAACCATATGATGTATAAAAATGGATGTCTGGTCGGCGGGAAAATACTTTTGCAAATGACATTTGAACCAAAACTAAATTGTGGGTCAACGGGTCGGTCAAAGTAGAGGATGAAGGTCTGTTCTGGATGCGCTGCGGTCATACGTTGAACCAACTCAAGGGTATAGTTGCCAAAACCCTCCATTTTTTGACCTAGTAAAGACCTCGTGTTGATTCCGATGCGCATGTTAAAATTGCAAGATGTAATTGCTCGCCTTCTCTTCTTTTATAGTAGTAGCAGGGCCATGACCACAATAAACTATAGTTGAGTCGGGAAATTGAAAGAGTACTTCAAAAATGCTCTTTTTAAGGGTAGTGAGATCCCCTCCTGGTAAATCTACCCGACCAAAGCTTCCTTTGAATAGAACATCTCCGTTGATTACAAATCCGCTGTCGTGGTAAAAAACAACATGCCCGGGGGCATGCCCAGGCGTATAGAAAACCTTGAACTGTAAGTTTCCAAATTGCAGGATTTGTTGGTCATTGAGCGCGTATTCAGGTGTAGCGACCTCTTTGTAATTTTCAAACCCATAAACATGTGCATAGCTCTTGACGGATTCCCAAGTAGGATGGTCAGCAACATGAAGGTAGGCTGGAGCTTTAAATTTATCAAGGCAAAACGACGCACCTAAAATGTGGTCGATGTGTGCATGGGTAAATAGAATTGCCTTTACCTCTAAAGCATTTTCATTGATATAAGCAAAAAGTGCAGCCTCCTCTTCTCTTGTATAGCAACCAGGATCAAAAATTACGGCGTCTGAGCCATTAGAGACCACAAAAGTGTTTTCTTGAAAGGCGTTGAATGAAAAGGCTTGAATTTGAACAGACATGTTTCAAAGTTACGGCAATTCTGCTTCAACGAAGCAAGTTGACGTGTCCGGTCAGTATTTCTTTTCGATTTTGGTAATCGGTATATTTGATTTTCCAGGTGTAGGTACCGTCTTGACAAGGTCGGAAATTGTACGTGCCATCCCAGTAGTCTTTGAGATCGGTAAATTGATAGATGAGTTCGCCCCAACGGTTGTATATACTAACTTCTACTTCTAGGAAATTACCACCGACAACCCTGAAATACTGATTAAACATGTCTCCGTCTGGGGTAAATGTATTGGGAACGTAAAAGAAAGGATCATAATAGATATTGACTTGGCTTTGAGCAGTACAGCCATTTTGGTCGGTAAAGTAAACAGAATAAATAGCGTTTTGATTGGGTGCAACCGTGGTGAATTGGCAGTTTGCGCATGATACTTCGTCTGATGGTGACCATAAAAATGCGCCTGGGCCAGATGGGTCGGCTGTAAGTTGAATGACATCGCCTTGTAGGGCAAAGATATCAGGGCCAGCGCTCACAAAGGCAGGTTGATATAAGTTCACTTGTACGTAAGCAGAGTCTTGACAACCTTGCGCATCGGTTCCGATGACCATATATGTGGTGTTGAATGGAGGTAGGACACTCACTTGCGCTCCATTTGCACTCGTTCCATTTGCCGCAGGGCTCCACTCGTAATAAAGTGCGCCACTAGCCCAAAGATTGGCAGGTCGTCCAGGGCAAACGATGGTGTCGTTTCCGGCCCAAATTTGTGCGGTAAGGATCGAGACCCACACAGAATCGGTTTCGGTTCCGCAACTATTTGTTACATCTACATAATAATATTGACCAGTAATGGGGCTGATTTGTACAGTAGGATTATTTGCGCCTATTAAATCATTGTTTGGATACCAAAAATAGCTTGTGCCACCGCTTGCGGTAAGGGGCATGGCGTTTCCATAACAAAGCGCCACGCTATCAATCAGTTGTGGAACAGGTGGATTATTGAACACCGAAATAGTAATCGAGTCTTGGGCCGTACAACCAATATTGGAGGTTGTGGTGGCTGTGTAAGTGATGTTACTTTGAGGAGTAGCGATGACATTTGAACCCGTTGTGGTGTTTAAGAAAGAACCCGGAGACCAGCTTATATTGCCACTTGCAGTTGCGGTAATTGGCACGCTTTCTCCAATACAAATGGTGGTGTCATTGGGTAGGGTAATGCTCGGAATACTGACGTTTAGGATGACTTCAAGGGTGTCAGAGCCGCAAGAATCGGCAACAATTACCGAAAATGTAGTGGTTGTAAAAATTGTTGCGGTAGGTGTCGGGCTACTCGGATCGTCTAGCACATTGGCTGGTGACCAAGTATAGGTACTGCCACCAAAGGCTTCTAGTTGATAGGTGTCTCCGGCACATATACTGGCAGTAGGTTGTATGGCGCCTGCAGTGAATGCACCGATGTTGACCGTTACGGTAACAGAATCGGGTGTAAAACAACCTGTAGAATCAAATGCCACTAGAAGCACATCGTAGGTACCGGGTGTGGTATAAGCGTGAATAGGTTCGTATGCAGTGGAGGTGTTTCCGTCGCCAAAATCCCAGAAAAATGAGTTGGCATTTTGAGAGTTGTTATCGAAGAAAACGCTTTGAGGAATACAAATGAGTGGGGCAGGTTGGGCTGCTATGGCTTCAATTGTGCTGAGCTCAAATTTAAAACATGCAAGATTGCAATTTGAACTTTGGTTTGTTGGTGACCATGAACCAGGGGTACTGGTAAAGCCGAAGTCATTGCCGCCACAGGCGCCACAAACGGCGTGGTAAATGCGCCCCTGGTTGTCAAAACGAGAGGTTCCACCATCTACGTGATTTGAACTACTGTTGATTCCGCCCATAAAAGTGGCATATTTGAGCGCACTCGCATCTTGATCTAATACGGCAATATAAAAATTAGAACCGTTTGTATTGAGTTGATACGCATCTAGGGTAACCGGGAAATTGTTGGTAGTAGAAAAACTCGCTTGCCCATATAGCTGATTGAGCTGGCCACCCCATCCTGCTAAATAAATATCATAACAATCAGAAATCAAAAAGGCAGTTGGAGAGAGCTCTACATTACCCGTAGAGGCGCCAATCATGGTGGTCCAGCTAGGGGTGGATAGGTCTTGGGTGTATTTGCGTAAGAATTGACCAGAATTGGCATTTCCGTAGCAACCAGGTGTAATTGCCCATGAAGATTGCGATTGCCCATATACATAAACTGCATTATCTACATCAGTGCGCACAAAATAGGTTTGATCGTATTCTGATTGACCCATGTAGGTTCCTGATTGCATTGCGCCAGTAGTCGCGTTTATTCGTATCGCATAGCCATCTGCGCTTCCTCCGTTGAAGGTTAGGTCGTGTCCGCCGGCAATTGCCAAAGAGCTAGAGGTGGTACCTCCTGCAACATAAACACTTCCGTTGGAGCCAGTAGTGATCGAGTTGCCTGATTCAGCTCCGCTGCCTCCAAAGTAAGTACTCCATTGCAACTGAGATAATCCTGAATTCATCTTGAAAATGACGGCATCTTGGGCCCCGTTTAAAAGACCTTGAAATGCACCTACCGTCGGGAAGTTTGTAGAGGTGGTGGTACTTGAAACGTATACGTTTTGGTTGGCGTCAAGTACAATTTCACCTCTAAACTGGTCTCCGTAGTTGTAAAACAAACTTGCTGCATTGAGACCGTCGGTGCTTGTTCCACCCACATATGTGGAAGAAAGTAGTGCGGTTCCATTTGGATTAAAGCGCGCAATATAGATATCTGATCCATTGAACTCAAGTGAGTTTTGCAATTGATAAGGCCCTCCGTTAAACGTGTTGTCAAAGGATTGCCCAGCCATGGGAAAGTTAGTAGATGACGTTACACCATAAACATATAGTTCTCCGTTAGGAGCGCAAACGATACTGTGTGGCGTTTCGTTCCCTGAACCTCCGAGATAGGTTGAATAGAGGAGGGCTGTACCTGATGCATTGAATTTGGTAATCCCGACATCCATTGGAAAGGTTCCGGTTCCCGAATTATAAGTTGCATCAAAAGCTCCGGCGGAACTCGGGTATCCAGAACCAAATACAATGCCTCCTCCAAATAAGTTTCCATTAGCATCTGGTGTGGCGGTAAAGCCCCAGTTGTCGGCAGGAGAGCCGGTAAAGGTTGAGAATGTCAGGCTGGGGTCTATGTAAAGTGGTAAATTGGGGTTGTAGTTTGCGCCAACTTGGAAAGAAATGACGTTTTTATCCAATGTAAATTGAATAGCGACTTCTTCTTTTTGTGTTGCTGAAATGAGATTCCATGCTTTAGGAGCGCTGTAGGTAATTTCGCCAAAGCGATGTGTGAGGTGCAGTAGGCCTGACTCATCAATAAAAATAGAGTCGGCGCCGGTAATTGCGAAGTCGAGTTCGTGGAGATCAGCTAAAGGATTGAGCTGAAGATGAAAGGCGAATTGCTGATCGTCGGTAAGATAGTGTAGAGAGCCGTTTGGGAAATACCCATCTGCGTTCAATTTTTTAACACCATGAACTTTAGATTTCCATTTGCTTTGGTCGTTTCCAAGAAAATAATTGTGGTAGTGCTCACTTGAGTCTCTAGCGGTAAATGTTGTATTTTGTGCATGCACAAATCTTTGTTGAATGGCATGATATACCGTTGACTCATCATGATGCTCCTGCGCTTTTTCGTGGTCATGATTGTGAAAAGTGGCATTAGATAAAAAAAAGGTAAGGCCTTTTTGCTCTACATAAAGTCGTCCGGAAGAGAGTGGCATATTATACAATATGCGCTCATCCCATTGCCCATGATTGGGATACAACCAGAGGTCTTGGGCAAATGCCGTATGGAAAAACCCGAGTATAACAAGTAATCTTAGGACGTTCATCAGTTGAGTAAATTTAACACAAACGTGTACATTCTCAAAATAATAAACTATCTAAAAGCGAGAAGGTTGCCGAACACACAGAAAAAAATTGCGTTTGGTTAAAAAATGCTGTTTATTTGTCTTCCAAATTGCTTTGATAATGAAACTATCTGCCATCTTTTTCTTTGTTTTTGTCGCCTTCAACACTTTTTCAAGTTGGGCTCAGGATTATTCTCGTCTGAAAGTTTTTGCCAATGATTTAGAGCTCAATAAGCTTGCAAACCTTGGTGTTGCTGTCGATCATGGCATTCGCAAAGAGGGTGTTTTTTTCATTTCTGATTTTTCTAAAGAAGAACGTCAAATCATGGATTCCTTTGACTTTAATTACGAGGTCTTGATTGAAGATGTGCAGGCTTACTACATCGAGGAGCTCAATAAACCAGCATCCAAAGAGGGCGCGGCGTTGAAGAATACAGCTTGTACAGGTTCGGGCAATGGGGGCTCTATATTTACGCCTTCAGTCCCTACTCATTTCAATTTAGGTACCATGGGGGGTTATCTCAAATATGAGGAAATGCTTGCTGAACTCGACGAAATGGTGGCTACTTATCCGAACCTCATCACTGCCAAAGCGCCAATATCGACGTTTTTAACCGCTCAAAATAGACCACTATACCATGTTCGTATTTCCGACAATCCAAACGTCGACGAAAGCGGTGAGCCGAAAGTGCTTTATACGGCCATCCATCATGCTCGTGAGCCCATGAGTCTCATGGAAACCATCTTTTTTATGTGGTATGTGTTGGAAAACTACGGTACTAATCCAGAAGTCACCTATTTAGTGAACAACATGCAATTGTATTTTGTGCCTTGTATCAATCCAGATGGTTACGTTTACAACCAAACGACCAATCCAAATGGAGGTGGAATGTGGCGTAAAAATCGCCGCCTGAATTCAGGCGGGTCATATGGAGTTGACTTGAACCGCAACTACAGCTACGGTTGGGGAACAACCGGAACTTCATTTACTCAAACGAACGAAACGTATTGTGGCACTGGAGCATTCTCAGAGCCAGAGACCCAAGCCATGCGTTGGTTGGTACAAAACAATAAGTTCGTCACAGCATTTAACGCGCACACCTATGCCGAAGACATCCTCTTTCCTATAGGAACTACAACGGCAGAATTTGCCCCACACCATAATTACTTCCAAGAGTATACCAACATCATGGTAGAGAATAATGGGTATACCGCTATGAAGAGTTCTGCGTTGTATCCTGCATCTGGCGATTCAGACGATTACATGTACAAGGTTGATATCGGTGTTGGGCTAAAAGACACCATGTTTGTACATACCCCAGAGGTAGGTACGGCTTTTTGGCAACCGTCTTCTGAAATCATCCCAACTTGTCAAGAAATGGTGTATCCTAACCTTATTTTAGCACATGTTGCCGGGATTTACTACGTAACCACTGACCAAGACCCGAGTAATATTGCCACCCTAACGGGTAACTTCAATCATCAGGCCCGCAGACTCGGTCGCGAAAATGGAGCAGTAACAGTCAGTATTTTGCCTTTGCAGAATATCGTTTCAGTAGGCGCACCAGTTGTACATAATCTAGCGATTCAACAAAATGGCAACGCGGGTATTTCCTATACGCTCAATCCAAATATTCAGTTTGGCGACCAGATCAAGTATATTCTGCAAACCGACAACGGTTATTGGGTGAAAAAAGATACAATTGTAAAAACATATGGTTCTTTTACGCTTCAAGTTACCGAAAATGCGACTACCGCCAATAACTGGACCGGAAACTGGAACACCACCACCACCACTTTTGTCTCAGCTCCGCGTTCTTTTACAGATACCCCAACCGGTAATTACATCAATAATGCGAATACAACCTACACTTATGTACCAACCATTGATTTAACGAATGCGATAGCCGCAAAGCTCAACTTTTGGGCCAAATGGGATATAGAAGCAGATTACGATTTTGTGCAATTACAAGTTTCTACAGATAACGGTTCAACTTGGGTTGGTCAATGTGGTTTATATACTGTTGCTGGCAACTCCGCTAATGGTAGCGTTCAGCCAAATAACCAACCTGTTTGGGAAGGTACTCAAAGTACATGGGTGCAAGAAGAGATCCAATTGAGTGATTACTTAGGACAGGTCATTAAAGTGCGTTTTCAGCTGAAATCAGATGGTGGCACTCGTAAAGATGGTTTTTATTTTGATGATTTCTCCATCTATTACAATGAGGCTGGGCCTACTGTTGCGCCTTTAGCTCAATTCCAAGCGCCAGTAAGTTTGTGCAGCGGCACAACAGTTCAATTCACCGACCTCTCTCAAAATCTACCTACTACCTGGTTCTGGGATTTCGGCGACGGAACTACCTCCTCAGATCAAAATCCGAGTCACGTATTTGCTCCAGGTACCTACACTGTTGCGCTAACGGTAAGCAACGCCGCTGGCACCAATACAAGTACGCAACAAATTACAGTTCAAACTACTCCTGCCGTTGGACTCGCTATTGCCGATACCGATTTAGTACTATGTGCGCAAGAAGGACCAGTAGCCTTAAACGTGACGCCACAAGATGCAACAGTAAACGGTTTGGGTGTCAGTGGTCTTACATTTGATCCAACAGGCTTGGCGCTGGGGCCAATTACTTTAACAGCTACGGCTATCGATGTGAATTCAGGCTGTTCTGGATCTACAGAACTCACCATCATTATTGAGGATTGTGCGCAACTAGACAATATTACGGCCTTGAATTTCAATGTATATCCAAATCCAACATCCGGAATTCTTCAAATTGCAGACCTTTTACCCGAGACCCAATTACAGCTTTTTGATGCACAAGGAAAGCTCATCGGGACTTGGCTTTGCATGGCACAAAAAGAAACCCTTGAGCTCAATGTGAGCGAAGGTGTTTATTACCTAGAAGCCAATTGGAAAGGGCAGCAGCAGCGTACAAAAATTGTAGTGCTCGACTAATTAGCAATAAACTGCGCTATTCTATTCATGTAGTTCTGGTAGCCGGCCACAAAAGGTGTGGTTTCATGCTCGCCACCTGGCACTAAATACGACTCTTTATAACCAATTGTTTTGTGGACATAAACGGGTTGGCCATGGCTTTTAACCGTTAAGAAACTGTCGTCTTGTCCGTGTATCCAAAGTAGTGGAATACTGACCTTCTTGATTTCGGTGGCGTTGTCGATTTGTAAATCCACTAAAAATGACCCAGGCATAGAAAGCAAGCCGGCATCCTGAATCATCACTTCTGCCGAAGCAAATGGCGCTTCTAAAATGAGTTTGCTCGGCGCCAATGCATAAGCTGCCGGATGCGCTGCCACCTCGCAAGCAGCTGCTGAGCCCAGTGAGAAGCCAAAAATTACAAAGTGCTCATTGCTGACCCCTTGATCTTTGAGCCATTGAATAGCACGTGCCGTGGATCTGTACATATTTTCTTCGCTCGAAACCCCTTCAGATAACCCATAGCTCGGGTAATCGAACATTAAGACACCATAACGGCCTAACCCGCCTGTATTGGCATAAAGTTTTTGACGTGGCCAATAAAAATCCATGTGGTCTTTGTTGCCGTGGCAATAAAGAATGACGGTGTCGGTTGCAATTGTTTGCAAGTTACCAACGTAAATGGCGCTCATTTGCGCATTGCCTTCTTCGAGCCCGACTTCCATCTGGAACTGATGAATCAATGAATCTGGCACGTCAAACTGACCTCCTAAATCTAAAGTAAGCTCTCCTTGATAAGCGTCTAGCTGATAACTTTCTAGCTGACTTGGATTGAAAAGAAAGCTGTCTAGGCGCTTGCGACAAGAGACGGCCACGCCAAGCAATAAAATGGCAAATAGGATTTTTTTCATAGTTACAAGTGATAAGTGATGCCGAAATAGAGGCCTAGAGCTCCCTGATTTTGTAGCAAACTTGGATAGGGTACTACGATGTTTTGATTGGACTCTAGCGGTGCCAAAATTTTGAGTTCGGTTTGATAGCTCCATTTCGGTCGAATCCATTGATGACCAAATTGTAAACTCGGAATCCAGAGCTGCTCGTTTGGCCTACCTTGAGACTCCGTTCTGTAAAAGTCAAACCAATTAGAAACACCGGCATAGAAAAAATTATAGTTGCGGTGATATACAGCACACATTTTGTCTAATTTTTCAGGTTGCCATTGACGCCCATACTTGTAGTAATAATTGGCATCGAGTTGCGGCCAAACACGGTTAGCACCCGTATAAAAATCGATTAAAATATTCGTATTGAGTTGGCCCGAAACACCCATGCGGTCGGTGTGCCATAATTTTTGAGAAGCACCTAATTCAAACTGACCTACACCAAATGCCAGCGAGGTGAGGTGCAGGTTGCCAAAAACCGTCGTTTGATCGCTGAGACCGCGACCGTAACCAATTGAGCTGAAAGGTATGGGAATGGCGCCTATGCCTGGAATTTTTGCAACTGGGCCTCCAAAGTGACCACTCAGCACTTGCTCTCCTTTTTTTAGGGGTTCCACAAAGCGGGCCGGCGCACAAGACCATAAAATGGCTAGGCTGAGAATAAGAGATAGAATCGTTCGCATGTCCAAATATAAAAAGATTAACCATCCAAAATTCCTTACCTTTGTCTTATGTCTGGTTCGAGCTATGGTCATATTTACCGTCTTACCACTTTTGGGGAATCTCATGGTGTGGCAATAGGTGGTGTTATAGAAGGCTTCCCGTCTAATTTTCCTGTAGATATTACAGCAATTCAAAGTGCATTGAATCAGCGCAGGCCAGGGCAAAGTGCAATGGTTTCTCCGCGGCAAGAAGCAGATCAAGTTGAATTTCTATCCGGAATTTTTGAGGGTAAAAGCACTGGTGCGCCAATTGCTTTTCTGATTCAAAACAAAGACCAACATTCTAAAGACTACGAGGCGCTCAAAGCCGTTTACCGCCCTTCTCACGCAGATTATACTTACGAGCAAAAATACGGTAACCGCGACCACAGAGGTGGAGGTCGTAGCAGTGCCCGCGAAACCGCGTGTAGGGTAGTAGCAGGCGCGCTCGCCGCTCAAGTTTTGCAAAAATTGGGTGTTGAAAGCAGCTGCTATGTCGATCAAATAGGAACAATTCAACTCCCAGATGCAAAATGGTATTCATCTGCTCAAATAGAAGCTTCACCGCTGCGCTGCCCAGAACCTGAGTGCTCATTGCAAATGCAAACTTATGTATCGGAGCTCCAGTCACTCGGCGATACCACAGGTGGTTCGGTTCGTTGCATTTTAAAGGGAGTGCCTGCTGGTTGGGGAGAGCCTGTCTTTGATAAACTCCATGCAGAACTTGGAAAGGCCATGCTTTCGATCAATGCTGTCAAAGGCTTTGAGATTGGCAGTGGTTTTTCCGCAATTGCCATGAAAGGCTCTACGCACAACGATCTTTTCAATGCAGACGGCAGCACGCAAACCAATTATTCTGGCGGCATTCAAGGCGGCATCTCCAACGGTATGCCAATTAGTCTGCGCGTCGCTTTTAAGCCAGTGGCCAGTATTCTGCAGCCCCAAGAAACCTTACAAAAAGATGGTGCCTTGGCCTCGTTGCAAATTGAAGGCCGTCACGATGCTTGTGTTGTACCAAGAGCGGTGCCTATCGTTACCGCAATGGCTCATATCGTACTCCTTGATTTTTATTTAAGACAACAACGCAATACGCTTTTCTCATGATTCAACGCATTCAAACCGTTTACTTTATTCTCGTGATGCTCCTTTTATCATCATTGCTATCAGGGGTAGAAATTTTTGGATTTCCAACGGCGAAAAATTACCTTTCCTATTCCGTTTATGGAATTCAGCAATTCAAATCGGCAGCCTCTGCACCGCTTGGCAAAGCCGAGAACATACAAGGATCGCTACTTTTTTACTTTGTGATAGTCTTTGTGCTTTTCAATTACTTCGCCATGATGAATTACAAAAACCTGAAGAAGCAATTTAGATTAGCGCGCTTGGCTTTTCTAATTTATCTGATCGGATTGGTCTTGCTTCTTATTTTTGGAAGTGCGGGCCTATTCGTACCAAATGCAGTCGGTATTCAACTCGGCTGGGGCTATTATATTTCTGTGGTTGGCCTACCATTTTCTTACTTTGCTTTTAAAGGTGTCAAAAAAGACAAAGAAATCCTCGAATCTTTAGACCGCCTGCGTTAATATGAACTTTCTTTCTGTCGAACAACTCACCAAATCTTATGGTGAACGTCTTTTATTCTCTGAACTCACCTTTGGTATTGAACACGGCCAGAAAGTAGCGATCGTCGCTAAAAATGGAGCTGGTAAATCCACACTTTTACGGTGCTTGTTGGGCCTTGAGCCGCCAGATAGCGGCACCGTTACGTTTCGCAAAGAACTGCGCATTGCTTTTATGGAGCAAACCGAAGACCTCAATCCCGAACTCAGTGTACTTGACGCAGTTCTAGATCACGACCTACCAGAAATCAAACTGATCAAAGCCTACACCGATGCCTTGCAAGCCAACGACGAAGCCAAGCTTGGCGAGCTGTATCAGGCACTTACCGAACACCAAGCCTGGGATTTAGAAGTCAAGGTTCAGCAAATCCTATCTGTTTTAAAACTCAGCGGCCTAACGCAAAAAGTAGGCGAGCTTTCAGGAGGGCAAAAGAAAAGAGTCGCCTTAGCCAAAGTACTACTTTCAGAAGCAGAATTTCTCATTCTAGATGAGCCTACTAACCACCTCGATCTAGACATGATCGAATGGTTAGAACAATACCTGTCTGCTTCACAACTTACCTTATTAATGGTGACCCACGATCGCTATTTTTTGGAAGTTGTTTGCGACACCATATTAGAACTTGCCGATCAAACCATCTACCGTTATAAAGGTAACTTCTCCTATTATTTGGAGAAGAAAGCCGAACGTGAAGAACAACTGCAGTCTACCATCGAAAAGGCTAAAAATACTTTTCGCAAAGAACTCGACTGGATTCGCAGGCAGCCAAAAGCGCGTGGAACAAAGCAAAAAGCCCGCGTAGATGCGTTTACAGACTTGAAGAAAGTGGCCAGCCAACGCCTCGATGAAGACGAGCTAGAATTGCCGATCAAGATGGAAAGACTCGGAACCAAAATTGTCGAATTCCACAAAGTTTCTAAATCATTTGGCTCTAGGGTCATGCTAGATGACTTCAGTTATCATTTTCAGCGTCAAGAGCGCTTGGGAATTGTTGGTAACAACGGTACAGGTAAAACCACTTTTTTAAAGATGCTTACCGGTGAGGCACTTCCCGACAAAGGAAAAATTGTCATTGGTGAAACCATCGTTTTTGGTTATTATTCTCAGGACCTCATGGAAGTTGACCCAGACATGAAAGTCATCGATGTGGTAAGAGAAGTTGCCGAATTTATTCCTTTGGAGAAAGGCCGTCAGCTATCGGCAGCGCAACTGCTAGAACGCTTTTTGTTCCCCAGAGATATGCACTACCATTTTGTGCACAAACTAAGTGGTGGAGAAAGACGCCGCCTTAAATTATTGAGGGTCCTGATGCTCAATCCGAATTTTTTGATTCTCGATGAGCCCACCAACGACCTCGATATTTTTGCGATGTCAGTTCTTGAAGAATACCTGCGTTTGTTTCAAGGCAGCTTAATTGTTGTTTCTCACGACCGTTACTTCATGGATAAAATGGTTGATCACCTCTTTGTTTTTCAAGGTGAGGGGCGCATTAAAGACATTACAGGAAATTACCACAGCTACCGCAGCAGTTTACAACAGAGCCAACGAGGGCAAAAACAAGCCCCAAAAACAGAAGTTGTTGTCGAACCTTCCTCCACACCAGAGAAGAAAAGAAAAATGTCTTTTAAGGAGAAGCAAGAATTTGAACAGATTGAGCAGGAGTTGCCTAAGTTAGAACTTGAAAAAGATCAACTGTCTGAAGAGTTATCTATGGGTAACTTGAGCAATGAGGAGCTCATGCAGAAAGGAGAGCGCCTGGGTGCAATTGTTGCTCAAATAGACGAACTCACTTTTCGCTGGTTAGAACTTTCAGAATTAGCTTAAGATGTTATTTTCTTTTCCGAATTGACGGTAAGACAAACTAATGGCAAGAAAAGCAAGCATGCACATTAGGCTAAAAACCCCAAAGAAGTAGAACCAAGACAGCGTTCCTGCAATGAGCGCTTTAGTAGCGAGCACCACATTGACTACCGGAATAAATACGGTTTGTATGTTGAGTGCTATGCCCGGGAAAAAACCAACCATGGCGGGCAAGACAACTAAAATATTTAAAGGAGTTATGATGCTCTGCGCTTCTTTGAAACTTTTGGCATAAATGGCAATCGGAATCATGAGGCCCGCAAAGAAAATAACCAATGGTAAGAGCAATGCAAACATCGAAAGAATAAAGTAGGGTGTCAGGATGCTATGAATGACTTCTAGAAGTTCTTGGTTGTCTGCCAGATCTAGAAATTCAATCGAAACAAAAAGACCTAATAAAGCACAAGTTGCAGCAACCATTCCCGAGCAAATAACGACTAGCATTTTACCCATCAGAATTTTCCAGCGAGCAACAGGAACGGTGAGCAGCGTTTCAATGGTGCCGCGTTCTTTTTCACCGGTAAATAAATCGATGGCTGGATACATGCAACCAATGAAACCAAAAGCGATAAATATATAGGGCAAGAAACCACCTGCCAGTTGGCCCACCATTTTTTTATTGCTTGCACAATTGATGGTTTCCACTTCCAATGGCCTAATTTGTTCTGGACTAATGCCGAGTTTTTGCAGTCTTTCGTTTTCTGCATTGGCTTTTAGGCTAGCGCTGTAGAGTTCTGCGCGTTCTGCGCGCCCTACTTCAGAGGCATCTAGAAGCCAAGAAAGCCTTACGGTAGTCTGTTGCTTGCGCAGCAACTTTGCGTGCGCCGGTAGTAGCAAACCCAACTGAATTTCGTCTTTGTTGATGGCCTTGCGTAAAGCTGAACTGTCCTGGAATGCAATGATTTTTTTAGGTCCAACGGCTGCCGGAATTTGCTGTAACTGTTGGGTGTAAAATTGATCAGGATCACCGACTACGCCAATTTTCATGGTTTCTTTGCTCGCACTTTCTTGGTAGGATTTTGAAATTTCTACAAATACATTGAGCGTAATTGGGAAAACCAAAATAGGAATCACGAGCATGGTCATGAGGGTGCGGCGGTCTCGAAGGGTGTCGAGCAGTTCTTTGCGGAAAATGCGAAATATCATGATAAAACTGTTGGCGCTTGAACGATACGAATGAATTCTTCGGTGAGATTAGCCGTTTGCATATTTGAGCGGAAAGCTTGCATGGAGCCGTCATATTTTAGAATTCCTTTATTAACTATAGCGAGGTCGTCGCAGAGGAGGTCGACTTCACTCATGATATGACTCGAAAAAATAACCGTTTTACCCTGGTCTTTGCAATCGCGGATCAGTTTGATGATATTCTCGGCGGTAATGACATCGAGCCCGCTGGTTGGTTCGTCAAAGATAACTACGCTTGGGTTATGGATCATGGTCCGGCAAATGGATACTTTTTGTTTCATGCCGGTACTGAGTTTACCAATACGCTTTTGTAGAAAATCGTGCATATTAAGCAGGTCAAAAAGATATTTTTTCCTTTCTTCCTTTTCTTGGTTTGAGACTTGATAAAGATCGGCGTAGTAATCGATGATCTCTAATGGAGTTAAGCGAGCGTAAAGGCCCGTTGAACCCGTTAGAAAGCCAATGTGTTTGCGCGCTTCTTGTGGATATTTGATGGCGTCAATGCCGTTGATTTCAATTTGCCCGGAAGTAGGGGCGATGAGTGTGGCCAGCATGCGAAGGGTGGTAGTTTTACCGGCGCCATTAGGCCCAAGTAAAGAGAATACGCGCCCTGGCTGACATTCAAAACTGATGTTGCTTACTGCGGTGGCAATGGTGTCTGCGGTGTTGAGTTCTTTTCGTTGCCCGCGACTCAATTGGAATTCCTTTCGGAGCTGAGTGGCTTTGATCATGGGGTTTACTTTAGAGCGCGTTCATTGGCGGCAATGGCTTTGTTTTTGTTGGCGAGTTGCCCGCAGGCTGCGTCGATGTCTTTGCCTCGGCTGCGACGCACATTTACGATGAGGTTCAGTGACTCTAAATACTGAGCAAAAGCCTCTACTTTTTTTGGGTCGGCTTGTTGGTAAATACCGTCGTCTATGGGGTTGTATTCGATGATGTTGATTTTGCAGGGTACGCACTTTGCAAACTGTGCGAGTTCACGGGCGTCGCTGAGTTCATCATTGAAATCTTTGAAAATGATGTATTCGAAGGTTATCCTTGAGCCTGTTTTTTCATGGAAGTGCTGCAACGCGGCAGAGAGTGTCTCGAGGTTGTTACTCTCGTTGATTTCCATGATTTGATTGCGCTTTTGGTCATTGGCGGCGTGTAGCGAAAGCGCTAGATTGAACTTGACGTTTTCGTCGCCGAGTTTGGTGATCATTTTGGCGATGCCTGCAGTAGAAACAGTGATGCGACGCGGAGATATACCGAGGCCATCTGGGCTACAGAGCCGATCAATGGAGAGCAATACGTTTTTGTAATTCAGTAAGGGCTCGCCCATTCCCATGTAGACGATATTGCTCAGGTTTTGGCTGTAGTGTTGTTGAGCTTGTTGTTGCAAATAAACGACTTGATCAACGATTTCGCCTGCGCTGAGGTTGCGCAGTAGTTTGAGGCGTCCGGTGGCACAAAACTGACAGGAGAGGCTGCAGCCTACCTGAGAAGAAATACAGGCGGTCATGCGCGAGCTTGTCGGAATCAGGACACCTTCAATGACTTTGCCGTCGTCTACGGTGAAGGCACTTTTGATGGTGCGGTCTTTGCTGATTTGTTGGTCTTGAAGCGCAATGGCGTCGATGTAGAAATGTTCGCTGAGCCAAGTTCTAAAACCAAGACTCAAGTTGCTCATTTGATCAAAAGAATGGGCATTCTTTTGCCAAAGCCATTCCCAAACTTGTTTGGCTCTAAATGGTTTCTCGCCAAATTCGGTAAAGCTCGTTTGGAGTTCGGCCAAAGAGAGGTTGCGAATATTGGTAAGGGTAGTACTCATGAAGATTAGCGGTTCAGCATGACGGGCATCACGAGCATAAGGATGTCTTCGTGAGCGTTGTCTTGGATGGCTGGTGTGAGCAAACCTGCACGGCTAGGCTCAGACATAGAAAGCTTGATTTCATCGGCGTCCAAATTACTGAGCATTTCGAGCAAGAAGCGCGAGTTGAAACCGATTTCTAGATCATCGCCGTCGTAGTTACAGGTGAGTCTTTCGGTAGCTTCGTTGGCGAAGTCGATGTCTTCGGCAAATAACGAAAGTTCTGAACCTGCAAGTTTGAGGCGAATTTGATGTGTTGTTTTGTTGGAGAAAATGGAGACGCGTTTGATGGATGATAAAAATTGAGCGCGGTCTATGGTGAGCACGTTCGGGTTTTCTTTTGGAATAACGGCTTCGTAGTTCGGGTATTTGCCATCAATTAAGCGACAAACCAGAACTAGGTCAGAGAACGTGAAGACTGCATTGGATTCGTTGTATTCCATCAGGATGTCTTCGTCTCCGCGAAGGTTAGACTTAAGTAGGTTGAGCGGTTTTTTAGGCAAGATAAAAGCAGAGCTTCCGCTCGCCTCGGCATCAGTTCTTTTGTAGCGTACAAGCTTGTGAGCATCTGTGGCTACAAAGGTGATTTCTGAGCCTGCAAATTGGCAATAAACACCGCTCATCACTGGGCGAAGGTCGTCGTTGCCGGTAGCGAAAAGCGTTTTATTGATGGCTTTAGAAAGCACCGCGCCTGAAAGTTTGATAGCACTTTTGTTGGCGAGCTCAGGCACTTTAGGAAATTCTTCGCCATTGAAACCAACCATGCGAGATTTACCGTTGTCGTAGGCGATTTCAATTTGAAAATTAGTGGTGTTTACCTTGAAAGTACAAGGTTGGTCCGGTAAATTTTTAAGCACGTCGAGCAAAAGCTTTGCAGGAATGGCAATTTTGCCATTTTGCTCTGATTGCACCTCTAATTTGGTCATCATAGTGGTTTCTAGATCTGAGATAGAGACCGTAAGTAAGCCATCGGTAATTTCGAAAAGGAAGTTATCGAGAATAGGCAAGGTATTGCTTGTATTTAAAACACCTGATATACTTTGAAGGTGACGCAAAAGGGTAGTGCTCGAGGCAATGAAATTCATGACAAAAAATTTGATGTACAAAGTTAACATTTCGGACGTAAAGACATCCAAAATTCAAGTGGAGATATGAACAATTTCAAAAGAGTTTCAACACCTTTTACTTACCTGAAAACTTGTTGCGCAGAAATACTTTGAGCGCCTCTCGGTGAATAATTTGTTCGGCAAGGTCTAGAAAGAAATCATTACTTGTAATGAGTTGCGAATTTTTCTCAGGGAGGTCAATTAGGTAAAGCAGCTGCGCTAATTTCTCGCCAGACAAGCTTTCGAGCAGTTGTGCTAATTCTTGAATGAAATGATCAGAACTGATCAAAAGACCACATTGCGCTCGGTCTAAATCTTTTTGAAGTTGAGTCAGGGTTTGAGAGCGAAAGTCGGGAGCAAGGAGCGCTTCTTGCCATTTGAGTTTATCTAACAACTTAAGATTTGTTTAGCTTTGTACGAAGTTACGATGAAAAGATCATTTGATATTTGCATTTCTTTGGTAATCCTTGTGCTTTTTTTGCCCATCGGTTTGCTGCTCATGCTTTTAATCTCATTAGAGTCAAAGGGTGGTGTTTTTTATTTTCAAGAACGCGTTGGTCTGAACGGTCAAACATTTCGACTGATTAAATTCAGATCGATGCGCATTGATGCCGATAAAGGAAGCCAAATTACGATTGGCAATCGCGACCCTAGAATTACGAAGTCGGGTTATTTAATCAGGCGTTTAAAGCTCGATGAATTTCCGCAGTTTCTCAATGTGCTTAGAGGCGACATGAGTATTGTCGGCCCAAGACCAGAGGTGCCGTTTTACGTCGCATATTACACTGAAGAACAGCGAAAAATTTTGACCGTTAGGCCCGGCATCACCGACTATGCGAGCATTGAATATTTTCATGAAAACGAATTGTTAGCAAAAGCTACAGACCCTCAAAAAACCTATATTGAAGAAATCATGCCTGCGAAAATTGGGCTAAATCAGCGTTATATTTCAAATCCAGGTTTAGTGCAAGACCTCAACATTATGTGGCTCACCGCTAAGAAAATAATGGGGTTTTAATGTTGATCAAATGCTGCCCAAATGCCTAGTTTGGGCAACGGCGCCACAACCGAAATGCGTTCTTTGGTAGTTGGGTGCTCAAAACTGAGTGTTCGGGCATGCAAGCAGATAGAACCGTCGGGGTTGGAGCGTTTATCTCCGTACTTAAGATCTCCTTTGATGACGCAACCTAAATGTGCCAATTGACACCTAATTTGGTGGTGTCTTCCGGTTTCTAATTGAATTTCGAGTAAAAAATACCGTTCAGAAGCAGCAATTTGTCGGTAATGCAGCAGTGCTTTTTTTGCGCCGGGCGTGCTGTCTTGAACAACATAACTTTTGTTTTGTGTTTCGTTTTTCTTTAGGTATTGAACGAGGTTTCCGCTGGTTTGAGGTGGTTTTTGCCCCACAATTGCCCAGTAGACTTTATTGGTTTCTTTGTCTCTGAATTGTGCATTCAGACGTTCGAGTGCTTTGCTAGTGCGCGCAAAAACCAGAGCGCCGCTCGTTGGGCGATCTAAGCGGTGCACCACGCCTAAAAAAACATTGCCGGGTTTTTGGTATTTTTCTTTTAGGTAGGCTTTGATGAGGTCTGGTAGCGTGGCGTCGCCAGTTTTGTCTCCTTGCGTGAGTTCAGAAGGCAATTTATTGACAACTATGACATGGTTGTCTTCGTAGAGGATGCGTTCGGCAATCATGAATTCAGAAGGGCCTCTTTTTGCTTCTTTTCAATGTATTTATTTCGCAAAGCTGCAATTGTAGTGAGTAATGCAAATACAATAATGAGGAAAATAAGCCAAGTTGGAAATTGACCCAATCCTTCACCTTGCGCATAGCTATGCAAGCCAACAAGCATAAAGTTGACGCCAAAGAACGTAAAGAGAATGGCTGAATAGCCCCAGAAAGCAAGTGCATTAAAAAGAAAGCGACCTTGAAGTCCAGGAATCAGTCTGAAGTGTAGAATGACCGCATAAACCAAAACGGAGACCAAAGCCCATGTTTCTTTTGGATCCCAGCCCCAGTAACGCCCCCAAGATTCATTAGCCCAAACACCCCCAAGAAAAGTTCCGATGGTGAGCATGTAAAGCCCAACAGTCATGGTCATTTCGGCGATGTAAGTGATTTCTTGAATATTGAGTCTGATAAGTGCTGCAGATTTTTCGGTTTGAAAGAGATAGAGTTTTAAATTGATAAGCCCTAGAATACAAGCCAAACCTAGGAACCCATAACTTCCAGTAATGATCGCCACGTGTATCATGAGCCAATAAGATTTAAGAACAGGCACCAAAGGTGTGATTTCCGGATCCATGAGGTTCATTTCTGTTACCCAAAGCATGAGTGCAGCTAAGACAGCTGCCCCGCCTAGCACCACCTGATTTTTGCGCGCAAAAACAAAGCCAGCAATCATGGTTACCCAACCAATAAATACGATCGCTTCATAGCCATTGCTCCAAGGAGCGTGGCCGGAAATGGCCCAACGCAAACCAATGCCAACGCCGTGATAGATGAAGGTAATGAGGGTGCTTCCAATCAAGATGCGTTTTGGCCATATGAGACGGTTGAGCGACTTTTCTGAGCGGAAGAAAATGCCGATAAAAAAGACAACTAATAACAAGAACCCGCTCAATAGGTAGAGCTGATAAGAGCGTTTGAAAATCTGCATTTTGTTGTAGCTGATTTCTAGTTGAACGATGCGCTCACTTGGCGCAACCGCCTTACCTGCTTTGCGCTGAAATTGTTTAAATTGCTTGAGCACATCGGTGGCTTCGCCAAAAGTATGGCGCTGTCCGCCATCGTGCACCGCCGCCAAGTAATTGACAAAAAGCTTTGACGAAAGCGTGTCTTTTTGACCAAGCTCCATGCTGAGCGGAACAAACCAAGTGTTGTTAGGGTCGTTCTTGGCGGGAATAACACGCATGAATTGCCACATAAAAATATTGTTAGCTACTTCATATTTTTCATTGAGTTTAATGAGTTTTTTGTCGAATTCATTGCGCTTTGATTCAAGCTTTTGATGGGCAGCCTGATACTGTGCCATCCATTTGAACTCAGCATTTTTTTTGGAGGAAAGCGACTTAATGCTTTCGTATTCTTTGAGTTTTAGCGGTTCTCTAAGGCTGCGAGGCACTTGAATAAAGGGTTGGTTCACCCAATATGAAGGATACATGTGCAAGCTCAACACAAACTGAACAGCGCTGAGGTCTTTGTATTTGTTGTCGTGGGTGAGTTTTCGCGTGAGTTGGTCGGCAAGGGTATGAAATGGCACAATTCTTCCGTCGTAGTCTTGGACGAGTAAAGTAGCCAATTCGTCGGCGTGTTCTGAACTGATTTCGTGGTGCACGGGCTTGGCCTGGTGCTGATGCTGTGCAAAAAAGTTGCCTGACCACAATAAGAGCATTATTCCGAGACTTGCTTTTTTAAGCCTAATTTTTTTGAGTTGTTCGCCCAGGTAATAAAAGCGACCTGCAGGCGCAAACAAAGAAAGAATCATAGCGAGTGCCATCAAAAGGTAGCCGATGTAAGTAATGTTCGTGCCGAGCGCATCGTGATTGACGCTAAGTACGGTGCCTTCCTCGTTTTCTGGTGTGTTCGGGTTATCCAATTCATAGGAGGATTGAAAAAAACGATAGCCATCGTAGTCAATGACATTGTTCATAAATACGCGGCGGTTTAATTTGACTTTATTTCGTGGGTCGTCGATGGTTAGTTCACTTTCGAAAGACGACGGTGAATTTGAGCCCGGGTATTTATCGAGTCTGAAGTCTCGGCACTGTACATTAAATGGAATATTTTTTTGAATAGAGCCGTATTCTAGCTGATACACAACGCCGTTCATGGCAAAGCGCTCTGGTTTTGGAAACTGACCTTTTCCACCTTCTAAGCGTACCTTTTTGGTGGCTTTCCCATCGTTCAATTCCACAGTTAGGTAGTCTTTACCCGTATTTTTCTTAGCCGCCTTTACCAATACTTTTTTGGCATGTGGAATATGTCTTTTAAATACGACCTGTTGACCACCGACCATGTAGAGTGTCAAGGAAGCAAATTCTGACCACTCATTGAGTGGATAATTTTGAAAGAGGCTATCTGCGGGTGCTTGCCCACTTGCACGAACTTTTTGCATTTCGCTCATGGGTAAGGATTTGAGCGGTATGCTTGGGTAAACCCAGGTTTTGCCATCTTTTTGACTGAGGTAAATTCCGGGAGCTTGGCTAGGAGCGTTCGGACGTGAACTTGAGTAATAAAAAGGGGTTTGCCCAACCATAAAAACATCGTTTTCAACGAGGAAGTTGGAGCGCATACCGTCGGTAACCAGTTCGAGTGCACTTTCTTTGAATTTTTGATTGACTTGAAGGGAATCTACGCGGTCAGATTTGAAGTCGATGTAGCGAATACTGATTTCTTTTTGACCGATATTGGTTTCGTAGTTGAAGTCATTGTTGTTGAATTCACTCAGAAAAGTTTTCCAAGCTTGTAGCGTAGGCGCTGCTTTGCGTGTCAATTCCTGCGCGTTGATCAGGACATAAGGGTCTGCGGTATGAATAAAGTTGCTGCTAGATCCTTCGCGGATGATCATTTGACCTTCGAAGCTGATATAGCGCGTCACGGCGGCTCCGGCTAAAATGACGATAAACGACAAATGGAAGCTCAGCATCGCGATTTTTTCTCGGCTGAACATTTTGTAGCGGAAAATATTGGATACCAAGGCAAGGGTCAGGTATAATAACAATCCTTCGAACCAAGAAGCGTTGTAAATGGTGATTTTTGCAGCTTGAATGCCGTGAATGGATTCAATGAAGGTGGCGGCACCAATTGCAACCAAGAAGGCGATTAGTCCGACGCTCGCCCAGCGCATGGAAAAAAGTGAAGAGAGGAGTTTGTCCATCCGAGGAATTTTTTGACAAAAATAGCCAATGTATGCGCAACATTCGCCGAAAGCCCTTAATCTTGTCATAAAAAAAGTGGTGCGCTCAAAATATATTTTCTCTCTTCTTAGTTTCCTTTGTTTCTTCGGACAAATTTTCGCTCAAGTAAAGCTTGCGCAGCAGTCATTTGAAGTTCCGCATCAAATAAAGGTTGAGGGGGGTGAACTACACCGTTTTGCCCTACCTTTTGAAAACGGACAACGTTTCATAGATGTCTTTATTCCCAATGGTGCATTGGCTCATAAAAAGCTCAAAACACTCTACATGCACGATGGTCAAATGTTATTTGACAGCACGCAAACCTGGAATAAAAAAGAATGGCGTATCGATGAAACTTGTGCCACCACCTTAACCCGTTTTGCGCATGAGTCATTTATAGTAGTCGGTATTCATAATGATCCGCCAAATAGATATGCAGAGTTTTTTCCTCAGGCTGTTGCCGATTTAATGCCCGATTCTTATCGCAAATTACTAATGGAGAAGTTATGGAATGGCCAACTTAAAGCAGACAACTACCTGAACTGGATCGAAAAAAAAGTGGTTCCTTTCATTGAGCAAGAATATAAAGTTGGCAAACGTACTCAAGACCGAATGGTTATGGGCTCAAGTATGGGAGGGCTTATCTCGCTTTATGCACTTTGTGAAAAACCAAAATTATTTGGCGGAGCTGCTTGTTTGTCAATTCATACGCCAATGATCAATTACGGCATGTTCGAAGAAGGGATGGTGGAAGCACTTGTGATACCTTTTAATATTTATCTAGAGAGAAATTTAAAGGCAGATCGACACCATTTTTTATATGTAGACAGAGGCACTGAGACGCTAGACGCGTATTACCAGCCTTATCATGATCGTTTGCTATCGACGCTAGCAAGGGTGGGTTATGACATCAAGAATCCTCGTTTTTTGGATGCGGTAGTACAAGGAACAGGTCATGATGAAGTAGCTTGGGCAGCCAGATGGCAAGTACCATTATTATTTATGCTGACGCGCAACAATTCCCGATAGTTTTCTACATTTGCTCCACTCAATCAAGCATGAAAAAAATCTTATTATTTGGCGCCGGTTTATCGGCCTCTACACTCATCAAATATCTGCTAGACCACAGCGAAGAACAGTCTTGGCACCTAGATGTCGTCGATCAAAATTTAGAGCTCATTAGTGCAAAGTTAGCGGGGCATCCAAACGCCACGCCTCATGCCTTTAATGCGCTAGACCCCGAGCAAAGGCGCCCATACATTGCGCAAGCCGATTTAGTCATTTCAATGCTTCCAGCTGTGCATCATGTCGAGGTCGCTAAGGATTGTATCGAATTGCAAAAGCACCTGATTACGCCATCTTATATTTCTTCAGAAATGCGCGCGCTCGACGCCCAAGCAAAAGCTGCAGGCATTATTATCATGAACGAAATTGGCGTAGATCCAGGAATCGATCACATGAGTGCCATGCGCATATTAGATCAGATTAAAGCGCAGGGCGGCAAGCTCGAGTCGTTTAAATCTTATTGTGGTGGTCTGATTGCTCCGGTTTCTGATAACAATCCATGGCGCTATAAATTTACTTGGAATCCAAGAAATGTAGTGCTCGCTGGTCAGGGGTCAGCAGCTTGTTACCGCGAAATGAACGAGCTCAAATACTTGCCGTATCACCGCTTGTTCCAACGCCTCGACCGCATTCAAATTGAAGGATATGGCGATTTCGATGGCTACGTCAATCGCGATTCTTTAAATTATCTATCAACCTATCACATAGAAGATATCCCCACTATTTTTCGTGGCACTTTGCGTCGTCCGCCATATTGCGAAGCCTGGGATGTCTTTGTCCAACTCGGCATGACCGACGACGCTTATCACATGAAAGGATCAGCTGAGCTCACGCCAAGACAATTCCTCAATGCATTTTTGCCTTTTGAAACAGGGGTGAGCGTAGAGGAGAAATTCTTGAAATTAGTTAAGCAGCGCATAGATTTATATGAGTTATTCGACTTTTTAGGTTTGTTCAGCGACCAAGAACAATTTGGAATTGAAAATGCAAGCCCGGCTGTGCTGTTGCAAAAAATCTTAGTAGAAAAATGGCAGCTGTCACCAGGAGACAAAGACATGATCGTGATGTATCACGAAATTATCTATAGCAAAGCCAATCAGCGCTTTGTGGTTTCGAGTTCGTTGGTTGCCGAAGGTCATAACGAACGCTATACAGCGATGTCCAATACAGTTGGTTTGCCTGTTGCTATTGCCGCCAAACTCATTTTGAACAATACGATTCAAGAAAGGGGCGTTACCTTGCCTGTAATTAAAGAAATTTATATGCCAATATTGTCCGAACTCGAGCAATTTGGCATTACTTTTAACGAACAAGAAAATACACTTTAAAATGGAAAATCAGGAAAACCAAATGAATATCGAATTGTCAGAAGACATCGCATTAGGCGTCTATTCAAATTTGGCGATCATTACCCACTCACCAGCAGAAGTCGTTTGCGATTTTGTGCAAATTATGCCTGGAATGCCCAAAGGTAAAGTGCGTTCACGCGTGCTCATGACACCGCAAAATGCAAAGCGCTTTCTACAAGCATTGGCCGAGAACATTGAAAAATACGAGCAAAATTTTGGCGCAATAGACGAACCTCAATCCGGTTTTCCTCCAATGAATTTCGGAACGCCAAGCACTATGGCCTAGTTTTTTATGTGGACGCTCAGCGTTTGCATCCCCATATATAATTCCGATGTACGCACATTGGTCGCAACGTTGTGCGCACAAATAGATCAGCTCAGCACCTCCCAAATAGACATCTTTCTGATCGACGACGCTTCTGAAGCGCCATTTGTGAGACTCAATCAATCTCAAAACCCTTTGGTACACTACATAGGGTTAAAAGAGAATATCGGACGTTCAAAGATTCGCAATGCTTTTTTACAGCATACGACTGCACAATACCTTTTGTTTATCGATGGAGATAGTAGCATCCGAGACTCTCAATTTTTAGCTAAATACGTTCAGTTTTTAGATGCGCAGGATGTGGATGTATTGGTTGGCGCAAGTGTTTATGACGCGCAACAGCCAGAACCGCGTTTTCGCCTAAGATGGCGCTACTCAACACAAAGAGAAAGTCTGAGCTATGAGCGGCGAATGCAAAGCCGCGAGGCGGGTTTCAAAACCAATAATTTCATCGTTAAACGCAGCATCTTGGAGCACTTTCCTTTTGAAGAACGCCTCACAGGATATGGGCACGAAGACACCCTGTTTGGCCTTCAACTTGTTGCCAATAAAATACCGATTCAGCATTTAGCAAATCCGGTCTGGAATTTAAAGCTCGATACCAACGAAGAATTTTTAGCCAAAACTGAAAGTGCGCTCCGCAATTTATTATGGCTCCAAAAAAATGCTGCTCTTTGTGGCATTCAAGTTTCTAATCGCTTGCTTCAATACCACCAATCCATAGAGAAAAGTCGTTTACTTTATTTATTGGTAAAGCTATTAAATAAGGGGCTCTTTATTTATAAGGCGCTTATGAAATCTGGGAGGGCACCTCTTTTTGTTTTTGATCTTTACAGACTGCTGCGCCTTCAAGAATTAGCCAAAAACGCGCCCAACGACCTCCGCTAACTTTTGTTTGTCTGAGTCCCAGTGCTCAATAATAGCAGCTTTTTTGCAATTTTCTTTTAGGTCAGTTAGACGCTGTGGATTTGACAGCACCACATTCACTTCTTGCGCAATCGCGTCGGGTGTCACTTCATGAATGATTTCACCGCAATCATATTTGCGAATTAATTTTTCTATTTCAACGAGTGGGCTACTCAATATTGGTGTATGCGCTTGGATGTAGTCAAATACTTTATTCGGAAGTGCAAGCGCATAATTTTGACTCAATGGTTTGTCTAGCGCCAGGCCTAAATCAGCAGCAGCGGTATACTGAAGAAGTTCTCGATAGGGTAAGCGGCCAACAAAGCGTACTTTTTCTTGTAGATTTTTTGACGACACTAATTTTTTGACGGATGGTATCACGTCGCCATCACCAACTAAAAATAATACGGCATCATCTATGAACTCCATTGCCAATACAGCTTCCTCGATGCCTCGTTGCACATTTAAGCCACTGCCTTGTATGATCAACATTTTTTGAGTCGGTTTCAAGTCTAATTCTTCTCGAGAAAGCGCAATTAATTGTTCTTGTCTTTGGGGTACATTGCGCACAACTGTAACTGGAATGCGATATATTCGATTGAAAATGTCGGCAATCGAATCGTTGACCGTAATCATTTCTTTTATATGTGGAAGCATCCGTTGCTCCAAGGATTTCCAGATGGCTTGGATGCGAGGGCGCGAAACCAACTCCGGAACCTCAGTAAAAAGTTCATGGCTGTCATATAGAAGAGGTTTTCTTTTAAGGCGACTTACAAGATAGGCGGCAGGAAGCGTGTCGAGGTCATTCGAAAAAATATAATCGCACTGTGAAAGGAGTAATTTCCAAAAAAACCGGATATTGAGTTCCGCATAAAATAGAGCGCCTTTCTCAAAGTTTAGTTTGAGCCTATGTGCTTGATAGGAACGCGCGGGCATTTGCGGACTATTCTTCTTTTGACGCCCGTACAAAAACACCTGAAAACCAAGCTCTTCCAATACCGTGCAAGTGCGGTGTACGCGGTTGTCTGTAGCGAGGTCGCTCGAGACGGTCATGTAAACTCTTTTTTGGCCCATTGAAACAAAAGTAAGGATTTCCCGTAAGTGAAGCCTGCTATCGAAAAGGGCGCTTTGAATAGTTTCTGTAAATTTTTTCAAAAACTCTTTGTGATAAAAAAAAGTTTCGTACATTTGCAATCCCAAAACGCAGGTTTAGGGGCCACGTTCTTTCACAAAATGTGAATAACCAACATTCAAACAATACAAGCCGATGTAGCTCAGTTGGCCAGAGCAGCTGATTTGTAATCAGCTGGTCGGGGGTTCGAATCCCTCCATCGGCTCCATGTTGGGGAGATACTCAAGCGGCCAACGAGGGCAGACTGTAAATCTGCTGGTGTACACCTTCGCAGGTTCGAATCCTGCTCTCCCCACAAACACTAACAAAGAAAATAAGCGGGAGTAGCTCAGTTGGTAGAGCGTCAGCCTTCCAAGCTGAACGTCGCGAGTTCGAATCTCGTCTCCCGCTCACTTTTTTTCGTTTGAGCGCCGGTGTAGCTCAGGGGTAGAGCGCTTCCTTGGTAAGGAAGAGGTCACGAGTTCAAATCTCGTCATTGGCTCAATGTAAAATTGCATTTAAGTCCGTTGCGCGCTGCGTCTCGGACCTTTATGATAGATAAGTATATTATTAACTAAGTAACAAATACAAAAATGGCTAAGGAAAATTTTGACCGTTCCAAACCACACGTCAACATCGG
>JBEEOT010000005.1:0-84360 GCA_041191505.1 Bacteroidota bacterium | reverse complement strand
CGACTAGAAGCGGTTTGACTATTTTCACGAAAGTTGGTTTTAGCACGAACAATCTTAACGTTATTCAGGTTTCAAAGGTTACAAATATCGAATATTTATTCAAATAAAATAAATAAATTGACGTTTTTCTAGCGCTTTAAACTTTAAGTTTCATGAAATATTTTCGCAGTCTACTATTTTTTTTAACACTTCTCTCTACGTTTTCTCTATTTGGTCAAGTACAATCCATTGCACTAGATTGGTCAGGAACAATTCGCGTTTCGCTAGGAGAGCATAGTTATGAAGTTCAGACGGTTAAAGATTTTGGTTTGGATAACGGCAGACCATTCTTTGCTTTGCAACAAAAGCACAGCAATAGCTACCACGAAGTAGAGATATTCAATGAGATGTACGAAAAAGTACCGAAAGCACAAGAACAGGTTTATAAAGCAATCGGTGTAGATTTTCAGGATCAGGTAACCATTGAAGCGAAAATTGTTACTGAGAGTGGGCAGCCTAATTTTTCTTGTTATGTGTTACCTATTCGCGTTAGTGGTGGCACTATGGAGCGCTTGGTTAAATTTGATGTTCGTTTTAAAAGTATCAGTAACGTCCAACAAAAGGATTACGCGGCCAATTCAATTCTCGGAACTACAAGTGGTAAGTGGTACAGGATTGCCGTCAACAAGGACGGCATCTATAAAATCGATCGGTCATTTTTAGAAGCTTGTGGATTCAATACGACCAACTTGAATCCAGCACACGTACATATTTTTGGAAACGGAGAGGGCGTGATTCCCGAATTAAATGCAAGCCCTATTACAGATGATTTGGCACAAAATGCGATTGCGGTGATAGGAGAGGCAGATGGAACATTTGACGACAACGACTATTTACTTTTTTACGGTTGGGGACCGCATCGTTGGGAACCAACAGGTGGAAACCAATTTACTCAAGTGAGGCACCCTTATAGCGAGCAGTCTTTTTATTTTATTTATATTGGTTCAGATGTAGCTCCTTTGAGAATTGCAACGGCACCAGTGATAGATACGCCCTCAGACACGCTCATTACCGCATACGCCTATCGCGATGTTTATGAGAATGACTTGGTCAATTTAGTAAAAGGGGGCCAACGTTGGTATGGCGAAGAATTCGATGTAGAATTAAGTCGAAATTTCAATTTTACCATTCCAAATGTCACGCAAGACCCAGTGCAATTTCAAGTATCTTTCGCCTCCAATTCAAGAACAACTGGCAATCAAATTACTTTAAAAAATGGAAGCGAATTACTCGGGCAAATGGTGATGCCACACTCAGGTTCTTATTACCAAAGAGGCACCTTGCTTTGCGCCGATTCAACTCCAAACTCAGCTCTTAACTTAACCCTAACTATCAATCGATTGTCTCCAAGTATTGTGACCTATCTCGATCGAATTCTTATTAATGCTCAACGCAATTTGATCTTAACTGGAAGTCAGCTCAATTTCAGGGTATCCAAATGGGCGAGCAACATGACTTTGGCGAGTTATCAGGTGAGTAATCTAAACGGAAATTCCTTTGTTTGGGATTTGAGCGATCGCCATATTCCGGTAAGAATTCCAATGGATTTGCAAGGGGCACAAGGCACCTTCAAAACAAATGTAGGGTACAAAGAAATGGTTGTTGCGAATGGCGCCTCTTATTTTACACCCGAACGGGTTGGGAATGTGAGTATTCAAAACTTACACCAGTTGGCAGCAGCCGATTATATAATGGTAGCTCATCCTGATTTCTTTTCAGAGGCGAACCGCCTTGCAGATTTACATAGAGCTAACGGACTGACGGTTCATGTAGTTCAGCCTCAGGCTATTTACAATGAATTCAGCTCGGGGATGCAAGACCCGGGTGCAATTCGCAGGTTTATTAAAATGTTTTACGACAGAGCTCAACAGACCAACCCTACCGAAAAGCCCAAGTATCTTTTATTATTTGGAGACGGCACTTTTGATCCAAAAAACAGATTGCCAAATAACAACAATTTTATTGTAACCTATCAGATGCAGACCAGCGAGAATGCAATTGATGCGATGGTTGTTGATGACTTTTTTGGGATGCTCGATGACGCAGAAGCGATTGGCCCCGCAGACATGCTAGATGTTGGCGTTGGTCGACTTATTGTAAGCAGCAATTTGCAGGCAAAGCAAATGGTGGATAAAATTGAGCATTACATGAAAAATGGTTCTAATTTTTATCCTGTATCAAGTTCTTGTTGCATGGGTACGCAAACGGACAACACATTTGGCGATTGGCGCAATCAATACTTAATGATGACCGACAATAGGGAGGGAGGATATTTCATCAATACCGATGCGGAACCTCAATTCGAAATATCAAAAATGTTCAATCCAGAAATCAATTACAATAAATTGTACATGGATGCATTTCCAAAGGTAGTTACAGCAGGAGGAGAGCGTTTCCCCGCCATGGTGAATGCGATTGATGCCAACATCCAAAGAGGTGTTTTAGTTGCAAATTACATTGGTCATGGTGGCGAGGTGGGTCTTGCAGAGGAACGCGTGGTGTCTATCGATCAGATCAATACTTGGCGCAACATTCACGCGCTTCATCTTTTTGTTTCAGCCACCTGTGAATTCACACGATTTGACGACCCAGAGCGCGTTTCGGCTGGTGAATGGGTCTTTTTGAATCCCGCAGGGGGGGCGATCGCGATGCTCACCACTACGCGCTCCGTTTATTTTGGTGTAAATAGCAATATCGGAATCAAATTAGCAGAAAGGATCTTTAATCGTTATCCGAATGGGGAGGCCTATGAATTTGGAGAGCTGGCCAGACGCACTAAAAATGCGGCATCTGTGAGCTCTTCCAATAAAAGGAGCTTTACACTCATCGGAGACCCTGCTTTGCGCTTGGCGTTGCCGCGATACAAAATAGTGACGGATAGCATCAACGGTCTCGACCCGCAGCAGCAACTTGATACCCTTCAGGCATTGAGCAAGGTTCGCGTCAAAGGTCATATAGAAGATTACAACGGGGCAGTACTTAGCGCTTGGAATGGAGTGCTTACACCAACCGTTTTTGACAAGCGAAAAATTCAAAATACGCTAGGGCAAGATGAAGCGTCGCCAATTATCGCATACGAACAGCAAACCAACCGGATCTACCGTGGCCAAAGCAGTATTATTAATGGCTACTTTGAGTTCGAATTCGTAGTTCCTAAAGATATCGCGCTGCAGATTGATTTCGGTAAAATTTCTTATTACGGTCACAATGGCCAAATTGACGCCCAAGGCTTCGACACGCTGTTTTATGTGGGTGGTATTGACCCTAATGGGGTTGCAGATGACCAAGGCCCGGCGATTGAATTATATATGAATCAAGAAGGCTTTGTAAATGGTTCAGTTACTGACGAAAATCCTGTATTGCTTGCCAAAGTTGCCGATGACAACGGTATCAATACCGTTGGAAACGGAATCGGACATGACATCGTTGCGGTACTCGATGGTCAGACAGCTCAACCTATTGTGCTGAACGATTTTTACGCCGCAAATCTAGACTCTTATCAGGCAGGAGAAGTGCGCTATCAATTTCAAAATTTGAGCCCAGGTCCCCACACACTTTCATTGAAAGTTTGGGACGTCAATAACAATTCCTCTAGTTCGCAAATTGATTTTGTGGTGCAAGCAAAAGAAGATCCTGTTCTTCAGCACGTGCTCAATTATCCGAATCCATTTACAACGCAAACTGAGTTCATGTTTGAGCACAATCAGTCTTGTTCGGCACTGGATGTTCAAATTCAAATTTTTACGGTTTCTGGTCGCTTGGTCAAGACTATTGCACAAGAAGTCCCAACTTCAGGTTTCCGTATCTCTGGTTTGTTTTGGGATGGTCGAGATGATTTTGGAGATGAACTGGCTCGAGGAACTTATCTGTATCGCTTGCGCGTCCAGACCCCAGAAGGTGCTTACGCAGAGCATACTGAAAAACTTGTTATCTTAAAATAGAAATTCCCTATCTTTACCCTCTCTATGAAAAGTTCAGGATTCAACATATTATTTCTAAGTTTTTGTTTGGTTTTTATTTCCAAGCAAGCTTTTGCACAACCTACAGGTGGTTCGGGAGTTACAGACAACGATTTGCAGCTCAATACAATTACTACATCTTTACCTTTTATGGCCATTACCCCAGACTCACGAGCAGGCGGAATGGGCGATGCCGGAACAGCACTTAGTGCCAATTCAACATCTGTATATTGGAACACCTCCCTTTTGAGTTTTGCTAAGCAAAAATCAGAGGTCAGTTTGTCTTACACGCCTTGGTTGCGTCAACTTACCAATGACATCCATTTATCTTATTTAGCGGGTTACAAGCAACTCAATAAAGTGCATTCTATCGGGGGGGCGCTCCGATATTTTAGCCTTGGAGAAATCACATTTACAGATATTAACGGAGATGTGCTCCGCGACGACAAACCAAGTGAGTTTGAGCTCGTTGGAGCCTATGCATTTAAATTGGCAGACCGCTTTAGTATTGGCGTCAATGGAAAATTTGCTTATTCTAACTTAACAGGTGGCCTAACGGTTGCTGGGGTCAATACCAAGCCCGGAGTTGTTGGTGCTGCAGATTTATCGTTCAGTTATTTCAATGACGACGCGCACATCGGCAACACAGACGGCACCTACACCTTTGGCATGACGATCAACAACATCGGAAACAAAGTGTCTTATTCAGAGTTATCGAGACGCGATTTCATTCCGATGAACCTCAAAATTGGCAACAGCTTTTTAGCTGAATTCGACGAATACAATAAGGTTACGTTCTCAGTTGATCTCCAACGATTGCTTGTGCCAACGCCAGCAATTTACAAACTAATAGATGGAGACTACGTCATGTTAGCAGGAATGAACGGAGACGTGGGGATCATTACATCCATGATGCAATCGTTTTACGACGCCCCAGGTGTGCTGGCCGAAGATGAAAACGGTGACTACATTCAAAACACAGACGGTACTTATCAAATAGTTAAAGGAACCCGTTTGAAAGAAGAATTAGCTGAAATCAATATCGCGGCTGGAGCAGAGTGGTGGTACAGCGATGTGTTGGCCTTGCGCGGTGGTGTTTTTTATGAAAATAAGAACAAAGGTAACCGTCAGTTCCTCAATTTAGGAGCATCGCTCAAGTATAACATGTTCGCGATTGACTTTTCTTATTTAGCTTCGCTAAATGGTCGCCAAAGCCCACTTGCCAATACTTTGCGCTTTACTTTGCGCCTTAATTTAGGTGGTAATTAAATGCAACAAAAACCCAAATTACGCATAGGCTACGGCGTGGACGTTCACCAATTGGCTCAGGGTTGTCCGCTATGGATTGGCGGTATTCAAATTCCCTCAGAACTAGGAGCAGTCGGGCATTCCGATGCAGACGTCTTGATTCATGCCATTTGTGATGCACTGCTAGGCGCCTTAGCCCTTCGCGACATCGGTTTTCATTTCTCAGATCAAGACCCTCAATTCAAAGGCATTGATTCTAAAATCTTGCTTAAGAGGGTTTATCAATTGATCAGCGAAAAAGGATATGGCATCGTGAATATCGATGCAACGGTAATCCTTGAAACTCCGAAAGTGAACCCGCACATCGAAAAAATGCAGGAAGTATTGTGCGCCATTCTAAATCTTGTACCCGAAGAGTTGAGCATCAAAGCTACCACCCATGAAAAGGTAGATTCTTTTGGGGAAAAGCGTGCGATTAAAGCTTATGTCTCGGCCTTGCTTTATCAGTTATAGTGCTTAAGGCACGAGTTGCACGTAAACCACTTTTTTGGTCTCAAAAAATGCTTCTTTGTAGAAATTTGCAATTGGAAACTCTTTGTAAGGGTATTTGATGCCTGCGAGCTCTTTGCTGAGGTCTCCACCTTTTAGATATAGAATCCCATTTTTGAAAGGGTGTGCGTTTTTCTTTCCGCTTTTTCCTTTTACCCAAGTTAAGAACACCGGCATTTGAGTTACTGCTCTACTGACAATAAAATCGTAGCGGTCTTTAATGGTTTCTGCCCTGGCATGACTCGCCCGAACGTTTTTAAGGCCAAGACTGATGGCTACCTCTTGCACCACCTTTATCTTCTTCCCAATAGAATCAACTAAATGAAAATCAACTTCGGGAAATAAAATCGCAAGCGGTATTCCTGGAAATCCACCACCCGTTCCGATATCGAGCACCTGACCACCCGGTAAAAATGGCATTACTTTAGCAATGGCAAGTGAGTGCAGCACGTGTCTTTCGTAAAAATGATCGGTGTCTTTGCGCGAGATGACATTGATTTGAGCATTCCAATATTGATAGAGCTCTTCTAGGGCGGCAAATTGTTTTTTTTGCTCAGGGCTTAATTCCGGAAAATACTGCTCAAGAAGGGTCATTAAATGCTGTCTTTGGTCTGCTGCATCATGGCAGCCAAGAAATCGCGGGCGCGGAATAATTGCGCTTTGACCGTACCGAGTGGAAGATTCATTTCTTCTGCAATTTCTTCGTAACTTTTTTCTTCGAAGTAGCGCTTTTCTACGAGCTCTCGGTATTTCGGCTTGAGTTTGCTTACAAGTAAGCGCATGTGAACAAGGCGTTGACCTTGAATGATGGTCTCTTCAGGGTTTAAAGTCTGAGATTTGGCATCGATTTGCATGCGCTCGCCATCGCTGGTGGTAATACCGCGGTCTATGGACGTAACTTCAATGCGTTTTTTGCGAATAAAATCGATGCAGTTATTGGATGCAATTTTAAAGAGCCAAGTACTAAATGCAAAACTTGGAGAATACTGATCTAGGCGTGCAAATGCTTTTCCGAAAGCTTCTATCGTGAGATCGTCTGCGTCATCTGAATTTTTGACCATCTTGAGCATCATGAAGTAGATAGAATCGCGATAGCGGTCCATGAGGTCGGCATAGGCAGCCTGGCTACCCGAACGGGCTGCCGCCACCAAATTGAGGTCGTGTTTGGCTTTCTCTGATAAATGCTCGTTTTCTACCATCTGTAATATTTTTGCCTTTCGGAAATGTAATAAACGATGGGCATCAAGATACTGTAAAATAAATCCCAGACTGGAAAAAACAACATGAGTTTCTTTTCTCCAAGTTTATTGAGACAAGTACCTTGTAGCCACCATTTGATTGCTATTATTCCAATAAAAATACTTGCGCTCAATGGCAAGTAGTTTAAATTAAAGCACAAAGCAACAAAAGAAAACCACATTAAAATCAGGCTAATCGGATAGATTCCTAACAATACTTTCTTAATAAGCGGGTAGCGGGCCGAACTGATATGGTATTTCGCTTTTTGTCGGAACCAATCGGTCCAGGTTGGGGGTGCTGCAGATCGGACAAAGGAAGTGGGATCATCTAGTACCTGTGCTTTGGTAAAATGGATCGCGTCTTGTAAAAGAAGATCGTCGTCGCCGGGGCTAATGGCATAGTGTGATTTAAAGCCGTTGACTTTTTGGAAGAGCATTTTTGTATAAGCTAAGTTGCGTCCGCTCGCCTTGAAGGGTTGATCAGCAAGGGCATAACTAAATGCGCTTGCGCCCATCCAAGCGTTGTCGTAGCGGACGAGCTTGTTTAAGAATCCTTTTGTTTTGGTAAAAGGACTGTAGCCTATCACGAATTGCTTTTCTGCAGAAATCCCATTTACCATTTGCTTTATCCATTGATTGCTCAGCGGTTGGCAGTCGGCGTCGGTCAGTATAAAAAAATTGTGGGAAGCGGCTTTAATTCCGAGCGTGATCGGGAGTTTTTTGCCGGGTTTCAAATGGGGGCTTCTGGAAATTTCAACGACTTTTAATTGCGGAAATTGTTGCGCAAAAGCGGTTAAAATCCAGTTGCTGTCGTCAATACTTTGGTTATTGACCACGATAACCTCATAGTTTGGATAATCTTGACTAAGAATACTTGGGAGGTGTTCGTAAAGGTTGTCAGATTCATTTCTTGCGGCAATGATGACAGAAACCGGTGGGTATTGGCTGTTGGTAGCCGCTGGTTTAGAGCGTCTGTAGGCAAATCGGGTGTAAAAATAAAACACATAGAAAAGTTGTGCTGCGCCAAAAAGTACGCCGCACAAAAGTAGATAGGCCCAAAAGTCGTTTTGAATGCTAGGTAAGTAAGTCATCTCTGAGTACAAAGATGTCTAGGGAATTTAAATACACGTATCTTTGCTCAAGGTATTTTTCAACATTGTTATGCACTTTGACCTCTTAAAGACAGATTCTCAATCCAAAGCGCGCCTTGGTAGGCTACACACAGCGCACGGTACTATCGAAACACCGATTTTTATGCCAGTTGGCACGGTGGGTTCTGTCAAAGGTGTGCACCAACAAGAACTCCGAGACGACATCAACGCCCAAATTATTTTGGGCAACACCTATCATTTATTTTTGCGCCCAGGTACAGAAGTGCTCGAGGCGGCAGGTGGCTTACATCAGTTCATTGGCTGGGAACGCCCGATTCTCACTGACAGTGGTGGTTACCAGGTGTATTCCTTGTCTGGTTCAAGAAAAATTCAAGAAGAAGGCGTTAAATTTCAATCTCACATTGATGGCAGCTACCATTTCTTTACGCCAGAAAGAGCCATAGAAATTCAGCGCAGTATTGGTGCTGACATCATCATGGCCTTTGATGAATGCACGCCTTATCCATGTGACTACGCTTACGCGAAGCGTTCTATGCACCTCACGCACCGTTGGTTGGCGCGTTGTTTTACAGCAATGGAAGAAACAGAGCCTAAATACGGCTACGAGCAAGCGCTTTTTCCGATCGTACAAGGCAGCACTTACAAAGATCTCAGGGAAGAATCTGCTCATGCGATAGCTTCTTTTGATGCCGTGGGGAATGCGATAGGAGGGCTTTCTGTCGGCGAACCAGATGACGAACTCTACGAAATGACCGATTTGGTTTGCAACATTTTACCAACCGAAAAACCGCGCTACTTGATGGGTGTTGGGACGCCATCCAATTTATTGGAGTCTATAGCTTTAGGCGTCGATATGTTCGATTGCGTCATGCCAAGTAGAAATGCCCGTCACGGCTTGCTATACACATGGGAAGGTACTATCAATATCAAAAATGAGAAATGGGCCAAAGACTTTAGCCCACTAGATCCAACAAGTCAAGTTTGGGTAGATCAAGTTTACACGAAAGCCTATTTGCGTCACCTGATCAAAACAGGCGAATACCTCGGTATTCAAATTGCCACGATTCACAATCTCGCTTTTTATTTGGAGCTCATGCGCGTTGCTCGTCAAAAAATTGCAAGTGGTGAATTCGTTGCCTGGAAAAATCAACTGCTTCCTAAATTAGGCCAACGCCTATAAGTATGCTCAAACGCATCGATCGTTATATCATCAAGAAATTCCTGAGCACGTTCTTTTTCATGCTCGGTATCATCATGCTATTTTCTGTTGTTTTTGATATCTCTGAAAAGCTCAGTGAGTTCATTAGTAACAAAGCACCACTGCAAGAAATTTTCTTTAAGTACTACGTTACTTTTATCTTGTATTACGGCAATACATTTTCTTCAATGATCATCTTTCTTTCGGTGATCTGGTTTACGGGTAAAATGGCGCAAAATACCGAGATCATACCCATTTGGTTTTCTGGACGTCCGGTGGCTCGTTTTTTAAGGCCTTATTTCATTGGGGCTACTATCCTGACAATTATGTCTTTGGTGCTCAATCATTTCATTATTCCAAGAACGAACAAGGTGCGCTTGGCTTTTGAAGAGCGCTATTATCGAGATGTACTCACGGTCAACAACTATCAAGCCGAATATCCAGGCAACGAACTCGTTTATTTTTCAAATTTCGCAGCTCAAGAACAACGCATCAACGACCTCACTATTCAAAAATGGAACAAAGACAACGAGCCCATCTATTTTTTGCGCGCTCGCTTTGCCAAAAACAAGCCCGGGACAAATCAGTGGGAGCTCACTGATTACTACGAAAAGAACTATGAATTCCCGAAGTCTAAACTGATTCATGGCCGGCATAAAGACACCACATTCATTTATCGAATTGAGGAAATGGCTCAACGAGACAACGCGGCGCAAGCACTTACTTTTACGGAGCTCAGAAACGCCATTGAACGCGAGAAACTAAAAGGGTCTAAGTTAGTGCCTGAGTTTGAAATTGAGCTCCATCAGCGGACCGCCTTCCCATTTGCCACGTATATCCTCACTATAATAGGGGTGTCGGTTGCGTCTCAAAAAAAGCGAGGAGGTATCGGAATGAACATAGCCATAGGCTTGGCTTTTATTTTTGTGTACATTTTTGCCATGAAAATGCTCACGGTTGCGGCGGTCAAGGTAGGCTTCCCAACGCTGTGGTCTGTTTGGCTACCCAATTTGCTTTTTGCTATTGTAGCGTTTGTTTTTTATCAACGCTCCCAAAAATAGCAGGCCATTTCCCCAAAATTATATGCATGCCATCTTCTGCACAAATGACGCGCTCGTGAACTGTGCTCGCCTCTGCTAGGTGCGTCAAACTATCATCGTATCTCGAAGAAAAATGCCCTAAGATGAGGTGCTTACACTGGCCTAGTTTGGCTTGCTCCGCTGCTTGTTTTGCAGTAGAGTGAAAAGTGCTTTTGGCTCTCGCGAGGTGTTGTTCGGTAAAGGTTGCCTCGTGGTAAATGAGATCTGCACCATTAATTGCCTCTAAATATATTGGGCTTGGCTTGGTGTCCGAGCAATAGGCATAGCTATATGCAGGTTGGGCAGGCAAGGTGTAATCTTCGAAATTGAATACTTGCCCGTCGCGTTCGATAGACAAGCCCGCTTTTAATTTGGGGAGGTCTTCGATGCGCAGCCCTGCTGCTGCAATAGCATTTTTGTCGAGGTTGAGCGGTTTTTGCTTCTCATTGATTCTATAGCCAATTGTTGGAATGCGGTGTTTGAGTGCAAAAGCATAGATCTCAATGAGGCGGTCTTCAAAAATCAATTGCTTATTGCCAGGCTCTATGGTATGAAAAGTGAGCTCAAATTCTAAAGGATGCCCACCCGCTGCGAGCATGGCTTTGATCAGAGCCTCTAAGCCCGGGGGGCCAAAAATTTGTAGTCGCTTGTTGCGCCCTAATAAATGCATAGTAGAAAGCAGCCCAGGCAACCCAAAAAAGTGATCTCCGTGAAGATGTGAGATGAGTATGTACTGAATTTTTTGGAGTTTGAGTCCGAACTTGCGCAGTTGTTGTTGGGTCCCTTCTGCACAATCTATGAGAATGTGCCGTTCATTGCAATTGACATACTGGGCGGTAGCTTGTCGTTTGCTCGTGGGTAAAGCAGCGCCTGAACCTAATATATGGAGTTCAAAACTCACTGTGCAAGTAAATCGAGGGCGGCGTCTTTGGAGTTTCCGATCGTAAGAACTTTGTCTAGTTGTGCAATTTCAATGAGTTTGAGTACACTAGGCTGAAGGCCTGTGATGGCAAACTTCCCGTTGGTGTCTTTGCAAAGTCGGTTGGCAATTAAAACGGCAGAAAGTCCGGAGGAGTCGCAGTATTTGGTTTTTGATAAATCGAGTACGATGTAGTTGGTGCCAACCTTGTTGAGCTGTAAAAAATGAGCCTTGAGTTCAGGGGCATTGCTTGCATCGAGTTTTTCAACTTCGGTACTGACAACTACAATTTGGCCCTGAGGGTCCACGGAAAAGTTCATAGCGCTGGTTTGCTCAAAAATAGCGAAATTATCTTTCGATTTTGGCAGCGAGCAAATAAATAACAGCCATGCGAACTGCAACGCCATTTTCTACCTGATCCAAAATGATGCTTTGTGAGGAGTCTGCGACATCCGAAGAAATTTCAACGCCGCGGTTAATGGGCCCTGGGTGCATGATCACAATTTCTTTGGAGAGGCTATCTAGCAATGGTTTGTCGAGGCCAAAAAGTTGCGCATATTCACGAAGCGAAGGAAAATATTTGATGTCTTGGCGTTCGAGCTGGATGCGCAGCATGTTAGCGACATCGCACCATTCAAGTGCTTCTCGGAGGTTATGAGAAACTTTGACGCCTAAATCAGAGATGTATTTAGGTATGAGTGTGCTAGGGCCGCAAACCATGACTTCTGCGCCAAGTTTTTGAAGGCAATAGATATTGCTCAAGGCAACTCTCGAATGGAGAATATCTCCGACGATCACTACTTTTTTTCCTTCGACGCTTCCGAGTTTTTCTTGAATAGAATAAGCATCTAGAAGCGCTTGAGTAGGGTGTTCGTGGGTTCCGTCTCCGGCGTTAACCACTCTTGCTTTGATTTTTTGCGATAAAAATTTGGCAGCACCAGGGTTGGGATGACGCATCACTACCATATCCACTTTCATAGCGAGGATATTGTTGACCGTATCTACGAGTGTTTCTCCTTTTTTAACCGAAGAACTTGCTGCACTAAAATTGACGACGTCTGCAGAGAGTCTTTTTTGTGCAAGTTCGAAAGAAAGGCGTGTTCTGGTTGAGTTTTCAAAAAAGACGTTGGCAATGGTGATGTCACGTAAAGAAGGAACTTTCTTAATTGGGCGATTGATCACTTCTTTGAAACGAGCAGCGGTTTCGAGGATGAGTTCGATGTCTTGACGAGTGAGGTCTACGATACCGGTGAGGTGATCAACGCTGAGCTGCTTCATTTCCTTCTTTTGTGAATAATAATATTTGGTCTTGACCTTCGATTTCTTTCCATTCTACTGCCACGCGCTCCGAAGCAAGGGTATCTACAGTTTTACCGATGTAATCGGCTTGAATCGGTAAATCTCGGCTGAAGCGTCTGTCGATGAGTGCCAAAAGTTGTACTTGCGATGGACGTCCAAACGTGAGTAGTGCATCTAGGCCAGCACGTATGGTACGCCCTGTAAATAAAACGTCGTCAATGAGAATGATGCGTTTGTTTTCTATGGAGAAATCGATATTGGTGATGCTTGGTAATAGTGGTGTTTCTCTGCGGCGGAAGTCATCGCGGTGAAAGGTGATGTCGAGGTTGCCTGCTTGAATGGGATGCCCTAAAATTTCTTCTAAAAGCGTTTTAATGCGCGTAGTGACGTGAATACCACGTGGCTGTAAGCCAATTAAAACAGAGTTTTCGAAGGAATGGTGGGTTTCAATGAGTTCATGGGAAAGTCGTTTGAGCGTCAGTTCGAGCTGGGTGGCATTGAGGATGACTTGCTTTTCCATTGGCACAAAGATAAATTAAAAAATCTTTTTTTGAGTCGTAAGATCAGAGATTAAGAAAAAACTACCTGTAATCCAAAGTAGGTCGTCGGGTTTGAGTTTCTTTTGAAGCGCTGCTATGGCGCTAGGCAATTGCTCAAAGATGGTCTTTAGGCCAAGTTGCTCCCAATCTTGCCGTTTTTTTGATCTTGAGTTGCTAAATATACATGCCGCAACAAGCGCATTTTTTGGGAACAGGTCTAAAATCTCTTGTGCGTCTTTGTCTTGGGACGCGCCGTAAATGATATAGAGCTGACCGTTGCACTGCTTTTGAATCAGCGGAAGCGTGGCGGCTATCCCGGCGGGGTTATGCGAGACATCTAAAATGATTTTTGGCATATTTTGCCATACCTGTAAACGCCCGAAGAATCCGGTGTTGTGAAAAAGATTTTCTAGTGCTTTTGACTGCAGCTCAGGTGTTATTTCAATACCAATAGTTTGCAAGGTCAAAGACGCAGTGTTGAAATTAACTTGCTGATAACCCTCTAAATTCAGGTGTGTGGTGTCAAATGAAAATTCCTCAGTGAAGAAGATCGGCGCTTGCCTTTGATGAGCACTTGTCTGGAAAACCTCTATGGTTTCTTCCTTTTTTTCACCAATCACAACAGGAGTTTGGTTTTTGATTATGCCGGCCTTTTCAGACGCAATTTGCCCTAATGTAGAACCTAGAAACTCTTGATGATCTAATGCTATAGATGTTATTACACTCACTTTTGGAAGTAGTACGTTCGTGGCATCGAGTTTGCCGCCAAGCCCTGTTTCAATGACGATATAGTCGCAATTTTGATCTTGAAAATAGGCGAGTGCCATAGCAAAGGTGAGTTCAAAAAAACTCGCATCAATTTCAAGAGACAACGACTGATAGCGCATACAGAAATCAATAACTGCTTGCTGAGATATTGGATTTCCATTCACGCGAATACGCTCCGAAAAATCATAAATATGTGGAGAGGTAAACAATCCTACTCGGTATCCGCGTTCTTGCAGCATGCTTGCGCAGTATGCAGCGGTACTGCCTTTGCCATTTGTTCCGGCGATGTGAATTGAGGCTTGCTTATTCGGGTCTATATGGAGTGCATCGAGTAATTGGTAGACGCGATCGAGGCCAGGTTTATAGGCTGTAGCGCCCAAATTTTGATAAGACGGAAAGCATGAAAAAAGCCACTCAACACATTTTTGATAGTCGTTATTCATCGCTCATCTCAAAGCATTAAAAAAGTAAGTGTGCCGCCAATGTAGCCAGCTAAGGCCAAAAGTGAAATGCGTTTGAGGTACCAGCCAAAACCGATATTTTCCATGCCCATTGCCACCACCCCGGCCGCTGAACCAATAATGAGGATGGAGCCCCCTGTTCCAGCAGTGAAAGCAATCAGATGCCAGGCGTCGGCATCCATGACATCTTTGAACATGCCTATACTGGCGGCCACAAGCGGAACGTTGTCAATGACAGCAGAAGCAAGACCCAAAAAGACAATATACAATTCTTTAGAAAGGCCAGATGCCAGCACGATTTCTCCAAATTTTTCAATCATGCCAAGATTTTCCATACCGGCTACAGTCATCAGTATGCCTAAAAAAAACAATATGGAGGGCATTTCAATTTTGCTCAGCGCCTTTAAGGTGGGGCCTACATGCCCGCTTTTGTCTTGTTCGTTCAATGAACTTAGATTGAGGTGTCGTTTACTTGCTATTTCACCAATAACAGCAAAAACAGCAAGAGAAAACATCATGCCCATATAGGGTGGGAGATGGGTAATTGTTTTGAAAATTGGCACAAAAATAATGAGCCCGAGCCCACTCAGTAGAATCAATCCTGAGACTTTATCTTGTTCAACAGTTTTTACTGTAGGAAGTTCTTTTTTGAAAACGCTCATTTTTTTGGCAATCAATAAAGGAATGAGTACGCTGACAAGCGCTGGTAATAAGATATGTTGGACAAGTTTGAGCGCACTTACTTTTCCAGCAATCCAGAGCATAGTGGTGGTAACATCCCCAATTGGAGACCAAGCACCTCCGGCATTGGCTGCAATGATAACAAAACCTGCCATCCACATGCGCAAGTCTTTGTCTGGGACCATTTTGCGAAGTATGGAGATCATGACTATTGTTGCCGTCAGGTTGTCGATGATGGCAGATAATACAAACGCGAGTGCAGAAATTATTAGTAGTAGTTGGTAAGCTGTTTTTACTTTGATCAAGGATTGTACGCTCTTGAAACCATCGAAATAATCGATAATTTCAACAATGGCCATGGCGCCCATTAAAAAAATCAGAATTTCGCTGGTCTTGCCAAAATGATGAAGGAGGTTCTCAGTCAGTAAACTGGCATTTGGAGCATTGAGAGCGATTAGGACCCATGATAGGGTCATCATGAACAGCGCTGGAATCAGTTTGTCAATTTTGAGTAATTGCTCGAAACTAATCGCGGTGTATCCGACTATAAAGATGAGTACGAGCGATAGTTCCATAGACAAACGCTTAAACGAGTTGTTTCAGTGCAATTTCAAAGGCTGTTTTGGCAATTCCTCTCGAACTAGCGTTGTTTTGGTGGGTTTGAAGCAGCGCTTTGTAAATAGTTTGGCTTGCGTCTTCAAAAATGAGGGCATCTTCTAGGGTTGGTAAGTCTGAGCTCATGAGGTAAGCAAACACGCGCGCCATTCCGCAATTGGCAATAAAATCTGGAATAAGTGCCAATGAGGCATCAGCTTTCTCGGCAATTGGGCCGAAGAAAATTTCTTGATCGGCAAAAGGCACATTTGCTCCGGAAGAAATGACTTCTACGCCAGCTGTTAGCAATTGCTCGAGTTGGTCTTCGGTAATCATGCGGCTTCCTGCACAAGGAATAAAGATATCGGCAGGAGTAGACCAAAATGCGCTATTTACTTCTTCGTAACTGAGTAGGTTGGGCGCGTTGAGTTCGTTGCCATTTTTTGCAATGAAAAGATCGCGAATTTGCTCAAATGTGAAGCCTTCTGTCTGAATTAGGCCACCAATGCGATCAATGATTCCAACAACTTTGGCGCCCTTTTGCGCTAAATAATAAGCGGCAGCTGAGCCAACATTTCCCCAACCTTGCACCAAAACGCGTTTGCCGGCCAATTGACCTCCCCAAATATTGTAGTAATGTTCGATAGAGGCTGCCACTCCGTAACCGGTGATCATGTCGGCAACCACGTAATTCTTGCTTAGATCAGGGCTGTATTGTTCGTTTTCAAGTACTTTGGCAACACCTCTTTGGAGTTGGCCAATGCGATTGATTTTTTGTGAATCGTTGGGTTTGAAATGGCCGTTGAATACACCCTCTTGAGGGTGCCAAACACCGCAATCTTCTGTCATTGGGATGACTTCATGAATTTCATCAACGTTGAGGTCTCCGCCAGTTCCGTAGTATGATTTTAGTAAAGGTGAAACGGCGGCAAACCATCTTTTGAGGACGTCTTTTTTGCGAGGGTCTTTGGGGTCAAAGTTGATTCCAGATTTGGCCCCGCCGATAGCAGGCCCTGCAACGGTAAATTTGACTTCCATGGTTTTTGCAAGCGATTCTACTTCTCGTTTGTCTAGGCCAACACGCATGCGCGTTCCTCCGCCTGCAGCACCTCCTCTTAATGAGTTGATTACCACCCAGCCTTCGGCTTCCGTTTGAGAATCTTTCCATTCAAAAACGATTTCAGGTCTTTTATTTTCAAATTTGGAGAGGAGTTCTTTCATGCGTAATGATTGATTCTTTGTTAGCGCTACAAAGATACCATTTTTTAAATGGGGCGGCAGGCTTTTTTATCTGATACGACCTTCAAAATCATGAAGATTTCCGGTTCGCAGGGCTTGTTGAGCGCCCGTAACTTCGCTTAGGGTAGTGCTTTCGTTTCTAAGGTGTCGGGCACCCAAATAAGCAAAAATAAGTGCTTCTTTATAATCAATGAGGGCTTTATCTGGAATTTGGAGTTCACCACTAAAGGTATTGCGCAGCAATTCAATGAGAAACGCATTGTGCGCACCGCCACCAGTAACATATATTTTTTTTAGGTCGAGTTCTTCAAATTGTTTGAGGCATAAATACACAAGAATTTCGAGATGTGTTCTCAAGCGATCTGGTAGACTTAGCGCTTCGAAGTGAGGTAGGTATTGCGTTGCTAGCCACTCTGCGCCCAAAGACTTTGGCCCTTTGAGTTTGAAAAAATCTTGTGCCATGATGCGAGAAAAAGTTGCTGTGTCTACCTTTCCAGAGCGAGCGAGTGCTCCATTTTTGTCGTAATTCAATCCAATATGTTGCATCCACTGATTCATGGGTAAATTAGCTGGCGCGATATCAAAAGCTACGGACAGGCCCTGTTTTCTTGTAGAGATATTAGCAAATCCTCCAAGATTTAAAAATCCATCTGCAAGTGGTGCAAAAAGATGCGCGTCTCCAAGTGGAACAAGCGGTGCACCTTGGCCACCAGCGCTCACGTCAAGTTGCCTAAATTGATCAATCACAGGAATTTTAGTCAGGTAATTGAGTGTGGTTCCACAGCCTATTTGCGTGGTATAGCCAAGTTCAGGTCGATGAAAGATGGTTTGCCCATGCGATGCCAAAGCTGTGATTACTTCTGAATTGATGCCGAATGCTTCCATGAAATTTTTCACACATGCGGCATAAAAGTGAGCGATTTGTTGATCGAGTTCAAAAACCTGAGGTGCACTGAGTTCAAAAACATGAGAAAGTTGCTCAAAAATTTGCTTTGGCAGCGGATAGGTTAAAGAGTTAAGTAATTTGAATTCAATAGATTGCTCATCCGAAAAGTCAAATTCAACATGTGCAATATCGAGCCCATCGAGCGAAGTGCCTGACATCAGACCTAATAACTGTATATTATTGTAGGCATTTACTTTCAAGAGAATTGGAATTCGTTTATTTTTGTCAAAATTAAAATAAATCAGTCAACATGAATTTTGAACTCACTGAAGAGCACCTTGCCGTTAAAGAAGCAGCCCGCGATTTCGCACAAAATATCTTAAAGCCTGGCGTCATCGAACGCGACAACCAACAAAAGTTTCCGGCCGAAGAAATCAAACAACTTGGCGAACTTGGTTTCATGGGCATGATGGTCGATCCAAAATACGGCGGGAGCGGTATGGACACCCTTTCTTACGTATTGGCCATGGAAGAAATTTCTAAGGTAGATGCTTCTACTTCTGTGTGCATGTCAGTCAATAATTCATTGGTATGCTGGGGTCTCGAGACCTTCGGCTCAGAAGAACAAAAACAAAAGTATTTAGTGCCGCTTGCCAAAGGCGAAAAAATCGGTGCCTTCTGTTTATCTGAACCCGAAGCAGGTTCTGATGCTACTTCACAGCGCACCACCGCTGTTGACATGGGAGACTACTACTTACTCAATGGTACTAAAAACTGGATCACGAACGGGTCATCAGCATCTGTTTACCTCGTGATCGCCCAAACCAATCCAGAACTCGGTCACAAAGGAATTAATGCACTAATTGTAGAGCGTGGCATGGAAGGTTTTGTGATTGGCGCCAAAGAAGACAAAATGGGCATCCGCGGAAGCGATACCCACACACTTTTGTTCAACGACGTCAAGGTTCCTAAAGCCAATCGCATTGGCGAAGACGGTTTTGGTTTCAAGTTTGCCATGAAAACCCTTTCTGGCGGCCGTATTGGTATTGCAGCCCAAGCCCTTGGTATTGCAGGTGGCGGCTTAGAACTTTCTTTGGCATATGCTAAAGAGCGCCAAGCGTTCGGAAAAGAAATTTTTAAGCACCAAGCAATCGCTTTCAAATTGGCAGATATGGCTACAGAAATCGAAGCAGCGCGTTTATTGGTTTATAAAGCAGCCCAAGACAAAGATGCTGGTCGCAACTACGATCAATCTGGCGCTATGGCTAAGCTCTATGCATCTAAAGTTGCCATGGAACAAACCGTAGAGGCAGTTCAAATTCACGGTGGCTACGGTTTCGTAAAAGAATACCACGTAGAACGCTTGATGCGCGACGCAAAAATTACTCAGATTTACGAAGGAACTTCAGAAGTACAAAAAATCGTCATTTCTCGAGGTATTCTCAACGCCTAAATGTAATCTATGCTAGCTCCTTTTCATCTTCAGCAATGGATCAACGAAAACCGTGACTTACTTAAGCCACCAGTTTCCAACAAGAATTTGTACAAAGAAGCTGGCGATTTTATTGTGATGGTTGTCGCCGGGCCAAATGCGCGCAAAGACTACCATTTCAATGAAAGTGAAGAGCTCTTTTATCAAATAGAGGGCGACATCACTGTCCGAATCCAACATGAAGGCAAGGCCAAGGACATCATTGTCAAAGAAGGCGAAATGTTTTTGTTGCCGGCCAATACGCCTCATTCACCTGCCAGAGGAGCCAATACGGTTGGTTTAGTCATAGAGCGCGTGCGCAAAGGAACTCATCTTCAAGATGGCCTCATGTGGTTTTGTGAGCAGTGCAATGAGCACCTTCATACTTACCGTTTTCCGTTGGAAAACATAGAAAAAGATTTTCTACCTCGATTCAAAGAATTTTACGGTTCAGAAGAACTCCGCACGTGTAAGTCGTGTGGCCATATAATGGAAGTGGACCCTAAATTTGTTTAGGGCCCACTTTATATGGTTTGCGCAAAACCGTTATTAGGTCTTACCTTTATGAATATTATTGCTGAACGAAAGTCAGGCGGTGTTGGTCTCCAGTCTGAAAAATTTCTTCTTCTAATACCAAGCGCTTGTTGCGCAATTCTTTGATACTGTATTCGTGAATGGGATTTACTGTTGTGGTGTCGGCGTAAAAGAAAACAGTCGTTTCATCTTCACCAAATACCCAAGTTCCATGGCTGTATGTGCCTTGAATTTGTTCTAATTCGTTTGTGTAATTAGAAATTGAGTAAGTACCATCTTTGTCTATGCTCATTTTTGTAACAACATCCTGATCGAATACATTATTGCCATTGAGGACATAATCGGATAGTTCCCAATCGTTGCACAAGCGTGCCTTTCTTGAATGAATAGAGAAAGAAGGACCTTCAGTATATTTAGCACAGCCAACAAGGCCAAGTGTTAATAATGAAAGCGAAAAAAATACTGACTTCATTTTGGTTTTTTTTCAAATGTACTACTTTTTGGTCAATAAAAAAGCCGCAACGAATTGCGGCTTAGTTTTGATTTTGAATTGCCTATTGTGGCGTATAGGTCGAGATAACAACTGTTGAACCAGAGGTTTTTTTCACCTTTAGTTCGTCTTTACTAAGTTTGATAATATCAAATACATTTTCGCCAGTCGAAAAGTTTGATGACGATGCGGATGCATTGCTATTTAAAATGAGTTGTAATTTATCTTCAGAGAAATCCCAAGTACCACTTATCGGAGCTGAATAGTTAAATCCCTGGAAGTTTTGATATGCCGTGTCTTTAAAGGCACCATCTTTCTCTATGTATAGAACTTCTGAATAACCTTGTACTATTGTGGAAATGCCGTTTGAAGTACGTTCAGACAACTTCCAGTTCCCTGCTACCCTTGATTTTTTTGAAGAAAGTGCAAATCCAGGACCTTCTTCATATTTGCCACAAGAAGTAAGTATTATTGAGCTAACTGTAAGCGTTGCCAAGCCGATAAAAAATAGTTTTTTCATAATTTCTCAAGTTTGAACAAATCTAAGTAAAGACTTGAACATTCGCAATATCATGAGTAATTTTGTTTCATGAAATACTTGCTGCTCATTTTCGTTTTTTACTTGTCCTTAGCGTGTACGCAATCTACTGCTACTAACAAACAAACAGAACCCCAAAAAAAGGTATGTCAAAACGTGGTTGCCAACACGACCATTTTATTTGGAGTGAAAGGAATGGTTTGTCAATTGGGCTGTGGCGGAAGTATTAGAAAAACACTCAAAGAAACTTGTGCTGTTGAGCGCGTCGAAGTGACCTACCAAGATTCTCTCGAAGAGCAAACAATAAAAGTATACTATAACCGTCAAAAGATAGGTCCCAAACAAATGATAGCGACGCTTTCTGAATTAAATGAAGGGCAATTTACAGTTCGAAAATTAGCAGAACCTGCAGCCATCAAATGAAACTAAGTTATCGCCAACTCGGCCAAGGTAAGCCACTCGTGATTTTGCATGGGCTTTTTGGTTCAGCTGACAATTGGCAAACCCACGCCAAAAAGTTGGCTGAGTACTTTGAAGTTACATTAATAGATTTGCGCAATCACGGACATTCTCCGTGGTCTACGGAGTTTTCTTATGCGCTTATGGTGCAAGACCTCCATGCCTTACTGCTCGACCTCCAAATTCAAAAGCCCATTCTTTTGGGTCATTCTATGGGAGGAAAGCTCGCCATGCATTACGATCAAACTTATCCAAATTCTCTCGAGAAGTTATTGGTTGTAGATATGGGGATTAAGGCCTATCCACCGCATCACGCACATATACTTGCCGCCATTCACGCCATAGATCTTACCAAAATAAGTGCCAGAGCAGAGGTAGAGTCTATTCTGAAAACTTTTGTAGAATCAGAAGGAGTAAGGCAGTTTTTATTAAAAAATCTCTATTGGGAAGAGAAGGGTAAACTGGCTTGGCGCGTTAACTTTCCTGTATTAGAAGCAAGCATGTCAGAGATCCTTAGCGCGCTTCCTGAAAGCGAATCATTCACCAATACATTATTCATTCGGGGTATGTTATCTAACTATATTCTCGATGCTGATATTGAAACTTTAGAAAGCTATTTTCCAGATATGCAACTCGTTTCAATTGCCAATGCTGGCCACTGGGTACATGCCGAAGCACCTGATGCATTTCTAGATGCCGTTTTGTCTTTTAGCTTAAGGTGAGTTTCTACCATATTTCTGATTCTTATTTCGGAATTTATAGAAATAAAAAAGGGAGCCCTCGGGCTCCCTTTTTTATTTCCTATGTAGGAAGATTATTTGCGAATCGCTAATTTTTCGCTAACTGATGTACCGTTAGCAGTAACGTTAACAGTGTACATACCGCTGTTCAAAGCGCTTGTATTGATTTCAACCGCCTGTGTACCGTTTACTCCAGACAATGTTTGAGTAGAAACGATTTTACCAGCCATGTCAACAACATTGATGATGGCATCAGATGTGTTTTTAACAGTGAAAGTAACGCTTGTTGCATCAGCAGCAGGGTTAGGAGCTACTTCAAGACCAAAAGAGTTAGCAGTTTCTTTCATGCCTAATGCAGGATCGAAATTCATGCGAACCATTGGTTGTGATGTTGTGTAGTACCAAGTTAAGTCGGTCATGTCGTAGTAGAAACAAGTTTGTGCTTGAGCAGGACCAGCAGTACCAACTACTAAGTCGTTTGTTGCACCACCGTCACCGTTAGAACCAGCAACTAATAAATAAGCTTCGCCAGCATTGAGTGGGTAGTTGCCACCTAAGAAAGAAAGCGTTACTTCTGCATCGATGTCATTGGCAGTTAGTACATAAGGGCCAGTTTCGTCTACGTAAAGGAAATCACCAGTTGCAGGGTCGATAGAATATAATTTAAGGTACATTTCTGTTCCTACTTCAGCAGCTCCATTGATGTAAACAGAACCACCACCAATTGTAGTGTTTGCGAAGATATCGAAGATGTTACCTACCTCAAAGCCCATTCCACCGTTGAATGACCCGTTAAGTGCTGTGCCGTTGTCACGAGCGTAAACGTAAGGGTTAATGGCAATAGAAGCAAAGTTAGTTAGGGTGTTGTTAGAAGGATCGCCTTCTGTGTTACCAATTGCAACAGTACCAGACAAAGAAAGGGTAGCGTTTGCTGTACCTGGGGTAAATGCTGTTGTACAAGCAAGTGTGTCAATGCTTCCGACAATAACTGGCGTTGCTGCAGATGAAGCAGAGAAAGTTCCGACAGTTGCAGTAAAGACAGCATCCTGTTGATCTTGTGCACCGATGTTTTCTACGATACCAGAGAAATCGATTGCAGTAACTTGTGATGTTGGTACTTGGTAGTAAGCCAAACGCTCAGCCCAAAAACCTGTAGAACCCCAATAAATACCGTTCAATTTAAGGTCGTTAGCTTCTGGTACATATAATTCTACGTCGTCTACAGCCCAATACCATGCCCAGTAGTCGTTATCGTTGTAGTAGAATTGTACTTTCACTTGTGAAGCACCAGCAGCAACAGAAGATACATCGATGATAGTTACTTCTGGGTTGCCAGAGTTTTGGTTAGGAGTAAAGTAATCTACTTCGTCAGAAATAAGGAATTCAGTCCAAGTTGCACCGTTGTCGCCAGAAACACGAACACCACGGGTGTCGTGCCACCAACGGAAATTGTGATTGTATTTCAATTTTACAACGCTATGTGCTGAACAGTCAATAGAATTGACGGTTGTAGCAGTTGTGATGATTGGCGTGCCATCCATGTCGCCTGTATTGTTGGCGTCAGAGTTGACAAATAAGAAACCGTTTGCTGCTGTGGGAGCTGCAAAAGGGCTTAGAGCCGAAACAGGGATGTCTGTTGGATCTGTAGAGAAGTTCCACTGTTCTTGGTTAGAACCTGTACTTGCGATTGCCCAGTTGGCTGCAGTAGAAAAGTTGTCAGACCAAATGGTAGTTGCCTTCGCATCTGCAGAAGGTTTTTGTGCCACGCTAGAACCTACTTCAAAAGAAGTTCTTTTTTCTAAACGCGGTGCATTGATACCTTTCACTTGAGCATGAAAAGTACCAGCTGCCATGATGGCAAGAAATGATACGTAAAGTTTTTTCATTGTTGATATTTTAGATAGTTGTTGCAAATATAGTGAAAATCAAAAAAAAAGCTAAAAATCAGTACGCTCTCGTCAATAAAAATTCAGCAAGCTCGAGTAGTTCGTGTTTACTGTAATTCGCATCAATTTTTTCGAGTGCCGAAAGTGCATTTTGATGGTGCATTTCCATCTTTTTTTCGCAGTAAGTGCGGGCTCCCAAATCGCTATAAAATTGTTTGGTTTTCTCTACTTTTTCGTTTGGATTTTCAATTTTTTCTAATGCTAATAATGCTTCTTGTTGTTGTGTATTCGCAGCTTTTTTTGCACTAATTGAAAGCAGTGTTTTTTTGTTGGCTATCACATCGCCTCCTACTTGTTTCCCTACTTGTGCACTTTCGCCATACAAATCGAGGATATCATCTTGAATTTGAAACGCCAAGCCTAATTGTTCTCCGAAGGCATAAAGTAGTTGCGCATCTTTTTGATTCAAACCACCAACCAGGCCACCGATTTGCAAGGCGCAACCCAATAAAACAGAAGTTTTGAGTCGGATCATCTCCATGTAGGTCTCTTCTGTAACATCTGTCAGTTGTTCAAAATCCATGTCCATTTGTTGCCCTTCACATACCTCAATTGCCGTTTGATTGAATATCGTAAACAACGCATGAAAAGTCTCGGGAGGATATGCAGCGAGTTGCTCATAGGCTTTGACTAATAATACGTCGCCAGAGAGAATCGCAATATTGGGATTCCATTTTTCATGCACTGTGGCTTGCCCTCGTCTGAGCGGTGCTGCATCCATGATATCGTCATGGATCAAGGAAAAGTTGTGAAAATATTCAACCGCTAGAGCTGCATTGAGTGCATTTTCCATAGGGTTCCCAGCTAATTTACAAGCCATTAGGCTCAGCATAGGGCGAAGGCGTTTGCCACCAAGTTGTAAAAAATAGCGCAGCGGATCATACAAATTTGTTGGCTGCGTAGGTAGTTGCTGTTGTTGAAGCGCGTTTTCTAAGTAAGCGCTGTAGGTGGCTAAAACTTTCATTTATTTGTCGAGCAGTTGGAGTAAATAGTTTCCGTAACCACTTTTAACAAGTTCTGTAGCCAATTGTTTGAGTTGCCCGGCATTGATAAAACCATTTCTAAAGGCCACCTCTTCAATACAACCAATTTTAAGGCCTTGCCTTTCTTCAATGACCTGGACAAACTGCCCCGCTTGCATCAGAGAACTAAAAGTTCCGGTGTCTAGCCATGCCGTTCCCCGATCCAGGATGGCCACTTTGAGTTTGCCCCTACGTAAATATTCGGCATTAATATCTGTAATTTCGTATTCGCCCCTGGCTGATGGTTTGAGTTGTTTGGCAATGTCAATAACAGAGTTGTCGTAAAAATAGAGACCTGGAACCGCATAATTTGATTTCGGTTGTTTGGGCTTTTCTTCTATCGAAACAACTTGATTTGCTGCGTCGAATTCAACAACACCATAGCGCTCAGGGTCGCTGACATGGTAGGCATAAACAACGCCGCCGTCCGGATCATTATTTTCTTTCAGAAGCGTGTCCATGCCGACGCCGTAGAAAATGTTGTCTCCTAAAATGAGCGCAACCTTTTCATTTTCTATAAAATCGGCACCAATGACAAAGGCTTGAGCTAATCCATTTGGTTCTTCCTGTATTGCATATTCAAAACGACAACCTAGCTGACTACCGTTTCCAAGTAAGCGCTCAAAATGGGGGAGGTCGGTTGGTGTAGAAATGATCAGTATTTCGCGGATGCCTGCACTCATTAATATAGAGAGCGGGTAGTAGATCATAGGTTTGTCGTAGACGGGCATGAGCTGCTTAGAAACCGCTAAGGTGAGTGGATGAAGGCGAGAACCTGTGCCACCAGCTAAGATGATACCTTTCATATTGAATTTATTGTCCTAAAATTAGGGATAGCATTTGGCTTGGACAAATTAGAGCCAGCGGAAGATATCATCAAAAAGTCTTTTACCCCAGGGCGTAGATCCGTATTCCTTTTCAATTTTTGCACGCAATTCGGCGATGGTGAAAACTTTATTTTTTCCAGGATTCAGCAATAATTGTTCTTTTGTGGGTGCAATGAGCTCTAATTTTTTTGCGAAATAAACAATGCCGCCATCTTCAGTGGCCAATCCTAAGATGGTGCCTGGCAAACCACAAAAACCCTCAGGGCCAACTGATGGTGTGAGCATGGGTGTGTACCAAGCGTAAAGGCGCGTACTGTCGTTTTTCTGATAGATTGCTTTACGACATTCGTAGCCGCAAATAGTACGTTTGCTGTCGGTGATTTTCCAGGTGCGCTCCGGCAAACTATCTTGCACATATACGTTTTGCCCAAAGACCGCAAGCATCATGAGCTGATTATTGAGTTTGAGGTTTTGGTAATAGGCATTTTTAGTCGTGAGCCAAGCCATTTCTTCGGGTTCATTGCTCGGTACAACTGCAAAGCAAGAAGCTGTATCATTGAAGTACAGCGCAAAAGACTCAATGCGAATTTTATTTTCTTCGGTCACAAAACGTTTCATGCGTTCGTCTTTGAAACGCTTCTCCAAATTGGTGCGTCTTTCAAAAGTGATTTTGCCTGCATGTATATACTCAGTTTGAGCCCAAGCTTGCAAGCTGATTAAGATGGCGCTAATGCCACATACGAAGATCTTCTTCACGGGTTTTATTGTTGTTGAATTTGTAAGTCAGGCGCAGCAAGAAATAGCGGGTAATGATGCGCGTATAATTATCTGTAATCATGTTGCCACTTACGGTGCGTTGTAAGTTGATGTTCTGATTGAGTAAGTCGTTGATCGATAGCCCTAAGATGAGGTTTTCTGTTTTTAGGAAAGCTTTCTGCAGTTCGAGATCTACAATAAAGAGGTCTCGGTTGAATGCGTCGGCGCGCCCGCGGTTCATGGTGTAATTGAGTTCCCATTTGAAACGGAAATGTGCAGGAAAACGCCAGTCTCCGGTCATGGAATAATTTTGGGTAGAGTAGGGTTGATTAGAAAAAGTACTCAGAGTGGTGATCGGGTTCACATAAGTGTAGTCTGCACCAACATTCAACTCTAGGCTGTCCAAGCTGATCTCAATGGAGAATGCGCCGTTCAGTGTAGTTGTACTTGTGGTGTTGAGCTGCCCGTTAATGAAGTTGTTGTTCTTAAAGTAAGAGGCGTTCAAACTAGGCTCAAAGGTGAGCTTGCGGTTCAAAATTGGGTAGCCACCACCTGCATAGATTGTAGCGAACATATTTCCATCGACATTGATAGTTTTTGAGATGGTGCGGCCGAATTGGTCAAATGTAGTGCTAGTACCAAAGGCATTTTGTGTTAATGTAGCGTTTGCTCCAGACCAAATATAGCGGCCTGTCATGGCTTGCCAAACATTTGCATTAAAATTGAGTTGGTGCTGATAGTTCGGTTTCAGGTCGGGATTACCTTCTTGGATTCGGTTAGGGTTGGTGTTGTCGCGAACGGGTTGAAGATCGTTAGCGCTTGGCGGAGCAGAATAGGTGCTGTAACGTAAATTGATGCGCTTGGCCATACTCGGCTTGAACTGATAAGAGAAGTTGGGCAAGAAGTTGGAGATATTTTGATAGATTCCCACTTCGCTGAATTTATTGATGTTGTCAATTTGGATGTTGCGGTAACCAACGCCACCCGAGATACGGTGGCTCTTGTAGAGGTAGGTCAGAATAGCAGTACCTCTCTGCTGGAAGCGTTCGTTGACAAAATTATTGGTAAAAATGCTGTCAACTTCAGTGAAATCACCCGCTAAATTCGGGTTGTAAGTGTAACGCGCTTGGTTCGAGTTGCCTAATTCTAGAAAATATTCAGTGGTCAGCAAGAAGCTTTTGGAGAGTGGCTCTGTGTAAGAAAGCGTCACATAGTTGGTGTTGCTTAGGTTGTTGTTGGTCTTTCTTTGATTGACAACTGTATCGAAAACCAAAGCATCTGTTTGAGTTGTTAACTGACCATTGGAGCTGTTTTCATTATACCGTAAAATGTATTTTGCTTCTAGTTCGCGATCTTTTTTACCGAACTTTCTTCGTAAAATGGCTTCTGAATTGCTGCTTACACCTTTTGAATCATAGGTATTATTGACGTTCGTCAGTAGATATGAAGTAAAACTGTTGTCTAGGAAATCATTAACGGACGTGTTGTTTTGGGTTCCGAGGTCAAAGTGTACGTTTGGCTTGATTTCTAGTTTGGTAAGTGAATCGATATCGATCTGTAAATTCATATTGAAGCGATGCGAGCTACTTGTAGATTGGTTGTTGGTAGAATCTTTGGTGTAGTAAGAGCTGTCTGCTAGGAAGTACTGCGTTTGCGAACTTGAATTGGCTTGCAAGCGGCTGTCATAGTAAGCATAATTGAGGCCGAGCTTCACTTTTTCCGAAAGGCGATCGTTGTAATAGACACCCGTTTTGAGCGTTTGTGGTATACCAGACTTATCGCCTCTAGAGTCGCGGTCCCAGAAATTGAGGCCGCTGGCATCTCTTTCGTTGTCTAGGCCGAATTTGTTCATGTCTCCGAATCCAAAACTAGACTTTGGGGTGTTGGAGGCGAGCATGAAAACCGATATTTTTTGGGTTTTATTGAATTTGTTGAACAAGACCTCTGACTCATAAAAGGCTTGTTCTGAAGCACCTTGTTTGAAGTCGGAGGCTACAGCCGCCTTCCCAAAATAGCCACGTTTGGCTTCGTCTTTGAGCTTAAGGTCTAGGACTTGGATTTTGTCGTCTTCACCGGCAGCGGCATCTTCGTTTTTCTTTTCATAGACTTGTACAGATTCGACGCCATTTGCCGCTAAGTTTTTGGTGGCAATTGTAGGGTCAGAGCCAAAAAATTCGTCGCCATCTACCAGTACCTGACTGATTTCTTTTCCTTGCGAGGTAATACTGCCGTCGTCCTCTACTTTGATGCCAGGAAGTTTTTTAAGGAGGTCTTCTACAACGGCATTTTCAGCAACTTTGAATGAATCGGCAACAAAAATGAGCGTGTCTCCACTAAAATACATGGCGTTTCGGTTGCGTGTAACCACCACATCTTTTACATCTTGAACCTTCGGATAAAGTCTGATATCTGGTAACTCGAAGTTGGTTTTTTTACTCGAACCCATAAGATAGATACTGCGCGGCGTCCAGTTGCTGTGTTCAATGACCAATTGAAAGGAGTCAATCGGGAGGTCGTTGATGACAAATTCACCGTTCGCATTGCTTCGCGTATACTTGACCAATACGGAATCTCGCAAATGAATGGCCATGATGCTCGCTTGATGAATGGGTTGAACTCCGGAGGTGTCTACTACGCGGCCGCTTACTTTCATGTTCTGACTGTAAGAAAGAAAAGTGAGCAGGATGGAAAGACTGAGTAAAAGGTATTTTTTCATGAAATAAGGTTCAGTACAACATATTAAGACGTTTAAAGCCTTAAAAATGTTGCATTAGTTTTTTTGAATATTGGTCAGTACTTGGTATTGAAGGCCAGAGGCTTCTTGTACATCTTGAAATTGGATGGTGAAAGTCTGGTTTTGAAATGCGCCAGGATTTTTCTCGATGGCGAGAATCAGGGCGTCTGAAGGGGCATAGGCCAAGTTGCTCGAAAAATCTGAGTTGCCAAATTGCACAAATTTTTTGTTGAATGCTTCGTCAAAACCTTGAAAGGACAATGAGAACTGCGCTGTTTGGTTTTGCATATCGGATACCATGAGCAAGGTGGCTGCTATTGCCTGATGCGCTTTTAAATCTATTGCTTTGGAAAGGTAAGGTGTCTGCTTTCCGTTTACGACTTTTCTAGTGTAGCAAGCGATTGGGCTTTGATTTGCATTGTAAAAATAGAAGGTCTCTTTGTATTGCAAATTAGAAAGTCTCAGTTGTTCGTCGATGACTTGCGCCATGCTCAGCACTTCTTTGAGGAAATAAAATGTATAAGTAAGTTTGTGCCCATTCGTATCTATTTTCTCAATGGCCGCTTTTAAAATTTCACCTTGCGGGTCAAGAAAGGCTACAGATTGCAGCGAATAGCCGGTTTTGTGCGTATATGAAAGCGAAGGAAGTCGTTTGAGGTCTTGGCGCTGCTCTACTTTTTGACGGTAATTCACGAATGCATCCAAGCCATCAAATTCAGGCTTGAAAATCAAGCGCGTTTCTTTTGTTTGCTGGGTATCTTGCTGATTTTCTTGGCAAGAAAAGAGCATGATTGGCAGTAAGAATAAAAGTACTTTTTGTATCACCCCACGAATTTACAAATACTTCGTCGAAACTCCTTATTTTTGGCGTATGTCTGTTGTACTTTGCATCGATTTTGGCCTGAAGCGTTGTGGTTTAGCCATCAGTGACCCTAATCGGATCATCGCTAGCCCTTTGCAAACTATCGCGTCAATTCAACTTGAAAATTGGCTTGAACAAGAAATTCCTAAAAGAAAAATTAGCGAAATCGTACTTGGTTACCCCACTCGTTTGGACGGTTCAGACTCTCATGTTACTGAAAATATTCGCTTGTTAAAATCAGTGCTGGAAAAGAAATTTTCAAATATCCCCATCTTTTTTTTCGACGAGCGTTTTTCTTCAAAAATGGCCAGTGCAGCCATTTCACAAATGGGTCACAAGAAGAAAAAACAAGACAAAAGTCTTATTGATCAGGTGGCTGCCGCTATGATTTTACAAGAATACTTGAGCCAAAGCTAATCCTTGTTAACTTTGCACTATGATTTTACCGATTGTTGCCTACGGAGACCCCGTCCTTAAAAAAGAAGCTGAAGAAATCGATCAAAACTATCCCGATTTGCAAAAGCTGATCGCCAATATGTTCGAAACAATGTATCACGCCAAAGGAGTGGGCTTAGCGGCCCCCCAAATTGGCAAAAGCATTCGTTTATTTATCGTAGACGGCAGTCCGTTTGCCGATGAAGAAGACGACGAACCAGACCCGAAGGCTGCGGGCATTGAAAATTTCAAAAAAGTGTTTATCAATCCCATTATTGAAGAAGAAAACGGCAGCAAATGGGCTTTTCAAGAAGGTTGTTTATCCATTCCCGGAATCCGCGAAAATGTACAGCGCAAAGAACAAGTCCTGATCACTTATTACGACGAAAACTGGAACTTCCACGAAGAAACCTATGACGGTTATGCTGCTCGCATCATTCAACATGAATACGACCATATCGAAGGTGTGCTCTTTACCGATCACCTGAGCCCTCTCAAGAAAAAGCTATTGCTCAAGAGACTTGGCAACATTACCCAAGGTGCCATTCAAGTCGACTACAAAATGAGCTTCCCTGGAGGCAAGAAACCACGCATGATTTAATACGATGAAAACACTCTTCTATCTTACAGCATTCACAAGTTTATTGTTGTTCTCTTGTGGAGAATCGGCAGATCAAAAAAGCGAAAAAGAAAACCTACGTTTGCGTATTACCTCTTACGAGGACTCCCTTGCCAAACTACAAATTGACCCCAAAAAAGCTGCAAAAATCACGAGTTTGGCACAAATCGAACTCATAAATCGCCTTTTAGCATACAGCCGTGCTTTTCCAAAAGATACTTTTTCGGCCGATTGTCTTTTTAAAACCCACATGATTTACGAGCACCTGCGCGCTCCTCGCGAGGCAAGAGCCTACGGCGACACCCTGCTTTCTAGATTTCCACAATACAAGAATCGCTTGTTGGTTTATGAAAGTTTAGGAAGCTCATATGATATCAATGAACCGCGCGATACCGCTATGGTACGCAAATACTACGACCTGTTGCTTAAAGAACCTAAAGTTCCGGCACAAAAAAAGAAAGATATCAAGGCCCGATTGGCCAAACTCGACCTCATCTTTGAGGAATACATCATGGATGGAAATTCAGGTTTAATAGGACAGGGCAACTAACGTTCAAAAAAGCGCTCGAAGTCGGTCAGGAATCCAGGATAAGATTTTTGAAGCGCACTTGTATCATCAGGCACACAATAAGCATCAGCTAACATGTTGGCAATGCAGGCAGCCATTACGATGCGGTGGTCATGATAGGTTTTGACCTGACCCATTTTAATTTTCCCGGTTCCATGAATGAGTAGGGTACCCTCCTTAAGTTCATGTGCTACGCCCCAAATTGTTAAGGCTTCACACATCGCTTCCAAGCGGTCAGATTCTTTGTTGTGTAGCCTATGAATTCCCGAAAGCTTGCTCGTTCCTTCTGCCGCACAGGCCAACACAACAAGTACTGGAAATAAATCGGGTTGTTGGGTACAGTCAAAGTCAAAGGGCAATTTGGCTTCACTCGAAGTGATTTCAAGCGTTTCGCCGTTCCATTGGCAAAGTGCCCCAAATTGAGTGAGTGCGGCTAACAAATTTTGATCGGGTTGAAGACTTTTTGCGTTCAAGCCAGAAATTTGCAAAGACCCATTAATAGCGGCAGCTACTAGATGTGCTGCTGCGCTGCTCCAGTCGCCTTCTACGCTCACCTCTGGGCAAGAAAGTTCTTGCGCTCCGTTGAAAATATAGGTGGTGCCGGTTTGCTCGTAAACAAAGCCAAATTGTCTGAGTGCAGCCAGTGTCATTTCAAAATACGCTTGGCTATTAAGGTTCTTGATGGTAATTTCCCAAGAGCCCGGTTCTTTTGCTGCCAGAAGAAATAAGCCCGACACATATTGCGAACCTTCCGTACCATCAACTTCTAGTTTGGTGAGCGTGATGTGCTTAGATATGGAAAGGGGCAATTTGCCATCTTGGTGCCTTACCTCAAAACCGATTTGTTCGAGCAATTGAATGGTGGCCCAATGAGTCCGCAGAAGTAGGGTGCCGCTTCCGGTGAGTTGATACGAAGGATAAAAAGAAGCGCCTACAAAAGCGAGTGTGCGCAGTGCAAAACCACTTTCCCCGACATGAATTTCTGCTTCAGTTGCGTCTGCTGGTTGTTGCGACGTATTTTTTAAGGCCGCTTGCATTGCTTGTGTATCACGGTCTTTTCCTAAGTTTTGAATAAGACAAGCGCTATTGGCAAGCGCTGCTAAGATCAACAAACGTTGCCCGTGGCTTTTGGAGGCTGGAGCGGTGAGCTGCCCATTATATTTGGGAGCTGTTGCTGTCATTTGGTTTATCGGTTTGTAGCCCTAGCTGAATACGAATAGATTCCTCGTGTAGCATTTTGATGAATTGCTCTGCAAACTCTTGCGAAAGCCCAGCACTTAGCCCTTTTTCAACATTGGCTTTGAGGGTTTCTTCCCAGCGTTGCACTTGTAAAATAGGAGTGTTGTGGCTGCGTTTAAAAGTTCCAATGAGCTTAGAAATTTCCATACGCTCTTGCAGCAGTTCAATAAGGGCGTCATCTACAAGGCTCAATTTTTCTCGGAGTTCCGATAGGTCGTGGTTGGCGCGATCGGTTTGGGAGCGTGGCTCTAGTGCCGAGAAGAGTTCGTGTAATTGCTCCGGAGAAATTTGTTGTTTAGCATCGGTGAGTGCGTTTGTTGGGTCGCAGTGAGTTTCGATCATGAGGCCATCGTAGTGCAGGTCTAGGGCTTGTTGGGCAAGTGGTGCAATGAGCGCAGCTCTTCCGCCAATATGAGATGGATCCATAACTAATGCGATATCCGGACGCGCTTGCTTAAAGTCAATGGCTATTTGCCAATGTGGGTTATTGCGGTATTTGGTTTTCTGATAGACAGAAAACCCGCGGTGAATAGCGCCAATGACTTTTACGCCGTGGCGTTCCAATCTTTCTATGGCACCTAGCCAAAGTTTGAGGTCGGGGTTGACAGGGTTTTTGACCATCACAGGAATATTGGTATCCTGTAGGGCTTCGGCAATTTCTTGCACCGTAAACGGATTTACAGTAGAACGAGCGCCGATCCAAACCATGTCCAATTGATGTTTTACAGCGGCTTTTACGTGATCGGCTGTAGCTACTTCAGTGCAGATTTTGAAGCCATATTGCGCGCGCACTTCTTCTAACCAAGCAAGGCCGGTATCGCCGATGCCTTCAAACGCGCCAGGCTGGGTGCGGGGCTTCCAGATTCCGGCTCTAAAATAAGAAAGCGGAAGGCCTTTGAGGCCTTCCGCTGTACTTAACATTTGGGAGCGCGTTTCGGCCGAACATGGCCCTGATATAAGGCTTGTAAAGAGGTCCGAACGCATGATGATTTATTTGGCGTAGTTGACAGCGCGTTTTTCGCGAATGACGGTCACCTTGACTTGGCCAGGGTAGGTCATTTCGGTCTGAATGCGCTGAGAAATGGTGAACGAGAGTTCTTCTGCTCTTTGGTCGCTCACTTTTTCGGCTTCTACCATGACGCGTAACTCTCGGCCCGCTTGAATCGCATAGGCGCTTCCAACACCATCATATGAAAGTGCGAGGTTTTCGAGTTCTTTGATGCGTTTGATATAAGCCTCGACCATTTCGCGGCGTGCGCCTGGACGCGCACCGGAGATGGCATCACAAACCTGCACGATTGGTGAAATGAGCGTGGTCATTTCGATTTCGTCGTGGTGGGCACCGATTGCATTTAAGACATCGCCTTTTTCACCAAACTTTTCGGCGATTTTCATACCGAGAATAGCGTGTGGCAATTCTGGTTCTTCGTCTGGAACTTTACCGATGTCGTGGAGTAAGCCAGCGCGTTTGGCAAGCTTCACGTTTAAGCCGAGTTCAGCGGCCATTATTGCACAAAGATTAGCTACTTCGCGAGAGTGTTGTAGAAGGTTTTGCCCATAAGAAGAGCGGAATTTCATGCGGCCAACCATGCGCATTAACTCTGGGTGAAGTCCGTGGATACCGAGGTCAATGCAAGTGCGGCGACCTGTTTCGGCGATTTCTTCGTCGAGTTGTTTGCGGGTTTTTGCCACTACTTCTTCGATGCGTGCAGGGTGAATACGGCCGTCGGAGACTAGTTGGTGCAAGCTCAGGCGCGCAATTTCTCGGCGCACTGGATCAAAGCAAGATAGAATGATAGCCTCTGGGGTGTCGTCTACGATGATTTCTACGCCAGTTGCAGCTTCTAGTGCTCTAATGTTGCGCCCTTCGCGACCAATAATGCGTCCTTTGACTTCGTCAGATTCGATGTTGAAGACCGAAACTGCGTTTTCTATGGCTTGCTCTGTGGCAACGCGTTGAATGCTTTGAATGACGATTTTACGCGCTTCTTTGTTGGCGTTTAGTTTCGCTTCTTCTGTGATTTCTTTAATGGTGGCCATGGCCGCAGTGCGCGCTTCATCTGTGAGTGCTTGCATGAGGTGCTGCTTGGCATCTTCTGGCGCTAATTGGGCAATTTTAGAGAGCTCGGCAATTTGTTTTTGATGGATTTTATCGAGCTCTTGGTTGCGCACTTCTAGGTGTGCTGCTTTGGTTTGGTAGTCGGCTTGCGTTTTTTCGAGTTCTTTCTCTTTGCGGCCAATTTCTTCTAGCTTTTGGTTGAGCGTCTTTTCTTTGGTTCTGAAACGATCTTCACCGGATTGCATGCGGCGCTCGCGTTCTTTGATCGCTTCTTCGTGTTCTTCTTTTTGCTTTAAAAAGCGTTCTTTTGCTTGAAGCGCACGCTCTTTTTGAATAGTTTCAGCCTTAGATTCGGCTTCTTTAATAATGCGCTCTGCGTCCTTTTTGAGGATGCTTTTTTGGAGGATAAAACCGGCAACACCGCCGCCGAGTAATCCGATTAATAACCATACGATATCCATTCTTCTGACTTTTGTAGTCTGGAGAGGGGCACTAGAAAGTTATTGGGCGTTACTCAAGTCTTGTCTGAGGGCTTCAAGTGCCGCTTCGATATCGGCATAATTGGGCTCTATTACAGTTGGTTTGGCCTCAGCTTTTGCTTTGGTGAGCAATTGAAGGGCTGACATAGCCATTAAATCTTGGGTATCGTTTACTGCATAGTTTTTGCGAAGCAATTCAATCGCTTTGTTGATGTCAGCTGCTGCTGCCATTACGGCTTCTGCCTCGGCTTCTGGTACATTTAGCGGATAAGTGCGACCAGCGATATTGATTTTGAGAGCTACTTTACTCATTTAGGCTTGCTTGAGCTTGTCTATACAGAATTCAATTTCTTTCACAAGTGCGTCGATTTCCTCGGCGTTGCGACTAGTTGTGGCAACAGGAACCTCTACGACTTTGTTTTGGGCCTCCGCCAATGATACATTGAGTTCGTCAATTGTTGCTTCTAGTTGCTTTACTTTGTCGTGTTCTGCTTGGTAAAGCTCTTGGATACGGCGCAACTCACCTTGAAGCACCTCGTGCTGAGCACGTTCGGTTTTCAGGTCAGCGGCAATTTGCAAGCTGCGTGCACGAATATCTTCTATGAGCGTATTGAGGTTCTCAGTCATATTAAGCGGTGACTTTGTACAAAGTTAACAAGCATTCGTTTACATCCTGCAAAAATCAGAAAGGTTTTTCTATTTTTTCTTCAGTAGCTTTGAAGATGCACAAGTTCATCCTTTGTTTAGCGTTGATTTTAAGTAATTTTTGCCACGCTCAAATCTTGTCCTGCGATTCGATGTGGTGTTTACCCATGGCCGCACCTGTTGAATTGAGTGCGGGTTTTGGCGATTTAAGGCCCAATCATTTTCATATGGGCATTGACATCAGAACAGGGGGCAAGGAAAATTTGCCTATTTACGCCATCAGCGATGGCTATGTTTCTCGATTGAAAGTCTCTTCTGTTGGTTACGGATGGGTTTTGTATCTGACACACCCGAATGGTTTTACGTCTGTTTATGCGCATTGCAACCGTTTCTCAACACCTATACAGCAAGTGTATTTAGATAGCTCAAAAGCTTTAAAGATGAATGAGCTCGATATCTTGCTTTCTGAAGATGTACTGCCCGTTCGAAAGGGAGAAGTGATTGCTTATTCTGGAAATACAGGTGGCTCTAGTGGCCCGCATTTGCATTTTGAGCTGCGCGATACAGAAACCGAGCATGCGCTGAATCCTTTGTTGCATGGTTTCAAAGTAAATGACACCGGACTTCCTGTTCTCAGTGGAATTCGCCTCTACGCCATCGATCCCAATGGATTTGAAGTGCCAAACAAATCACTAGTAGTTGCGCTGCAACAACGAAATCATAAGGCCGTTCTGCCAGACGCTTTCCTGCGAGAAGGAGACCGGCTTGGCATTGCCATTCAAGTGGAGGATTATTTTACAAATGCGGGTCGGAGTCTTGGCTTATTCAATGCAGAAGTGTGGACGGCCAATGCAGGGCATTTTGGGTTTGAGCTCGATGAAATTGCTTTTGATGCAGCGCGCTATATTAACGTGCATCAGGATTATACCTATGCTCAAAGCACCAAAAAGAAATTTCAGAAGCTCTTTAGGTCCACTGCCAACCCACTCACAATTTATCCTTACGAGGGGACGGGTTCATTTGAAATTGGCGCAAAGGATAGTTTGCAATTTTCGCTTATGTTGCGCGATGTGAACGGAAATGAAAGCCAACATCAACTTTGGGTTCATCATCCGTTTCCAAAAGCACCTTCAAAGGAAACTTACACGGCTCAAACACATTGGTTGCCCAATGATTCTTATGTCTATACAGCTGGTCCATGGCAAATGCAAATCGATTCTTTTACTTTTTTTGAACCCGTGCGCAAGATTATTGATTTGAGTACCAAAAGCGTCGGGTCAAGCCGAACCCAAATCGCACGCCCGGTTCACTTATCCTATGAATTTAAGGATAGCCTTTCTGCACTTCATTACGTACTCACTATGAACGGATCTGCCTTGTCTTGTAAGCAAATTGGCAAACAACTTTTTGCCGATTCTAAGTCTTTAGGGTCTTTTGGTTTGCGCAAAGATGAAATTGCGCCGGTACTTCAAAATCAGGCAAATAATCAATTGGATAGCCTCAATAACGGCGCGTGGTCATGGATCGTAAAGGACGATTTCTCAGGGGTTGCATGGTATGGCTGTTGGCAAAATGGGCAATGGGTGCCAGCATACTACGATGCAAAAAATCAAGTAATTAGAGCCCAATTAAAGGTTCCGTTTGAGGAAGGTACAATTGTTGAAATCAAGGTAATGGATGCAGCAGGTAACGAAAGAATTCTTCAAAGCAAAACGCCATTAGCACCTTTTAAGTAAATAGGCGAGCAATAAGCGAGGTCTTCAAATGTCTGTTTTTCAAACGCTCGAAAAGCGATTTTTGCTTGATATTTGGCAGAAAGCGCTGTGTTCACCCAGGTGATGTCATCGTTTTGCCAATATTCTTGTGCTTTTTGATTGGCATCGCCTACAATTAAGGCTGGTAAATAAGCGCTAATATCTGTCGATTCAAGCAACGCACAATGCAGCTGTTTTTTACTTGTACCAAGGTGATCAAAGACCTGCATATAGACTTCCGTTCTTCGGGCATCGAGTAGGGCAATCACATATTGTGGCGTTTGGCCGCCGAATGAGTGTGCTAATTCAAATAAAATTTGGTGAGTTGGGAGTCCAATTAATGGAATATTTAAAGCGTAACAAAGTCCTTTAGCAGTAGATAGACCAATACGAAGACCGGTATAGGAGCCTGGCCCAGAACTATAGCTAACTGCCGCGACTTGTTGAAGGTCAAGCTGACATCCTGAAAGGAGTTCTTGAATCATTAGGGTGAGTGCTTCGCCATGAATGTACCCGTCGCCGCTTTGATCGAGATGTGCGATGCAAATACCATCTTTTGAAAGCGCTACACTGCAGATACGCGTACTGGTTTCTAGATGTAAAATGAAAGTACTCATTCTTGGCATTCAAACTTGAAGCCAACCCCATGCACATTATTGATTTGAATGCTGCTGTCTTCTTTGAGGTATTTGCGCAATTTGGTAATGAAAACGTCGAGGCTGCGCCCAACGAAGTAGTCGTCTTGACCCCAAACAGAATTGAGAATGACGTCGCGTGGAATAAGCTGATTTTTGAATTTGTAAAGCGTGCGCAAAATCATGGCCTCTTTTTTGGTGAGGGTCAGTAATTGGCTCGGCGATTGCAAAGTAAAGTTCTCGGTATCAAAAGTATAGAGGCCTATCCTAACCACTTTTACTTCGGGTGTATCGGGTTGGAGCTTTACGCGTTTGAGCAAAGCCTTGACTCTTAATTGCAATTCTTCTGCGCTGAAGGGTTTGGTCAGGTAGTCGTCGGCGCCCGCATTGAAACCTTCAATTTTGTCTTCGGTTCTGGAACGTGCTGATAGAAATAAGATAGGAATTTCGCTATTCTGCTTTCGGATGTCGCGGGCAAGCGTAAAGCCATCTTTGACCGGAAGCATGACGTCGAAAATGCAGAGGTGATAAGGTTCTTCTTGAAAACGACGCAAGGCTTCGGCACCATTTTCGCAGAGGGTAACGGCATAGCCATCGGCTCTGAGCTGATCTGAAACGACAATACCAAGGCTGATATCGTCTTCTACCATGAGGATTTTGATTTTCATGAGCGTCTATAAAAGCCAAGAGCCTTGGTAAACCAAAGCTCCTGACTATTAACCTAAACCTACTACTAGTCCTGCAAAGTTAAGCGCTTTTTTAATTTATGGTTACGCTCGATTGTTAAATTTTTCATAAAAATATTTTTTTCTGACTTTTTGCCAATTTTAGAATACCTAACTTTACTCAATGAACTCGGTGCATATACTCATTGTAGACGACGAAGAAGACATTCGCCTGTTGTTGCAATATAATTTGCAAAAAGAAGGTTACAAGGTAGATGCCGTTGCGGACGGATTGGCTTGTATGGAGTTCATTCAAAAACACAAACCAAACCTCATCTTACTCGATGTCATGATGCCCGTTTTAGATGGCATAGAAGTTTGCGAACGCATTAAGGCTGACGACCAATACCAAGATATTCTTATTTGTTTTCTAACTGCCCGCAACGAAGACTACAGTCAAATTGCAGGCCTCGACGCAGGCGCCGACGACTACATCGCTAAACCCATTAAAACAAAAGTACTGTTGTCTCGCATTCAGGCAATGCTGCGTCGCAGCAAGCACAACAAGCCCGTGGCTCCACCAAAACCCAATTTTCACATCAACAGAGAAAAGTATTTGCTTGAAAAAGATGGGGTAGAGCTGCAACTTCCTAGAAAAGAATTTGAACTATTGGCTTTATTGGCATCTCGACCAAATTTTGTTTTCAAGCGAGAACAAATTTTAGAAAAGGTTTGGGGCACCGACATCATCGTCGGCGACCGTACCATAGATGTGCACATCCGCAAAATCCGCGAAAAAATTGGGGAGCACTATATTTCTACTATCAAAGGAATCGGCTACAAATTCAACGAATAATTTTGGCCCGAATCTTGCTATTCCGAGGTCAACAAATCAACAACTATGAAAAAATCTTTACTCTTAGTGGGCTTTGCCTTCATTTTTAATTTGAATTTTGCTCAAACACCGAGCCCAGCTTTTGCACCCATTCAAGACCACCTCCAGCGCTGGGACGACATCCGTGGCGCTTGGTTAGCCGCCGCTATTCAGGCGCTGGCGCTCAACCGTGCGGTTCCGGATCGTACTTTCCCCGAAGATTTCACCCCTTATGAAATGCTGACCATGATTCCTGTTAAAGAGCGTCAAGATTTGCGCCAAATGGTCCTTGAAAATCAAAGAGTTGCCACCTCAAATGGAACTCAAATGAGCGATATCGGGTTGTTTACAGCCATGCTCGAACACAGCTTTTGCAGTCGCACCTATGGCCGCACCTACGGAGACCCACACCTCAAATCTTATGACCGCGCAACTTATTCATTTCAAACCGTTGGTGAGTTTGTGTTGTCAAAAAACACAAATGGGTTGTTTGAAGTACAAACGCGTCAACGCGCCCAAGACGATAACTTTTCGTTAAATGCTGCAGTAGCAATGAACATCGCTGGCGATCGCCTTTGTTTTTACGCTGCAGAAAAGCCCGACGATATCCAACAAACACCTTTGCGCCTCAACGGGCAACCCATCCAATTGCAAGGTCGCAGCTATTATTTACCTCACGGTGGCGTCATTCGCCTCGACGGCCGGAATTATACCATTGCATGGCCTACTGGTGAAACAACCGTGATCGACGTTCGTTCTTCCGGCGCGCGCGGTTTTGTAAACGTAACCGTAGGTGTTTTTGACTGCGACCGCAACCTTTACGAAGGCCTTTTGGGTAACAACAACGGTTTTGCCGACGACGATTTCAATAGCCGCAGCAACATGCCGCGCCCAAACAACATCGCGGCATTGTCTATTGCTTCTGCCTACGCATTTGATTCTCGAGATGCTGCTCAAATGAATAATTTAGCCGAGCAAGAATTCCAAGGCTACTTGGCCAAAAATTTTGCAGAAGATTGGCGCGTAACTGATCAAAATACACTTTTTGATTACCGCCCAGGCACTACAACAGCTTCTTTCACAGACAGGAGTTTTCCGCGTATCCATATGAACATCTCTCAAATGAATGCGCAAAGCCGGGAACAAGCCCGTCAGCGCTGTTTGCAAATGGGAGTTCCATCCGATGAAATGGGCGGCTGTATTTTTGATCAAGGTTATCTGAATATTGCACCGAACGTACCGCCAACACCGAATATTCCTGCACCCACCACCACCGTTCTCAATAAAGTAGAACGTCCGGCCCTTAACAATAATGCGCATACCTTTGCCGAAGGTAAGTATCCGCCGAATCGTCCTGAAACAATGGGCAAACCAAATACAACCGTTGATAAACCCAGCGCTGAGAGCAAAGACAATTCTATTTCTAAACCTACTGAGTCAACCAGCCCAGCAATCAATCGCGGAGGCTCAAATGAATCAGCGCCTAGAGAACCAAAGCCTTCTAGCCCGTCTATCTCCAAACCAAATACATCAACCACGCCAAGACCTTCCACTAATGTAGCGCCAAGGCCTGTTTCACCGACACCAAGGCCTGCTGCGCCTAGCGCACCAAAACCACCAATGCCTGCCGTTAAATCAGGAAAAGGATAAAATAAAAAAGGGCCCGCTTTGCGGGCCCTTTTCGTTGGAGAGCGTTTCTAGTTCTAAACGCTTATTGATGCATTTTGATAAATGGAAGCATTTGCCCATTGAGTTGAACGAAGTAGCTGCCATTTGCTAGGCTGCGTACATCAATCTTTTGGCTAAAAGAACCTGATTGAAGTATTTGACCGGCTTGGTTGTAAATAGCGTATGATCCAGCTTCAAGTCCTTTTATAGAAAGAACGTCTTGTACAGGGTTAGGTGAAAGACTTACGCTCATTGGTGAATTTGAACCCAAACCTGCGTTTTGTACATCGAACTGCGCAATGACGTTATAGTAAATTGGCGTAGATTTGATCGGACAGTAAACCTGAAGAACCAAATTATAGGTACCAACTGCAAATGGTGCGTAAAAAGCGCAGTTGACGTATGTAAATGCGCCAGTTGTGTCAGCCATGTACCAAACCGTGTATAATGAATCTTGATTGGAAGGGTTGTTGCCGAAAGTAGCAGAAACCATGTATGCTGTATCGAGCATAGATAAATCGATATCGCAGTTGTAGATCCAGCTCGACATAAGCGTACCTGTAATGCTACCACCTGTTGCGAGGGAACCAATTACATTGATGCTATCGATGTTGCCACCAGAATTGTAGCCTACAAACTCAGTTAAGGTTACCGAACAACCAGAGGTGTCAAAAACATAGGCTTCATACAATCCTTCACAGAGATTATTGATAGCGAAGGTTGTCGATCCCTGGCTCCAGGTAACCCCAAAGAAAGTACAAGTAGGACAAGAAACCACGGCAGCTCCATCACAAGCGCCAGGCGCACTACAATCTGTAACAGTAATTGTTGGAGAAAAACCGGCACAAGGGTTGATTGTTGTGGTATCGTAGAAAATTGTACTAGCGCCAGTCCAGCTGCAGCCGTTGGCATCCATAACGGTGAGTGAATAGGTGCCTACACAGAGGTTGGTAGCATTTTGGGTAGTCATGCCTCCTCCAATATTCCAAGCATAGGTATAAGGAGCAGAACCACCATAGACATTGGCACTAATTGAACCATCACAAGCATTTTGGCTGCTTGCTGGCGTTTCAGTTAGTGTGACACCAAAACTTGCACACGGGTTGGCTGTACTCGTACCGATGATAAAAGGTGATGTAAGTACCATTCCGCCTCCCATCGCATTGACAGAGTAGTTACCTGGGCAAAGATTTGAAATAGAGGTGCCTCCATTTTGGATGATGTTGCCATTCATATACCATGTAATGGAAGAAAAGTTTAGCGTGTTGGTAGAGTCAATAGAAGCTGATCCATCGCAGATTGCCGGACCACTGCAGTCTTGAACATTGACTGTGAAAACAAATTGCGCACTCACGTCCGAAAAGCTGAAAAAGCTAAAAGTGAGCAAAAGTAGGGGTAAGAAATGTTTCATAAAATGGATTAAGTTTTCGTGAAGACGTAAAATTCGTTAAAAAGTTGCTTTGCAGCGCCAAAACGGAATGCGTATTTTTGAACTATGAAAAAAGTTATCGTTCAAAGTGTGCTTGCCTGTCTCTTATTTGGATCCGTTTGGGCCCAGAAAACGCAGCAGCAGCCCAAGCTCGTGGTCGGGATCGTCATTGATCAAATGTGTTATGACTACCTTTACCGATATCAGCATTTATATGCCACTGGCGGGTTCAATCGCTTATTGACCAAAGGAACAAACTGCCGAAATACGCAGTATAACTATGTCCCCACTTATACAGCTCCGGGTCATGCTTCTATTTACACAGGAACGACGCCATCTAACCACGGTATTGTGGGCAATGATTGGTTTGTTCGCGATTTACAAAAAACGGTAACAAGTGTTTCAGATGAGCGGTATCAAACAGTAGGGAGTGCAAGCGGCGGGCAGGCATCTCCAATGAACTTACTCACTTATACCATTACGGATCAGCTCAAGTTGGCCTCGCCACAGTCTAAAGTGATCTCACTTTCTATTAAAGATCGAAGCGCAATTCTACCTGGTGGCCATTTATCAGACGGTAGCTATTGGTATGATTACCAATCTGGAGATTTTGTCACGAGTACTTTTTACATGAAAGCTTTGCCCACATGGGTGGAGCGTTTCAATGGAAAATTCGATCCCGTCAAAGATTTGCGTCAATGGAAACTCTTTTTGCCTGAAAGCACCTATTTAATGGCAGATGAAAGCCCTTATGAGGTTGTCCTTACCGGAAAAACAGCCGCAACTTTTCCTTATGATTTTCAGTCCATGATTGCAGCAGGCGCTTCTGCTAACACGCTCTTCACGATTTCACCTCAGGCCAATGAAATCCTTACAGACTTTGCTATTACAGCGCTAGAACAAGAAAATTTGGGTCAAGATCAGTTCACTGATTTTCTTTGTATCTCTTATTCAACACCTGATATTGCTGGGCACGCATTTGGCCCTTATTCGAGAGAACTCGAAGATATGTATGCACGTTTAGACCGAGAATTGCAGCGCTTATTTGCAAGTTTAGAAACGCGTTATGGCAAAGATGGTTTTGTGCTTTTCTTGACCGCAGACCACGCCGTTGTACCCGTTCCTGAAATGTTGGTCAAGATGAAACTCCCTGGAGGCTATTTCTTTATGCAAGACCATCTACAAGTGCTTCGCGACGACTTTATCATGAAATACAATACGGATTTACTTGCTCATGAGGTCAATCAGAACATTTACCTCAATCTGGAAAAAATCGATTCACTCCACCTCGATATCGATGAGGTTGCGCGTTTTGCAGCAGATGAATTACGCAAATGGCCAGAAGTCAAGACTGCATTGAGTAGAGAACAATTGCGCTCGGGTTCTACAAGCACCGATTACTGGGGCGAGTTATTGCGCAATGGCTATGATCCAAGTCGTAGCGGAGAAGTTGTTTTCTTGTTGCAACCTGGTTACCTCGCCAAAGACCACGACGAGCCCAAAGCGCATCAAGGTACTTCGCATGGTTCGGCCTTCAATTACGATACGCACGTGCCACTGCTTTGGTACGGCAAAGGAATTCCGCAAGGACTTTCGCTTTACGACCCAATTCAAATCACCGATATTTCTGCCACGCTAGTACACATGCTGAATCTGCAACGCCCTGGCTCCATGACAGGCAGTCCTATTTTACCGCTTTTGCAACCTAAAAAATGACCCACGAAAGCCAATTTTTTTTAGACCACTTGGGTCAAACGAGTCCGTTTCCGTTTCTCATCGAAGTAGACCGAGCCGAGGGTGCTTATATTTTTGACAAGCAAGGAAAGCCCTATCTAGACATGATCGCAGGTGTTGCCGTTAATAACATCGGGCACCGCCATCCGAAGGTGCTCTCAGCATTAAAAGCCCAACTAGACAAGCACTTGCATGTAATGGTTTACGGCGAGTTTATACAGGACGCCCAACAGCAATTAGTACGCGAACTACTCACTGTATTGCCCGCATCACTAGATGGCGTTTATGTCGTGAATTCAGGAACAGAAGCAATAGAGGCCGCACTCAAGTTAGCGAAGCGCGTAACAGGCCGCACTGAATTGGTATCATTCAAAGGGAGTTACCACGGAAGCACACACGGCGCCATGAGCGTATCTGCCAATGAGGTCAAGAAAATTGCGTTTCGTCCTTTGTTGCCAGATGTGCGTTTTTTGCCGCACAATGAAATAGAAGTATTAGATCAAATTACAACCCGTACCGCAGGCGTTATTATTGAAACAGTTCAAGGTGACGCAGGCGTAAGGCGGCCTTCGGCCGCTTTCATGCACGCGCTCCGCGCGCGGTGCACCGAAGTAGGCGCTTTGCTCATTTTTGATGAAATCCAATGCGGCATGGGCCGCACCGGCACAATGTTTGCTTTTGAGCAATTTGCCGTAACCCCAGATATATTAACGCTCGGTAAAGCGCTCGGTGGGGGCATGCCTATTGGCGCACTTGTTGCTGCGCAGCAGCACCTGAGGCAATTTACGCATGCACCAATGCTTGGGCACATCACCACCTTTGGGGGACACCCAATGGTGTGTGCCGCAGCTGCTGCAACTGTTCAAGTGCTCCGTACCGAAATCGATTGGGAGCTATTAGAACAACGTGCGGCGGCTTTTGCTTCTCAAATTGCAGCACATCCGGCAGTATTAGAACACCGCAGGGTAGGTGCCATGTTCGCCTTTGATTTGGCGTCGGCTGAAGCTGTAGAAAAGGTAGTGCAATACTGCCTTTCTCATGGGCTCATTACTTTTTGGTTTTTGTCTCACCCTTATAGTTTTAGGCTTTCACCACCACTTAATTTGGCTCCTGAAGATTGGGAAAAAGCAGCTGCAATTATTCTCGATGCTTTGGCGCAATAATCAAGCGCTTTTTCTTAGCAATCCCTTATCTTTGTACGCTAATTGAAATTATGAAGGTTACTGATCACTTGGCAGCTGCCAAAGACACCCTGTTTTCGTTTGAAATTTTGCCGCCCCTCAAAGGCAAGAGCATTGCTTCTATATATGCAGGCATTGACCCGCTCATGGAATTCAAGCCAAAGTTCATCAACGTAACCTACCACAGAGAAGAATATATTTATATCGAACGCGAACACGGGCTTTTAGAGAAAAAAGCTGTGCGCAAGCGTCCGGGAACCGTTGGTATTTGTGCGGCGATCATGCACAAATACGATGTAGATGCCATTCCACATCTCATTTGTGGGGGCTTCAGCAAAGAAGAAACAGAAAATGCACTCATCGACCTTCATTTTTTAGGTATCGACAACGTTTTAGCGCTGCGCGGCGACGCCGTTAAATCTGAAGCCAATTTCAGACCGCATCCCGAAGGTCATGCTTTTGCTGTTGAACTCATCGAACAAGTACAGGGAATGAACAACGGTGCTTATTTCACTGAAGGTCAGGGCCAAGACCCCACTAATTTTTGTATTGGTGCGGCGGCCTACCCCGAGAAGCACTTCGAAGCCATGAACCTCGATACCGATTTGCAATATCTCAAGGCCAAAGTCGATGCGGGTGCGAGTTATTTAGTGACCCAGATGTTTTTTGACAATCAAAAATATTTTGATTTCGTTGCGGCATGTAGGGCTGCGGGTATCAATGTTCCGATCATTCCAGGGCTCAAGCCAATTAAAACACTTGCCCACATTAGTTTTCTTCCTAAGTTTTTCCACATAGATTACCCTACCGCATTGTCAAAAGAGTTGCTCAAATGCAAAACAAATGCGGCGGTAGAAGCCTTAGGAATCGAATGGGGAATCGCACAATCAAAAGAGCTAAAAGCTGCAGGTGTGCCTTGTATTCATTACTACACAATGTCCAATTCAACCTCTGTTAAGCAAATTGCAACAGAAGTTTTTTAACTTAGCGCATGAAGTTTCTATTTTTTTTCGGCCTGATACTGGCTACACAATTATTGCAGGCTCAACAAATTAAGCTGACCAACGCTGTTGTGATCACTCAATTTGACAAAGAAGAAGATCGTTATGCGATGCAAGCCCTCATGGCAGACTTACTCAAGAGCTATCAAATCAAAGCGCTTCCTGTCATGAATGTGTTAAAGCAAGGCGAAGACCCGCAGCATTTGCTTCAGGACTCCATTCAAAAATTATTGGTTCAAAAGGGTTTCGATACCTATTTGGTGGTAAATGTGCGCGGTTATGACCGCACCTTTAAACCAAGTGAAGACACACAAACATTAGCCGAACTACTAGAGACCACCAGTATTTATCAAATTTACCGCGATGAGGCTACCTCAGTTTCTTTTGAATTCTCGATTTACAGAAACGGCAAGCTCATTTCTAGAGAAGTGTTGCGTTGTGGTAATGTCTCGGACAGAGATTCAGTACTCAAAAGATTGCGCAAGCGTTTGCCTAAAAAGGTATTGCCAACTTGGATATCCTAGCTGAGCACTAGTTTTCCATTCGGTATTGTTTTTCCATTTCTCGATCTTCTGGCGTGCTATACACCCCACATTTTGGCGGTGCTTCAAATAACTTTATGACCTTGAATTGGGCTTGTACGGGCCAATATGTGGAACTAAACCAATGAATGTTTGCATTGAATCCTTGCCATGGGGCAAGTGTCACGATCGGAACCGAAACACCTGGAATCAGGATCCAAGCTTTATTGAGGCGAATACCAATGCCTAGTTGGTAATTGAATTGCAACATGCCTGCCGCTAAATTTGGCTGAAACAATTGAGGCGCTTGATATGCGGTAAAGTTATTTTGGTAGCCAAGTGTATCTTGTCTAATCTGAAAGTCGTAGTTCAGGCCTAAGCTTTGGTCTAAAAAGTGTTTGCGCACCTTTACAACAACTTTTTTACCGAAGTAAATAAGTGAATGTGCACGAATGCTTCCATACAAATAGCCAGTTCGCAATTGTCCTTCTCCGGTAATGGTGCTATTGATCTGGCCTGGTATGTTGTAATCGAGTAGTGTTGTCTCGAGGCCGTTGATCTGACGGTAGCCAATGCCCCAATCAAAGTAATCCATGATGCGGCTTTTGCCGAGTGCTTTGATAGGCGTGCCCTTCCACTTTGGAAAATGCGCCAAACCAAATTCAGCATAATAACCGAGTTTGGCTTCTGGTGTAATCGTGTAGTCTCCGCGGTCCACTTGATTGACAATAATATCGCCTCTGAGCGGCTTATTGACAAATGAATAAGTGGGGCCCAATGAAAATTGATAACCGTGGTTTCTGACCTGAAGGTAGTCGTTGCCTTTTTTCTTTGATTTCTCAAAGCCTCCTTGCGATAATGCTACGCTAGAAATAAAAAGGAATAAAATTAGGAATCTCATGTTTGGAAATTAAAAGTGCTACACTCATTGAGGATGGCTTGCATGATTTCAGGGCTGTCCCAGTTGGTTTCGATATCTGGTTGAGCCATAATGACATCCATGATGTTGCGCTGTTTTTTACCTTGCTCGTAAGCTACAGAATAGGGGATATTGCTAAAGGTAACTTGGCTATACAACGGCAACCATTTGTTTGGATACAATTGGCTGAATTTGGCCTCAATTTTCTTGCGTAGCAAGAAGGAAGGGTCGGCTACGAGGTCGCGCATTTCGATGTAGTTGTCTAGAGAAAGGTCTTGAAGTGCGTCGCCGTTGGGTTTGCGCAGCGGACTGTATTCGGCCCAAATAGCATCCCAATCGTGGTTGTGCTTGAGCATGAGTTCGTTGAGTACACGGCAATCTTCAAAGCCCGCGTTCATTCCTTGACCGTAAAAAGGAACCGTGGCATGCGCTGCATCTCCCATAAGACCTACCTTTCCTGCGGCCCAAGGGTAACAGCGAATAATGGCGAGATTAGAAAGTGGGTGGTCTTCCCATTTATCGGCGATATCTGGCATCAGGTCGTGGAAGTCAGGGAAAATAGTTCTAAAGAAGCGATCGACATCTGCTTTGGAGTTGAGTTTATCAAAGGCAAATTCATGGTTCTCGTGAGGCATAAAGAGCGTGCAGGTAAAAGAGCCGTCTTCGTTGGCCAGTGCGATCATCATGAAGCGGCCACGCGGCCAAATGTGCAAGGCATTTTTATCCATTGGGTAGCTTCCGTCTGGCAATGCGGGTAATAGAATTTCGCGGTAGCCATCGGCAATATAGTTCTGGCTGTATTGAAAGCGGTTGAGTTTCTGCATGGAGTTATAACGCACTGCAGAAAAAGCACCGTCGGCCGCAAAAATGACGTCTGCTTTGGCCTCAAAAGTTTGCCCCGTTTCTGTATTTCTCAAAAAGGCAATGGCGTTTTGCAGATCGACGCGCAAGCATTCGGTATTGTAATGAATAGTTGCTTTTCCGTGTGTCTCTGCGATGTCCATCATGGTGGCATTAACCTTTCCTCTTGAGACCGAGTATATGGCCTGGCCTTCTTTGCCGTATTGCTGATAGGTGAGTTTGCCGCTGAGGTCGTGCATCATGCGCCCGTGCATCGGAATGGCAATCTTGCGAACTTCGTCGCCGACGCCAACTGCGTCTAGGGCGGTCCAGCCGCGGACAGAAAGTGCCAAATTAATGGATTTTCCGGCACTGATTTCTGCTTTACGGATATCCGGACGGCGTTCAAAAATGGTGACTTTATAGCCTGCTTTGGCCAAATAAACGGCCCAAAGTGACCCGACTAAACCTGCTCCGATAATGATAGCCTCTCTATTTTGTGTCATGGTGTCTTGCTCTTAATTGCTGATGATGCTTTATTAACAAAGGTAAGCACTAAGGGTTTTCAAAAAACGTCTAGTTGTGCTTTTTTAAGAACTGAATGTTTCTTTGAAGCCCATCGAATTTGGTGCGTTTGATGGCGCTTTTACCAAATAGTTTTTGAAAGCTCTCTATACTGAGTGTCTCCCATTCAGCTGAGCTTAAATTCAGGAATTCAGGATGGGGTTCAAATGCCGCCTCGTTGTGCACCTTCGAAAAGCGATTCCAGGGGCAAACGTCTTGGCATATATCGCAACCAAAAGCCCAGTTTTCCATTTTTCCTTTGAATTCACTCGGAAGATCAGCATCTTTCAATTCAATCGTGAGGTATGAAATACATTTGGAGCCATCGATGAGGTAAGGAGTGGCGAGTGCATCAGTGGGGCAAGCGTCTGTGCAACGCGTACAAGTACCGCAATAATCTTTGATTGGACTATCTGGACTTATTTCTAAATCGACAAAAAGTTCAGCAATAAAGAAGAAACTGCCATTTTTAGGATGAATCAGATTGGTATTTTTACCCATCCAGCCGAGCCCAGCTTTTTTTGCCCAAACTTTATCCATGACGGGTGCAGAATCTACAAAAGCGCGTCCTTGGATATCGCCAATATGTTCGCGAAGCGTCTGAAGTAACGCCTTCAATTTGTCTTTGATTACGTAGTGGTAGTCCTGTCCGTAAGCATATTTGGCAATCTTCGGCGCATCAGGGTCTTGCTGTGTTTGTTCGGGATAATAATTCAGCAATAAGGAGATGATGGTTTTGGTACCAGGTTCTAGAAGCCTTGGATCTAGACGCTTGTCGAAATGGTTGGCCATGTAGGCCATTTTACCGTGGTAGTTCTGCTTGAGCCATGCGTCTAAACGCGGCGCTTCTTCTTCGAGAAAACCAGCACTAGAAAAACCAACATGAAAAAATCCGAGCGCTTGGGCTTTTTGGATGATGAGCGTTTTGTAAGCGTCGTGTTTCATTTAAAACAAGCCGCCTTGACCCCAACCGAGATCTTTACCGAGGTGTTTGTAGCTTTTTTCGGTGGCTTTTCTGCCGCGTGGAGTGCGCATTAGGAAGCCTTCTTGAATCAGGAATGGTTCGTAGACTTCTTCTAGAGTACCTGAGTTTTCGCCAATAGCGGTAGCGATGGTGCTGAGGCCAACTGGGCCACCATTGAATTTGTCGATCAGTACTTTGAGAATGCGGATATCCATTTCATCGAGGCCGTTTGCGTCTACGTTGAGCGCCTTGAGTGCGATTTCTGTGATGTCGTCGTCGATGCGGCCCGAACCTTTGATTTGGGCAAAATCGCGAACCCTACGCAAAAGTGCATTGGCAATACGAGGCGTGCCACGGCTGCGGCTGGCAATTTTAAAAGCAGCTGATTCTTCGATGCCGATGTGTAAAAGCGAAGCCGAGCGTTCAACGATTGACGTTAGTGTTTTGGAGTCGTAGTACTCAAGGCGCGCATTGATGCCAAAACGGGCGCGCAGTGGCGAGGTAAGAAGCCCTGAGCGAGTGGTAGCGCCAATGAGCGTAAACGGGTTTAGGTTGATTTGTATGCTGCGCGCGTTAGCACCTGAATCGAGCATGATGTCGATCACGTAGTCTTCCATGGCAGAATACAAATACTCTTCAATTACGGGGCTCAGGCGGTGAATTTCGTCGATAAAAAGCACATCACCTTCTCCGAGATTGGTCAGCAAGCCAGCGAGGTCACCGGCTTTATCGAGTACAGGCCCTGAGGTGACTTTGAAACCCACGCCAAGTTCGTTGGCAATGATATTGGCAAGAGTGGTTTTACCCAAGCCAGGAGGCCCGTGAAGCAGAACGTGATCAAGGGGTTCTTTTCTCAGTTGAGCAGCCCTGACAAATACTTCGAGGTTTTCTACAACAGCAGGCTGCCCCGCAAAATCTTGTAGTGATTTAGGGCGCAGTACTTTGTCAATTTCTTGTTCGTTTTGACCAGTTGTTTCAGCTCTGTAGTCGAATGAATCCTCCATTACTTACAAAAATAACAAATTGTAGTTCGGTGTTAGCGCCATGATGCAAGTAATTGCTGTAGGTCGGTAAATTCGTAATCGGCAACAGAAAGTCTTGGGTTGGGGAAATGTGTTTTTTCGGGAATACAACAAACCTTCATTTTTGCAGCCAAGCCTGCAAGTACGCCATTAAACGAATCTTCGATAACGAGGCATTTTTGAGTTTGAACTGCTAGCTCTTGGGCAACTTTAATGTAAACACCCGGATGTGGTTTGCCATAAGGTTCAAACTCTGCTGAATATGCAAAGTCAAAAAAGTGTTGAATTTGCAGCGCGTCAAGTACGGTGGTGATGAGCCGCTGCGAAGAGGACGTTGCTAGGCCAATTTTTTTGTTTTGAGCCTTTAAAAAAGGGAGTATTTCCATAACACCAAGCAAAGGCGCGGGCTGCATATTGATGAGCGAGACGAGTTTGTCGATGATTTGATTTTCAACTTTCTTAAGATCTGAAAGACCCCAATTTTCATGCGCATTCCAAAAGGCAATTACTTCGTCTATGCGCAGGCCTACTGTTTTTTGAAAATCTTGATGCGTAAGGGTAGAACCGTATTGTCCGAAGACGTATTCCATTGCGATCTTCCAAAGTGGTTCTGAATCGATGAGCACGCCGTCCATGTCAAAAATAACGGCATCGAAATCTGCGAGGTTGGGTTGATGTTTAGTTGTCGACATGATAAAAGCGGACCGTTTCAATTTTGCGTTCACTCATTTTTTCCACTACGAGTTTGAACGCGCCTACTTGAACTTCGTCGCCAACGGACGGCAGGCGCCCCAGGTGACTCAGGATAAGACCAGCCAGGGTGTCGTAGGACTCGGATTCTTGTAGGTGAAAACCATAATTTTCATTGAGGTAATCGATGTCTATGCGCGCCGAGAACAGGTATTCATTGGGTGAGATCTGCTCTTCGGTTAAGGCTTCTTTGTCGTGCTCGTCTTGGATTTCTCCAAAAATTTCTTCAATTACATCCTCGAGTGTGATAATGCCTGCTGTGCCGCCGTATTCATCGGTTACGACCGCAAAATTTCCGACCTGATTGGTGAATTTTTCCAGTAATTCCTTACCACTAATAACGGTTGGTACAAAAGAAATGGGTTTGAGGATTTGCTTGATTGAGTCTGGCTTTTTGAAAAGATCGAAGGAATGGATATAGCCAATGATGTTGTCGATATCGTCTCGGTAAATGATGAGTTTAGACAAGCCTTTGGAAATCATGAGTGCTTTGGCATCTTCTATAGGGTCTTTAATATCTACGGCAATGATTTCAGGTCGCGGAATCATACAATCACGGGCTTTGACTTTCGAAAAGTCAAGCGCATTTCGCAGGAGCAGCATATCACTTACCAGTTCTTCTTCATCGCTTAAATTAGCACTCAGTTCGTCGACGTAATTTTCAAGGTCAACTTTAGAGAAAACCCGCTGTTGTTGTTCCTTTTCAACACCTATTAGCTTCAGAAATCCGGTGCTCATCAGTACGATGAATTGCGTCGGGATAAAGAGTAAAATGTACAAAAGAAGAAGCGGGTAGAGGCCGAGGTCTAAGGCGCGGTTTGGGTTGAGTTGTACGAGTGCTTTGGGTAGAAACTCAGCCGTAATCAGAACGAGCAGTGTAGAAAGGATGGTTTGTAAAATGAGCAAAATACCTTGATCGTGAATGCCGAGTTGTTCAAGAACAGGGTTGAGTTTGGCGCCTGCGGCAATACCATAAGCAACTAGAGCTACGTTGTTGCCGAGGAGCAATAAAGCAATCATGTTGCTCTCCTTGCGGTAGAACAGCGATAAAATCTTTGCTTGTAAGGTGTTATTTTTCTTAACGACTTCGATGCGCAAGCGATTGGCGGAGATGTAGGCCAACTCCATGGCAGAAAAATAGGCTGAGCAAATGAGAGAAACGATGATCAGCACTAAGTTGGAATCCATGAGTCTTATTTTTCGAGGACGTCTTTACCGATATCTTTTCGGTAATAGGCATCTTCAAAGGTAATTTTTGAAATGGATTCATAGCTGCGTTCTAATGCACTTTCTAGGTTTTTTCCGTAGGAAGTAACCGCCAAAACGCGTCCGCCATTTGAAACTACTGAAGGTCCGTCTGGTAAAGTACCGGCATGAAATACCAAGCTATCTGTGATGCTATTCAGGCCGTAAATCGTTTTGCCTTTTTCGTAGTCACCAGGGTAGCCGCCCGCGACCATCATGACGGTTGCTGCGCTTTTATCGTGGAATTGGATATCGCGTTCAGAAAGGGTGTGGGTTGCGACGCCCTCGAATAAATCTAAGATGTCGCTTTTGATACGCGGCATCACGACTTCTGTCTCGGGGTCGCCCATGCGGCAGTTGTACTCGATGACGTATGGATCGCCTTTTACACTGATGAGGCCAAAAAAGACAAAGCCGTTGTAAGTGATGTTCTCAGCTTTGAGCCCTTTGATGGTTGGAATCACAACCCGATTGAGGACTTTATCCATAAAAGCGGCGTCTGCAAATGGTACAGGAGAAATTGCTCCCATTCCGCCTGTATTGAGGCCGGTGTCGCCCTCGCCAATTCTTTTGTAGTCTTTGGCTTCTGGCAATAGCTTGAATGATTCGCCGTCGGTGATGGCAAAAACAGAAAGTTCAATGCCGCTTAAGAACTGTTCGATGACAACTTTGGCGCTGGCTTGGCCAAATTTGGCGCCAACAAGCATTTCTTCGAGTTCTTGTTTGGCCTCGTTGAGGTCATCGATGATCAGGACTCCCTTACCTGCAGCCAAACCGTCTGCCTTGAGAACGTATGGGCCTTTCATGGAGTCGAGAAAACGCAAACCTTCAGTAAGTGTTTGGGCGTCAAAGGTGCCATATTTGGCGGTTGGAATCCGATGGCGCGACATGAAAGCTTTCGCAAAATCTTTGCTTCCTTCTAATTGAGCGCCTTCTTTGCTAGGGCCAATTAAGGCCACGTTTTTAAGTGCTGGATCTTGTTGAAAGAAATCGTAAATGCCTAACACAAGCGGTTCTTCTGGCCCAACTACTACCATGTCAATGGCATATTGCAGCACCGCTTGCTTGATCGCTTCAAAGTCATTGAGTTTGAGATCTAGGTTTTTTCCGTGTTTTTTGGTCCCGGCGTTGCCTGGAGCAATAAAGAGTTCATCTAAGATTGAACTTTGGGAGATTTTCCAGGCTATAGCGTGTTCGCGACCGCCTGATCCGAGTAAGAGTACTCTCATGAACAATGAGCTAAAATAGATTCAAAAATACGAAGGCCATCTTCGTTATTGAGGTGCTTGTCTGCAGCGCGTTCGGGGTGAGGCATCATGCCGAAAACATTTTTGTTGCGGTTGGTGATGCCCGCAATATGTTGAAGTGATCCGTTGGGGTTGGTGCTGTCATCTTGAGTTCCATCTGCCGCGCAGTAGGTGAATAAGATTTGATCATTGGCTTTGAGGGAAGCCATAGTTGCGTCGTCGGCATAGAAACGACCTTCGCCGTGCGCAATCGGAATTTGATACGCTTGGTTGGTGTCGAGGTCTTTGGATGGGGCAGCAGTTTGGCTAACCGGCTTGAGATAGACGTTTTTACAGATAAACTTCTGGGAATCGTTGTGCAATAAAGCACCCTCTAAAAGACCTGATTCTGTGAGGATTTGAAAACCGTTGCAAATCCCCATTACATAACCGCCTTTGTTTGCGTGGGCGATCACGGATTCCATAATCGGCGAAAATTTAGCAATGGCACCCGAACGGAGGTAGTCACCGTAAGAAAAACCACCTGGAATAACGATGAAATCGGCACCTTTTAAATCGGTGTCTTTGTGCCAAAGCTCGACTACTTCTTGACCCATTAAGTCTTTTAGTACATAGACCATGTCTTGGTCACAATTGGATCCTGGAAAGGTAACAACGCCAAATTTCATTTTTGATTTTTAAGTTGGTTCAAAGTTAGTAAAAGTCTAGGCTCAAATTGTAAAAAGCAGAAATTTTAGCAATGAGAAACCGAATAAAATATAGAAAAATAAATGAGAGCTGATGCCAAGGCTACTGCTCAAAAGTGCATAAGAAAAATAGAATGAAAAGGGCAGGATAACAAGGCTCAATAAGCCAATTTGCCCGATAAAGAAAAATGCAGCCAACCCTAAGGCAAGGATAAAGAAAGTAAAGACCGTTAAGATTTGTGTTTGTTTTTTGAGTTTCAAGGAGGCTTTATGCAATCTTGCTCTAAGGCCTAGGAGGCTAAAAAGGAGGGTGAGTAAAATGAGCCCTAAGATGGTGAGGTCTTGCCAATTAGGAGCGTAATAGTGCAAAATAGGAAGAAATGAAAAATGACTTTGCTGAAAAGTGAGCCATTCAAAACTAAGTAAACCACCTAGCGGTAGCAAGAAACCGATGACAAGCAGGAGCAGTTCTCTAAAGTAGAAGCCTCGTATTACAATGAACATAAGCAGCAAAACGGGTAGCAAGTAAACAAAGCTAGGTTCGAAAAACACGCTTATTCCAAAGGTAAAAGCAGCATTGAAGGCTGGTTTTTTAGCATTTTGTTGGGGTTTGATTCCAAAGAAAAGACCAAAGCCAAGAATGCAAAACAATTGAGCAACCAGCAACCAACTTGGTGTTCCCCAGGTATGAAAAAAGCTCATAAAAATGAGGTAGTTCAGACTGACAATGAAGGTGTTTTTTTCTAGGAACTCGCGGCTATTGAAGACCCAATTGAGTGCCACGGCATTGAGTAGGAGCATCAGGAAATGCGCTAAAACATTGGCCGTGGGCATTTTAGCGAGATATGGAACGAGTTGCTGAACTTCTAAAGCTGGCCCGAAAGAAGATGTAAAGCCTAGCATGTAGCTGATGAGATACAAAGCGAGTACGGCAGGCAGCAAAAGCAAAACCCCAACGCGGTTGTCTAAAAACAATCTAAGCACCATCAAAAATACCACTAAACCCAATGAATTTCGGTGTGTTGTGAATAAGTCAGCCCGATTGTTTAAAAAGAAAATAAGTTCTTGTTAAATCAACTTATTAAAGCTTGTGTAAAACCTAAAAAATAATATATTTGCTCTCCTATTTTTTGTAAATCGTATACCATGGAAAAGCCAAAAAATCGTTACTCAGATGCAGACTTGGAAGAGTTCAAAGTACTTATCCAACAAAAGCTCAAAGAAGCGCACGAAGATTTCGACTTATTGAAAGGCTCCTTGTCGCATACCGATGACCACGGCACCGATGATACCGGTCGCACCTTCAACATGATGGAAGACGGCTCAGAAACGCTTTCAAGAGAAGAAGTTGCACAGCTTGCTGCGCGCCAAGAGAAATTCATCCAGAGTTTGAACGCCGCATTAATGCGCATCGAAAATAAAACCTATGGTATTTGTAGGGTAACTGGTCTTTTGATTCCAAAAGAGCGCTTGCGTTTAGTGCCTCATGCCACCATGAGTATCGATGCCAAAAACGCTCAAAAATAACGCGTGAAGAAGCCCCTGCTTTTTAGCGTCATTCTTGTAGCGGTGCTCTTACTGCTCGATCAATGGATCAAACTAACGATCAAAACTCAATTTGCCCCTGGCGAATTCAAACCGTTACTTGGTAATTGGCTGGTCTTGCACTACACCGAAAATCCGGGTATGGCTTTCGGCCAGACCTTCGGGGCAAGCATGTGGGCAAAATTATCCTTGAGTTTATTCAGGATTTTCGCTATTGGGCTCATTATCCGTTACTTACTCAAACAAATCAAGCTCGGAACCACCCGAGAATTCCTTATTGTTGTTTCTTTGGTATTGGCCGGAGCCACGGGCAATCTCCTAGACTCTATGTTCTATGACTTATTTTTCAGCATAGATCCTTGCGTACCCTTCAACCAGCTCGCGGGAAGTGGCAACAAAGCCATTTGCCACGCTGGGCATTTTAGTTATGCAGTGGAGCTCAGACATCAGGGCTTCCTGTTCGGTAATGTGGTCGATATGTTTCAGTTTAATGTGCGCTGGCCTGCGGGTGTGCCGCTCGTCGGGGGATCCGATGTTTTTCCTGCTATTTGGAACCTCGCCGATGGCTGTATTTCTGTAGGTCTGATTTGGGCTATTATCCGTCAGAAGAAATTCTTCCCGAAAGAAAATCAAGTAAAAGAGGCGGAGTAAATACTAGAAATTCCACTTCATGCTGCGGTCGTCGAGCAAGGCAAAAGATACTTTCCAAGCCGTAGTTGGTGTAATCTGATTTCCATCGGATATAACCCCGTAAATACCAATTCTCATTCTTCTACGACCCGCCTTAAAATTGCGCTCTAATCCGGCTAGCACTTCGTAATGTTGCCAGTTGTGCTCCTTGATATACATAGCGCCGCCGCCCACAACTAAACCAACTCTGGTTTTCTTGAAATAAGGAATTTTATTCAAAATGGCGCCGTTGTCATGATGCACGTAATGCACTTGCATGACGTAGTCTATGGTGCGCAAGGTTGTGTCAAAACCTTGGAAGGAATAGAGTGGGTTAGAGAACCAAATTGGGTCGCTGCGTCGCTGGAATTTATAGTCTGGTTCAAATACGGCTCTTGCGCTCAAGAACTTTCCTACAGAAGCTCTATAGGAAGAGGTGCCAATTGTTCCAATTTTAAAATTTTGTGTGATTTCAAGTTGCAAGTAGGAATGGTCAACTGAACTATTGAACACTTTTGGCAATCCGCGCTCATAATGGATAGAAAACGTGGGGTATGCAGAGCCAAGCACCACTTTTCGATAGGGTTCGCGCATGTAGCGTTGCTTGGGTGTATAGTAAGCACCAAAATTCAGGATGTAAGCATCGTATGGGCTGAATGCCAAAGGGTCGTTATTGGGTAAGGCTTCGTCAATGCCGTCCAAAAATTCATACCCTTCTATACTTCTTCTTTTGGTAAATTGCGAATTGGCATATGCATAAAAGCCGTTGAAGAGCTCGTATTCTAAATTGATGTTTAGTTTAGTAGATTCAAAGAAGTTGTCGCGTTTGTAAATTTGGGTTATGGCGTCAAAGCCGCGTATCACATCAAAGTCGTGGGTAAGCGCCACCCGAAGAAAACCAAAATGAAACGGGTCAAAGCGGTATTTCCACCAGGTGTCGCCTTTCCAGTCTTTGTTCAAAAAGCCGTAGGTGATACGAGTATAGGAGTCAAGGGTGCGTTCGTCTTTCCATTTTTTGAAATAGTCAAAGTTTGGCGCCAAACGTGGACCTCCTATACCAATCGGTTGTGCGGTAGAGGCTACAGAGCCTATGGTCCATTGTTGCTTGAGCTCACGGTTTCGGTGATCAACGCCATACCACAGCACTTTCAGTACTGTTACTTTATTGAAAAGTGCGTCAATGCTATCGAGGTATTCTTTGCGATTGAGATAGTCTGTTATGGAATCTTTGGCTCTGATGTACTTGATTTCTTCATCGGTAAGCGCAATAGCTCTTTTTTGCTCCCAGTAACTGCTGTCGCGTTCGTATGCTTCTTGGGTCGTTATGGCAACTTCCGAATTAAAGTACTTTTTGGCAAACGCTGGTTCAAAGTTATAGTTGCTAAATAATGCTTCCGTTTTGCACTGGCTTACTTCGTCCTTGTATTTGACGCCATAGGTGAGTAATTGTTTTTGGAGTATGCAAAGGCTATCCCCCTGAATTTGGTAATCTTGCTCGATGCGGAAATAATCGTAAATGAGTAAGTTCCCTTTGTTCATGGTGAGGTCGAGCTTTTGCACCAACCAAAGCGAATCGACGACCCAGATATAACCTTCCATGGTAGAGGTAGCTGTGTTGCGCGGCGTGATTTTGATTTTGGAAATCATGTAGCCGTTCTCTTCGTATTTTTCCTCGAGCTTATATTTATAAGCTACAATTCCTGGTGCAGAGATTGGTGAACTTACGGGTGTTTGGTGAAGGTCGTCGAGGTGCAGTAAGTTCTCAAAAAAGTTAAAATTAGATTTGACGGTAGTGGTGTAATACAGCTGCGAAACATCTCCAAAAGCTTTGTAGGCATTGCGAATTTCTTTGACTTGATTTGGCGGAGAAAACGAGCGGTGTAATTCTACCTCTACGAGCTGTAATTTAGAAAGCCATTCGGGTTCTTTTGCTTCCTGTTCTGTTGGGTCTTGGTCTGTACGGTTGTTTTGGTTCTTTTCTTTGGCTGTGTTTTCGCGCTGTTCGGTCGCTTTGATGTAGACGTCTACTTCATGCGGGTAAGACCATTGATTGAGCTGCTCGCGGTGCGCCACAACTTTCATGATTTTGTCGCGCCCGACATTCGTTTTTTTGGCCGTCACTCTCACATCTTGGACCTCTGAGAGCTTCATTGGAAATAACTGAATGTCTTTTTTGGTTTCGGCATCGCGCATACCCAAATAGGTTTCTCGGTCTTGGTAACCATCTGCAGTGAAGACCAAGTAATATTCGCCTGGGTTTAGGTACATTTCATAGTAGCCATTTGCGTCGGCAACTGTGCGCATTTCAGCAGCATTTTTGACAAAAATTTCTGCGCCAGCTAGGGGTATGTTGGCTTCATTGGTAACAAAACCACTCAATTGTTTTTGTCCGAACCCAAGCCCTGAAAACAAAAATACAATTACACAAAAAAGAGCAGTTCTCACGTTCAAAATAATCTTTAAGTATAGAAAAGGTTACACCTTTGATTCTTTTTTCTGTTGTGCCATTTCATTCAAATGACGTTGCATGCGCTTCATCATCCATTTTTTGGTAAAGTACATCAATATGGCCATAACTGGCACCACATAATAAGCCAGCCAAGTTTCAGCACCTTCTGTGATGATTTTAAAGGTGATCAATAAAAAGCTAAGGCCAGCAATGAGGAGCCAAAAATAACCCGAGAATTGGTTGTAACGACTAATGAAATCTTTTTGTGCCATTTATTGAATTGTTTGATTTTTTTCTATTTGCCAAGAACCAACGGGTTCTAATAAAACATAGTTACTGAAATCTTGTTTGGTCCGGATTCCTTTCCCGAAAAGTTTGCCTTTTGGCGATCGAACGATAACCGCTGAACGCGTAAAAATGCTGCTGTCTTTCTGATTCCAGAATAAGGCTTCGGTCTCTAGTGTTTGTTGTTTTTTGTGATTGTATAGCCGTACAGAATCTTTGACCATAAGTTCGCCAGTGCTGTAATTGATTTCGCCATAAAGTGCACTTAGGGTAGAAACCACCTCGCCAACTTCATTGAAAAAATAGACTTTAAGGCTGTCTTTTATTTTGGTGACTTGCGTCTGACCACGGTAGGTTTCTGCTAATGCCGCATGGATTTCTACACGTGCATAACCGTCATCGGCATAAGTGAGCACTAAGTTTTTGGTGCTTTCTGTGGGGGCGTCAGCTTCAAAACTGATGCGCTGAACAACAGCGACATCGTTCTCGCAGGAACTAAAAACTAGCGCAAGCAAAATAAAGAAACACCATAGTGAATGGCCAGACATTAGTCGAGTTGGCGTTTGCGGAACCACTTTTCAAAATTAGATGGCGCCATAATCAGACTCACTCGCGCTCCAATGAATTGTTCTTTCCAAATACCCGTGGCAATGGTGCGCTGACCAAATGTAAGACCTACATTAAGTGAGGACAGGGAAACTTGTGCCAACAAAGGCAAGCCAAACCCGAGCGTAAGTCCTTGTTCTTGGTACTGAAGCCCGCTGTTGGTGTAGGGTAGGGTTTGCTGATAATAACCAACGCGGTAGGTTAACTTTTCGAAAGCTTTTAGTGTCGCTATGTTTTCAAGCACCTTGAATTCTGGTTGGTATTGTAAACCAAAGCTCATTCGGTTGTAATCTTTTTGGTCAAAACCCGTGAGTATTTGTTGTTTTTGGTTCAGGGCGCCAAAAAGGCTATAGCTTGCAAACAATTCCAATTGCGGATGCAGCTCTCTGGTCTGACGCTTGTATTTAGGCAGTTTCCAGGCATAACTCAAGCCGAGTTGCGTGCTTTGTGCTAATTGTGCCGAAAAAGCCTGACTACTATTGAGTATGGTGTCGTAACTACTCGGCGATCCGATGGTGGCTGAACTGTAAAGTTCTCGTTGGTAATCTCCGCCTATGCTGAGCTGTGGTTGATACACAGCGCTTAAACAAACGGAGTGGTTCTTGCCAAGTTGTTGCCAAAAATAGGAGCCCATTTCAGTGTAAAAAGAACGAATTACAAGGGAATTGCGCTCGAGCCCACCGGCTGCTGATGTACCTGTAAGCAAAACAGAGCTGCGCTCATTGACAAGCGTTCCAAACAAATAAGAGGCATTGGCTCCTATCGCTAATTTGGTACGCGTTTTTTCTATTAATCCAAAAGAGTATCCAGCATAAAGGTCTTGGATGGCGCCTTGCCCAGCGTAATTGTAACGAATGGAATCCAGACCTGTAAATTGCTTTTCACTGATCTGATAACCACGCGCACTGAACGGACGCAAACCAAAGGAGAGTCCCATTTGCTTGCCAATTTTGAAGCCTAGCGTAAATTGTTCTACCATTGGCGTGGCGGCAAATTGTTGTGTAGTGGCGTTGCTATACCATGATTGTCTGGAATGAATGCTGACTGTATAGAGGGTCGCACCTTTGCTCAGTCTGTTGTATGATGCTGGGTTATAGTGATTGAGCATAGAAGAATCAAACACATTGATGGCGTTTTTTCCGAGTGCATCAAAAATGCCGTGTCCTTTTGAACTCATTTCACCGAGCCCGTAAAAGCTGGCAGGTTCGGCCGTAATGGATTGAGCCATAGAAAAGAAGCCAAAACTGGCAGCAAAAAGGAGAGTGATTAGTTTATTCATTGGCTTGGTAAAGGGCAAGGATGCCTTCTAAGGTTAAATTTTCGTGTACAAAGATGCCATTTTTTTGGCCCAAATCAAAATGAGGAGCATCGCCGCCAGTAAGATATACAACTACTTCTGGGTAGCGCTTTTGATAAGCACTCAAAAGACCTTCTATTTCTTTTTGCCAACCCAAATAGCTGCCAATTTCAAGACATTCTTGGCTACTCCTTCCAATGAGTTCATGAGTAGGTAGCGCTTCCACTTCTGGTAATTTTGCCGTAAAATGTGCCATGGCTTTTGCGCGCATCTGCAAGCCCGGACTAATTGATCCGCCAAGGTAACGATCTTGAGCGTCTAAAAAATCAAATTTGATACAGGTGCCAAGATCAATAGCAAGGCGCGCTAAGCCAGCATTTTGTTGAGAAAGCGCTGCTGCATTGCACAGGCGGTCCATGCCTAGGGTTTGTGGGCTCTGGTAAGCCATATGAAACGGAAGGGAGGTCATGGATGTAATTTCAAAAGTGCGATCAAAATGGGCGAGGAGTGTGTTTTTGAACAACTCATCAAGCACTGACGAAAAGGCGAGGGGTATGTTACGGTCGAGCTCTGAAAATGGAAAGTTAGAAAGTGTGTAGCGCTCAACCCACTGAAAAACACCTCCTTGAATCAGGGCTAACTTGATTTGGGTGTTTCCGGCGTCAAGTAAATAAACTTCGTTTTGAGCACTCATGTTCAAAATTAAGGAGCTTTTTTGAACTTTTTTGGTTTTTATCTTGTGTAAAACAGTAAAAATGTGTTAAATTTGCATCCACCAATTGATGGTACCTTAGCTCAGTTGGTAGAGCAAAGGACTGAAAATCCTTGTGTCCCTGGTTCGATTCCTGGAGGTACCACACTTAAAAAAGTTAAAACCCTGATTAACAACAAGTTAGTCAGGGTTTTTTCTTTTCAGTATAACAATCAGTATAACAATCTACCCATAAAATCAACCCAAAACACCTTAAAAAGAGGCGTTTTTATCCAATTTTTCCAAAATTTTCAAATATTTTTTGTTGGATTTCCTCTATATATGAGGTCAAAATTGTCAAATAATACCTGACATTCCTCTTTTGTAGCGAACCTCATCCATTCATTTTTTCTAAGATTTGTGGTAAAAATGAGTTTATGAAACTCTTTTTTTTGACTTTCTACATCAATTTCACTTTTTCCGATGAGGTCTAAGTAGCCTTTAAACTCATCAAATCTCGATGGATGTCCAAATTTCATTTCTAAGAGTGATTTCCGATATAGGTAATCTATAATCTTCTCAATCTTATTTTGTGTCGACATAGATGGTTAATTTGAATTAAATTGAATGGTTTGCCAGTAGTTAAGAACCCTATGAATGGGAATGGTTCTACTTTCAGGATGAATCCGAACAATTTTTAGAAAATGTTCTTTCTTCAATTCATCAATCAAATCTCTTCTATTTAATAAAACAAGTCGAGAATATTCAATGATAAAGTCAATCTCATCCATTTCATTGAGAGCATTAAACTTTCTTTCTACAAAGTAGTTGTATCTGATTCTATCAAGACATCGAATCTCTTTTAATATCCTATGTTCAAAATCACCCATTGCCAGTGGCAACGGAAAAAGGTGGATATTATTACATTCCGTTTGATTGAAAATTCCTAAAATTTTTCTGCAAAATTTTTGAAGACAAAATCTGACTAAATTTTTCTTTGACTACATTTTTGGGATTGACGACCAATATACCCACTTTACCCGTCAAGTTCTTAGGGGGATACAAGGGAGGAAGGGAGGGCTAGCTATCAAAATCAGGGTCATAGCCGTCTTCAAATCCATAAATTATAGAGTAATTACAGTTCTCAAAATAAAATGAATCACTGATTTTTTGACATCCCGTTAAGTCTAACTCATTTATCACTGTCCCATGAAAAATAGCATTTTTGAGGTTTCCCTTAATAATAGTTGACTTTCTCATTTCACATCCTGAGAAGTTAACAATTTCAAGATTACATTCTATAAATTCAGATTCTTGAATTGTTGAACCTGATAAATCTGAAGATGTTAAATCACAATTTAAAAACTTCGTTTTTTCCAATTTAACACCTTTTATTCTTGTATTTATAAAACTACATTTTTCAAATATCGCCTCTGAGAAATCAGAACCAATTAAACTTGCATCATCAAATTTACAGTTTCGAAATCTCGCACCTTTATAATTGCCGGATACCATAGTTGCCTTCGTAAAATCTACGTGCTCAAAATATTCACCTGGGCTATAAACACCAGTTAAGTCTGATTCGATGAGAATTGAATTGGTAAAATTTGTACCTAAGAATTGGCATCCAATGAATTTTACATTTGAGAGATTTGAACGATAAAAATGAACATCATCTAATAGGGTTCCATTAAATAGAAAATTAGGAATTTCTACATTATAAAAACGTGTACGGTCGATTACAAGTCCACTAAAATCGTCATCTAAAAAACCATCGTACTCTGAGAAATGTCTCAAATAGCCGTGAAGTGGGACAATCGAAAAATCTTTTCTTGAGCAGTAGTTTTTTGACATAATCTAGAATTTAAATTTGTTAATCTCCTTCATCAACCTATCTGTTTCAGTTAAAGCGACAATGATTTTTAAGTAATGTCTGATTTCATCAACCTGAAGTTCTCTTTCTTTTCTATCCTTCAACCACTTTTGTGCTGGTTGATATCCTCCAATATAGAAGTTCCAAGCTTCTTCAGGGACATTTTCAAAGTATTGCGTTTCGTTGATGAAAACTTTACCGTCTTCATATTTTATTTTCCCAACAACATTGGTTCCTGTTTTAGGATATTTAGAAATGAATTTCTCAACGACAGGACTTTCCAATAAATGAATTTGTCGTATTTCTCCTCCTAATTTCACCAACTTCCAAAATGTTTCTTGGTCTTTTGGATAAGGAACTCTCGGAAAATCTATTTTCAAAAACACCTTGTATTTCTCTCGGTAGGTTGGTGAGTGTAAAACAGCATAGATATAATCTAAAATATCTATAGGTGCAAAAGTATTTTTAGTTGTTTCTTTTTCGTTGGTGAAGGTTAATCCCAATTTATCTCCGAGTTCTTTTACAATTTCAGAATTAAGGTTTGGTGTTCTTCTCTCTGATTTGTCTATGGTTTGTTGTCCATTGTCATCAGGATATATGTAAAGAGGGCATAAGTATGGAGAATTATTCATTGCGGAATAAATACTTTGGTCTATAATATTTTTGGTTAAAAAGATTTGATTAAATTTTTCAGTACCTCCTTGTGCAGGTTTATTAATAACTATTCCTAAATTTCCTTTTTCCAATAAATGCCTCATATTTTGGTAAACAGGTCTTGCATACAATCCACCCGATTTTCCTGTATATAGAGTGACTCTGAAATCAAAAGGTCTATAAGTTACCTTATTGTACGGATTTTGATTATTTTGTTCAGCATCTTCTTTTGCCCATATATATTTCCAAGAATCTGCATCCTTGTAGCGATTATATTTTTTCCTCCAAACTTCCTCATTTATAGTTATTATTTCATTTATTTTATTTTGATGTTCATTATTATTGAATGAAATATTCAACTTATCATTAGCGGTAACAAATCCCACATTTTTGTTAAAAAAAAGTTCATCTAATTGAAATCCGGCATTATAAATTTCAAAGCCTTGATTATTTCTTGGTACAAAGATTAAATTGGGCTTAATTGGATTCAATTCACTGAAAGTAATTGAGTTAATTGAGTTTTTTGTAAGGAAATCATATTTAAATTCTCTTTTCCCAAATAAATCGTAATGAAAGACTTTCCCTAGTTCATTTGCTTTTTTCTTCCCTGTTTTAATGAAAATATTAATAGATACCCCTTGCATAATATCAAAGACATTAACATCTGCACTTCCATCGGGAGCAGTTTCTTTTTTCTTACTGTTTCCGTGAAGGTCAATCGTATAAATTTTATCGTATGTCTTTAACAAATGCCAACGCATACCTCTAAAAGTAGGGTTGTCCAAAAATCCGTGAGGGTTGATAAATGCCAGAACTCCCTGTCCGTTTTTTTCAATATAGTGTTGACCGTACCTTAAGAATTTAACATAGTCATCATTGAGCCAATGTTTTCTTTCGTTAAAGTGAACTCCATCTACATATTTGTAATCATCAATTAACTTGCTTATCCATTTTCCGTTATTAGAAGATATACCACTATATGGAGGATTTCCAATTACACACATCACAGGTGTATCTCTTTTGATTTCATTTGCTTGGTCTGCTTCATCAGAAAGGAGATTTCCCCACAAAGTTCCTGAATCAGGGTTGGGTTCTTCTAATGAATTGGTTAGAAAAACTCGCAATCTTTGGTCTCTCGTTGGAACATACCCTGAATCGGTTAATAACATATCTAATTTCAGGTGAGCCATCGCATAGGAAGCCATCAACAATTCAAAACCATTAATTCTTGGGATGAGGTCATCTTCAACATATTTACTCCAAATTCCTTCCATACCTACATATCTTTTTTGGATATGTTTGATGGTTTCAGCAAGAAAGGTTCCTGTTCCTGTTGCTGGGTCTAATACTTGAACTTGGTGAACTTCTTTTTCAATGGTTTTTCCTTGATGATTTACTTTAATTTTCTTTTTACTTTTATCTGCGAGACCTTCCGAAAATCCAAATTCTGTTTTTAATATATCATCAACTGCACGCACAATAAAATTCACCACTGGTTGAGGAGTGTACCAAACACCCCTGGCTTTTCTTAAGTCAGGGTTATAGGCACCTAAAAATGTTTCGTAAAAATGGACAACAGGGTCTTCCTGTTTGGTTGATTTACCAAAATCCTTCATTATGGAGGCGACATCTGACGCCAGGAAAACATTAACCAATTCATCAATTACCCAAACTAGCCTGTAATCTAACTCATCGTCAGCAATATCCTTGAATAATTTTCTTAAAAACGGATTACTCTTGGGAATGAGTTTTAAGGCTTCCTCTCTTGTAAAAGTAGGAATGGTTGGGTCGTGATAACGAGCGGCAAACAAACCATAAGCAATTGTTTGAGAATAGAGGTCAGAAAACGATTTATTGTCGATGTCTGAAATCAACATCTTTTGAAAGGATAACATCTGTCTTTTCAAATTTGACATATTCCCAATCTCATCATCTTCATTGAGTGCTTTTTCAATGATATCCGCCATCAAACGAGCTTTTCCCGCCATCATCTCAGCGAGTTTAGTAGGAGATTTTATAGTTTGAGAAATGGTTTCAGTGAAATTCTTGAATAGTTGTTTGAATAACTCAAAATTCTCAGGATTGGGTAATATTTTACCATTCTCTACTTTTCCTATTGAAACTTTTGTGCTTAAAGTACTATCCCTGTAAAAATGAAAATCTAAGTAATCTGTTATGATTAAATTGGATAATCCTGATTTGTATCTATCAAATTGTTCTTGGTTTCCTGTTTTCTTTTTTCCTTCAAGGTCTTTATCCCCAATATCCTTCGCTTCAATAAAACCAACAGGGATTTCACCCTCAGTAATAATGTAATCAGGTGCACCACAAGATTGTCGTTTAGGTTCGTTAGTGGCTCTGATTTTAGGCTCAAGTGATTCTAATAATTGTTGTAAATCACCACGAAATGTGTGTTCTGTTGAATTTCCGAGTTGAAATCTCTGATTAATTGTTTCAATATATCCTTCTAAAGTCATTTGTATTTATCCTTTTCGTAAAATTAAGATTACAAGTTGATATAAACGTAAAAAGTCCAAATGAACTTTTTACTTGCAAATTTTAAGTTGAAAAGCTAACTTCAACTCTAAATTTCAAGGTATGTCAATAGGAATGAATTTAAGTAAGGAGGGTTTTTCAATCCTTAAAAAGGATAGACAAGAAATTATGAAACAGATAGAAGAGTTGAATAATGTTCTATACGAGTTTGATTATGTTTATCCATTTCTTGAGTCAATTTTTGAACCAAAAGTTAGTATTCGTAAGGATAATGGGATTTATTTTGGTTCATTCCCCATACATTATCCAACATTAGAGGAACCAATTATAGAAGAGTTTGAAATTGGAAAAGTATCTGACTTTAATACGAATGGTAATCCTTCTCATCATGATGAAGCAAACAAAATAATGCTGAAAATTATAAAAGGCAAATTCCCACTTCATTTTTCAGACAATGATTAAAGTCAATAAAAACCTACTGCGTCCGAATAAATTTAGTGAAGGAATTTATGGTTCTTTTAGCTTGATAAAGGAAGAAGACGCTTTATTACTCGCCAGTATTGAAAATGAGGGAATACTTGAACCATTAATAATTACCAAAACTAATCTCGTTATTTCGGGAAATCGCAGATTGAAAGTGGCTCTATGCTTAACAAGCATTAGAGAGATACCTGTTGTTTATTCTGATATTCAAGATGATGACTTAGATGAATTTATATTTATTCAATATAACCAACAGAGGGTAAAAAATGTATTTCAGGTTGCCCGTGAATTTGAGTTAATAAGGACTAAATTCATGGTTAAACAAGGAGTGAAAGACAAGGAGCGAACAGAAGCATCCAAAATTTCTCAAAAAACTTTATTGGATAACACTAATGTGTCCTTGAGTTCGGTAAAACGAGTTTTAAAGGCAAAACGACTTAAAACAGAATTAGAGAAGGAATTGAATCAAAATGATAATTGGAACGACGATAAATCTTGGGAATGGATTTTTCAACAAGGTACGATTAGAAAAAAGGAGGCGAATTCAATATTGAGGCATGTAGAAGAACAAATTGCAGAAATTAACAATTATAAAATTTCTAAATCAGTTTCACTAATTCAAAACGATAGAATTCATTTAATTCATGGCGATTCCTCTGATTTGTCTAATTACTTAGAGGATGGACAAGTGGATTGTATTCCAAATTCCCCGCCTTATTTTGGAGCTGTACGAACGTATCTCCAAGATGATATAATGGTGAAATCCTCAAGTTCTAATTTTGACCAATTAGGACACGAAGATGAGGTTGACCTTTACTTGGAAAATCTAATGAAAATTTACCGAGAATGTAAGCGTGTTCTTAAGAATTCAGGTTCAATTTTTGTCAATATTGCAGATTCTCGTGTGGATGGAGTGATGATGAATATCAATGGGAAATTGATAGAATTGATGAAAAAGGAAGGATTAAGTTATATTCAAACAATTACATGGTTTAAGATAAACCCTCTTTATCAGTCAAGAAAGGCATTTCAACCTTCAATGGAATATATTCTTCACTTTGTAAAAGATGTAAAGGAGTATATGTGGTATGATGATTGGTTCGGTTCAGAAGATGAATTTTTGGGAAATATAACCTATGGAGATAAAGAAAAAAATAGGCTCTTTAGAAATACCATGATTTATTACCCCTCTGTTTCCGAAGATGGGGATGTTCCAGCATGTCAAGGACTGATTCAAACCCATACAGTTAACAATCATTATCTTACAAAAATTCTGAAAGAAAAAGGATATGAGCTTCAACACCAAGCATTGCAAACCATTGAAGTACCACTAGTTTGTCTCTTGTCAACTACTAAACCTAATGATACGGTATTAGATGTTTTTTCAGGAATGGCAACAACAGGATTGGTTTCAATTGCCAATAATTGCATTTATTATGGGGTGGATAAATCAGAGGTGTATTCTAAAAAAGCATCAATACGTATTCAAGATTTTTTAGATAATAATCCTCATTTGGTCAAAATTCAAAATCATCCTAATAGTTGAGAATGGATATAAGATGAATGATGTTTTGAATCATAAATTCCAAATTTGTCAGAGTATAGAGACCCCCTAAATTGATACTTTTCAAAATCATACTTGTTTAAGTCTATTCTCTTCTCGCCATTTAATTCATTTTCACAAATAAGGAATAATAACTCTTTAATCTCTTTCTTTTTCAACGAGCTTGAAATCAGGAAATGACTATGGTAGAAATCATCTTTTGTATTCTTTTCAATATTATAGAAGACTACAGTTGATTTATCTAACTTCCTCAGATTATCATAAAGAAAATTCATTTTGGAGATGATTTCATAAACTGATGATTTGCAAGGAACAATGTTTCCTATAAAATCCCAACGGCTTGAACCCACATACTTTCTAAGCGACTCAGGTTTTGATAATCCCTTAGGTCTCCTTTGGTATTCAAAACAATCCAATAAATCTTTATAATAAATTAAAGTAGTATCTCTCCCTTTGGGATTCTTTAATTTTTTTGTCCTTACCTGTGAACTCTTTTGTTTCAATCTTCTAAAATAGGTTCTCTCTGTAATGGGGAAGATTGCAAGGACATCTTTTTTATCATACCATTCAAGTTGTGGATTATACATAATAAATCTAATACCATTTTTTTGGTTTATTTTGGGGTATCTATTTCATATAATAACCATAGGATGGAAAAAAGGAAATAGTTTCTAATAAATAGTGTCATATTAAAAAATGGATAGATTTTCTCAAATAATTAAAAATATTCAGAAGAAATTAAGAGGTAGGATTAAGGCTTATCTATTGAGTTTTCTTTTTCCAATTTTATTGACATTCATTTTTTTGGAGGTAATGGAAGGTCAATATTTTAAACTTTGGTTTTTATTGTTTGTCCTCTCACTAATTTTCAATTCTTTCTATTATTTGCTGTACCAAAAAGAAATGATTTATCTATCTAATGCAAATTCAAAAGTTCGATTTTCAGTTTCCATTAGATTAGTTTTGAACTACATCTTTTTTATGATAATGTTTGGGTTTTACTTGTATTGTTTGGAAATTGTTTGTCCTGGCACCTTCAAAATTCATACTGCGGAGCCGAGATTAGAAGATTTCCTATTTTACAGTTCAGGGGTTTTTCTGATGAATTCACAAATTGAATTTCAATTCTCCTCAATATTCGCTTATTCAGTTGTTTTTATTGAACAAGTCGCATCGTTTTTAAGTTTGATATATGTCTTGAGTATTTTTAAACGGATTGATTAACTTATACTTTTGTACAAAGTATAAGATGTAATACACTGAAAATCAAACATTAAGTAAAAATATGTAATCTTTATATTATACTTCCGTTGTATGGGAAATAAAAGTATAATATGAGTCGGAAAGGAAGTATTACAACAACGGGTTATTTGGAGTGGGACACATTTGTCTCACTCATTACCCGTTTAGAAAGCAAAGAAGAATATAAGTTTTGTCTTCTAATTTCAATAGGTGTTTTCACTGGGCTCAGAATATCAGATTTATTGAAATTGAAATATTCTGATTTGTTGAATAAAAACACCCTCGTTCTTACAGAACAAAAGACAGGTAAAACAAGAACAATTAGAATTAATCAAGACCTTCAATCTTTGATTCAACGCATGTTTAAAAAACAAAATCTTTCTCATCCCAATCAACAAATCTTCTTAAATCGTTTTGGAACCAAACCAATTGACAGAAGTTATGTCAATGTCAAACTGAAAGAGATTTTTTCAATAAATAGAATAAAATTGGATGGTAATATAAGTTCCCATCTGTTTAGAAAAACTCTTGGTAGAAGAGTTATGGAGATTAACAACTACTCCAGCGAAAGTTTAGTTCTCTTGATGGAATTATTCGGACATTCCTCAATGGCAATTACAAAGAGATATTTAGGTATAAGGCAACAGGAAATAAATGATGTTTATTTGTCGGTGTCATTGTAATCATCTTTTCAGAATCTCAATCTGGCTTTTTAGAATTTCAATCATCTCATCTTTCTCCTTAATACGAAGCTCATATTGCTTTTGTAATTCTTCAGGTAATGCGATGTATTGACCAAAATTACCACCTTGTTGATTGTTGTTATTGAAAATTATTGATTCTGAATTAAAAAGTTCCAATGGTGATACTTCGAGGACTTCACAAAGTTGTGAGATTTCATCGCTGTTGAACTTTATTGCACCATTCTCTCTTCTTGAATATTGTGATTGATTTAATCCAAGTTGGTATGCTACAGATTCTTGAGATAATCGTTTTGATTCTCTAAAGTATTTTACTTTTTCATGGAGTTGCATACAAAGTTTCTTTCAAAGATAGTCATTATGTTGAAATCACATACATAATGTCTAAATGACATTGCAATCTCTGGATAAGATGGATTTCTTTGTGAAAAATTACATCATGAAAAAACCGCTTTTATTTTTACTGGCAATTAACTTCTTATTTGTTTTGAATTCCTTTGGTCAGACCTTCTACGGGTCATCGGACGTAATTAGTTATTCACAAGGTAAAGTATTCAGTAACACAGATAAATCCGTAAAAATTCAAATTGGATATGATGGTATCACTGTAAATGGAAATTTAGCCTACTTTAATTTAGAGATAAGTGTTTTAAGTTCTAGTGTTGCCTTGATAAAGGGATATTCACTTTCAAATCCTGATGGGACAATTAGTTTTAGATTGAATAGTTCGACGGGATGTATTGTGCAAGGTTCAGATTCTTATTGTTCAACTAATAGTACTTCAAATACCACTACAACAACTTCATCAAAAACCAAATTTCAAACAATTCTACCTGATAATTTTGTAGATGGGAAAAATAATAGATTGTTTTTTGAAACATACGGAACAGGTACTTTGTACAAAGCTGATGGTTCACAAGTCAAGTTCAAATGGACGGAAAAAAATGATAATGAACTAGTGCTTACTAGAGTTGAGAACGGCGCTACACTTTACACATTGAAACTTGTTTTATCAGGTTTAAATGAAAATGATTTTAGATTCACATACCTTGAACAGAAATCAAATGGAACTGTGATTAAATGGAGTAGAAAATAATTTCATTTGAAATATTGTTTGATTGATTATACTATTTATGATTAAGTAGTATAATCATGTCAAACAAATCAATCGTAATACAATTGAATCAAAGTCTACACAAGACATTGAAAGGGATGATGGAGATTGCTAATGAATACATTGATAGGTATTTTGACCCCAAATATGAGGCTCAAATAATTTCACGAAGCATCAGTAATTTTGACCATTCCGATGAGTTAGTTCTATATAATACTTATTACGAATTTGAGGATTGTGAGGTAATTGAACTTCTTTTGGATAGTTATGTTGACGAATACCATTGTAAAGACGAGTTGATGGAAAGAATTAAGACTCATCAAAAGAAAAATAAAGAAAAACTCATCTTAATTAGATTGAAATTTCTTGTTTCTGAAAAGGTTCAGTTTTCCTGATTTTCTGATAAAATGAAATCCCATTTGACGATGACAGGAGTAGTCTGTCTTCATTACTGATTTCACTTAACGATAAGGTGTCAATCCTACACATCTGAATTTTTTTTATTCTTATTCTCAATTCAGTTACCATTGAAAACAATTTAGGATTCGGACGGAAACTAAGGAAAAAAGTGATTGTGATTTGCTCATCGTTAATTGATGTCCTGTAAAATCCTTCATTGATATTTTTAAAAAACTCTCGATTGGATTTTCTATTCCACATTCTCTTAGAATTACTAATTTGACGATAGTATTCACTTACAGTCCTAAACCTTCTTAAAAAGGTATCTAACCTCATCCTGATTTCAAATACAAACCAATTCGGGTCATTATTTATTGTATTCATTTTGTTGTTCAACTCCTGCTAAAAATTGTAATCACTGAAAGATAATAAATCAGGTTAATTGAAGTAAATGACCCTCATTGGTTGATGTATGTAGTCAAATAAATCCAAAGTATAAAACTCGGGAAAAGCGTTACTGGCGCTTAAATCTTGAAAGGTCATATTGTCATCATAACTTGAGAAAGGCATTAATCTTTGAAATAGAATTTCTTTCTCATCTATTCTTATTAGGCTAACAAAAATCTTCCCACCAATTATGTCAATAATTTGGTCTTTTAGGTCGGTTAAAAAAGTCAGTAACTCACTATTCATTGCTTTAGTGATAAGGTTTATTCTTATTCTGAGCGTATGTAAACCCTCAAAAGGGTCAAAGTAAAATTCAATACCCCGTGTTGCACACAAAAAGTTTTTAGGTTTTATTTTGAATTTTTTATTCAAACTCTTGAAGAAGAATGTTTCCAAAAAATTGATTTCAAATTTATTGAACCGCTCAATTTCAGAACTGAACCCATTTAAACTTATGTCAAAAGAGTATACCTCAACGGGTAGTTTTTTTATAGAGTCAACAACTTGATATGTTGATGAAATATTATCACGAAAGAGTAATTTATTAGTAAACATGACTATAAATAGTATAGTCATTTAAAAACTACGTTAAAAGAGTAGATAAAAAAGTAAAAGTTGATAATGTTTCAAAGAGGTCATCATCTTTTATAGGTTAATTTAATTCTGAATTACCCTTGAAAACTCATCGTAAACCGATTGTTGGGATTGTTTAATGTAGACCCTCAACGTCTCAAAATTCTTGTGTCCTGTAGTTCGCATAATTGTATCAATCCCCAAGCCTTTATGGATATTAAGTGTGATATATGTTCTCCTGGCTGTATGGCTCGTTATCATTTCCCACTTTGTCTTCACAATGACATTTTCTTTTAGATTATTGAGTTTTATTTTTTGAGTATTATTCAAATTTATCTTCTTGAAAATCTCTTTTATTTCTCTGTTATAATTTTGATTTGAAACTTTTGGGAATAACTCAATTGGGGTATTTTTATTTGCATCATACCTCTTTTTGAACTTAAGTAAAATCTGTTTCAAGCTATCAATTCTTTCTTTTTCCGTGTTGTTAAGCCTGATAATTTCCCAACTATCAAAATCGGTATTCAACATGGTGAAATATTGAAGAAGAACGAGTTCAATGGTTGTTCCAAAAAGAGGGATAAGACAGGGGATTTTAGTTTTTTGCCTTTCAAAAGCGATTACACATCCCTCTTTCAGTTTGTCTTTTTCATCCACATTTTGACCTTCAATATTATGGTAAATGTCCTTTATTTTTTTGACGTTATCTAACTGAGGGAAATGGATATTAAAGTAAGATATTTGTAATAGGTCAGAAAAGGAAAGTCCCGTGAAACATTGAAACAAAAACATTCGTCCTATTAGTTTTTCTCGTTCATTAAGTTCAATAACTTCCTCTTTTATTCCTTCTACGGTTTCGTTGTCATTCTCACGAGGATAAACGAGGTGTTTTAATTGCTCCACCTCATTTTCACTAAGGACATCAAACTTCTCCTTCTTATCTTCAAAGGAGGATTTTAACGACATGAAGGAAGGGTTAATCTCTAAATTCCTTCGGTCTATAAGATGCTTATTGATAAATGATTTTAAGTACTTAAGATACTTGTTAATTGAGGAGTTTTGTAAGTTCAATCTCCATAGATACGATTGAAATTGAATCATCATATCTTTATTTATTTCCTCAATGGTAAATGATTGGTTTACGTTCTTTTCAAACTCTAAAAAGTGTAGGTAACAACTCTTAAATACCTTGATAGTATTTGAACTTAGTTTTTCTTCCTTTTTAGATATTTCAATAAATTCATCATACAAACCACTTACAGATTGATTGCGATGAACCTTTGGTTTAATTGCGTCTGTATTGTTCAGAATATTTTTTAATTCCTTCGTAGTTGGATATTGTCCAAACTGATTCAGGAAATGGTTGATTTTTGATTCAACCTCATCTTCTTTAGAGGTGATTTCTTTGTAGATAAATCTAAAATTAGGTGTCTTTGACTGAATAGGATAACACTCATCAGAATCCCAACTATCAGGTTTGATTGTAAGTCCGATTGGAATGATAAGTGTTTTTCTATCATAAATGTATCTAATAACAATCGGACACTCTCCTAATTTATTGATGAGGTCTTCTCGGATAATTGTCTTTTTTGAGTATTTCTTCATTGAGTAAAACATTCAGTAAAACAAATGTAAGAAAATCAAAAAGATAAATCAAAGAAAAACCCCTATAAAACACTGATAAAGAGGGTTATTACCATATTTTGATATTTATGAAAACCTCATCGGGGATTCCTGGAGGTACCACACAAAAAACCCCGAAGTTGCTTCGGGGTTTTTTTGTTTTTGGAAATTACTCCCCATTCACCAAATGGATAAACCCATGCTTGTCGATGAGCGTGCCGCCGAGCATTTCGCCGCGCAGGCGATAGAAGAAGACGCCGTCGGTGTGGAGCTGTCCATTGAAGTCGTAGCCGTCCCAGACCGCGATGCCAGTTTGGTCTTCGAGTTCGAAAACGAGGTTGCCCCAGCGGTTGAGAATTTGAATATCGTAGCGTTTGAATGAAGGATAGGGCAGCACAACGATATCATTGATGCCATCGCCATTGGGTGTAAATACGTTGGGCACCCAGATGTCAGGGTCCGAAACAAAGATGGTAATGAAAGTGGTGTCTATACAACCCAAGTTATCGGTGATCACTAAACCAATTTGTTGGGGTCCGCCTTCAGAAAAAGCAATAGATTGCGACGTGCTTTGAAAATAAAGATTGCTGCTATCCGGGAACATCCAGGTCCAGGTGGCGATCGGATTAAGGCTCGTGCTGGCGTCAGATAAGTTGACAACCTGATTGATATTCGCATAAACGGGCGACGCGTTAATTTGAGCGTTCATTCCGCTTACGCTAGCGGTTAGCGGATCGAGTAAATACAAGATTTGACAACCTGCAGTGTCGTAGACCGTCACGCTAGGGTTGTAGGTGCCCGTATTTGGGTAGAAATAAGGGAAAGATAAGCTGTCAGCGACCCAAACGCCATTGCCTAAGTTCCAGCTAACCGAGTCAATGTCTGAAGGATTCAGAATGGTAAATAAAGCACCTTGAGCACATATTGTGTTGTCTTGGATCCAGGTTGGGGTGCCGAGTGGCCCACCGATAGAAACATAACTATTAATGGTGGTGTCGTCGGTGCAGCCAAACTCATCAGTGACGCTGAGCAATAGATTGAACGAACCGCTGGTCACGAGGGTGTTGTCTGGGTTTTGTAAAATAGAAGTATTGCCGTTTCCGAAGGCCCAGTTCCAGTTGGTGACACTACCAAGACTGGTCGATTGATCAGTGAAATCGCAGAAAAGTGGCGGGCAGCTGTAGGTGCCGTTGGCATTAACTGCCGCACCCGAAAAAGTAAAAGTAGGCGAGGCCTGAGGGGTAGAAATGTAAATGGTTTGTGCGGTAGAATCTGTGCAACCGTTGCCGTCAGTGACCACCAAACTTAATTGATGAGTCGAAAATAAACCATTATTCAATGCGGGTAGGTTAAGCGTACACAAACTATCAGTGCCTATATTAATCCCGTTGATAGACCACGCGTATTGTAGGGTGTCTTCTCCTGTACTCAAACTGGCGATTACGCTGCTATCCAACGCACAGATAATGGTATCGGCACTGATCAGGGCGTTTGGTTTGGTGAGCGTAATTTGTATAGTAGCGGGGTTAGAGACACAACCGTTGATGTCTGTTGCGGTGATGCTCGCTGTATATACGCCGTTGCCAACAAACGTATGGTTGATCGCTTGATTGACGTTGGTGGTGGTGACGCTTGTATTGTTGTCTGAGAAAGTGGTATTGAACGAAGCCAATGGCAAGCCATTAGTGATGCTATAGCTGGTATTGGTAAAACTCAGTGGGAAAGGTGAGCAGCCTGCATAAGATGGTGCTAAAAGCCCGGCGACAGGTTTATTGGCGACTAAGATGGTTTGGCTTGATGTAGAGGAACAGCCTGCGGAGTTGAAAACCAAAAGGTTGATGTTGTAGGTCCCGCTTGCAGGATAGACATAGTTGACATTAGTACCATTGTTGATTTGCTGCCCATTGCCAAAAGTGTAAATCCAGGTATTGACCGGATGTGCTGGCCAAGTTGTGCTTTGATTGAACAAGGCAATTGCGTCGCCCTTGCAAATGGTGTCGTCAGGTAAGAGAAAAGCCGATTGCAATTGAGAAATTGTGATGGCTAAAGAAATGCTATCAGAACACCCGGTGGTATAATTATGCACCACCTGCTCAATTTGATAGGTTCCATAATTGGCAAAGGCATGAGACGTATTGCCGCCATTGGGCAGATCGAGTTGGGCATTGTTGAAGTAAGTGTTTGGCGTGTTGTCATTCCATTCGTAATGGAGCGCCACACTGTCAGGCGTTTCCCCTTCGATGGCTGTATTTTGAAATTGGATGGTGACCGGAAAACTACTCGGATTGCACACCAATGAGGTATTCGGATTGAATTGTGCAATAGGTGCCAGCACGTATAACACAGAATCTTTTTCAAGTGTGTCTATGCAGCCTCTAAAATTGACATAAAGCGTTACATCAACCCAGCCAGTGTCTTGGGAAAACTGAAACGTAGGATCGTCTTGTGAACTAATACCCTGAGAGAAATCCCATAGATAAGATATTTCAGTACTATCGTAAGGCACCGAAATATAAAATTCTGATTCAAATTCGACGTCTGTATTTGCGCAAGTAATATTGGGATCCCAACTGAAATCAATGGAGTCTATTGAGCCCACGGTTACATATGGTGTTTTGATGATAGTGTCGGTGCAGCCTGAGGCAGTCGTGATGATCAAAGAAACGTTATAAACACCCACTCCATAGGTTTGCGGTGGCGGCACCTGCCCGATAAAAGTTTGTCCGTTTCCGAAGTTCCATTGCCATGAAACAATCGGATTACTAGGTGTGTATGATGTATCGATGAACTGAACTGTAAATGGCGCACAACCACCTGTGTCAATTGCATAAAAACCGGCCTCTACGGGCGTGATTTCGATGTAATCTTGAAGTGTTTTAGTTCCTGAACAACCCGCACTTGAAGTGTAGGTAAGACTGACGTCGTACATACCGCTGGTCTGATAGATGTGGGCAGGTGGGTTGGTTCCTGTATAGGTCTGACCATCGCCAAAATTCCAAACATAGGTCCCTGCAAGGTTGGTAGTATTGAAAAACTGAATGCTTCCCGGCGCACAATTGGCTGTTGGGTTTGCATAAAAGTTGGGGATGGTATTGGCTTGGACTACAATTTGCTGGCTGGTGCTGCCTGAGCAACCTGAGTTCGTGTTTTGAGCAGTTAAATTGACTGTGTAGGTGCCCGGTGAATTATAGGTGACGCTCGGATTTTCAGCATTGCTTTGACCCGCACTACCAAAATTCCAACTCCATGCATTGGCCCCAGCTGTAGAGTTATCTTGAAAAGCTATTGGTTGGCCAACGCAACCGATAGCGGGCGCTGTGATGCCGGCCTGAAAGTTCGACACAACAATTGGTTGCGTCAGCGAATTGACACAGCCTGTATTGTTATTGGTGACGGTGAGCACAACCTGAAAAGTTCCTTGGCTGTTGTAAGTGATGCTCGGAGGAGTGTATTGGCTTGAGGTTTGGCTGTTTCCAAAATTCCAGGCCTGGCTAAAATTAGCGCCTTGCGAGGATGTATTTGAAAAACTCAAGGTGAGCGGAACCGTACAACCCAAGCCATTGGCATTAAAATTTACATTCGGAAGCGGATTCACGGTAATGTAGGCGGGCTTGATTTCAGCATCGGCAACACCATTTGCATTAGTGGCAACGAGCGTAATCGTAAAAGTTCCGGCCGTGCTAAAGGCATGGGTAGCATTGGTGGTGGTTGCAGCGTTGCCATCGCCGAAATCCCATTGATAAGAACTTAGGGCTGGGCCACCATTTGAACTAGAAGTATTGGTAAAGTTGACGTTCTGGCCTACGCAGACCGTCAAAGGGCTCGCCGTAAAGTTGGCAACCGGGCTTTGGGCATATAGATGAGTGGCAAGACAGCTGAGGCTGACGAGCAAAAGGCGTAGGTAGGTCATTACGGGACTTTAACGTTAAATGAACGTTAAAAGTTGCTTTTAGGGGTTGATGCTGCGTAAATTTTCGGGAAATTTTGCTTCCATTGCAGGGAAGAACACATGTCCTAAAATGAGCGGGTTGAACACAAAATATTGGCAGCGTACTAATTCTCCGTCTGGCAGTAAACACCAAAAGCTGTTCATGTCCATGTTGACCAACTGACCAAATTCATTGCGCTGTTCTTCTTTGCTTTTGATGCGGAACATTTTTAAGGCAATTTTTTCGTGTTTGGTCTTGACCTCTAAGTAGCAAAAAGCTTGGCTTTTTTTGACGCTATCCACTTGCTTGTCCGAGAGTGTAAAGTTTTTCTGCTCAAAATGAATTTTTTGGAATCCTTGTAAGTAGCGAAATACATTGGTAGTGTCTAGACTAGCAAGTGGCTGACCGTTCTGCGTCAGACGAAAGCGGTTGCCTTTGTTGATGAGTTCAAAATTGCGGTAAGACTCGCCATGGAATTTTGTCTTGACACTCAAGATGTCTTCCATTTGCAAAGCCATGATTTCGGTGCAGGCCCATTGGCGTGGGTCGGCAAAGAACCTTGGGTCAATGAGTCCGTTCATGCCGGCAAGTTTCATCATGACAGGGCTTTTACTTTTGCCTTGGTCAGCGGTTTCGAGCAACATAATTTGCCCGTAATGGTCGGGCGTGGCAGGGCCTAAATACCAAGTTTTTGTCCATTCGCCATCTTGATAAATTTCTACTTTGATGTTTGACGTTGCCATGAGTTCCGTAAAACGTTTCTCTGATTTTTGTGGAAGGTAACCCTTGAATTCTATTTTATTGAGTGCTTCTAAAATGAGAGAGACGTTGGTTTTTGATACGCAAGAACCCTTGATGTCGGTCCAGTCGTTTTCGTTTTTAACGAGCGTAAATTGCTGACCAAAAGCATCGGTGATGACAATCTTAGAAATGCTGGTTGTGTCTTCAATTTTGAAGTTGAATGCACGTGCGTCTGACGCGTTTTGCCCACTTTGCAGGTCTAGAGCCCACCAAGTAAGGCCGCCTAATAGGACAATAAAAATGACGAGGACAAGTCCTTTTTTCTTCATGAGATGATGGTATTATCGGGTATAGCGCTTTTGACGGATCCAGTTCATGATAAATGCAAGTGCCAAAATAAGCAGCAACGGAACGAGCATGTTCAAGCTTTTATAGAACAAGGAAGAACTCTTGATTTTTTCTTTATCGATTTCTTTGATGTCTATCTGACGGCTGCGGATATCGAGCACGGAGTTGTCTCCCATCATGTAGTCGACCATGTTTTGGAAGAGTTCTTGATTGCCAAAAATCACGGGAATGCGTCTTTGTGCAAGTTCGGCATCTACCTTGAGTTCATTGATGGCAATTGGTCGGTAAAGGTAACTGTCGATTTTTTTAGGGTCGAGTATGGAATCATAGCTATTGCGGATAAAAGTACCGTTGCCGACCACCAAGATTTTGGTTTCTTTCTGACTTTCTTCAAGGTAGCCCGCATCTTTACTCTTGGCGAATTCATCGATGATGCGGTTTTTGAAGTGCGATTGATAAAAGCCTTCAGATAATCCGGCTACGCAAAGTTTGTTGATTTCGTCTTCGGGGTTCTCCACTAACTTCGGATTTTTGCCATAGTTGAGCGGGAGTGCCAAATTGATCAAAGGTTGCAAGCCGCTGGGAATGGCGTTGCTCGAACTGGTCAGAATAGGAGTAAGTTGTGCTTTTGGCACCTGTACAAATTCGATTTCGTTGGCATATTTCAAAGATATCGGATCTACATTGCGCGTCATCGGATGCAAGCTAGGGGTAGCGAGCATATGGTAAAACCAAGGTAAAAATGCAGTTTCTGCGAATGGAACAATTTTAGGTGCGCAATTGGCATCTAGGACGTAATTCTCCTTGATTTTGATTCCGTAATCGAATAGGAGGCGGTCGAGTAAAAGATTTTTGCGCGTCGTGTGGGTCATGCCCGTGGCATTGAGGGTGTCTTCGTTGAGCGCAAGCGTGTTCATGAAGCAAAGTAGTTTGCCGCCGCGCATCACGAATTGGTCAATGAGGTATAAATCTTTTTGCGAAAATGGCGCTTGTGGGTCAGCGATGATCAGGCCATCGACATCTTTGAGTGCGGCAATGCTGTCGTTGAGCGCGACATCTTTGATTTGATAATATGGTGAAATGAGTGCGCGCGCCCGCATGGTTTCTGCAGGGTTGAGCTCGCCGTGCCCTTGTAAAAAAGCGATGGTTGGCTTGCTCGTTTGAGTGAGGCGGCGCATCGCTGAAAGCAAGTTGTATTCTAGGTTATTGAGTGCATTTTCAATGATTTCACTCATTTGTTCCAGTGCATAAGGTCGCCCAGGTTGGGTACCTGGTAACAATTGCACGACGCCTTCTTTGGTGATGCCGTTGACGCTATATGAGAGTAGCGCGCCAGGGAATAACAACATTTGACTTTGCGTACCATCTTTGAGATATAGTATTTCGAGTGGTAAAATGCCTTTTCCGCGGTCGTAAAGTTGGGCGCGTAGCGCATTGATTTCGTCTTCTGTACCCACGTTGGGGTCGGTGAATAAGAATTCGATACGGGTGCCGGCTATGCGCTTGAAATCTTTGAGTTTATCTTTCAGTGCGTTCTGAAAGTTTTTGAGCTCAGAAGGCATGTTGCCATCTAGGTAAATCTGGATGCTGATGCGATTTTCAAAGTTCTTTTTGTCTGAAAGATAGGAAACGGTACTTTGCGCCAATGAATAGCGTTGGTCTTTGGTCATGTCTAGTTTGAGGTAGAGCATGGAGCCGATGAAGTTCAGCAAGACCAACACAGCAGCTAGTAAACCTAGAACGGTCCAGTTGTAAAGACCTTTGGTGAAGTTGAATTTCATGCGTTACTTTTTGAGCGATTTGAGAACGGTGAGCGAAGCAACCAAAAACAAGGCGTTAAGGCTAATAAAATACAGTAGGTCGCTGGTGTCGATGACGCCTTTTTTAATGGCTTCATAGTGAAAAGCGATGCCAATGTATTTGATGAGGTAGTCTAGACCGCCAATTTGACTGAAGTTACCAAGCAATTCAAAACCATCGTAAAAAACCCAACACAAGAACATGGCTAGTATAAACGCAACAATTTGGCTATGCGTGAGTGCCGAAGCGAACATGCCGATAGAAACAAAGGCGGCACCAAGTAGCAGCAGCCCAATATAGGAGGTAAAGGTGGCTCCTAAATCGATGTTGCCGATTGGTTTTCCGAGAAAATACATGCTCACTAAATAGACAACAGTTGGTAAAATGGCCACAAAAACCAAGGCTACCCCTGCGAGGTATTTGGCAAAAATGAGTTGAAAGTCTGAAATAGGGCGGGTAAGGAGGAGTTCGATAGTGCCGGTGCGGCGCTCTTCGGCAATTGAACGCATGGTGATCGCAGGGATCAGGATCAGGAAGATCACTGGCGACATATTGAAAAACGGGATCAGGTCTGCGGTTGAACCTTCGAGTAAGTTGGTGTTGTAAGAGAGGATCCAGTGGAAGAGTCCGGAGGCGATTAGGTAAATCAGGATGAAAACATAACCGATGATGGAACTCAGGAAGCTCGATATTTCTTTTAAGAATAAGGCGCGCATAGTAAAAGTTGAGTTGTCAAATTTAACAAATATCTATAAACGAAAATTCCCGCCTTGTGGGGCGGGAATTTTAGATACACTCAATCTTTATTATGCTTGTTTCACATTCACAGCATTCAAGCCTTTACGGCCTTCTTGCAATTCGAATTCAACTTCGTCATTTTCTTTGATTTTGTCTACCAAAC
>JBEEOT010000004.1:0-86692 GCA_041191505.1 Bacteroidota bacterium | reverse complement strand
GCAAATTGGACACCATCAAAGCGAGAACTGCAACGACTGTAGCAATAAATCGAAATGGTTTTAGTGTAGTAGTGTTACCCATGATAATGATTTTTAGACCGACAAATATATTATTAAAAATTTAAAAAACAAAAAAGCCTGATTTTCTATTCGTATACCTTATTTCAATTATTAATTTTACAGCAATGAAAAACACAAATACGCAACTCCGAGCCCTCGTATGTGGCTCAACCCAAGGTATTGGTTTAGCCATTGCTCAAAAACTTTCAAAAGACGGTTTTTCGGTGTGCCTGACCGCTAGAAATGAAGAAAAACTAGCAGCGGCACTAAGCACACTAGATACTTCTCAAGGTCAGCATCATGCTTTTTTCGTCTCTGATTTTTCTGACCCTTCAGGATTAAAAATTGCTATCGAGAACTTTATAAAGTTAAATGGCCCGATTCACGTTCTAATCAACAATACGGGTGGGCCAAAAAGCGGGCCAATTGTAGATGCAGAGGTGAGTGAATTTCTCGCTGCATTCAATCAGCATTTAGTATGTAATCACATTCTGATGCAAGCACTTGTGCCCGGCATGAAAGCAGAAGCTTATGGGCGCATCATTAATATCATCTCTACTTCTGTGAAGCAGCCATTGCCAAATCTTGGTGTATCAAATACCATACGTGGAGCGGTGGCAAATTGGTCAAAAACTTTAGCCAATGAACTCGGCGCATTTGGCATTACCGTCAATAACGTATTACCCGGCGCCACCAACACCCAACGCCTCACAGAAATTGCCAAAGTAAAAGCCGAAAAAACCGGCGAAAGCATTCCTGAAATTTTAGCTGAAATGGGCCAAGAGAGCCCCATGAAGCGAATTGCTGAGCCAGAAGAAGTAGCGGCAGCAGTTGCCTTTTTGGCATCGCCGGCTGCCTCTTATATCAACGGCATTAATGTGCCTGTTGACGGCGGCCGCACTAAAAGTTTGTAAATAATAGCTAAGATTTTTTCTTGGCTTTGTCAGTAGAAGCCATCTGCTGATTCTTCTTGGCCAAAAACGAACGATAAGCAAAAAGTATCGGGAAGCCCAAGAGCAAACTGAAAGCGAGCATATAGCCACGCTTGGTCAGATAAAAATCTACAACACCTTCCATTTCGGACTCCTGATAACCTAAGCCGATAAAATAGGCCAAACTCAAAGGTGCTTGCAAGATGTATTTTTTACCATTGTGGGCATATACAATTTCTCCTTCAAATAAATTCGGACTGAGCAAAATGAGTGTGCCGCCAATCAGTAAAAAACTAAACGCAAAGACAAACCAGGGTTTGAGTAGCATTGTTTTGAATCCTTTCATGGGGCCAAAGTTAGCCCAAATCTGTCTACTTTCGCACTTCTGATATGCAACGCATCGCTTATTTATGTTTGTCTGAAGGTTGGGGTGGTTTAGAAATGAACCAACTCCGTAACGCCGAGCAAATGCAACAGCGCGGTCATGACGTCTTGGTGATAGCCAATAGAGAAAGCCCGATTACAAATGCAGTCCAACAAATAAATATACCAGTCCATATTGTAGCGCAAAGACCCAAACATTATCAATGGTTGTTTGCGTATCGTTTGAGTCACTTTCTGCGAAAAGAAGGATATGACACTTTATTTTTCAGAAATAATAGAGAGCAGAGCATTGCTGCTTCAGTGCGTTTCTTTTCATTTGGGAAAATTGGCGTGCATTACTTTATGGAAATGGCGCTTGGCGGTAAGAAAACTCAATTTTTCAGATCACTGCGCTATTTATGGATCAATTCCTGGGTGTGCCCTCTACCCTATTTGGTTTCACAAGTGCAGAAACAAACAAAAATAGCACAACATAAAATCAAACTTATCCATTCAGGTATTTCACTTGAAAAACAGGCAGCGCTCACACAAATTGACGCGAGAAAAGAACTGAACTTGCATTTGGAGTTAAAAATATGGCTGGTGGTAGGAAGGATCGATCCTAAAAAACAACAAGCCTTCATTTGGAACTGCTTCAAAAATAGAAGCTCAGAAAAAGAACTGCTTGTTTTTGTTGGAGACCCCACCCCTGATGAAAACTCAAACTACCAAACCACCCTCCAACAACAGATTGAAGCGCATCCAAAAAAACGACAAGTGAGGTGGGTAGGATTTCAACAGGACATGACACCCTATTACCGTGCAGCAGATCTCGTGCTGATGGCTGCTGACCGCGAAACCGTTGGAATGGTGACAATTGAGGCGCTACAAAATAATTGCCCTGTTGTAGGAGCGGGCAACGGTGGCACAAAAGAACTCATTGAGACTTATGGTGGTGGCGCCTGCTTTACTTCATTAGATGAAGCATCTTTGAACAGCGCTGTCAACCAAGTACTCAACAAAGACTACCCTGAATTCAATCGAGACCTTTTTGAACAACATTTTGACTTCAATAACGTTTGTGCGCTAGTAGAAACCGAAGTGTTGGGGCTCAACGCGCCAATTTTTCTGTAAATTCGTTCAATGGACTTATACGCCTCCAAACAACGCTGGAAACTTTTGTTGGTCATCTTGGCACTAGCCATCGTGGGTGGCTCATTGTTTTATTCAAATCAAAGCATCCGCAAAATTGGTGAACGCGAACGCAGCAAAGCCCAACAATGGGCCCTTGCCTTGCGCAAAAAAGCAGAGCTCGTCGAGTTGAGCAGCCAAATCTTTAATGCACTCCAAGAGAAAGAGCGCGAAAAAATCGAACTAGTGGTGCGGGCCAACCGAAACTTACTAAGTGCCTCCGACCTAGGCACGAGTCAAGATGTCGATTTTGCGCTCGCCATCATCGAGGCCAATAAAGACATTCCGTTTATCCTACTCAATGATGACCAATCCGTTTCTCAATTTAGAAATATTGATACAAGCGTTTTAGACCAAGATCCTCAAACCCTTGCCAAAGAGTGGGTCGCTGCCGGACGCAGCTATCAAATTCAGGTTTTTGAAGACATGTACATGACGCTTTGCCATGGGTTCTCCAAAGAACTAGAGCGCTTACAAGCCCATTCAGACTCCCTTATTCGCTCCTTTAATGCCGACCTCACCGACCAACGCAGTTTGGTTCCAGTGCTGCTCTACGACGTCGAAACAAAAAAGGTAGAAGCGAGCAATCTAACAAAAACGGAACTCAGCACAAAGCAGCTTGCCAAAACCATGCAGGCCATGCAAGCACAAAACACGCCCATCGAGTTAACCATCAACGGAAAAGAGAAATTACTTTACCTCAAGGACAGCGAAGAAGTGAAGCAACTCTTTTGGCTCCCTTATTTGCAATTTGGAATTTTAGGGCTGATTGTTTTGATTGGCTACTTGTTGTTCTCGATGTACCGCAAAGCTGAACAGAACCAAGTTTGGGCCGGGATGGCCAAAGAAACTGCGCATCAGTTAGGCACGCCTTTATCATCAATGATGGCCTGGGTGGCCTACCTCGAGCAACAAGATATCGACCCAATGATTCCCAAAGAAATGCACAAAGACCTTGAGCGTTTAGAGAAGATCACCGATCGTTTCTCAAAAATTGGCTCAGGCGCCAAACTCACAGAAGGTGATTTAGCTGAAACCATCGAAAACAACCTCAATTACCTCAAGGCGCGCTTGTCTCAAAAAGTAGAAATGCAATTTGAACTCGATGGCGAAAGGCCATTAATTGTGCTTCACAATGCCTCTTTAATTGAATGGGTAGTAGAAAACATCTGTAAAAATGCCGTCGATGCAATGGAGGGAATTGGCACCTTGCGCATTCATATTCAGGAAGTTGCAGAGTGGGTTCACATCGACATTTCCGACACAGGTAAAGGCCTAACCCCCAAACAATTTAAAACCATTTTTGAACCTGGCTATTCCACTAAAAAACGCGGTTGGGGGCTGGGGCTCACCCTCGTGAAGCGCATTGTCGAGGAATACCATAAAGGAAAGGTATTCGTCTTGCAATCTGAACCTGAAAAAGGCACCACTTTTCGGATCAGTATTCCGCACTAAAGCAGCCCACAACATTATTCTAATTATCTTTATCGCATCAATTTTAAACTATGGAAGCGCTTATTCTTACTGAAATCCGCAATCAAATTGCCTTTGTAACCATCAACCGTCCGCAACAACTCAATGCGCTCAACAAAGACACTATCGACGCACTCCACAATGCGCTTGCAGCCGCTGATGCCGATGCAGGTGTTGGGGCTATCATACTTACTGGCAGCGGAGAAAAGGCTTTTGTAGCAGGCGCTGACATCAAAGAATTTGCAGATTTCAGCATTGCACAAGGCGGTGAACTCGCTATGCGCGGCCAGCAAACCTTATTTGACTTCATAGAGCAACTCAGCACGCCGGTAATTGCGGCTGTGAACGGCTTTGCACTTGGTGGTGGCTTAGAGCTCGCTATGGCAGCACATATCCGTATTGCAAGCAGCAATGCTAGAATGGGCCTACCCGAAACCTCTCTTGGTGTTATTCCAGGCTATGGTGGCACACAGCGCCTTGCGCAGCTCATTGGGCGAGGAAAAGCGAACGAACTCATTTTTACAGCAGGCATGCTCAAAGCTGAAGAAGCGCTGCAATGGGGCTTGGTAAATTCCGTAGTAGAGCAAAGCGAATTGCTCGCTACCTGCGAGGCTTTGGCCCAAAAAATACTCGCTAACTCTCCTTTGGCCATTGCAGCTGCAATTCGCTGTGTCAATGCCGGCTTTACAAGTGGCGTGAACGGCTATGAAGTAGAAATCGAAGAGTTCGGCAAGTGCTTTGGTACAAAAGATTTCAAAGAAGGCACCACCGCATTTCTTGAAAAACGCAAGCCGAACTTCAGAGGCTAAACAATGAGCAACCCGATCCGAAAATTAGTTGGTCAAACGGCCATTTACGGCTTGCCCTCCATTCTAGGAAGGCTACTCAACTATTTATTGGTTCCGCTTCACACCTACTATTTTGCCCAAACCTCAGATTACGGCGTCATTTCTGAGCTATATGCCTGGGTTGCTTTTCTGATTGTATTGCTCACCTTTGGCATGGAAACCGCTTTCTTTCGCTTTTTGCAAAACGAAGAAGATCAGGCCAAAGCCTACAGCGCTGCTTTCTGGTCGGTGGTCGGGATCAATGCCGTATTTTACCTCATTCTGCTCTATTTCAACAACGACATCGCGGCTGCCTTGCTCTTTGAAGGCCACAACGAATATGTAGTGTTGCTCGGCACCATCGTCATGATTGACGCCATTACCGCTTTGCCGTTGGCACGGCTTCGGGCCGAAGAAAAAGCGTTGCGCTTTGCTGCCATTCAAATGACGAGCATCGGGCTGAACATCGCGCTCAACGTCATTGCAATGGTCTTCTTTTTTAGCGCCGAAAGGCCTGAAGAAGGTATACTTTTTATCTTACTCGCCAATCTCATTTCGTCATTGGCCAAACCGCTCCTGCTCTACGACAGCATATTCAAGGTTTTGTTTGTTAAAGATTGGGGGCTTTACAAAAGAATGTGGCGCTACGCGATTCCGCTCGTAATTGCTGGTTTTGCCGGCATCATCAACGAAACTTTCGACCGCATTTTACTGAAGCACTTACTCTATAACCCTGCTTTACCAGAATCTCTGAGCTATGCGGAGTCACAGGTTGGTATCTACAGTGCTTGCTACAAATTGGCTATGTTAGTCACGATTATATTGCAGGCCTATCGCTATGCAGCCGAACCTTTCTTTTTCAAGCAAATGCAAAACCAAGACCGCAACACCGTTTATGTGCGGGTCATGAACGTGTTTGTGGCAATGGTTTGCGCGGTGTTCCTGTTAGTGAGCTTAAACATCGATATTTTCAAACATTTTATTCAAAAAGAAGCTTATTGGGAAGGCCTTAAAGTTGTGCCTATTTTACTCATGGCAAATGTCTTTTTAGGCATCTACTACAATCAAAGCATTTGGTATAAACTCAGCGGAAAAACGCAATACGGAGCTTACATCACTATTGTGGGTGCGCTGCTCACTATCGCAATCAACGTTTATTACATCCCGCAATTCCAATACATGGCCAGTGCCTGGGCAACGCTTATTGTCTATGCCACTCAAATGCTGCTCTCTTATTGGCTTGGCCAGCGGCATTACCCAATACCTTACAACGTCAAAAAATTCTTGCTGTATTTAGGTTTGTCTTTGCTCCTATTTTTCATCGGCTCTAGTGTTGATTTTAGCAAACCCATTATCAATCATTTTGTGCACAACCTCTTAGTTCTGCTATTTGTGGGTTTTGCATTTGCCATGGAAAAAAGCAATCTAAGAGGCAGCAGCACACACTAATTGAACATTTTCTGCGTTAGGGTGTTTCATTAGCTACCGAAACGCTTAACTTTGTTCATATGTCAAATCACCCGTACAAGCCCGGCCCTTACCTTTCCCAAATTACTGTTCCGAGCGACCTACGCACGAATTTTACAGAAGAACAACTCCCGCAAGTTGCACAAGAATTGCGTCAATACATCGTTGACGTCATTTCAGAAATCGGCAACTCGCACTTTGGTGCATCGCTAGGTGTAGTGGAGCTCACCGTTGCCCTTCACTACGCCTTCAATACCCCCGAAGACCAACTCGTATGGGACGTCGGGCACCAAGCCTACGGCCACAAAATTTTGACTGGCCGCCGAGAAAAGTTCCACACCAACCGCCTCAAAGGAGGAATTTCAGGATTCCCTAAACGCTCAGAAAGCGAGTACGACACATTTGGTGTTGGTCACTCTTCTACTTCCATTTCTGCTGCTTTAGGCATGGCCGTTGCCAACCATTACAAAGGGGAAACCCAACGCCAGCACATTGCCGTTATTGGCGATGGCGCCATGACCGCAGGCCTTGCCTTTGAAGGTCTTAACCACGCTGGTTTTGAGAAAGACGCCAATCTTTTGGTGATCCTCAATGACAACTGTATGTCTATTGACCCCAATGTTGGTGCACTCAAAGAATACCTCACAGACATCACCACTTCGCATACTTACAACAAAGTCAAAGACGAAGTCTGGAAACTCCTCGGAAAAGTCTCGAAATTTGGGCCAGATGCCCAAACCATCGCCTCTAAAGTTTCGCATGCCCTTAAAGGCACTTTACTGAAACAATCTAACCTTTTTGAAGCGCTCAACTTCCGTTATTTTGGCCCTGTTGACGGCCACGACGTAGTTGGTTTAGCAAAAGTTCTCGCCGATCTCAAAGACATTCCAGGCCCAAAAATCTTACATTGTGTAACAAGAAAAGGTGCTGGCTATAAATTTTCTGAAGAAGGTAACCCTACCAAATGGCACGCGCCTGGGGTTTTCAATAAAGAAACTGGCGAAATCGTCAAAATCGTTCCTAAATCGCCAGAACCACCTAAATACCAAGACGTTTTTGGGCACAGCATTGTAGAGCTCGCAGAAAAAAACGACAAAATTATGGGTGTAACACCCGCCATGCCTTCTGGCTGCTCGCTCAATATCATGATGCAAGCCATGCCAAAACGCGCTTTTGATGTCGGTATTGCCGAACAGCATGCCGTTACATTCAGCGCGGGCCTTGCCACACAAGGAATGGTGCCGTTTTGCAACATCTATTCCTCTTTTATGCAACGTGCTTTTGACCAAGTATTGCACGATGTTGCACTTCAAAATCTGAATGTAGTATTCTGCCTAGACCGAGGCGGTTTAGTGGGTGCCGATGGCGCAACGCACCACGGAGCCTACGACCTCGCTTACATGCGCATGATTCCCAACATGGTGGTTGCAGCACCGATGAACGAAGAAGAGTTGCGCAACCTCATGTACACCGCCCAATTGCCAAATCAAGGCCCCTTCTCTATTCGTTATCCGCGCGGAAACGGCGTCATGACCGAATGGAAAACACCATTCAAAGAAATCAAAATTGGCCAGGGCAGAAAAGTGACTTCCGGAGACGACATCGCTATCTTAACTATCGGCCACCCGGGCAACTTTGCTCAAACTGCCATTGAAAGTCTTAAAGATGCTGGTGTTTCTATCGCACACTACGACATGCGCTTTGTCAAGCCACTAGACACCCTTCTTTTGCACGAAGTCTTTACTAAATTCAATAAAGTGATTACCGTGGAAGACGGCTGCCTTATGGGTGGTTTTGGCTCCGCAGTACTTGAATTTATGGTTGACCAAAAATACCAAGCTGAAGTCATTCGTCTTGGCATTCCAGACGAGTATATTCACCACGGAACCCAAGAAGAACTCTGGGCAGACTGCGGTTTTGACGCCCAGTCAATTGTCCGTACCATCTCTGGCATTTTTAAACTCGATCAACAAAAAAGTACGCAGCAACACGTCGGTTAAAACCAAATTATTGTAATTTGGACCAAAACTTTAACGACTACCATGCAAAAAACTAACTATAGTGCCTTCGGGACACTCATCGTCATCTTTTTCTTCTGGGGCTTTGTAGCCGCGAGCAACGACATCCTCATTCCCGTTTTCAAAAAAGCTCTTGACCTCAAGCAAAGCAAGGTGCTCTGGATTCAAAATACTTTTTACGTAGCCTACACTGTGGGTTCACTCATTTACTTTGCCACTTCGTCTTTACTCAAAAGAGACTTGTTCAACAAAATTGGCTACCGAAACGGCTTGGCACTAGGCCTTTTGGTTTCTGCGCTCGGTACTTTATTGTTTATTCCAGCTTCCACAAATGGTGGGTCTTTCCCGATGTTGTTGGGTGGCTTGTTCATTGTCGGCTTAGGATTCTCTTTCCAGCAAATGGCTGCTAACCCGCTCGCTATTCAAATGGGCGACCCAGCTAAAGGCAATGTGCGCTTGAGTATGGCAGGGGGCATCAATAACCTCGGCACCACAATTGGGCCCGTTATTGTGTCTTATGCCATTTTTGGGAACGCTTCTCACGGAGAAACCACCCTCAATCTCTCTTCTGTCCAAACACCTTATTTGGTTTTGGGTCTTGTTTTTGTCCTAGCTGCACTATTTTTTAAGTTCTCTAATCTGCCTGATCACATTGGCGAAGACAACCAAAATGAGCCGGGGCAAGTGCTCAGCACGCTCCGCGAACCTCAAGTACTTTTGGCCATGATTGCTATTTTCGTTTATGTTGGCGTTGAAGTTGCTACGGCAAGTAATTTGCCTGAATTCATGAAACAACACCTTGGCAAAAAAGAAAGCGAAGTAGCTCCTTTTGTATCCTTGTTTTGGGCTTCCATGATGATCGGCCGCTGGGCCTCAGCTGCTGGTGTATTTGAAAAATCTAAAGTATTCAATCGCATTATGGGTATTTTCTTGCCTTTAGTTGCATTTGGCATTTTCGCTTTGGCCAATACCATTGGCGGTTCTGATATGTCTTCATTTATGCCTTATATTGGATTGGTTTTTGTGCTCATTGCAGCAGACTTTATTTCCAATGGAAACCCTGTTCGTCAGATCATTTTGTATGCTTCTCTAGGCTCATTGGCACTCATCGTCGGTATTTTTAGTTCCGGATACGTGAGCGTATTTGCTTTCATCTCTGTGGGCTTATTCTGCAGTACTTTGTGGCCTTGTATCTTCACGCTCGGCATTGCAGGCATGGGATCCAAAACCAATACAGCTTCTAGTTTATTGATTTTAATGATCATGGGTGGTGGTTTCATTACCTTAGCTCAAGGGACCTTAGCTGCCGACAACTTATTGGGTATTCAGCAGTCCTACTGGGTTGGCGTTGCGTGTTTTGCCTACCTGATTTACTTTGCAATGCGCACTTCAAGTATTCTTAAAAACAAAGGAATTCATACCTTTGATGCGAGCTCAGGCGGACACTAAAATGGGAATGTACAAAATAGAATTTCACGACTTCTTTACTGCAGCCTTTTCTGTGGACTGCATTATTTTTGGTTATGAAGCAGGGCAAATCAAGGCGCTCCTGATCAAGCGTGCTATGGAACCTTACGACAACTACTGGGCCATTCCCGGAGATTTGGTTTACCCCGACGAAGACCTACCGGTAGCTGCAGAGCGTATTCTTAAGGAACTCACGGGTCTAGACCACATCCAAATGCACCAGTCTCAGTCTTTTGGGCATCCAAAAAGACACCCCCAGGGGCGCGTAATTACAATCGCGCACTTTGCACTTGTGCGCATCGAAGATTTCCAAGTTAGGGCCTCTTCTTGGGCCGACGACATCAGTTGGGTGCCGCTCAATGAAATGCCAACGCTTGCCTTTGACCACAACCATATCTTAGAAAGCACCTACGAAATGCTCAAGCAAAAATTGCAAAACGAACCTGTATGTTTTGATTTATTACCCGAGCGCTTCACCCTAAATGAATTCCAACAACTCTATGAGTTTGCCTTTGAACAAGAGATGGACAAAGCCAATTTCCGCAAGAAAATCAAATACATCCCGCTCATTGCACTCAACGAGAAACAAAAAAACGTTAAACACCGTCCGGCTAAACTTTTCACCTTCGATCAAGAGACCTATCAACAGCGTTTATTAGCAAACGAGTACAGCTTCAAAATGTAAAATATTTACACTTATTGTATTTTTTACAATAATGTTTGTATATTCGGCTATCGCTTTCACTCAATGACAGGCGTTATACAGGTTAATAATCGTGAAACGGAGAGGAGTGTCTCCGTTTCTCTTTTTGTATAAATCTGATTTTCAAACAATTGATAAAACTTATTGTTATTTGTACAATAATTTAATTTTTGACTATATTTAAGCACTCTAAAACTAAAACAACATGATCAGAAAACTAGTCATGGCACTGCTATGTAGTATCGGTGTCGCGCAAGTCTATGGACAGACCATCAGTGGAACCATTCTTAACGAAAAATCCGAGGCTATTCCATATGTCAAAATCACGTTAAAAAGCAACAACAAGCCTTTTTTAAGTGATGGTAAAGGACTCTTTCAAATTCCCGTAAGTAACCTTGAAACAGAGGTGCTCATATTCAGTGCAATGGGCTACCAAAAACAAGAGTTTCCTATACTAGGGAAAACAAACCTAACGGTAGTGCTCTTGGAAGTGGCGCAAGACACCAAAGATGTCGTTGTAATTGGTTACGGCACTTCAAAAACCAAAGAACTTACGGGTGCTACCTCCAAAGTGAAGGGCGAAGACATCGAAAAAATGAACATGACCAGAATGGACCAAGCCTTACAGGGTCAGGTATCTGGCGTTACCGTTTCTAGCAATTCAGGTTCGCCGGGAGGTTCATCAAATATTCGCATTCGCGGCCTTTCCACTTTCGGCGACAACGACCCGCTCATTCTAGTAGATGGTGTTGTTTATGACTCTGAGGGTCTCAACGCACTCAACCCCTCTGACATCAAGTCAATTAACGTGCTCAAAGATGCCACGGCAGGTATTTACGGCGTGCGCGCCGCAAACGGGGTAATCATCGTTGAAACTAAAAACGGGGCCATCAATCGCAAGCCGAGTATAGAATACAACGGCTATTATGGCATACAACAAACAGCGCGCAAGCTAGACTTACTTACCGCCGAAGAATATGCAGTCATCAAAAATGAAGCCTTTGCCTTTGGCGGTCAAGCCATGCCTTTTGCCAATACCAATCTTGGCACCGGAACCAACTGGCAAGATTCCGTATTTAGCTCAGCACCTGTACAAAGCCACAACTTATCGCTTAGTGGAGGCACGCTCAATACCCGTTATTCAATCGGTCTAGGCTACTTCAATCAGGAAGGAATTGTGGGCGCCGACAAAGCCAATTTCGGACGCTACAACGCCCGCTTGAACTTCAGCACAGACATGTCTGAAAAACTAAAGCTCAATTCTGTACTCTTGTTCTCTTCTGATATGCGCAGCACCTTGCCTGAAAACGGCATTGGTTCGGTGTTATACAACACGATTAATGCCTTTCCAAACGAACCAGTATACAGCAGTCCGGGCACTTTTTCTTACATGGAAGAAGTGAGCGATATCATCAATCCGATTGCCCAAATGCAGAACCAATACAATTGGAGCACGGCCAATAAATTTGTTGGAAAAGAAGAGTTTATCTATGCTTTCAACGAAAATTTATCGTTCACCAATCGCTTCAATTACAACTACGCAAACGTAGATAGCAAAGTTTTCTCTCCGCTAGTATGGTACGGAGATGGTAAATATGCCAATACTGCTGTCAATGCAGATCTCGAATCACCAGAAGTAGAAATTGCAGACAGCGTGTTCATTACCAGAGGTGCTGCCGTCTACGAAGAGCGTTCTTCTTTCCTCGACCTTACCTATGAAAGCTTCTTGAATTATGAAAAAACATGGAATGAGACGCACAAAGTGAAAGGAACTTTAGGTGCTTCTGTTTTCGAGCGCAAAGGCCAGTCCTTGAATGGTGTAGGATTCGGTATTCCCAACAACTCCATTGACTACGCCGATATTTCTGCCAATACGGCACAAGGTGGCTACCTCAATAATGTCAACTCTTGGGAGTTCAAAGAACGCCTCCTATCTGCTTTCCTAAGAGCTGAATATGCCTACAAAGAAAAATACCTCATCTCTGGTATTTTGCGCCGCGATGGCTCAAGCAAATTTGGCCCGAATAGCCGCTGGGGTATTTTCCCGACAATATCTGGAGGTTGGTTGTTGTCTGACGAGGCCTTTTTCAAGAGCAAAAGCATCGATTTCTTGAAATTACGCATGAGTTACGGTGTATCAGGAAACGACCAAATCCCGAATTTTGCCTACCGTGCTTTGCTCAATGGCGAAGGTGTTTATGTCTTTGACGACCTCATTACACAAGGTGTGGCAATTGGCCGCCCAGCCAACCCAGACTTAAAGTGGGAAACCACCCGTCAGTTCAATGTTGGTCTGGACCTCACTTGGCTTAAAGTCATCAATTTTACGACCAACTATTTCATTAAAAACACCAACGACCTCCTGTTCCAGCCAGATGTTTCTGCGCTCTTAGGTTCTTATGGGCCAGGTGGTTATCCGCCAATCATCAATGCTGGTGATGTATCTAACAAAGGTTGGGAATTTGAAATCGGGTATCAATCTGATCGCAAAAACATTCTCCAAACAAACCTCAATTTCAACCTTACCACCATCAACAACAAAGTTGTAAGCGTGCCAACAGGTGTACAATACATCCCAGGTGCAAGCTTTAGCGTTGGTGGCGATGTGGCAACGCGCTTCCAAGAGGGCTACGAAATTGGCTACTTCTTTGGATATCAAACCGCTGGTGTATTCCAAACGCAAGAAGAAATTGACAACGCTGCAGTAGTACAAGAAGGTGCTCAACCTGGCGACCTCATTTTTGTGGACCAAAACGGTGATGGTAAAATCAATTTCTCCGACGACTCCGACAAAACCAACCTAGGTTCAGCAATACCAGATTTCACCATGGGCTTTGCGTTTAACTTCAAAGTCAAAGGATTCGATTTATCTGGAAATGTTTATGCGGCCCTAGGACAAGAAATCATCAGAAACTACGAGCGTCAGCAACCTTATGCCAACCAATTGGCATATGTAATCGACCGCTGGACGGGGCCAGGCTCTACTAACGAGCACCCGCGCCTCACTACTGGACAAACTAACAACAATCTTTTCTCAGATTATTTTGTTGAAGATGGTTCTTTTGTTCGCCTCCGCAATTTACAGTTTGGTTACACACTACCGAGTACGCTTTTGCGCAAGATACACGTAGAATCGCTGCGCGTTTATGTAGCGGCAAATAACCTTATCACTCTTACCCGTTACATGGGCTTTGATCCAGATTTAAGCTCTTCTAGCGTCTTATCTGCAGGTGTAGACTACGGAATGTATCCTCAAGCGCGTTCTTTAATGAGCGGCCTTCAAATCAAATTTTAAGTTTTAAGTCATGAAAAAACTCATTTATATCTTCTTGGCATTCGCAACGATAGTTGCTTTGCCATCATGTGAAAAATTCTTATCTGTTGATCCGCCATATGCGCAAGACGCCGAAAACTTCTTCCAGACACCAGAAGACTACGAACGCGCGCTTGTAGGCGCCTATGACCTTCTTCAAAGCTCGTTTATCTCGCTTTGGATTGGCGAAATTGCCTCTGACAACGCCATTGCTGGCGGTGAAAGCGTCAATGATAGCAAAGGTTTGCACGATATCGATAACATGACCCATGGCGGTGTTAATGCAGAACTTCGCAGTGTGTTCCGCTGGAACTACACTGGAATCACTCGTGCCAATTACATCCTTGAGCACAAAGACAACATCGATTTTGCCGGGAAAGCACACATTTTAGCAGAAGCTAAATTCTTGCGTGCATACTACTATTTTGAGCTCGTTAAATTCTTTGGCGATGTGCCGCTAATCATCGACAAACGTATAGGAATCGAAGAGGCGCGTTCTATTCCACGCGCTCCAAAGGCTGAAGTTTACGCACAAATTGAAGCAGACCTAATTGCTGCGGCAGCGGTTCTCAACCCAGTTGCAGCGCAAAAAGGACGCGCTACGCGAGGTGCGGCCAAATCTCTTCTTGGTAAAGTTTACCTGTACCAAAATAAATTCACTGAAGCAGCAGCCATTTTAGAAGAAGTAATTGCATCCGGACAATACAGCCTTTACCAAGACTACAGCCAACTATTCAGTGTGGCAGCCGAAGGTAACCCAGAAACCATATTCGATATTGAATATACCGGACTTGAAGGTGGAAGCTACGGTTGCCTGGTTTGTCTCGAGGGCAACGCCGCTGTTGGTTTCCAAGGAATTCGTCAGTACAACGGGCCCGTTTACGGCGATGGCAACTCTTACAACCTGCCTACACCAGAACTCTACGCCGCTTTCTCTCCTATTGACCCACGCCGTGCAGCTACCGTTCTTGACATCGATGCCTTTATAGCTGCTCAACCTAACGCAGCGTCTATTACTTACGCCGTAGGAGCTGGTGGCCACACCGGATATTACAACAACAAATACATCAAGCGCCAGGGAGAAATTGGCTTGCCTGATAACGACCTCACTAGCCCAGTTAACTATCGCGTGTTGCGCTATGCAGACGTCTTACTGATGGCTGCAGAAGCTAATTACCAAATCGGAAATGCTTCTCGCGCTACGGCTCTTGTCAATCAAATTCGTCAGAGAGCAGGAATACCAGGAGCCTCTGTGAATAGTATCGAAAAAGTATATCTCGAGCGTCGTTTAGAACTTTCTGGCGAAGGACATCGCTTTTTTGACCTCGTTCGTACGGGTCAGGCCGCACAATATATTCCTGGATTTGTTACAGGAAAACACGAGTTATTCCCGATTCCACAAGTTGAAATCGATTTAGCAGGTGGAAATTGGACACAAAACCCTGGTTATTAATTTTTTAAGATATAAAACCATGAAAACATTAATTCTCAGCATCTTGAGCATTGGTTTGGCTTTGGTAGCTTGCCAAAAATACGAGCCAACCCTTGGCCCTGCACCTTCTGCCGAAGACGCCCAATTTACAATGGCGCCTTCAGCAGCAAATGCCAACATCATTGAACTCAGCGCAAATAACCCAAATATTCAATGTGTTTGGGATTTTGGAAATGGTACTAAAGCACAGGGTTCTACCGTTTCTGCTACTTATCCTTACGCAGGGACATATACCATCAAATTAACTGTATTTGCAAAAGGCGGCAGCCGCAGCTCAAGCCAGCAGGTCACCATCGCTAACGATGACCTCGGACTGCTCAACAACCCTTTCTACACAATGTTAACAGGCGGCGTAAACGGACCTGGATACAAAACATGGGTCGTCGATTCAGCTGCTTCTGGCCATATGGGCGTTGGTCCAGATCCAGAAAGTCCGCTTGGCCCTACACCGGAATGGTGGGCTGCAGGCGCCAACGAAAAACCAGGTTGTGGTTTGTACAATGACCAATACGTTTTTCATTTAAATGCTTTTAAATTTGATATGATAACAAACGGAGATGTTTATGTGCACAACTCTTTGGCCACATCATTCCCCGGATCTTTTCAAAATTTAGGTGATTTCACTGCTCCGTTCGACAACCAAATGAACGAAAGTTGGTTGCTGACCGAGGGCGCTGAAAACACGATTACCATCTCTGGCAATGCCTTTATGGGCTTCTATACAGGACCAAGAGTGTACCGTATTTTATCGCTTACGGACTCCACAATGCACCTCCAATATGGTCACAATGCTGGTGGTCTCAAATGGTACCTTAAACTCAAGACGCTTTAATCTTATCCCATGAAAATCATGACTTTTCTGCTACTTAGTTTGGCGCTTATCGCCTGTAAACCAGATGCTCCCAAGCCTCCTGGATTGCCAAGCAACCTGAATACGCAACTCACCATTACAAATGGTGAAGTACACGTCTTAGCTACCGCTGACAGCGTCAATTTTTACACGATCACATTTTTTGATACCAACGATACGATAACTGTTGAATCTCAAGACGGCCAAGCTACACACGTCTACAATACGTCAGGCACCTACAAAATTAGAACCCGTGCGCACACTGTACAAAACGCCTACATCGAAAAGACCGAAGAGGTGATCATAGAAATTAGTACAGGAAATACTGGCGCCCCTACATCAGGTTTTATTAGTCCTTTAAGCTATCCTGGATATTCGCTCGTGTGGCAAGACGAATTCAACGGAGCAAGCCTTTCTTCCGACTGGACCTACGACCTAGGTACTGGCAGTTGGGGTTGGGGAAATAATGAATTGCAATACTACAAACAAGACAACGCTGTGGTTTCAGATGGTTTGCTTACCATCACTGCAAAGAGCGAAACCTTCAACACCTCAAATTACACATCGAGCCGCATTAAAACGCAAGGTCTTAAATCTTGGAAATATGGCAGAATCGATGTTCGTGCTGCACTCCCATACGGCCAAGGCATTTGGCCTGCCATCTGGATGCTCGGCGACAACATTACCAGTGCTGGCTGGCCAGCCTGTGGCGAAATTGACATCATGGAACTCATTGGTGGTGCAGGAGCAAATGACCGCACCGTTCATGGAACCGTTCACTGGAGCAATGCAGGTGCACACGCTCAATACGGGGGAAGCAAATCCTTGACATCAGGAAAATTTGCAGATAACTTTCACGTGTTTTCAATCGTTTGGGATGCAAATTCCATTCATTGGTTGCTAGACAACGTAGAATATCATTCCATCGACACCAGCCCTGCCGAAATGTCGGAATTCCGCGAGAAATTCTTCATTATCCTCAACGTAGCAGTTGGCGGAAATTGGCCAGGATCACCAGATGCCACCACGACCTTCCCTCAAAAAATGTATGTCGATTACGTTCGTGTATTCCAATAAACTAGCATGATGTTCAAACCTTTGATTTACAGCGGACTCCTTGCGCTTACGCTACTTTCTATTGGACGTGAAGAAAAACCATATTTCTCGAATCCAACGGACCAGGACATAGAAGCGCTCATTTCACAAATGAGCATCGAAGAGAAAGTTGGGCAAACTTGTCAAATTACGCTAGACGCCATTCACAAAACAGACGATAAAGGCCAAGCGCTTGTTCCGGCTCAAATTGACCCAAACAAACTCAAAGAGGCCTTAGATGCTTATCATGTAGGTTCGGTACTCAATGTGGGTTGGCATACACTTAGCCGTGAAGAATGGAAGTCTATCATGACAGACATACATGCGCCTTACCTCAAAAAAGAACAAAACATTCCCATTCTCTATGGGATTGATGCCATTCACGGCGTCAATTATACGATTGGCGGCACGCTCTTTCCGCAAGAAATTGGCTTAGCTGCAACCTGGAACCCAGAACTTGCTCGCCAAATGGGTGAGGTCACTGCCTATGAGTGTCGTGCTTCTGGCATTCCATGGAATTTTTCTCCAGTTCTTGATCTAGGCCGCCAGCCGCTTTGGTCTCGGCACTTTGAAACCCTTGGTGAAGATCCTGTTTTAGGAAGCCACATGGGAAGTGCCCTCGTAGAAGGCTATCAAGGAAAAGGAGATAAAGTAGATGCTTTTCATGCTGCTGCTTGCCTCAAGCATTTTGTGGGCTACAGCGCAAGTTTCTCTGGCCGAGACCGCACCCCTGCTTTCATTCCAGAAAAATACATGCAAGAATTGTATTTACCAGCATTCAAAGCAGCTGTCGAAAAAGGAGCGCTTACGCTCATGATCAATTCTGGTGTGGTCAATGGTATTCCTGGCCATGCCAACTACCAACTCCTGACTCAAACGCTCAAAAAAGATTGGGGCTTCAAAGGCTTTGTGGTCTCCGACTGGGAAGACTTCATTATGCTCCATACCGTTCACCGAACGGCGCCTACATTAGCAGAAGCTGCAATTCAGGCCTTTAACGCTGGTGTAGATATGAGTATGGTTCCTTCTAACCCACAATACAAAACCTACTGCCAAGACATGATCAAGGCGGTAAAAGAAGGAAAGGTCTCCATGGAAAGACTCAACGACGCAGTTCGCCGCATCCTATACGTGAAAAAACAACTTGGTCTTTTTGACAACCCACTACCCGACCTCAGCAAATATCAGCTTTTCGGTAGCCAAACTTTCAAGAATATAGCCAAGCAAGCTGCCCTTGAATCCATAACTCTACTTAAAAACGAAGGCAACCTTCTTCCATTGAATGAAAAGCAGCGCATACTTGTTGCAGGGCCAGGAGCCGCAAGTATCAATATGCTCAACGGTGCTTGGACTCACACATGGCAAGGAATGGACAGCAATTTCAACACTATAGGTGTTTTGAACATCTTTCAAGCATTGCAACAACAACTTCCAACGTCAAGCATCTCTTATTCAAAAGGAGTTGAATTATACCTAGACAATGATTTTGAAGCTTCGCGTTATGTGGGCCTAGACGCTTACAAAAAAGCGCTCAAGAAAAACGACATCATTGTCATTTGTGTTGGTGAGCTTCCTTCTACTGAAAAACCAGGCGATATCAGAAGTTTACAGCTCGACGACAAACAAAAAGAATTGGTGCGCTTGGCAAAGGCAGCGAAGAAAAAAGTTGTTTTAGTGTTGTTAGAAGCGCGTCCGCGCATCATCAGCGATATCGAGCCGTTGTGCGATGCCATCATCCAAGCTTACTTACCAGGAGATCAAGGTGGCGCTGCGCTTGCAGAACTTGTCACCGGAAAAGCTGATTTTTCAGGTCGCCTGCCTTACACCTACCCTCGCTACGACGGCGTTATTGAATTTTACGATCATCCTGGGAGTGTAGCGCGCGCAAAATCTGGACAGTTTACTGCATACAACCCACAATGGGACTTTGGTTTCGGTTTATCCTACAGAGCTGCAAGTATCAACGGCATGCGCTTCGATGCCAAAGACGAGCAAAAAGGAACGTTTAGCATTCAAGTAAATGTGAGCAATCCGCACAACCAAGCAATTACCACAGTTGTTCCTATTTACCTCAGCGATTTGTACGCGAGTACGACCCCAGAAAACAAACGCTTGATCGACTTTTACAAAGTGACCCTCAAGCCCGGAGAAAACAAAACACTAGAGTTTAGTTTTGACGCAACAACGCTCAAACGCATTAGTGCCGATGGAAAATGGCGTGCCGAAAAAGGGACTTTTGACATCAAATGTGGAGAATATAAACTCACTTTTGAACTTTCTAACGACTTATTGTTTTAACTGACAACGAGTACATTAAGTTGATCATTTTTTGCTTATTGTATTTTTTACTATATTTAACCCGTTCTTTTAATTTTGAACTCTAAAACCCCTAAAAATTAACAATATGAAAAAACTGTACTTTTTGCTTTTTGCTCCAGTTTTGAGCCTTTCAGCGCAAGTTGAAGGCACTTGGAAACTGGCACCACAGGCTGGCGCTCTAGGTGTTGGCCCAAACCAAGGTGACATCAGCTGGTGGAACAACGGCGCTGGTGACATCACAACCCGCGCTTGCTTATTCGACGATTCAATTAAATTCGAAGCGAATGGCGCCATGACCCATTACATGGATGGCTCTACTTGGCTAGAAGGCTGGCAAGGTGCCACTCCAGATGCATGTGGTACGCCAGTTACACCTCACGTTGGTGGCGCGGCTACTTACACTTATGATGCAGCTGCAGGTACACTAACTGTAAACGGCGTAGGAGCACACATCGGTCTTCCTAAAGCTGTAAATGGCGGTGAAATTTCTAATGGTGCAGCTGTACCAACTTCTAGAACTTACATCGTTGCTATTTCAAATGGTGGTAACACCATGACTGCCGACATCAGTATTGGTGGCGGATGGTGGCGTTTTGTTTACCAACGCACAGTTCCACTTGCTGTTCAAGACTACAACGTTAAATTCCGCGTAGACATGTCACAATACACAGGTTCATTGACTGGTGGTGTATTTGTAAACGGTTCTTTCAACGGTTGGTGTGGTACTTGTAACCCAATGACTGACATGGGCAACGGTATGTGGGAAGTAACCCTTCCACTTGCGCCTGGTGCTATTGAATACAAGTTCACTATCGACGGCTGGAACGCACAAGAAGAATTCACAGGTACAGAAACATGTATTGACCCAATCAATGATGGTTTCAACAACCGTTACCACGTAGTTGCTGGCGACATTACTTTGCCTAACGTATGTTTTGCAAGCTGTAATGTTTGTACCAATGACATTACTTTTACTGTTGACATGGAGGATTATATCAATGCTGGTGGTTCTACCGCAGCAGGTGTATTCTTAAATGGTACATTCAACGGCTGGTGTGGAACTTGTACCCCAATGTCAGACGCTAACGGCGACAATATTTGGGAAGTTACGGTTCCACTAGGTTTAGGTGCGATCGAATACAAATTTACAATCGACGGATGGAATGTATCTGAGCAATTTGCTGGTGGCGAGTCTTGTACGGTAACAAACGGTGGTTTCACCAACCGTGCTTATACTGTAACTGGCCCTGGTGCAACAGATCTCGTATGTTGGGAAAGCTGTGGTGCTTGCATCGGTGGTATCGATGAAGCTACATCTTCTGTATCTATCTACCCTAACCCAGTTAACAGCATCATGACTGTTCAAGCTACTGAAGCGATGCAACAAATCCGTATCGTTGACCTTACAGGTAAAGTAGTTGCAGCATTTGTTGGCAATGGTCTTACTCAAGAAATCAGCGTAGACGACCTCAAAGCAGGTATCTACACTATCCAAGTTGCAACAGCTACTGGTAACAGCAGCAAGCAATTTGTGAAAAAATAAGAAGTTGATTGATGAAAAGGAGGGGCTTTCGAAAGAGGCCCCTTTTTTTGTGCCTAAATCGGCGTTCTATGCGTATTTTTGCACCATGGATCACGACATCGAACTCCGCTTTCAAAAACTTCAAAAACACCTCGAGAAAGACTTCGGTCCGGGCATGGATATGTCCACCTTTTTATTCTTAGTTGGTGTCAATGAATTAGGTATGGGGCACCAAACGTTTTCCAAACAACAAAAAATGGAGCTCATGCACATTGCCATTTGCACGCTGCTTGAGCCCTACGGATATTATACTTTCAACGGGCGAGATGCCGACCTCTGGCCGCATTTTATCCTCAACCAACAACTCCCGCCACTCAATCACCAACAACAACAACATTTGCTCAAAGAAGCACTACTAGATTATTTCATCAAAAATGAATACTACCATGAAATACCTGAATCTATCTAGCCTCATTTTCATCTTGATACTTGCCTCTTGCCATTCATCAGAAGTAGTGCTCAGGGGAAGCAAAGCAAGTCAAAGCCAGGAATTAGCATCTGAAAATACGGTCAGCTTTTCTAAAATGAGCGATAGTCTTGCGAAGCCTATTCACACGTCCTCGACACAATTCACAAACAAGTTAGTTGTCGACAATTGCCAACCCACTTTAATAACTCCAAACATATATTCAAAAAATGAAAGCCAACCTCAGAAGGTCGGGCAAAGCAATAAACCCAACATTCATACAAAAAAACCTTCTCTTTCATTTGATTTAGAAAAAACACAGGCCTCCCTTCAAAAAGCACGACAACATTCGCCTGGTATTGCAGGCAACATCGGACACTCCTTTGCAATTGTAGGGCTCGTTTTCATTGTCGTTGGCCTCCTGCTCCTGCTCATTGGTGGCCTGATCATCGATACGCTTGGTGCGCTTGCCTTAGCTTTCGGATTTGTTTTTCTACTCGTTTGGCTCGTTTTGGCTATTCTACAAGGACTATTTGATGTAATTTTGTAAAGATGTCCGACGCAATTACAAAACCACCATCAAAATTCAAAACCTACCTGGTTTTTACCAAGTTCCGACTATCTTTTTTGGTCATCCTTTCAGCGCTCAGCGGCTACCTTTTTGCAGGCGGCAAAGATTGGCTCGTCATTACCTACCTTATGATAGGCGGTACGCTCGTCACGGGAGCAAGCAATGGTGCCAATCAAATCTGGGAACGAGACCTCGACCAAATCATGAACCGCACCAACCGCAGGCCCTTGCCCACTGGTCAAATGCAGCTCAAAGAAGCCTACATGATTGTCATTTTATTCTTATTAGCTGGAACTTACCTACTCTACCTCATCAATCTCAAAAGTGCGCTCTTAGGCTTGCTTGCCTTCATCAGCTACGTCTTCGTATATACTCCTCTCAAGCAAATAAGCCCATGGGCTGTTTTTGTTGGCGCATTTCCAGGGGCAATTCCGCCGTTCTTAGGGGCAATTGCCGCCACCAATTCTTTTGGATTCATTCCCGGCATTCTCTTTTTTGTTCAGTTCACTTGGCAATTCCCTCACTTTTGGGCCATTGCCTGGGTGCTCTACGACGACTACAAAAAAGCAGGTTTTTCGCTATTGCCCTCTAAAACAGGAAAAAGCAAAGCTTCTGCCTTTCAAATATTGGCCTATTCCCTTGCGCTCATTCCATTCAGTGTCATGCCGTGGTTTCTTGGATGGACGGGTAGTGTCACACTAATTGTAGCGAGTATCATGGGAATTTGGTTCTTTTATCTTTCCTATAAACTCTATTTAAGTTGTGAAACTGCCGATGCGCGTAAACTCATGTTCGCTTCGTTTGTTTACTTACCAATCATTCAGTTTGTATACGTTTTTGATCGCACAGATCGCTTTGTTGAACTTTTAAAATCATTGTCATGAATTACGAAAATGAAATGAACCCTGAGGTCAGGGAGAAAATGAAGAAAAACCTGGTTTATGTCGGAATATTCAGCATTGTTATGCTTTTTGCGGGCCTCACCTCTGGTTACTATGTATCTATGGGGAAATCTTTCTGGCTCAAATACCCAATGCCTTCAGGATTTTACCTCAGTACACTTTTTATTGCGCTCAGTTCGTTGAGCTTTTGGTGGGCCATCCAAGGTGCTAAAAAAGACAAACAAGGCCAACTGAAAGGTGCTATGGCAGCCACGCTTTTGTTTGGAGCGGCGTTTCTGTACTTTCAGTTTCAAGGCTATGGGCAACTCGTCGAAAAAGGCGTGAATCCTGTAAACGACATGCTTGTTACAAACGGGCGCTACGGAGACTACTACGAGATCAAATATAAAGGCAATCTTGTCGCCGTAGATGGCAACGAGTTCTTGATCAATGGCAAACCCATCAGTGAACCTGACTTCCAAAAAATCCAATCTTACTTCAAGCAATTTGAAAAGGTAAATCATAATCAAGCATTACGCCTACGTAAACCCAATGCTCAAATTGAACTTTTCTATACAGGAAGCCCGGTGCTCGTTAAAAACGGCTTGCTTTTCGCCAACGACAGCACCCAATTAACTTACACCGATGAAGTCCGACTCAGTGATTTAGCCATCAATATTCGAGACAAACGCGGCGATTTCTTTGCGCGCGGTACCTACGGCAAAGATTTCACCATTTACTACTCAGGAAAAGCATTACAATACGAAGACCGTAAACTCAAATACAACGGTACCGTTTTGAAGCCGCACCTACAACTCAGCGCTATGCAAGCATCTGATTCAGCATCTGCATACCTCTATCTCATCACTTTTGTGCATCTACTCCATGTACTCATTGCTCTTCTTTATCTCGTGAAAGTCGCAATTGCTTCATTTACAGGCAAGTTCTCTTCACAAAACCATTTATCACTCAGACTCAGTAGCATCTTCTGGCACTTTTTAGGGCTTTTATGGCTGTATTTACTCGTCTTTTTGATTTTTATTCACTAAACTTGCACAAAAATTTCTCTTAAAATGGCCGGACATTCTGCTCAACTAGACGCCAAGACACTATGGGGTGGTAAAGAATCCCCTTTCCAAACAAGTTATGGCAAACTAATGATGTGGTTCTTCCTCGTTTCGGATGCACTCACTTTCAGCGGTTTATTAATTGCTTATGGTTTTACTCGCCACGATGCTCAAGATGCTTGGCCAATTGGTGAAGAAACCTTTAATTCCATGCCTTTCTTGGGTCATGGCTATCCGCTACTTTACGTAGCCTTAATGACCTTTATTTTGATTGTATCATCCGTAACTATGGTTCTTGCCGTAGAAGCAGGTCACCGCATGGATCGCAAAGGTGTTACCAAATGGATGATCGCTACCATTATCGGTGGTTTCTTCTTCCTGGGTTCTCAAGCATGGGAGTGGTCTCACTTTATTCACGGTTCTGAATTCGGTAAAATCGAACTTTCCGACGGCTCAGTTGCCATCGTAAAAGGTCACTTCGGGGAAATCAACAATTTCAAAGTCATCGAAGCTGGCAAAAAATACAAAGTTGGCGCCACCATCAAAGAAGACCTCATGCACCAATTTCAGCATGCCGCTGAGGCAGGTCATTTGAAAGATGGCAACATTCGTTTAGCCGACGGTTCTGTTGCCAAAATTAACAAAGCACATGACCACGACATGAAACTCATCATCAAAAAAGATGGCAAGAACTTCAAAGTCGGTGGTAAAGATATCGAAGGTAAAAAAGCTGAAAAACTATATTACGAAGCACTTTACTCAGGAGAGAAAAACCGCGTCATCTATGGTGCAAACATGAAGCAAAATGAATATGGGCCACAACAATACGCTCAGTTCTTTTTCTTCATTACTGGTTTCCACGGTTTCCACGTATTCTCTGGTGTGATCATCAATATCCTCATCCTTTTGGGTGTATTGTCTGGCACTTACCACAAGCGTGGCCACTACGAAATGGTAGAAAAAACTGGTTTATACTGGCACTTCGTTGACCTCGTTTGGGTCTTCGTATTTACCTTCTTTTATTTATTGTAATTCTCTCAATCACTACAAAACATGGAAAGAGACGACCTCATTGAATATTCTTTACACGCTCACCACGACGAAGCAAAAGGAAAAGAAATTCGCTCAAAAATTTACAAAGTCACTATTTTATTGACTTTAATTACCATTATTGAAGTATTCATTGGTGCCAGCATCAAACAATCTTCAGATTGGTGGACTACCGTAAAAATCATCTTTATCTTGCTGACCTTACTCAAGGCAGGATACATCGTAATGGTCTTTATGCACCTCGGTGACGAGCGCAAATACCTGCGCAACGTCATTCTCATCCCATACTTTATATTTGTTCTATACCTTATTTTCATCGCCCTTTGGGAAGGATCTGCTGTTGGCAGTATCTGGGAAACTATGTGGCAATAAATCATGGGAGATCAAGTTGCTACCCGAAGTAGAAAGAGATCAATATTAGCGCTCTCACTGGTATTTGGGCCAGCACTTTTCTTAATATTCATGGCAACGCGTGGTTGTGACCACCGTTTCAAAAAATTAGCAGATTACGGGTTGGTGGAAGCACCAACCTTTTCTGTATACAATCACAAGGGCAAACAACAACTCACCCTCAAAGACTATCAAAATCAGGTGGTCCTGATTACAACACTCCAAACCACTTGCCCTTACCAATGTGGGCTCGCCTTCTTCCCGCTCACCCAAAACCTCTACAAAGATTTGCGCACCAACAAGCGCAAAAAACTCAAGCAAGTACGTTTGCTCTCTATAGTCGTTGACTCTTTAGGTAGACCCGTGAGCGAAGCACAAATACTCGACTTGCAAGAAATGCTCAAAAGTAAAGTAGAGGGCTACGACCCTGAACTTTGGCAATTAGTTAGTGCCGACCCTAAAGACTTCTACAACCTTACCAACAACGGTCAGAAACTCATCGTTAAGGATGCCAAATACTTTGGCGGGGTATCATACAATGAGCTCATTATGCTCTTAGATAAACGGAACCATTTGCGCATGGTGCTCAATGGACACACAGAAGGCATGATTCGTAAAATGAAAGAGCACCTCGCACTTTTGATGAAACAATACGATAAAGAACGTGCTCAAAAACAACATTAACTGGATTTTATGGTCTTTACTCTTTGCTTTGTCCTGTACTGAGCAAAACCAAAGAAGACTACCTTATCTTGGTAATTATGATGTGGCATACCGTCAACACAACGGCAAAACCAGCACAGACACCATTTATCAACGCATACCCCCCTTTCAATATTTCAACGAAGATTCCATCCTTGTCAGTAACAAGGATTTCAAAGGTAAAGTCTGGATCAGCGAATTTTTCTTTGCAACATGCCCTAGTATTTGCCCTATCATGAATACGCAACTCAAAAACGTTGAGAAAGCGCTTCAACCTTATCAAAAACACATTCAATACCTTTCCTTTACTATTGACCCTAGCCACGACACGCCAAGTGTGTTAAAAGCGCATAAAAAAAAGCTGGGTATCCAAAATCCAAATTGGGCATTTCTTTCAGGAAACGAAGCTTTTACGCACCAGCTTGGCATTGAGCACTTTCTAATTTTTGCAGGTCGTGAAGAAGACGCATTAGGCGGTTATGCACACTCTGGGGCCTTTACGCTCGTCGACAAAAAAGGCTATGTTCGCGGCGTATATGAAGTGGTAAAACCAGACTTAAGTGTCAACAAAAAAGAATTTGAACGGTTAATTAATGATGTACAAACCCTTTTTAACTATGAATACAACATCCAACCCTCATAAAACCGGACTACGCAAATGGATTATTGCCATTTCAATTGTTATTCCAATAGCTGTTGCTGCCTTATTCGGCATTAAAATAGAAGGTGTAGACTTTTCGTTTCTACCCCCTATTTATGCAAGCATTAATGGAATAACGGCCCTGCTTCTCATTTTGGCGCTCATCTTTATTAAAAATGGCAAGGTTCAACTGCACCAAAAAACCATTCAGGTCGCACTAGCCCTAAGTGTGCTTTTTTTGCTTTGCTACGTTGCTTACCACATGACATCCGACTCCACGCTTTACGGTGATTTGGATGCCAATGGCAAGCTCGATGAAATCGAACTCAATTCTGTGCAATCTTCCCGATTGGCCTATATTATTTTATTGCTTTCGCACATTTCACTGAGTGTGGCGGTAATTCCGGTTGTATTATTCACCTACCTTCACGCATGGGAAGGCAACTATCAGAAACATAAGAAATGGGCAAAATTTGCTTTTCCTATTTGGTTATATGTTGCCGTTACTGGTGTCATTGTGTATTTAATGATCTCGCCATACTATCCGCATTAAATTTTGCGTATCTTTCGATTAACAAAATCAAATTATTATGGCTTATCTGCACCTTCTCAGCAATCACGTGCCAATTCTAGGCTCACTTTTTGGCATTCTCTTACTCGTTGTAGCCTTGCTTTCTCCTAACTTAAAAACGACGCTTAGCGCTTATATTATTTTATTATTGAGTGGCTTAGGTGGTCTTGTTGCTTACTTCACTGGAGAACCCGCCGAAGAAAGCATTGAGCATGTCAAAGGAATTTCTCACAAAGTCATTCACATTCATGAAGAAATGGCTGAAAACTCTTTGTTTTTTGTTTTTCTACTAACCGCAGCAGCTATCATCGGTCTTTGGGCTGAGCGCCAAAAATGGGAAAGCGCTAAAAAAATTGAACTTTTTACCTTAGTTGTGGGTATCATCGCTTTCATATTATTTGCTTTCACGGGTTATCTAGGAGGTCATATCAGACATGGCGCATAATTCAACCGATCCCAAACAGAATCGCTACGACAAAGCTTACTTGCGTTTAGCAGCAAGTTGGGCTAGACTATCTCATTGCACCAGAAAACAGGTTGGCGCCATTATTGTTAAAGACGCCATCATTATTTCCGACGGTTACAACGGTACGCCAGCGGGCTTTGACAACTGCTGTGAAGACGACAGCAATCAAACCCATTGGTATGTGCTGCACGCAGAAGCAAACGCTATTCTCAAGGTTGCGCGCTCTACTAATAATTGCAAAGACGCCACACTATACCTCACGCATTCACCCTGCAAAGACTGCAGCAAGTTAGTTCTTCAATCGGGAATCAAACGCTTGGTATACCAAGAAGCATACAAAGACCTTTCTGGGGTTGAATTCCTAAAATCTGCAGGCCTAGAGGTTTCACAAATTGAAAATATCGACGATGTCTGAAGAAAGACCTAGAGCATTATATTGGCTACCAGTATTACTCACCACAATAGCAGCGATTGGCATTTGGATCGGAAGCACTTTGTTTGGCACCTCGAATAGCAGCAGCAAAGAACTTCAGAAGCTCGAACAAATCTTTCAAGTACTAGACCAACAGTACGTAGACAAAATCAACAAAGAAGAGATTTTTGAAGAAACTATTTCCGAGATGCTTCATAAGCTCGATCCACACAGCAATTATATTTCGGCTAAAAATCTCAAATTACTCGACGAACAAACCAACGCGGCATTTGGCGGCATTGGCGTGCGTTTTTTGCTGTTCCGCGACACAATATGTGTCACACACGTTAATGCGCTCTCTCCGGCCTCTATAGGTGGCTTAAAACGCGGTGATCGCATCATTGCAATCAACGGCAAACCTTCAGTAGGCAAATCTATTTCCAATGAAAAGGTAATGGCTAAGCTTAAAGGCGTTCCAAATACCGAAGTAAAAGTGACCATCCTCCGCAAGGGAAAAAAACTCCAAAAAACGCTCGTTCGCAATACCATTCCCATTGCCACCGTACCTTGTTACTACATGATGGACCAAGAAACGGGCTACATTCAAATCACGCAATTTTCTTTACCAACGGCTCAAGAATTCCATACAGCAGCACTTGCCCTTAAAGCCAAAGGCATGAAAAAACTCATCCTCGACCTCCGAGGGAATGGCGGCGGCACAATGGAATCTGCGATTCAAATTGCCGACGAATTCTTGCCTAACGGTTACTTCATCTTAAGTTCCAAAGGACTTCACAGCGAAGAAAAAAAATACCGTGCTACTGCAGAAGGAATATTAGAAAAAACCAAAACCGTAGTGCTTATAGACGCTCAATCTGCTTCTGCAAGTGAAATCCTAGCGGGCGCACTTCAAGATAACGACAGAGCCAAAATTGTTGGGCGCAGGTCTTATGGCAAAGGATTGATTCAACAAGACAAACAACTCAAAGACGGCAGTAACTTGCGCATCACAATTGCGCGTTACTATACACCTTCTGGGCGATCCATTCAAAGACCGTATCAAAAAGGTTATGAGGCCTACAAACAAGATGAGCAAAAAGCATTCACTGAAGAATACTTCAAGCCGGACTCTAGTATTTTTGTGGACTCCCTCAAATACAAAACAAGAAAAGGTCGAACTGTTTATGGCGGTGGCGGTATCATGCCCGATGTATTTATTCCTGGCGACACCAGCGGCACCTCATTATACCTTTCTGAATTGCAGTGGAACGGTGTTTTTAATGCTTTTGCATTTGATTACCTCAACCAAAAATACATCAACCTTTCTCTACCAGCGTTCCTAACTACATTCGTAGTTACAGACCAGTTACTTTCGAAATTTACTTCGTTTGCAGAAAAAGAATTTGACGTGCGTCTTCAGCGCTCAGAGTTTCAACACAGTAAAGAAAATATCAGACACTTGCTCAAAGCGGAAATCGCTAGGCATCTTTACTTAGAAAATGGTTACTATCGGGTCATGAATCTTTATGACTCCGAGGTTCAGCGGGCGTTAAAAAGCTTCTAGTTTTTGCGATCGGTTAAGAAAACCGCAAAAATGATGCTTAAAATAGCCAATACTGCTGCAACCGCCCACCAAAAATTTTCATCGAATTTAGGCATAAGTGGTATCATACTGTATCGTTTGTAGTATGAATGTAATTCTTTTGTTCGTAGACAAATAACTAAATGAACAAAAGCCCTTTACTTCTGAATATGCAAGCCCTCAGAAAGAATATATGCGGCTCGTCAGTTGCTTTTTATCCAGGTTTTGCGGTAATTAGGGCCTAATAGGATATAAGTTCCTGGTTTTAAAACCATTAAATCTTGGTAATTCTTATCGTACTGCCATTCAATTGCTATTCTTCCGCTTGTGTCTACTAATTTGAACTCTTTTAAAAGCGATTGTGGAATGTATAAAATATGGGCATGAAAGTAAATATTTGGTTGCGCATGCCCTGATGTTCCAGCAAGTGTCGTAAAGTCGAAAGAATGCAGCTTTGGCGAAATCGTGATGATGGAAACTATCTGCTCTCCTGTAATGTATCCTTTGTCATGACCACTCATACACAAACCTTCTGTTTGAGCTAAGTTCAAGGTAGAACCCAATTCAATGCGCTGGTAATCTGCCTCAGTAAATGCATGGTCAATGGAAGTATATCGGTACATAAACGAGCTGTACAAGCCGCTCAGTTCTTTTTTGTAGCCCAATAAATACATGGAATTTGAATTAGGATCGAGCCCGGCGTCAGTTACCAGACCATTCACAAAAAATGAATCTACGGGGTTCAGCATCAGGGTGTCTTGCCAGGCAATAGGGGCCACGTAATGACGCGTCCAGAGATTTTCCCAATTTTTTGAAAAAAAATGCAGCGAATCATGCCAAAAGAACATGGCCTCGCAGTCATAATTATGCGCATTCATTGCCAAACCCGAAGTTGGTTGGTCTGCAAAGCGCAAAGTTTGTTTTTGAGCAAGTATGCTTGTAGATCCAGAGCTAAGAGCAGAGCGATTGATGCGATAAATATCTAAAGCACTGCGACTACCATCGTTATTGCCAACGTCGCCAATAAATAATGTTGTTGAACTTAGCGCGAGCGCTTCCCAATCCGTATTTATTGCGTTTTGAATGATCCAGCTGTGTAAGTGTTGGCCCGTACTGCTCAGCGCATGAACAATAGGTTGATTGCCACTATCATTGATAGAGAAAAGTGTGTCGTTGGAAAAGGCAAGCCCTGACGTTTCATTATAAGGATTGGACAAATTAGCAATGAATGTTGGGCTATATGTGGTTGTTCCAAGATCAAGACCTTGCGCGCTCAGCATATGGACCAAACTGATGCATAAAAAGACGACGGCGTGTTTCATCCGAGCAATTTTACTGGCCAATCTTGTGCTTCTTCTGAAGATAATAGCTTCAAATCTAAGAGTGTTTCTACGGTCTGTTGTAGTTCCTGTTGGTCAATTTGAGTTGCTGCTGACCACTCAGTTTGATGGAGCCACTCAGTGACCTCATCTTTTTTCAAAGCATAGCGCCAAGCCAATACCTCGGCCGCATCGGGTGCTTGCTTGAGTTGTTTTGCACGCGCTTGAACAATTGTTAAAAGCTCTTGCAACAAGGGTTTTTCGGTTGCCAAAACCTCATTTCTAACGGCTATCACAAAACAAGGCCAGGGCGTGTAGACTTCTCCTATACGCTTGCATTTACCTTGATCTACAAAAGGTTGAGTAGTGTATTTTTCCCATAAGAAACCCTGAGCTTCATCGTTGTTAAGCGCCCAAAGACCACCATAAACATCACCAACAACATTAAAAGACAAGGCACTTGCATCCCAGCCCTCTCGTTGTGCGAGTACGTAACTCATTAAGTGTGATCCAGAACCCTCTCTGGAAATAGCGAAAGTAGCGCCATCGAGCACAGCCAAATTTTGTGTTGCTTCATTAATTGGTGCGTGAATTCCCCAGCATAATGGACTTTGTACATATACGGCAATAATCTTAGCGTCCAAGCCTTTGAGGATTGCGCGAGTAATGCCTTCGGTGAGTAAAACCGCAATGTCGAGTGTGCCAGCTTGTAAGCCTTTGATCATTTGGCCCGTGCCACCCGTCATGTCAGACCAGTGTAATTCCACACCTGCCTCTTTGAACTTTCCTTCTTCAATGGCCAAGCGCCAAGGCAAGTTAAAATGCTCAGGAACACCACCTATTTTAAATCGTTTCATGCTTCTTGATTGAAATACTGTCTGTCCGACAAATTTTTATAATGGCCTCCTAACGCGAGCAATTCATCATGGGTGCCCTGCTCAATGATTCGACCTTTTTCCATGACAATGATTCGGTCCGCTTTTCTGATCGTAGACAAGCGATGTGCAATCACGATAGAGGTTCTGCCAGCGGTGAGTTTTTCAGTGGCGCGCTGTATCATGAGTTCGCTTTCGCTATCTACACTAGAGGTGGCTTCGTCTAGAATGAGTAAGGAAGGTTGATAGACATAGGCTCTTATAAAAGCAAGTAATTGGCGTTGCCCCGTAGAAAGTGTTCCGCCTCTTTCGCCAATTTTATGCTGGTATTGATCGGGTAGAGCGCTAATAAAATCATGTGCGCCCACCTCTTTGGCCGCTGCGATTACTTGATCCAGCGAAATGTTAGGGTCTCCGAGGGTGATGTTATTAAAAATGGTGTCTGAAAATAAGAACACGTCTTGAAGAACGATTGCAATGTTTTTGCGCAAGGTTTGTAATTCAATGGCTTCAATGGGAATAGATCCTATCAAAATTTGCCCGGATTGATGCTCATAAAACCTTCCCAATAAATTGACCAATGTTGTTTTACCCGAACCCGTTGCGCCAACAATAGCAACCGTTTGCCCATAGGCTATTTCTAAGTTGAGGTCGGCAATAACCGGCTGGCCCTCAACATATGCAAAATCGACTCCTTCAAAGCGCAAATTGGTGTTGAAATCAACAGAAGTTATGCTGCCTTTGTCTTGAATATCTGTTTGCTCATCCAAGACGGCAAAGATGCGTTCAGCCCTTACGGTGCCGCGCTGCAATACATTGAATTTATCGGCAAGCATACGTATGGGGCGGTACAATTGACTGATCCAGAAGACAAAGGCGAACAATTCGCCAAACATGTTGCGGACTTCTTGCTCAGATTTACCCGCAGCTTGAAGGCCCCCCCAAACCAACAATGAAGCAATTGATAAAGAACTCAAAAGTTCGACAAATGGAAAAAAGATAGAGTTTGCCCACACAGCCTTAATATGCGCAGCCCTGTGCTCTGCATTTATTTGTTCAAAATGAGCTGCCTCTTGGCGTTGGCGATTGAAAAGCTGCACCAAGCTCATGCCGGTGAGTCTTTCCTGAACAAATGTATTGAGTTTGGTCACTGCTTGCCGTTCTTGCTGAAAAGAGGTTTTCATGGCGCGCGCAAAAATGCGTGTTGCCCAAATCAGAATTGGAACGGGCAACAGTGTCATTAGGGCTAATTGCCAATCGGTCAAAAACATAAACGTGATGATGAGCAACAGCGACAAGACGTCGGCAGCGATATCCATTAAGCCCGATGAAAACACTTCGGTGATCGCCTCCATATCGGAAACAACACGGGTCACCATTGCACCTACAGGGTTTTTGTCAAAATAAGCCACGCGCAACTGCATGAAATGACGAATTACTTTCTGACGCAAATCTCGGATTACCGACTGCGCCAGTAAATTAGAGAAGAAAGTTCCGATTACCTGCAAAATGGCTTCTAGGAGCAGCATCGCTAACACCAACAGCGATCCTAACAAGAGCATATTAGGGTCTTTCTCTTTTAGCAAGTAACGATCGATGATTTGACCAATCACGTAAGGCCTTGATGGCGATAGTACGGCAAGTAATATCGTGGCGCTGATGGCTACAATTAGGTACTTTTTGTAAGGCTTGGCAAAGCCGAAAAGGCGTTTGAACAAGGAATATTGTAGCTTTTGACTCATTGTATTACAAAATTAGTTCTTAATTCCTTACCTTTGCATCCAATTTTAAGTAACGTGGGCGTAAAAATCTTTGCAGGCAGGGCTTCAGAACAACTCGCAGCCAACATCGCTAAATCCTTTGGCGCGTCACTTGGCGATGTCAAAGTAAGTGTTTTTTCTGATGGTGAATTCCAACCTTCTTTCGAAGAAACAGTACGTGGCCAAGATGTATTTCTTGTGCAATCCACCATGCCCCCTACCGAAAACTTATTCGAACTATTGCTTCTTGTAGACGCAGCCAGACGTGCTTCAGCAAGAAAAATCATCGCTGTTATTCCTTATTTTGGCTTTGCTCGTCAAGACCGCAAAGACAAGCCAAGAGTAGCGATTGGCGCCAAACTCGTCGCGAACATGCTCATGGCGGCTGGCGTTGACCGCATCATGACCATGGACCTCCACGCAGACCAAATTCAAGGTTTCTTCGAGGTGCCAGTAGACCACCTTTTTGCCTCTACGCTTTTCTTTAACGAAATTGACAAACTAGACCGCGACAACCTCGTTGTTGCTGCTCCAGATGCAGGCGGGGCAAAACGCGCCAACTCTTACGCTAAAAACCTCAATTGTGGTTTAGTGCTGTGTCACAAACACCGCAAAAAAGCAAACGAAATTGCCGAAATGACCGTCATTGGCGATGTCACGGGCAAAGATGTCGTTATCATCGACGACATGTGCGATACCGCCGGAACCCTTACAACAGCTGCAGACCTTCTCATCGAAAAAGGCGCTAAAAGCGTTCGTGCGTTTACCACGCATGCCGTATTGAGTGGGCCTGCTTTTGAGCGCATTGCCGCTTCTAAACTCACCGAACTCATCGTAACAGATACCATACCTCTTCAAAAACACAGCGATAAAATTCGCGTTGTTAGTGTTGCCGACCTCTTTGCAGATGTCATTAAGCGTTTGGTAAACAACGAATCGATCAGTTCACATTTTGTAATCTCTTAAATTAATATATAACATGAAAACAGCACATTTGAGCGGTTCGCTCCGAGCGAACGTAGGGAAGAAGGATGCTGCGGCTTTGCGCAATGCAGGCCTAGTTCCTTGTGTGCTTTACGGTCAAGGTGAGCAAACTCACTTCGCAGTAAAGCGAACAGCAATCGACAAAATCGTTTTTTCTCCTGAAGTATTTCAGGTTGCCCTCGATATCGAAGGCAAAAAGGCGGTTGGTATCATTCGCGAGTTACAACAACACCCGACCAAAGACACCATCCAACACGTTGATTTCTACCAACTCGACGAAAACAAAGAAGTACGTGTTAAACTTCCAGTTCGCATCACAGGTTCATCTCGTGGTGTAATGGCTGGTGGTAAACTCATGACCGTATTCCGCCAATTACAATGCATTGGTTTACCAAGCGCATTGCCAGATGCAATTACCTTAGACATCACCAAACTTCGTATTGGTCAGTCTATTCGCGTGAGCAGCATCGAAATCCCTGGCGTTAAATTCCTAGACCCTGCAAACGCAGTGGTTGTTGCCGTTAAAATGGCTCGTGGTGCTGTCAAAGGCGCTGATGCCGGCGACGACGAGGAAGAAGAAGAAGCATAGTCTTTCCAACCCGATTAAAGAAACCGCCCTCGAGGCGGTTTTTTTATGTCACTTTTCTTCTTTAAATTCGTTCTAATTAGATATGGCCAGCCCAAGAACTCTTATTGTTATTCCTACCTACAACGAACGCGAAAACATTTCTAAAATGGTCGCTGCCGTCATGGATTTACAACAAGGTTACCATATTCTTTTTGTCGACGACAACTCCCCAGATGGCACCGCAACCCAAATCGAAGCCATCATGGAAAAACATCCAACGGTATTTCTTGAAAAACGCGCGGGCAAACTTGGCCTCGGCACCGCATACATTCATGGATTCAAGTGGGCACTAAATCGCGACTACACCTACATCATTGAAATGGACTGCGATTTTTCGCACAATCCAAAAGATTTGCCGCGTTTAGTCAAAGCCTGCGAAAATGGCGCCGATTGCGCAATTGGTTCGCGTTATGTTCGCGGCGGTAAAGTCAGCAACTGGCCCTTGAAACGCATTCTGATGAGTTACTTTGCGAGTGTATACGTCAGGCTCATCCTCTGGATCAACATCAAAGACACCACCGCTGGTTTTAAATGCTATCACCACAAAGTCCTAGCGCAAATACCTCTAGATCGCATTCCATTTAAAGGTTACGCTTTTCAAATTTGTATGAAATACGCGGCGGTCAAACTTGGCTTCAAAGTCAAAGAAATTCCAATAACATTTGTAGATCGCGTGGTAGGCGAATCAAAAATGAGTACCGGCATCTTCAAAGAAGCTTTTTTTGGCGTCTGGCAAATGCGAAAAATGAAATGGAAATGAAAACACTGATCAAAAACGGAACAATTGTCAACGAAGGCAAGCAATTCAATGCCGACCTCCTTATTGCCAACGGTAAAATCGAAAAGATTGCAGCCCAAATAAATGTTGAAGGCGCTGTTCAAGAAATCGATGCAAGTGGGCTACTCATACTGCCTGGTTGCATCGACGACCAAGTTCACTTTCGCGAGCCCGGCCTCACACACAAAGGGAATATTTATTCAGAATCTCGCGCAGCAGTTGCTGGCGGCATTACCAGTTTTATGGAAATGCCCAACACCGTGCCTAATGCGCTTACCCAAGAACTCCTAGAAGACAAATACCAAATTGCGTCAAAAAGTGCGATTGCGAACTACTCTTTCTTCATGGGTGCTTCTAATGATAATTTAGAGGAGGTCCTTAAAACAGACACCTCAAAAATTTGCGGCGTAAAGGTTTTTATGGGTTCGTCTACGGGTAATATGCTTGTTGATAAAGAAAGTGTCTTAGAGGGCTTATTTTCTCGCGTTGGGGCGCTTATTGCAACACATTGCGAAGACGAACACACCGTTCGTACCAATTTAGCGGCATTTCAAGCCCAATATGGCGATCAAATCCCGGTTTCGGCTCATCCGCTCATCCGCAGCGAAGAAGCGTGTTATCTATCTTCATCAAAAGCTGTGGCACTCGCCAAAAAACATGGAGCCCGCTTACACGTTCTTCATATTTCTACCGCTAAAGAAACAGCACTATTTGAAAACACATTGCCACTCGAACAAAAGAAAATTACCGCCGAAGCATGTGTGCATCACCTCTGGTTCAGCGACCAAGATTACGCAGTTAAAGGCAACCTCATCAAATGGAATCCTGCTGTGAAAACAGCCACAGACCGCGAAGGCATTTGGGACGCCCTACTCGACGACCGCATAGACGTCATTGCAACCGACCATGCGCCACATACCATCGAAGAAAAAAGCAAAGCCTATTCCGCTGCGCCTTCAGGTGGGCCATTGGTTCAGCACGCTTTATTAGCCATGCTCGACAAAGTCAAGGAAGGTAAAATAACTTTGGAGCGCGTCGTAGAAAAAATGGCCCATGCGCCCGCTATTTTATTTAGGATCAATAAGCGCGGATTTATTCGAGAAGGTTATGCGGCCGATTTAGTTTTAGTGGCGCCATCACCCGGCCAGGCCGTACAAAAGGACAACTTGCTTTATATGTGTGGGTGGTCGCCTTTCGAGGGGCACCAATTCTCCAACCACATCCACAGCACATACGTAAATGGCAACTGCGTTTATAACGAAGGCCAAATAATAGAAGGTCACTTAGGTGAACGTTTGCTTTTTGCAGCCCCATGAAAATAGCCGGCTTCCTCTTTACATTAACGTTGCTAATTGGCTGTTCGTCTAACGAATTACCAGATGGCATATTGCCACTTGATCAAATGGCGCCTTTGGTAGAGGAAATCACCTTGCTAGAAACCCATTATCAAAGCAAATTTGGCGTGCCAAGTCAATACAAAAAAGCATTAGACCAATCTGTCAGTCACGTATTAAGGAAAGCGAATTGTACGCTTACAGACTTTGAAAAAAGCCTGAAATATTACGCTGCGCATCCAGAGCTACAAAAGCAGTTAAATGAAAAACTGCTTACAAATCTGAGTCGAAAAATTAGATGATTTTCTAAAAACTGTGGTGCAATGCGCTCACTTCTTGCTGCAGAAAATACCCGGCTTTGTCATTGAAAACACTTGGTGTTTCCGAAGTAAAATAAATCATTTGAGCGGCTTTACTAAGTCTGCTTTCCATTTCTGGATGAGCTCTTAAGTAAGACTCCAGTTTTTCAGCGACAATAGCACCTTGTGATATCACCTGAACATCTGGGCCTACTAATCCTTGAATTTGTGCTTTCAAAACAGGGTAATGCGTACAAGCCAACAAGATGGTGTCGATTTCCGGGTGTTGACTCATAATGGCTTTTGTGTCTTCTGCAATGAACTGTCGTCCTGCAGGATGCTCGTACTGTTGGTTCTCAATTAACGGTACCCACATAGGGCAAGCGTGCTGATGAACCTGAACCGACGGGGCAAATTTTGCCAATTCAATGGGATAAGAGCCCGAATGAATGGTGCCAAGCGTGCCCAAAACGCCTACATGGCCCGTTTTAGTGCGTTCTCCGATCACTTCTGTGCTAGGTCGAATAACGCCAAGCACGCGATTGTTTGGAGCGATTTGTGGCAAGTCTTTTTGTTGGATTGTGCGGAGCGCTTTGGCAGATGCAGTATTACAAGCTAAAATGACCAACGGACAACCTTGCTCAAATAAAAATTTAACGGCTTCTAGGGTAAATTCATAAACGACATCAAATGAGCGATTGCCGTATGGTGCACGCGCGTTGTCGCCAAAATAGATGAAGTCATGGTTCGGTAGTTTTTTGCGGAGTTCGGCTAAAACCGTTAAACCACCATAACCTGAATCAAAAACGCCAATAGGTCCTTGTAATTCCACAGATCAAAACTAACGAAAAAAGGGCAACCAATGGTTGCCCTTTTCAAGTGTTTAATGTTGCTTATTTTTTTGCAGCCGCATCTAAGATCAGCAACTCGACAATCACTTCGTTAGTGATATCGATACCTCCTTTAGAATACATAGTGGCTGTAACGTCTAATACGTAGTTTAGTTTTTTGCGGTCGGCAACAATATCAATTGCTTTTTGAACGCGGTCAAGAATTGGCGCATTGAGTTCTTCGCTAACAATTTGCAAGCCCTCTTCCAATGATGCTTGAGTTGCCTCTAGCATTTGTTGTTTTTGCATCAAGCGCCCCTCAATGATTTGACGCTCTGCTGGAGACTTACTTGCTTGGTTGGTGATGTAATCTTGATATGCTTTTTGAAAATCTGCATCCATGAGTTGGAGCTCTTGCATGCCAGATGTTTTCATTGAATCAAGTTTATGAATAGCTTCTTTGCGGGACGGCAACGTATCGAGCAATTTTTTTGAGTCTACGTGTCCGATTTTAAAGGTCTGAGCAAAAGTGCTGAATCCGATGACAACAAACAGACCGAGTATTACATTTTTCATTTTTATATTTATTTAGTTATTCCCATTTCTTCGAGTACCTCATCTGAGATATCGAATTCTTTTTCTGCATAAAGCAAGTTGCTTTGATTAGCCTTGTCAAAAACAAAGGCGTATCCTTCTCTTTTAGCCACTTTTTTCATAGCAGTAAAAACACGATCTTGGATAGGCTTGATCAATTCTTGGCGCTTCTGAAAGTAATCGCCGTTAGAACCAAAATGCTGGGTCTGAAGGTCAATCGCTTCTTGCTCTAATTTTTGTATTTCTATTTTTCTTTTTTCTCTTTCCTCTTTTGGAAGGAGTACTTCTTCGCGGTCAAACTTGCTTTTCAAGTCTTTTATAGTCGCGTAGCGATCTTCAATTTCTTTGGTCCAGCGCTCGGCCATTTTATCTAAGCGTTCCTTTGCTTCAGCATATTCAGGTACATTTTCAAGGATGTAATCTGAATCTATAAAAGCGTAGGTCTGAGCACTGACAAATCGCATGCCAAAAACCAATAAAAGAAGTGCAAGGTATTTCATGTGTTTCATTTGGGTGCTTAGAACGACGAAGTTACCAATTTATTGTCAATGCTACAATTCACCTAGGTTCATGCCTATTGTAAATGTTAGTTTTGGATAATATCCCTTAGTATTTACGCCTTGATCAGACGCTTTTCCTAAACCACTCGCCCAGGAATCTAGTTGGTCAAAGCCAAGACCGTAATCTAAACCAAGCATACCAAACATTGGTAAGAATACGCGAATACCCACACCGGCTGTGCGCTTCACATTAAACGGATTGAATTTATCGAAGCTCGGGTAGGTATTGCCCGCTTCTAAGAACGAGAGCGCGTAAAATGTTGCTTGCGGATTGAGTGAAATCGGGTAGCGTAATTCAAGCGTATATTTTGCCACAATTGGGTCGCCACCAGCAGAGGAGATTGTCTGGTCTTCGTAACCACGCAACGCGATGATTTCTCGACCACCAATTTGGTTTGCACCCATACCGGTGAGGCCGCTACCGCCCATAATGAAACGATCAAATGGTGAAATGCCTTTCGCTTTGTTGTAAGCGCCCATATAACCAAAGCCAAAGCGAGACATCAAGACTAGCTTTTTATCAGGACTCAAAGGCGTATACCACTCACCTGTAAACTTCAATTTAAAATATTCCAGATACTTGTAGCGATCTTGCTGGGTCATGCTCGAATAATCTTTTTCAGGACCAAACATAGAGTAAGGCGCCGTTGCTTTGGCAGAAAACGTAAAGTTGGAGCCGTTTTGAGGATAAATTGGCGCGCTTACAGAACTGCGTTGTAAGGTGTACTTTAAAGAGATATCATTCGCATAGCCATTCTGAAATAATGGAAAGAACGAGTACTCCTGAACGTCGTAATACTGATAAGAGAGTTCATAATTAGCCACAAAGTAGTCATCTGGCCACTTCTTACGACGCCCCATGGCTACACCAGCTCCGGAAATAGAAATGCCATTGTAGTCTGGGTTCGTGCGTAACAACCCATTCGTAGAAATAGAGGAGTTGGTCACATAAAAAGTAAGGGAGTTTGGCTTTTTACCACCCAACCAAGGCTCTGTAAATGAGAAATTATAACCCTGATAAAAACGCCCTGTAGATTGCGCACGAATGGTGAGGCGTTGGCCGTCGCCACCCGGTAGGGGGCTCCAAGCGTCTTTTTTGAAAAAGTTTTTGGTAGAAAAATTATTAAACGACAAACCGAGTGTACCAATTACACGACCCGACGTATTGGGCCCTGCACCGCCATAACCACCAGAAAGCTCTATCTGATCGCTAGATTTTTCTTCTACTACATATTCGATATCGACAGTGCCGTTTGCCGGATTTGGTTTGGGGTTGACTTGAAATCCTTGCTCGTTAAAAAACCCGAGCTGGGCAAGCTCGCGTTGCGTTCGCATGATGTCGGCTTTGTTGAAGAGGTCTCCGGGCTTGGTGCGAATCTCTCGGAGTATGACGTGGTCATTTGTTTTGGTGTTGCCGCGAACAGTAACGGTTCCGATGTGCGCCTCTTTGCCTTCGATAATGCGAATTTGGTGGTTGATTTTGTTGTCTTTAACACCGGTTTCTACCGGAGATATTTGGAAAAACAAATAACCGCGATCCATGTAAAGCGATGAGATGTCGCGGCCATCGCCATTGCCATATAAGCGTTGATTGAACAATTCTTTGTTGTACAGATCTCCAGGCTTGATTCCTAAAACGGTATCTAAAAAACTAGAACGGTATTTTGAATTACCGATCCATTCGATATCGCCAAAATAATATTTCTCGCCTTCATTGATTTCGATACGGATTTTCATGTTCTTTTCATCGAGCATAAAAACGGTATCATTTGCAATTGTGGCATCTCTTAGGCCCTCTGCATTGAATTTTGCAAGTAAAGCATTCTTATCGGTAGCGTAGCTACTCTCTGTGTATTTGGAACGCTTAAAGATTCTCTGTGGTCCTTTTTGTTTGGTGTCTTTCATGGACATACGCAATTTCCACAATGGAACAGAGGTAACACCCACGATCTCAATTTCTTTGATACCTACTTTGACGCCTTTGTCTATTTGAATCACAAAGATTTCTGAATTATTGATCAAGGTGTCAGTCTGACGATTGATCTGAACTTTCACGTGGTAATAGCCTTTGTCTCGGTAATAGCCGCGTATTTTACTATTGGTCTCGAAAACAAGATTTTCTGTGATTGTTTTACCTGCGTAAAGCGAAATTTCTTCCCTGAGTTTATCGGCTTCTCGCTTATTTACGCCAACAAAACGGAATTTTGACAGCTTAGGTCTAGGGCTTAATTCTATGACCAGATAAACAATTCCTGCCAATTCTTTTTCAGCATATATGGCGATATCAGAAAACAATCCTTCTGCCCATAAATTTTGAATGGCTTTATTGATTTGCTGGCTAGGTAAAGTGATTTTTTGACCCGTGCGCAAACCGGCAATGAGTTTTATTGCTTGGTGGTCATAGTTGTCGGCGCCTACAACGCGAACCGGACCAATTTCAAATGTTTGAGGATTTGCATAATCAAACTCTAATGCCCCAAGACTATTTGGGGTTTGAGCATAAACTAAGCTTGCTCCAAACATCAATAAGAAAAAAAATAATCTACTCATTAGTGGTTTGAATTTGTTCAGATACCATTCCAAAACGTCTTTCTCTCTTTTGATAAGCAACAATGGCGTCTATAAACGCTTCTCGGCGAAAGTCTGGCCAATGTGTATCTGTAAAAAGTAACTCTGTGTAAGACAATTGCCAAAGCAAAAAGTTACTAATGCGGCATTCTCCGCTTGTGCGAACTAATAATTCTGGATCGGGAATATCTTTTGTAGCTAAGAGGCCTGCAAAGACCTGCTCATTCAATTCTTTAATTGCTAATTGGCCATTTTGAATCTGTTCATGAGCGGCAACAGCTGCCTTTAAAATTTCTTGACGCGCAGAATAATTCAGCGCTAAAACAAGTATTAAGTCTGTGTTGTCTTTGGTTCGCTCCATGGCAGACAACAGCGATTGGTAGCAATTGCCCGGCAAGCCTTCGATGTCACCAATGGTAAGCAAACGCACGCCATTTGCGTGCATTTCATCGACCTCATTGGCTATTGCATCAACTAGAAGATTCATTAAGCCCTCTACCTCATCGCTTGGCCTAGCCCAATTTTCGGTAGAAAAAGCATACATGGTGAGGTATGAAACACCTAATTCACGCGCAGTTTTGATGACTTCTTTGACAGATTCTACTCCGGCAGCATGGCCAAACAAACGATGTTGGCCCTTGTTTTTAGCCCAACGCCCATTGCCATCCATGATAAAGGCGACATGACGCGGTATATTCTGTAAATCAAGGTTATTTAGGCTGCTCATTTAATTAAACGAAAATACGGAATCTTTTGATGAAAACTTCATAAAAAAAGGGAGTGGTTGAACCATTCCCTTTTTAAGTCTTGTTTTGTTTGTTTTATTCAGCTAAAACAATGAGTTTTTGGTTATTGAGCTCAGCCACACCGCCTTTGATTTGAACGCGAACGGTGTTGCCGGCAACGTTGAGGTCTGAATTGGATTCTACAGGACTTACTGCCTCAAAACACAACTCGCCTTTTTTCAATGAAGAAATAATTGGAGCGTGGTTGTTGAGCACCTGAAAAACACCATCTAGACCTGGTAGGCTAACGCTATTTACCTCTCCTTTGTAGAGGCTTGCTTCTGGTGTGATGATTTCTAATATCATGACTAAGCTTCAGCTAACATTTTCTCACCAGCAGCAATTACGTCTTCGATTCCTCCTTTGAGGTTGAAGGCTGCTTCTGGATATTGATCAAACTTACCGTCTAGGATGTCGTTGAAAGCCTTGATTGTGTCTTGGATATCAACAAGCACACCTGGGATACCTGTAAACTGTTCAGCTACGTGGAAAGGCTGAGATAAGAAACGTTGCACACGACGAGCGCGGTGTACGACTAATTTATCTTCTTCAGAAAGCTCGTCCATACCAAGGATGGCGATGATATCTTGAAGTTCTTTGTAGCGTTGTAATGTTATTTTTACGCGTTGCGCACAGTTGTAATGCTCTTCACCAACGATTTCTGGTGTTAGAATTCTTGAAGTTGAATCTAATGGGTCTACCGCAGGATAAATGCCAAGCTCAGAAATTTTACGAGACAATACTGTTGTTGCATCTAAGTGAGCAAAGGTGTTGGCAGGCGCCGGGTCGGTAAGGTCATCGGCAGGTACATAAACCGCTTGAACCGATGTAATTGAACCGTTTTTAGTTGAGGTAATGCGCTCTTGCATGGCACCCATTTCTGTTGCCAAAGTTGGTTGGTAACCTACCGCAGACGGCATACGTCCGAGGAGGGCAGATACTTCTGAACCAGCCTGCGTAAAGCGGAAGATGTTGTCTACGAAGAAAAGGATGTCTTTTCCTTGGCCTTCGCCATCGCCGTCGCGGAAATATTCTGCAATTGTCAAGCCTGAAAGTGCAACGCGTGCACGCGCCCCTGGAGGCTCGTTCATTTGTCCGAACACGAAGGTTGCTTTTGATTCTTTCATTTCGTTGAGGTCAACCTTTGAAAGATCCCAACCGCCTTCTTCCATAGAGTGCATGAAGTCATCGCCATATTTGATAATGCCTGACTCCAACATCTCGCGAAGTAAGTCGTTGCCTTCGCGGGTACGCTCACCTACACCAGCAAATACGGATAAACCTCCGTGGCCTTTTGCGATGTTGTTAATTAATTCTTGGATAAGTACTGTTTTACCTACACCCGCACCACCAAAAAGACCAATTTTACCACCTTTTGCATATGGCTCAATAAGGTCAATTACTTTGATACCTGTAAATAAAATTTCAGTTGCCGTAGACAATTGGTCGAACTTCGGAGCTTCGCGGTGAATTGGCAAACCTTCGGTGTTGTCCATGGTGTTGATACCATCAATGGCTTCTCCAACCACGTTGAACAAACGCCCTTTGATGCGGTCACCGGTTGGAACTTTAATTGGAATACCTGTAGAAATAACTTCCATTCCGCGTGTAAAACCATCCGTGGAGTCCATAGAGATGGCGCGAATAGCATTTTCTCCGACGTGAGCCTGAACTTCCAAAACCACGCGTGAACCGTCGGCTTTGTATACTTCCAATGCATCATAAATGTTGGGTAGCGCTGTTCCGCGCTCGAATCGTACGTCCACTACCGGACCGATTACTTGAGAGATTTTTCCTTTGATTGATGACATCATTTGTCTTTTAAATTCGGGCGCAAATATACGAGATTTTATTTGAAATGCTTGAGTAAAAGACAAAATAATTTTACGGCAAACAAACTAAACCTTGCGCATTAAATACCGAACAGGAAAATAGGTGAATAGAAATGCTAAGGCGCTGGATGCGAATAGAATGCTTAAGATATCATTCCACTTAAAGACAATTGGAAAAGGAACGTTGGCTCCGGGAACAATTAACCAACCGAAAAACTGCTGACACCAACAAACCAATAAGCCCAAAACCAATCCAATTGCAATACCAAGAAAAGAAAGCAATAAACCTTCGTAGAAAAAGATCCTGAATCGGTTTTGCGCGGTCATGCCCACGGCTTTTAGAATTTGCAGATTGGCTTGCTTTTCATGCACAAGCATTGTAAGTGTGGCGATTAAATTGAATGAGGCCAACACAAAAACAAAAAGCAAAATAATGAAAACGACAAGTCGTTCTGACCTGCTTGTTTTGTAAATCAGTTCATTTCGCTCCAATTGCGTGCGCACTAAAAAACCCGGACCAACTAATTTTTTAATTTGCGCTTGAATGTCGATCAAATCAAATCTGGGGTCGACATAGACATGAATTCTTGTCACTGCATTTTGTTGGTCAAAAAGAACGCTTGCCGCGTCGTAGTTCCAGAGCAAGGCCGAGCTATTGAGTTCTTGATTGTAATTCAGTGCACCTGCAGCTACCGTTTGCTGAACGTGAAACGGCGCCTTTCCGAATCGCATTTTCATGTTTCTTTTGGGTGCATATAACTGAATGTCATTTTGTTCTGAACCCAATCCAAGCTTGAGTTTAGAAAAAATGTCAGCGCCTAAAAACACGTATTGGGCGTCGTTTAAAAAAGGCATGCCGACTTGATTAATTAAATGCTGCTTGACTTTAGCGCGCTCGATAAATTCAGCATCAACGGCGTGCATGTTCGCATTGATCCAGCGCTGATTTTTTCTAAGCACTACCAATTCTTCAAGCTCTTTACTGTAGGCTTGAACGCCTTGTATTTTTTGCAATTGCGCTAGATCGATCTGACGCAAGAAAAACGTCTTTCTGCTTTGGTGCTGTATCGTGATAGGCGCATCAAAAGAGGTGTATAGTTTAGAAATCATCTCTTCAATGCCATTAAAAGCAGAGAGTAAAATGACCATTGCGGCCGTACAAACCGCAATGCCAACAACTGAAATCCTTGAGATGATCGTAACTATCGAACGCTTCGTACGACTAAAAAGATACCGTTTTGCTATGTATAGCGCCGTTTTAATGGCTTATTTTTTGAGAAGTTCGTCGATCTTGAGGGCGTAATCAAGAGAGTCGTCGATATGGAAAACCAAATCGGGAATTTTACGAAGATTCTTTAGTCTTTTGCCTACCTCGAGACGGATTTTACCGCGATTAGCTTGGATGTTTTCCAAGACCGCCTGTTTGTCTGGGCCCGCAAAGATACTGAGGTAAATGCGTGCCAAACTCAAATCAGAAGTAATGCGAACTACAGTGACAGAAACCATTGCTCCCAAACAGATTTCTGCTGCTTGCTTTCTAAAAAAAGCGGCTAGCTCAGCTTGAATAACGGCTTCGATTTTTTGCTGACGGATTGAACTCATGTTGCAAATGTAAGAATACTTGTAGAGCAAGCCCTCATCTAAACAAAAATGTATCTTTGTGTCAATGTCTTACTACAAAGAAATATACAACTATACCTTCAAATACAAGGGGCTGGCTTGGGCAACGATTTTGTTTAATTTACTCTTTGTTGTCTTCAATTTACTTTCGCTCGTTCTGTTCGTTCCTGTCTTACAATTGATTTTCAAAAGTAAAGAAGAGCTTGTTGTGGTGTCTGAACCGCACTTTCAAGGCGGCATCAGTGGCATCATTGATTACGTTAGAGATGCCTACAATTACGAAATGTATTCACTTGTGAAAGCAGATCCAAAGGGCGCCTTACTCTTTGTTTGCATTAGTGTTTTTCTCGCTTTTTTATTCAAAAATATATTTCGATATGGTGCTGTTTGGACGCAATCCAAACTCAGAATGTGCGTTGTTCGAGATGTTCGCGGGGCGCTTTTTGAAAAAGCACTAAGACTGCCTCTGGCTTATCACAGCAACGAAAAAAAGGGCGACCTCATGGCCCGAATGAACAGCGATGTCAATGAAATTGAAGTGGCGGTTGTGAGCTTGTTAGAACTTATTTTTCGCGAGCCACTAGCCATTATCATCAATTTGTTCACGCTTATTTATATGAGCCCGCAACTCACCTTGATTTCTCTTTTACTCTTACCCATATCTGCTTTTGTCATCTCTAGAATTGGTAAAAGCCTCAAACGCACAGCACAGAAAACGCAGGAACAACTCGGCTTTCTTTATGCTTCAATGGATGAAAATCTAGGAGGTGTGCGCGTCATTAAAGCTTTCAACGCCATCCGTTTCATCGCCGCATCATTTCAACAAAAAAATGACCAACATCAAAAACTAGCTACGCGCGTTTTTAGAAAGCGCGACCTCTCACCGTTGGTCAATGAAACGCTTGGCGCCACGGTTTTGCTCGCGCTTGTATACTTTGGCGGCCGGCTCATTTTAAACGGCGAACAAATAGGGCTAACCGGCGAAGTCTTTCTTACGTACATCATCGTTTTCTCTCAGTTTTTAAGGCCAATACAAAGTGTTTCTAATAACATGGCCAACATGACCAAAGCCCAGGCTTCACAAGACCGAATCAACAGCCTCTTGCACGCAACAGATACCGTTACCGAAAAAGCGCAGTGCGGCGACATCAAAAACTTTAACAATGAAATTTCTTTTAACGATGTCAGTTTCTCCTACCAAGAACAACCAGTGCTGGAGCATATAGATTGGCGCGTTAAGAAAGGCACTTTAGTTGCCATTGTGGGTGAGTCTGGTAGTGGAAAATCTACACTAATGGATTTATTGCAACGCTTTTATGATGTAAGTAGCGGCTCCATTCAAATTGATGGCATGGACATCAAAGATCTGCGTATTTCTTCGTTGCGCAACCTCATTGGTGTGGTTTCTCAAGAGTCAATTCTATTTAACTTAAGTGCAGCGCAGAACATTGCCTTTGGGGACGAATACCCCAACATGGAAAAAATCATTGCTGCGGCTAAAGTTGCAAATGCGCACGAGTTCATTTCTTCATTGGAAAGCGGCTACGACACCATCTTAGGAGAACGCGGCAACAAACTCTCAGGAGGTCAAAAACAAAGAATTGCGATTGCAAGAGCTGTTTACAAAGACCCAGCGATCCTCATTCTAGACGAGGCCACATCTGCCTTAGACACCGCATCTGAAACACTCGTTCAGCAAGCGCTTGAAAAACTCATGGAAAACAGAACCTCATTTGTCATCGCCCACCGTCTTTCAACGGTGCGGAATGCCGACCAGATCATCGTGCTGTCTAAAGGCCAAATTGTGGAGCGCGGACAACACGAAGAATTACTAGTGAGTCCAAGTCTTTACAAGAAACTATGTGCATTACAAGGTCTGACATAAATGAATTCTATGACCCAATCATGATTGCTTCTTTATATTTGATTAACTTTGGTCTTTAATCCTGCTAAATGACTTACGCCCCCGTTCAGTTCTCTAAAGAACACAACACAGAGTTTTACAAAACACTCAAATCCAGAGTAAACGCATATTTCAAAGAAAACAATATTTCCAAAACTGCCAACGCAGCAATGGTTTTCAAGACGTTTGCTTTACTCGCCTTGTTCCTCACACCATATGGTTTTTTGTACAAGCAAGAAATGCCAACAATTGTTTATTACGGCTTATGGCTAGTGATGGGTTTTGGCATGGCTGGCGTAGGCCTTTCTGTCATGCACGACGCCAATCACGGCGCCTATTCTCGCAAAGAATGGGTCAACACACTTGTAAGTAACGTCATGATCTTATTAGGCGGTAGTGCTCGAAATTGGCGCATCCAACACAACGTGTTGCACCATACCTACACAAACGTTACAGACCACGACGAAGATATCGACCCACCTCTCTTTATGTTGCGTTTCTCTCCACACTCAGAACACCACTCTATCCATCGTTTTCAGCATCTTTATGCTTGGTTTTTTTATGGCATGATGACCTTATTCTGGTACCTCACCAAAGATTACCAGCAAGCTTTTCGTTACAAGAAAAAAGGCCTCATTGCTTCTCAAGGGGTTACTTTCGGGCAACACATGTTCCGCATCATTTTCTTTAAAATCATTTACACCGGTATCTTTTTGTTCTTGCCAATATATTTTGGTGGAGCAAGCTGGATCACAAATGTTCTTGGTTTCTTGCTAATGCAATTCATCTGCGGTCTCATCTTAGCCATGATTTTTCAGCCCGCACACGTCGTTCCAACTTCTACTTTCCCAATGCCAAATGACTCTGGCGTTGTAGAAGCAGATTGGGCAGTAAGTCAATTATACAACACCGCGAACTTTGCGCCTAAGGCAAAATTGTTCTCATGGTATGTCGGTGGTTTAAATTACCAAGTTGAACACCATTTGTTTCCGTCAATTTGCCACATCCACTACAACAAGATTTCTAAAATCGTAGAACAAACAGCTAAAGAATTTCACTTGCCTTACCACTCCTATCAAACATTCTTAACGGCACTTTCTGAGCACACCAAAATGTTAAAAGAGTTGGGTAAGCCCAATCCTGTTATTGCCTAAGCACCTATGAATATTGAGGAACTACATCTCTATTGTACCCTCAAACAAGGCGCAACGGAGGGCTTTCCCTTCGATGACAAAACACTGGTTTTCAAAGTTTACGGTAAAATGTTTGCTCTTGTAGATATTGATGACTTTACTTCCATCAACCTCAAGTGCGACCCTCAATATGCATTAGAACTCCGAGAAAGCTTTAACGCGGTTGCACCTGGTTTTCACATGAATCATAAACATTGGAACACCGTTCGATTCAACCTAGACGTGAACGACCAACTCTTAAAAGAGCTCATTGATCACTCCTATTTGCTCGTATACCAAGGCCTCCCCAAAAAAGTTCGTGATGAAAACCCGCTTGGATAAATTTCTTTGGTCTGTTCGCTTATCCAAAACGCGGTCACAAGCAACTGAGCTTATTTCCAAAGGAAAGGCGCTGTTAAACGATGCTTCCATTAAGCCATCTAGAGAAGTAAAGGTTGGCGAAACGATCACCCTGCTCAAACACAACGCTCGATTTCAGTATAAAGTATTGCAGTTACTAGACAAACGCGTTGGGGCTCCGCTTGTCAAAGATTACATCCAAGACATTACCATGCCAGAAGAAATTGAAAAACTGAAGGCTTATCAAGATGCGCAGCGAAACTACAGACAAACCGATGGAAAGCCTACTAAAAAAGACCGCCGCGAACTAGACCGCTTCATGGACGAATGGCAAGAAGATTAATTGGGCTCGTCTGCAAGTATTTTATCTGCCAACACACTACTTAGCTTAATGTAACTCTCTGTTGTCCAGCCCCCTACGTGTGGCGTTAGGCAAACTTTATCAGATGCAAATAGTGCTTTAAGTTCATCTGGTACTTCTTGCTCGAAAAACGATTCAAAACTCTTTTTCTCATATTCGAGTACATCCAAACCCGCTCCTTTGATGTGTCCGCTGGCCAAGCCAGCGAGTAGTGTTTTAGTCTCTACAATTTTGCCGCGGGAAAGATTCAATAAATAGAATGGCTTTTTCATTTTTTGTAGAAAATCGGCATTCAAAAAATATACTGTTTCCTTAGTTTGCGGAACGTGAAAACTCAGAACATCGGCCTGCTCTTGGATGGCTTCTAATGTACACTCTTGGACAAAATGATCACCGAACCCAGTTTTGTATTTGTCGTAAGCCATCACCTTCACATCAAAGCCTCTTAGCTTTTTAGCAAAAGCAGCACCATTATTTCCATAGCCGATGATTCCTACAGTTTTGCCATCTAATTCTTCTCCTCTGTTTTCTTCTCTGTTCCACACACCAGAACGCACCTCTTTATCTGCTTTATTGAGCTTGTTTAAGAGGCCCAACAACATTCCTAGTGCGTGTTCTGCAACGGCGTTTCTATTGCCTTCCGGAGAATTATACAAGCGGATTTGACGCGTTTCACATGCAAACGTATCTATGTTTTCCAAACCTGAACCCGACCTTGCTATGAATTGTAAGTTAGAACAATGAGAAAGAAAAGTTTCGTTAATTGTAAATCTAGACCGAATTACCAAACCATAAGCATCTGGTAGAATCGCTTTTAATTCTTCAAAAGAAGTGTGATAATGTAGTTGACAAACAAAACCCGCGCCTGTGAGCCGTTCTTCCAAAATTGGATGAACGCTATCAATAAAAAATACCAAGCGCTGCTTCATTGATTTAAAATTACCAAAAAAAGGGATTCATGCGTAAAAGAGCTGAAAAAGCCTAAAAAACAGGCCTGCTCTAATGAAACATCTCTATTGTTGATTGGTGTTTCCCTTCTAAGTGGAGAAAAAGGCTCTTAAAACGGCTAAAAACGCGATTTAACGACCCAAATGAACCAGCAAGACCGAAATATCACTGGGTGAAACCCCAGAAACCCTCGCCGCCTGACCAAGCGTGGCTGGTTGGATTTTAGAAAGCTTTTCTTTTGCTTCTATACTCAAACTTTTTATCTGAGCATAATCAAGATGATCTGGCAACGATAAGTTTTCCAAGCGTTGGTGTTTTTGTGCTTGTTCTTCTTCTCGTTCAATATACCCTTCATACTTCAACAAGATCTCTGTTTGCTCTACTGCCAACGGATCCTGTATAAAAACCTCCTGAACCTCTGTTGCTGTTTCAGGGCTCACCTCTACTAGATCGTTTAGCGTAACATGCGGCCGAGTAATTAATGAACTCACCTTTACTTGTTGTGTAATTGGCGCAGACTCTTTCTGCAGGAGCATTGGATTGGCTTGCGCAGGGCTAATACCAATTTCACGCAGTTTTGTCTTGAGTTGTTTGGTTAACTCTTGCTTGCGTTCAACTTTATCTAACGCACTACTATCAGCCAAACCAATAGCATAACCTAACGGTGTGAGGCGCTCGTCTGCGTTGTCTTGACGCAATAAAATCCTGAATTCTGCTCGGCTCGTAAACATGCGATATGGCTCATTCGTTCCTTTAGTAATGAGGTCATCTATCAAGACACCAATATACGCTTCGCTTCTAGATAAAACGAAAGGATCTTTTTCTACGACTTTTCTGTGTGCATTAATACCAGCTATTAAGCCCTGACAAGCAGCTTCTTCATAACCGGTAGTTCCATTAATTTGACCAGCAAAAAATAGGTTCTCAATCAACTTGGTTTCAAGTGAATGTTTCAACTGTGTTGGCGGAAAATAATCGTATTCTATAGCGTAACCAGGTCTAAACATTTTAACGTTTTCAAAACCTGGTATCGTTTTCATCGCCGCGTATTGAACTTCTTCAGGGAGCGATGTGCTGAACCCATTCACATAAATTTCAACGGTATTCCACCCCTCTGGCTCAACAAATATTTGATGTCTGTCGCGGTCGGCAAATCTTGAAATTTTGTCTTCGATACTCGGACAATATCTAGGCCCGCTGCTTTTAATTGCCCCATTAAACATCGGGGAACGATCAAAGCCTGTGCGCAACATCTCATGTGTAAGATCGTTGGTATAAGTAATATGACAGGGCAACTGTTTCGCGAGCGCTGGAGTGTCTCCAAAACTAAATTTTGAAGGGTTTTCATCACCCGGTTGGACTTCCATTTTGGTATAATCCAGGCTTCTTCCGTCAACTCTCGGCGGTGTGCCTGTCTTCATTCTACCAGCTTCAAAACCGAAAGAAACTAAAGATTCAGTTAAACCAGTCGCGGCTTTTTCTCCAGCTCTACCTCCGCCAAATTGCTTTTCACCTAAGTGAATAAGGCCGTTTAGAAAGGTGCCATTCGTAAGAACTACTGTGGTAGCGTATATCTTTGTGCCTATGCCCATTTGGACACCAATAACTCTGTTTTGCTCGACCAAAATTCCAACACACATGTCCTGCCAAAAGTCCACGTTTGAATTTTGCTCAAGTAAGTAACGCCACTCCAAAGAAAACATCATGCGGTCATTTTGAGTTCTTGGAGACCACATTGCGGGTCCTTTTGACAAGTTCAACATGCGAAATTGTATCGCACTTTTATCGCTAATTATGCCTGATCCACCGCCTAAAGCATCGATTTCACGAACTATTTGACCTTTTGCAACACCTCCCATGGCTGGATTACAGCTCATTTGGGCGATGGTATTCATGTTCATTGTGACTAGCAATACCTTGCTGCCCATTCGAGCTGCTGCGTTTGCCGCCTCACAACCAGCGTGGCCGGCTCCTACTACAATGACATCGTATTTATCTAACATCTTGTTTGTGTTTCACGTGAAACAACAGTATTTAATGTGAATTTGTTTCACGTGAAACAAACCTATTTATATAAAAATCTTCTTTAGCTCGCATCTCTTTTGCGTCGGTAGAATCTTTATCCTTGTATCCGCACAAATGCAACACCCCATGGAAAACCACTCGATAGAACTCCATTTCATAGTCTAACTTCATAGACGCTGCATTATCCTTTACCCTATCAAGAGAAATCATGACATCCCCTGATACATCAGGGAAAGATGAATAATCGAAAGTGATTACATCCGTAAAATAATCGTGATTGAGGTATTGCTTATTTACCTCTAAGAGATAGTCGTCATCGGTAAACACAAGGCTCAAATCCTTGAGTTTTTTACCCTCTGAAATAACAAGGTCTTTAACCGCGTGCTTGAGTTCGTTTCTTGATACAAAGCTTGGAATTTTAACCCCAAGATTAACTATTGTTGTCATTTATGAAAATAAAGATTGACCGTGCTTCCTGTGTTTACAAACTCTACTTCATCAGCGAGGTTCTTCATTAAAAAGACTCCTCTGCCGCTATCCTTTAAAAGATTCTCTGGCGCGGTAGGGTCGGGGAGGTCTTGATAAGCAAAACCATTTCCTTGATCTTTCACTTGAATACAAAAGAGGTTGTCTTGATTAGCGACCTTCATTTCAACTTTTGCGTTGGGAATATCTTTATTACCATGTTGGATGGCATTATTGACAGCTTCTGAAACGGCAATCAGAACATTGCCAAAAGCATCTTCTTGAACACCAAACTCTTCACAAACACTTCCTACCAGCTTCTCAACATCAATAAGTGATTGATAATCAGATGGTAACACAACTTCTGTAACTATAGAAAAACCTTCTTTCATAATATAAAAATCACGGAAATCATTGGTTTAAATAAGCGTCAGATCGCTGCTTGTAATATAACTGTAGCGCGGGATCAATCGACTTGATTAATTCCAATTCATTCCATTTCGACCTTTTATACTCTTCAAAACGAATTTGGTTACCTTTTTCTGGATCTTTTCCAGACTTTGCCTCTCTCTTTTCTTCATAACCGCGTTTCATGATTGCATTCTCGCTTTCAAGCAAACGCGTTAAGATCTCTTTTTGACGCTGAATGGTCTGTGGATTTACCCGTTTGAGCAGGAGGTCTTTCTCTTGTTCTTCCAGTTCTTTAAGTAATGGATTAAGTTGATTACCCAAGCCCTTACCTTCTTTATTTAATTCTTGCTTTAATTGTTCTAAACGTTGTCTAATTGCTGTTTGCTCTGCAGCCATTCGTGCCAATTCTTTAGAACCAAGACCCGGTAAACCTTGCCCGGCTTGGCCAGAAGCGCCGGGGGCCTGACCTGGTTCTTTACCCGGTTTGTTCCCACCGGGATTTGAACCTTTCTGCATTTGTTCGAGTTGCTTTTTAAGCATTTCTTTCATGTCTCCAGAAGACATGGACTGACCTGGTTTAGGCCTTCCTTTACCAGGGTTTTCACAACTTCCACTACCTTGCATTTCTGCATTCATTTGCTGCTGCATAGATTGTAGTGCCTCATTTAGCAACAATGCTAAATTGTTATAGGAGGTCATGACTAGCTGTTGATGCTTTTCAATATCTTTTTTCTTGTGGTCGTCTATTGCCTCTATAGTAGCCTTCTGCTGCGTTTCAATGGCATGTAACTCAGCATCTATAAAAGTGGCAATTTTTGGTTGTCTTTTGGCAAGCGCCAACAAACTATCGCGAATGATTTTAGTGTCGTCGTTGATCCTTTGCTGACGTCGGCCTAATTTTCTATAAACAGGATCTTTGGTACTAATTTTAGTAAAATGCTTTTGTGTTTTCTCTTGATCAAAACTTAAAATTATAAGCCCTTCTAACAAAGCCCGCAAGCTCTCCATGTCTTCTTCTTCTTGCTGTTTATTAGACTGCTTTTGTTTTGTATTTAACTGAGAAGACATCGCTTTCATGCCATCAGCTGCTGATTTTTGTTTTTCGGCTGCCTTCTTAGATTTTCCGTCAGAAATTTCTTGTTCTGCATTTTGTAAATCAGTTGAGACTTGCTCTTCAAGGGCATCTAAAATATCTAAATCGAGAGGTCTGGCCAAATCTTTATTGAGTTCTTGAACCTCATTCAGCTCTTTCTTTATTTCATGAAATTTTTGATTGAGCTCTTGTTGTTTTTTTAGTAGGTCCTCTTTACTAAGATTTTGGTTTTCTTCTTTTAATTCTTCTTGCTGTTTTGCAAGTTCATCTAATTCCTTTTCGAGATCATCAATCCGCTCGTTAACCTGCATTTTCTTTAATAATTCAAGACTACGATCGAGCTGCTTATTCATGTCTTCAGTAGACTGTTGCAATTCATCGAGTTTTTCTTTCATTTGATCTTTATCCTGCTCTTTTAGCATTTCTTCTAGTTGCTTCAATAACTCCTTGAGTTCATCATCCATGACCTCATTGAGTAATTGCTCTAGAAGCTCTTGTTTCTCTAATAACTGTTCATCTAGAGGTGATAATTGATTCTTTTGATCAGTGCTCTGTTTAATTTCTTCTAAACTCTCTTGAATTTGCTCTTGTAACTGCAGTTGTTGTTGCTGAAGTTGTTCTACTTTATTGAGTTTATTCCAATTTGTAGACTTAGATTGTATCGCCTCTTTTTTAAGTTGCTGTACATCTTTTTGGAATTGCTGTGTCTTTTTAAAGACGTCTTCTAATTGATTGATTTGTTCGGTTTGTTCTTCTTTTCGGAGGTCGTTTAATTCTTCTAAACTCGGTAGTTCATAGGTGCGTGTTTCACTTTTTGTAGCTTTATGACCATTTACCCCATCGTTGTCATAGACTACAAAATAATAGGTAATAACATCACTTAACTGTATTTTCTCTCTTCTGAAATCTACTGCAAATTCAAATTTTTGTAGTGTGCCTTTAATAGGTTCAACAGCTAGTCTTTGGGTTCTTTTTTCGCCGTTTTCTTGCTCAATGGTGTAAACAAATTTCAAGTCGCTCAGACCGTAATCATCAGATATAGTTCCTTGAAAATACTTTCTTCCGTCTATGAGTGAGTCCTGTTCTTCAACTACTTCAATAGCCGGCTGAGCATCTTTGATTACCTCAATTTTTGAAGAAATGGTATCGTTTTTCAATGTTTGTGCATTCGTAAGTACAAACTTTAAGCGTCCACTTTGCTTGTATTCTTGATTGATTTGACTAAAAACAGGGTCTAAAACCTTGATTTCATTTTGCCAAAGTAATTGTAGTTTCTTTGTGTTTTTTGTCGCTAGTTCCCAGCGAACGATGGTTCCTTCGGGTAAAGTTAAATCACTGGCATTTTCTATTACCCTGTCTGGTTTATTTAAGTATTTTGGGAAATTACAATAAGCTTTAAGTGTACCTAAAACCGCCTTTTTATTGACGCGTAACCATTTTGTTTGGCTATTAAATTCATTTGTTGTGATATAAACTGCTGTGTTTTTTTGAAGTTGCGAAACCTTAAAACTAAACGTGTTTCGTTTCAGTTGCTTCATCAGAAATTTACCTTGATCCAAAACAATATAAAGCTGCTTAGGTAAAGTATTGAATCCTGGGGCTGGTTTTACCTTAACTTTTATATCTACAGATTTTCCTTCTTCAATGGTCTGAGGTAGATCATTGAATACAAAAACGTAAGGATTCGGCTCTTTAAATTCTTTTGAGTATTGAATGACTCGTGTGCTTCCTTGTGTTAAAACCTGAGGTACAAACCATGCGATGGCGATAAATCCTAATAAAACGGGTAATAAATATTTGAGATATTGGCGTTGAGATTTATATTCTATTGCTGATTCAAAAGATATAATACTCAGTTGACTTGCTCTTTGTGATATACTAGCCGCTATCAAGTCTAAGTTTCCAACGTGACTATCAAAATCTTTTTGTAATTGAATTGTATTTTTAAGTTTATCCGCAACTTCAGGAAAAAAAGAACCGATAATTTCAGCTGCTTGTAAATGAGAAATACGCTTTCCAAAAGACCACAATCTGCTTAGTGGCGTTCCTATCCAGCGAATGAATAAGTAACTTTGAATAACGATAAAGCTAAAAAACAATATACCTCTTACTAAAATCGGAAAACGGCCAAAAAATTCCAGAGAAGAGGTGAATAGAAAAGTCAAAAGAAAAAACAAAACAAAGAGTAAACTACCTTTGATCAATTGATTCTTGTAATACTTTCTGATGAAAGCATCAATTTGATCGATGAGATGGTTAAACGATGTTTGCATAGGATAAAACTACTACTTCATTTGATAGCTACAAAATTAACATGTAAAGGCCTCCTTAATTAGATTAATATATTTCTTTTAAAAAAGAATTTTAAAAAATTTACAACTACTATTAAGGCTGTTCATATGTGTATAAAAGAATCTGTAATTTGTTGTTTTCTTCAATTAAAGCGGATTATCAACATTGTATCCACTTGTTTAATATTATAAGTAATTGATGTAAAGTGATTTATAATTTAATCAACAATTTTTATAAATGAAAACGTGTTTATAAAAAACCCATTCAACAGCGGTTTATATAGTTTGAAAGAGGTTTAAAAACATTGCATAAGTAAACTTAAAATATAGTGCTTAACTCAATTCCATTTGAGCTTATGTAAATTAATGAGAAACACAAAAAAGATTATCAGGTATTATTAACATCTTCTTAACGTAAAATCTCACAACACTGTTTATAAACGGAACCAGTTTATTGAGTTACAGAAGGTATTATTTTCAATCTGTTTATAAGTTTAAACCTAAAATAGTGATTAATTTAGCAGCAAAAAAAAATGATAATTCCAATAGGATCTGACCACGCTGGTTTTGAAACCAAGCAAATACTTATCACTTACCTTACTTCATTAGGATATGAAGTGAAAGATTATGGTTGTTATTCAGAGCAAAGCATTGATTATCCAGACTATGCTCATCCGGTAGCAGCTCATGTAGAGTCAAATCCTGGAAGTCTTGGTATTCTTTTATGTGGTTCAGGTAATGGTATCAGCATGACCGCTAATAAACATCAGTCTATTCGCTGCGCACTCTGTTGGACAAAAGAAATTGCTGAATTAGCTCGTTTACATAATGATGCAAATATCATTTCTTTACCCGCAAGGTTTATTTCTGTTGACGAAGCAAAAGAAATGGTAGATGTCTTTTTGAATACAGCTTTTGAAGGAGGGCGCCACGCCAACCGAGTAGCAAAAATCTCTTGCTAATTTTCTTTTATTAGGATCTCGACACGTCTGTTTGCTTCTTTTTCACCCTCATCTTTGGGTTTAGAATAAACTGGTTTAGAAAAACCATAGCCTATTGGGTATAAACGATTGGCTGCAATACCGTTAGAAACAAGGTAGTTTTTAACCATAACGGCACGTTGTTTAGATAATTTTTTCGCTTTTTTCGCGCTGTTTTCATCTAGATTAACGTGACCATGAATTTCAATTTTAATATTGGGGTTCAATAAGAGCAGGTCTCTCAATCTGTTTAATTGCTCATAAGATTCTTCCATGATTTCAGGTAGGCCAGCCCTAAAATACACCTGTTCGAGTTTGGTGAGTTCTCCAGCCTTAAAACCATGTAAATAAATGGTGTCAACTCTATTTGCATTTATTGGTATGCGTTGTTCTTTTAATTCTACTGGAAAGTAGCCAGCGGCTTCAACTTTTATCAACCCTTTTTTAATCGGTTGTTTGAGATTGATCAGTAATTGCGATGCAAAGTAGGTTCCGTTAATTTCTGCCGCGCCTTGTAATATAATTCTACCTGCAACAGGGTAATTCTTATCACCATCTCTCAATAACAAGGAGTAAGTTGGCAACGAGGCGTCGTAAACCAAATTTAAAATTTGTTCTTCTTCCGATGGATTATTGGCTGCAAAAACACTTTTGAAAAGCACCTCATCTTTCAACCCAGCGCTTGTTTGCAAACAGACTTGGGCGTATTGATTTTTGTTTAATTGTACATCTAAAGTATTTTGAGTGCCTCTCACTTCAAAAACAAGACTATCGACATTCTTTTTTTGGGCATAAGGAAGGTCGCAAATTAGCTCATCACTGATGTAAAAGGTTCCAGATGAAGTATTTAAAGAAGAACCTACCACACTAATATCGAGGCTGAATTTACCTGAGCGAGGTGCTATAAAAACCAACCATATTTGATTGCTTTTGCGCTCACCTAGAAATGGCAAAGAGAAAGTACCTTCTATAGGTGCAAAAACCGCTCCCGAACAATTATTGTAAGTAGATTTTTGCCCGAATAAAGAGCAATTCAATAAAGTGAAAAGAAGTAGCGTAAAAATTTTCACAAGGGCTTATACGCCCTATTGTATTTTTAGTTTCAAGAGACCACTTAATTCAAAATCAATGATAAAACAGGAAGAACTAAATTGCAGTTGCTCAACGCGCAACTCGGAAATGTTCCCATTTAACCAAACACCCTTTGAAATTTCTCCATTGATTTGCTTTTCAATTGCCGCTTGACTCTCTTTTAATATGGGGCCAAGGTCTACATCTAGGTTTGCTTCAATTTGCTCTTTTACTTTTGCATCTAAAAGCCATTTTGCAGAATGCAGGAGCACGCTTTTTGTTTTGATTTCAAAGTCGACCTTTCGCATTCGGAGGTGCTGATCAATGTCTATGTATGGTTCTGCAACCAAATAAAAAATGCCTTTTTTAGAACCAGAAAATTCAATTGCTAAGACCAAGCGGTCTGCTTGAGGGCCTAAAATTTGTACTTTATTAATATGAATTTGTTTTTTAGCGTTTATGCTAATTTTTTGGGTATCAAAATCCTTGATCAGAAAACGATTGATAGAATCGTAACTAGCAATAGTGCGCAAATGCAAAATGCTCTTTTGTTCTTTTGTGTTCTCTGGCGTGTTTGGAGGAAGTTTTACTTTGTCTAGATCCAGTGTGTTGGTAGAAAACACTGGTTGTGCAGTGAGTTGAGTGGTGAAAAACGCTTTCTGACCTTCATTTTTTAGAGTTAGATCTGCGATTCCGATGGTTTGAGGCCGAAGATAAAAAACGCCATATGGTTCAACCAAGATCGGTTCTTGTAGTGTTTTCCAAACTTCTGCAACACTAGACTTGATCGGTGCTTGTGCTAATTGTTGATCAATTTCTTTTTCGAGCTGAATTAATGATGCTTTGACTTCTTTTTCAATGGTTGAACTTGCGTCATATTGAAACACGGTAATTTTACAAGGATCTATTAACTGGAATTCACCTAATTGAGTTTTGGTGCGCAGCACGAAGTCTTCAGAGATGCCTATTTTACTCTGATAAGAGACATGTACTTTCCTTTTAGGTTCAGCAACACCGCAAGAAGCGTATATCCGGGGAATAGCGCAGCGTTCCTCTCCAAACAATTCATGACATGTTGGGCAATAAGACAAGCGCAGGTCAAATGCACCGTTGATTGTTGTTTCAACCTCTTTTTCTTTGAATTTGAATAACAGCGGGTCCCTTTCAAAATGATATGTATAACTAACCCCTTCGCATTGTTCTGATTTTCCTGTAAATTTTTTATCTAAACTCTGATCGGCCTCTTTTAAGTAAGGTTTTAAAGCCATTTCTGTCTGAATAAATAGAAAAGAGGGCTTGGCTGAGCTGATTTCTTCAAGGCCTATGAACTCTGGCGCTGGCGGATCTACCTCTATCGTTCTGCAAGCAGAAAGGAATAGAATTATACAGTAGAAGAAGTGGGGTTTCATTTATTGTTTTTTAAGTACAGCGCGCTGTAAAAAATTGACGCGCATGGTTTCAACAACACCTTCGGCCTCTTCAATAAAAGGACTAGAGTAACTAGGCTTTGTGTTTCCGCCGGTAAGCTCAAAAACCAATTGCTCACTTTGTTTACAAAGCGAAGAACTGAAAAACATGCCGCTGAGTTCATAATGATCATAGAAGCAGTTGCCCATGCGCGTCATTTCAATGAGTAAGCTGTCGCCTTCGTCCATCCAAACCTTCTTGTTGGTTTCATCATAAACAATGCGATAGGCTTTTGTGCTGAGCACTTCACCCCGCGGGCTTAGATAAGACATATTATAGATCCAATAGTTTTCTCGGTCCATGATTTGAATATCTAATTGGACGCCAACAATTTGTTGCAAACCGGTAGAGCTATATATTTCCATTTGGCCCTCATAGCGCCCTAACCATGATGAAGGCACACCTTTTTCGAATTCATCAATAGGTGGGTTTTGCCCAAAGCAAACAGAATGGATCAGAAGTATAAAAAGTAAGCGCATAAAAAAGGGGCTTAAGCCCCTCTAAATTAATTCATTTTTGATTGCAGACCTCTGTCGAGGGCATCTAAAAACTCTTCGGTATACACATAGTGTTCACCGTGGTTGACCTTGTTCCCGTGGATACAAACTGCGAGGTCTTTGGTCATGATTCCGCTTTCCACGGTTTCAATACAAACGTGCTCGAGTTCATTACAGAAGTCAATCAAGGCTTGGTTGCCATCTAGTTTTCCTCTGAATGCCAAACCGCGTGTCCAAGCAAAAATAGAAGCAATTGGATTGGTTGAAGTTTTCTTCCCGGCTTGGTGGTCGCGGTAGTGGCGTGTAACGGTACCATGCGCTGCTTCAGATTCCATAATTTTACCATCTGGGGTAATAAGAACGGAAGTCATGAGGCCCAATGAACCAAAACCTTGGGCTACGGTGTCTGACTGTACGTCGCCATCGTAGTTTTTACAAGCCCAAACAAAATTACCGTTCCACTTTAGTGCAGAGGCAACCATGTCGTCGATGAGGCGGTGCTCGTATACGATACCAGCAGCTTCAAACTGCGCCTTGAATTCTTGTTGGTAGATTTCTTCAAAAATATCTTTGAAGCGGCCATCGTATTTTTTCAGGATGGTGTTTTTTGTCGAAAGATAAAGCGGCCATTTTTTAGTCAAAGCCATATTGAAACAGCTTCTTGCAAAGCCCATGATAGATTCATCGGTGTTGTACATAGCCATTCCTACACCATCTCCTTTGAAGTTATAGACTTCGAAAGTTTGAGTTTCGCCGCCGTCTTCAGGGGTAAAGGTCATGGTGAGCTTGCCTTTTCCTTTGAAAACAGCATCGGTAGCACGGTATTGATCGCCAAATGCGTGACGACCAACGATGATTGGAGCGGTCCAGTTGGCAACCAAACGCGGCACATTTTGCATGACGATTGGTTCGCGGAAAACGGTACCATCTAGGATGTTTCGGATCGTTCCATTTGGAGATTTCCACATTGACTTCAAGTGAAATTCTTGAACCCGTGCTTCATCTGGGGTGATGGTAGCACATTTGATACCGACTTGGTACTTTTTAATGGCCTCAGCTGCGTCGATAGTAATTTGGTCGTTGGTTTCGTCGCGTTTTTCGATACCGAGATCGTAGTATTTGATATCTAAATCGAGGTACGGTAAGATGAGTTTATCTTTGATGAATTTCCAGATAATACGGGTCATTTCATCGCCGTCGAGCTCTACAATGGGGTTGGCTACTTTAATTTTTGACATTGAAAATTTTTATATACAAAATTAACGAATAATATGTTTGCGTTTGTTTCTTATTAGAAGAAACGATACCTAAGTTAATCTAATGAGCCAATCATTTTAGACGGGTCGACGATTTGGTCGTATTCTTCTGCGGTAACATGACCTAAGCCAACAGCCGCCTCTTTGAGTGTTGTCCCGTTTTTGTGGGCATACTTAGCAATTTCAGCAGCTTTGTAATAACCAATTTTGGTGTTGAGCGCCGTGACGAGCATTAGTGAGTTATCCAAATGTTGTTTTACCATTGGGAGGTTAGCTTGAATACCAACCGCGCAGTTGTCGGCAAAAGAAACACAAGCGTCTCCAATGAGGCGCGCAGATTGCAATACATTAGAAGCAATAACTGGTTTGAATACATTGAGTTCGAAATGACCGTTAGAACCGGCGATACTAACCGTAACGTCGTTGCCCATGACTTGAGCGCAAACCATTGTTAAGGCTTCTGGTTGTGTAGGATTTACTTTACCCGGCATGATAGAAGATCCCGGTTCGTTGTCTGGAATAATGATTTCTCCGATTCCGCAGCGCGGACCAGAAGACAACATGCGAATATCGTTGGCAATTTTCATGAGCGAAACTGCACCGCGTTTCAATGCACCTGATAATTCAACCATTGCGTCGTGAGCAGCAAGCGCTTCAAATTTATTTGCGGCCGTGATAAACGGAAGGCCTGTGAAATCTGCAATTTTTTGAGCCACCAAAACATCATATCCTTTTGGCGTATTTAAGCCAGTTCCCACAGCTGTTCCGCCCAGGGCCAATTCAGAAACCGCAACCAGTGCATTTTGAATTGCGCGCATGGAGTAGTCGAGTTGAGCTACGTAACCGCTGAATTCTTGACCTAGGGTAAGTGGTGTGGCATCCATAAAGTGCGTGCGACCAGTTTTCACGATGTCTTTGAATTCACTTACTTTTTGTTGTAGGACGTCACGCAAATGTTTCATGCCCGGTAGCGTCACTTCTACAGCCATTTTGTAGGCGGCGATGTGCATAGCGGTAGGGTAGGTGTCGTTGGATGACTGTGATTTATTGACGTCATCGTTGGGGTTGAGCACTTTTTGTTCGTCTAGTAATTGACCACCGTGAATTACATGTGCGCGATTGGCAATTACTTCGTTGCAATTCATGTTGGATTGTGTGCCCGAACCAGTTTGCCAAATTACTAATGGAAATTCGTCGTTGTGCTGGCCTGTGAGAATTTCGTCGCACACTTTTGAGATGAGGTCTCTTTTTTCTACGGGCAAAACACCTAGTTCGTGGTTGGCGTGAGCCGCCGCTTTTTTGAGATAGGCAAAAGCATGGATCACCTCAATTGGCATCGAGCCCTCTGGGCCAATTTTAAAGTTGTTGCGCGAACGTTCTGTTTGAGCGCCCCAATAGCGGTGAGCAGGTACATTTACCTCTCCCATTGTGTCTTTTTCGATGCGAAATTCCATTTTTTGGTGTTTATGAATTAATTTGTGTAATTTTGGACAAGTTTTCAACTGCAAAAATAATAGAAGATGAGCACTTTCGGTATTGTAATGTTTCTTTTAATTGGCGGGATGGCCTTTTGGATGTTATTCTTTTTATTAGGATTTATTCTCCCTTATTGGCTTACGCTTGGTTTGTTTGAACAATTGCGTCCAAAACGAATTTTTGACGAAGAGTCTAAATAAAAGAATAGAAATTTCCGAAAGCGCCACAAGGCGCTTTTTTTATGCCCCAAATATTTGCTTGCAATTATCAGTGATGGTCAGACACAACTGATCAGTTGGCAAATCATTTTCGTCGGAGCCAAAAGGGTCTTCAATTTCTTCGGCAAGTAGCTCCATACTGACCAGCGCATAAAAAACAAAAGTCGAAATAAACGCCGAAAAATAGCCGAAGAGCGGTACGAACGCCAAAGGCATGGTCAATACATAAATGAATATAAATTTTTTAATAAAAAGACTGTAAGAAAAAGGAATGGGCGTATTCTTAATGCGTTCACAAACACCCAATGCAAACACGAGTTCATCAAGGTCTTTTTGAATAGCAAAACCCACTTCAATATTCATTTTTTTCGTTTCGCTTAATTGTTGGATTTCGCTTCTCAACATTTGTTGAATACGCAGCGGTTGGTGACCACTCAAATCAAATGAATCGAAGTCAATTAGACAGTCTTTATCTGTTTGAACTTGCTTAGAGCGCAAGTGATTTTTTATAGAAAAGACATAAAGAGAAATGAAGTTACTCAAGCTCAATCGTTCTTCATGGCTCAGTGCTAACGCGCTGAGTTTGGAGCTCAGGCTTCTACTGTGATTGACTATTGAACCCCAAGATTTTCGACCTTCCCACCAGCGATCATAGGCTGTATTGGTTCTGAACACCAACAAAAGAGAAATCACAAAACCGAGTAAGGAGTATACAACCGTGAGGTGTTTAAGATAATACGCTTCAGGAAAAAAGGTGATTTCGATATAGGCGATAAGAATCGAAAGAAGACTGATATAGATCAATTCTTTCCACATCATGCGCGCGGTGTCACTTTTGTGAAAAGAGAAAATAAAGGAAAGCCAGTGTTTTGGGTTGTAATTGATCATTGCGTATTTAATAAGTGTACAAATGTAAATATTCTTTAAGCACTTAAATTTTGTTTAATTTCGAAACATCAAATCAATCAAGAAAAGATGGAAATCACACCCGAACTCAAAGAGAAACTCAGCAAACTCAATGAAAAATATGCCGCGCTAGGCGAAGACTTCAACGCCTATCTAGAGGGTTTACTTTATGCAGACGTGACCACTTATTGGGATTACATTCAATTAGACACCTTACTGAGTTTACAAAAACCAAAAACTTCTTTTCCAGACGAGGTGGTTTTCATCATGTATCATCAAATCACAGAATTGTATTTTAAGCTGGCGCTGCGCGAGTTTGAAGCACTCGGAAAAGTTGAGGCGCCAACTAAAGACCATTTTGTTGATCGCGTAACACGAATCAATCGTTATTTTGATGCACTCGTTAAGAGTTTTGAAATCATGATTAACGGCATGGACCGCGAAGAATTCCTGAAATTCCGCATGAGTTTATTGCCCGCCTCAGGTTTCCAATCAGCTCAATACCGCGAAATCGAAATCTTCAGTACCGATTTCATCAATCTCGTGGCAAAAGACCAACGCGAGCAACTTAGAGAAGAAACGGACATTACCCGCTTGTTTGAGCACATTTATTGGAAGGCCGGAGCTACAGAAGTGGCAACGGGTAAAAAAACCCTTACACTCATTCAGTTTGAAGAAAAATACCGAGACCAATTTATTTCCCTAGGAACACAATGCCGGGATAAGAATCTATGGCAAGTTTATCTCAGGCTGTCAAAAGAGGATCAACAAGATGAAAGCGTCAAAGATGTACTCAGACAAAACGACATTAATGTCAACATTAATTGGCCGTTGGCACATTACAAATCTGCGGTTCGTTATTTAGCTCGTCAAGACAAAGATGTAGCTGCAACCGGCGGAACAAATTGGCAGAAATATTTGCCGCCGCGTTTTCAAAAGCGCATATTTTATCCGGCTTTGTGGTCTGCTGAAGCGCACGAAAATTGGGGTAAAGCTTGGGTAGAAGAAGCGCTTAGCTAGCCGCTTATCTGATATCTTTGATATAGAGCCTCGCAAAGTCGAGCATTCCTGATTCTTGAAGTTTCAAGCCTCTTAAGCGCAATTGATTGAGCACAATAAAGTCTTCGGTATAAATAGGAATAAGGGCTTGTTGATCAATAATTGCTTTTTCACAGCGCATTTGAGCTGCTTTAATTTGGGAGCGTGTTTCGGCCAATACTGCGACCTTATACTCATGATTAATTTCTTCGTTTTTAAAAAGTGTCGTGCTATTAAAAGAACTGTAAAAAAGCCTTAAATAGGACTCCGCACCAGGGTAGTCACCCACCCAACCTGTTCGCCAAATCACGATGTCGCTTTTCAATTTTTTAGGTTTCCCAGTTAATTTTAAAACCACCTGCACCCCCAGATTTTTACGAAGCATTTTTGCAACAGCGCTGGACCATTTATAGGCAAGGGTGTTTTTTGCTGCCCCCACATAAAAAGTAACGATAGGGAAGGGGTGTCTGGCGTCAAAACCGGCATTGTTGAGCAGTGTTTTTGCCAGTGAAATTTTTGTGTTTAACGGACTTGTGTCTGGTTTCAAGAGCGTGTTCTTGAATGATTTTTGAGTTGGAATAAATTGGTTGTTTAATGGGCTCCCCTCTCCTTTGAGGACATCATTACAAATAGTCTGGCCGTCGATAGCTAATGCAAAAGCTCTTCTTACATCGAGATTATTAAACGGCGGATGCAAAGCATTGAATTGAATGAAGTGAACTTTTGCTGCATTTTTGATATAGACTTCGTGCAAAGGGTTCTTCCCTGATTTGGCATCGCTTAAGGTGCCGAACGCTTCTTGAAGTTCATCTACTGGTAAGTCGAATAAAAGGTCAAGTTTGTTATTTAAAAACTGTTGTTGAGCTATATTTCCGGGAACGCCGCAATTGAGCACTATTCGGTCTAAATAAGGAAGTTGATTTCCAAAGCGATCATGGCGCCAATAGTTTGGATTTCGTTCAAATGAAAAGCGCCTCTTTGTGGATTTCAAAATTTGAAACGGCCCGGTTCCAATGGGTTGATGCACGATTTGCTTACCATAATATTTAAAGGCTTGCTTACTTAAAATCCCTAAGTTGGGCGCTGAAAGTAAATTTAAAAAATGATTGAATGGCGCGTTTAAATGTATTTCTAGGGTATGTGAATCAATGACCCTTAATCCTTTTACAAACTTCTTGATGGGGTCTGTGGTTTTTTGATAAAAATCTCTTCCACCGACGATCATTTCTGGCAAGGGCAGATCTTGTTGCACAAGCGCTTGTTGGGAACAAGCCAGGCTCAGCGTAAATGCAACATCTTCAGCTGTTAGTTCGCTTGAATGAAACCTAAAACAAGGGTTGTCAGAGAAATGGATATTCTTTCTGATATGTAAAGTAATCTTATCGCGACCTTCATTCATGGAGACTTTATTGGCTAAGCAATAACGCCAGCCCCTTTCGTTTTGTGCAGGTTTTAATAAAGGTTCAAAAACGAGTGCTTGAATGCGTTGGTGCTCTAGCGTGTTGTCGGCAAGCGGAAAGAAGATGAGCCCTTCGCTTTTGGAACTCATTGTTAAGGTACCACCGTATTGTTTGTCGCCTTTGGCACTTGTTTGTTGTGCTGTGGCAAAATAAAAGATCAGCCCGCCAAGCGCTAGAACGAAAACAAGCCAGATGATTTTCTTTTGCTTCATTTTTAATCTTTAAGCAAATGTAGAAAACCGTGACCGTTTAATTCTTGGTTGTTGATCCCTGTGGCGACGTATTTATAAAAATAAACACCTTCGCTTGCAGGTTCTCCGTTGATTTTTCCGTCCCAAGCGGGTTTGTTGGTGATGAGGTCAACTGAAGTAGCATCCATCAAGACATTGCCCCAACGGTTCATGATAATGAGCTGCAAGGAAATGACATTTTTGGTGTCTAGGTAGAAAGTTTCGTTGTTGTTGTCTGCGTTCGGACTGAATACGTTTGGCGCAATGACCTCTGGGCGGGCGTATTCACAGCTGCCGTCTTCGACGAGTGCGTTTGGATCGTAATTGAGCGCGAACGGATCGGTACAGCCACACACATTTACAGTGATAACAATGGACGCAACATCGGAACATTGTGGACCTTGATTGGCAGTTAAGGTAACAGTATACGTTCCAAAAGGCACATCGAATACGTGGCTTTGCGCACTGAGGTCGTTACTGTTACTGGTTTGTCCGTCGCCAAAATCCCAAGTGAAATTGCTTGCATATTGGCTGGTGTTGGTAAATGTGATGTCAAGAGGAGCACAACCATTCAATATATTCGCGCTAAATTGTGCGACAGCAGGAGGTAAGGCGTTTAAAAATATGCTATCATTAACTGCACATACGCTGTCTTCAATAGTAATATAGTACCATCCGGAAGGGATGTTTTGCCAAACTGATGCATCAATAAAGCCATTTGGCCCAGGGCCAGTCCAGTTGTATTGTGGTACACCTTGCGCACCAGATGCCTGTACAGAAACGAAACCTGTCGGCATACACGATGCTGCTTCAAAAATAATGGTGTCAATTGCGAGAGCTTGGTTCAATGTAAGCGAAACGGTATCTGTTTGCGAAAAATTACAGTTGTCTGTGGCGGTCACTAAATAGTACATGGTGTCATTCTGGGCAATGCCTACGGATATGGAGTCGTTGGTGCCCAGGTTTGCTCCGGCTAAATTGACCCATGAATAATTATATGGTGCAAAGCCTCCCGAGGCGCCGGCTGTTAGCCAAACGCTATCGGTAGCACAGTAAACAGTTGGGTTGTTACTTGTTATATTAATAATCGGTGCATCACAAATCCAAATGGACTTAAGCAGGGTAATGCTATCGCCACAAGGATTTATAAAGGAAATTGAAACATCAATAGACTCACAACCTTCCGCTAAATTGTCTTGAATAGGAGCAACATTAAGTATAATTGAATCTTGTCCGGGTAAAAATATTAGGGGGTTGGGTAAGGCACTATAATCTAAGCTTTGTTGGGCACTGCCACCTATAGTATAATTGACTGTCAATGCGTTGTTAGTCTGATTTTCAGGCCGTGTAAAAATGATCATTGCATCGGTACATCCCTCAACAATGGTGGTGTCATTTGTTTGAGTTGTAACCGAAAAATCTAAAGGCGCCGCGGAACTGAAAGACCCTCCTTTTATAAATACACCAGAGTCCCATTGTTCATCACCAATATTTGCTATAAATAATTTAATATGATAGGTTTCATTACATTCTAGTGTAGCTGATGCTGTAAGCATTGTGGTTGTTCCGTCATATTGAATGGCATTATTGTAGGCCCCTCCGCCTGAATTTGGAACATAATAAGATTGGTTGGAAATAGGTCCTACACTATTGATGGTAATGGTTGTTCCGTTAGGAGTTACCGCAAGATTCACGCCTCCATTTGGATAACCAGGTAGCGGATAAGGGCCCGAAATGCCGGGGCCGCCTATTACAAACCCAAAAGCGTCATTGAAAGAAGAGGGAGACCATTCTGGGTATTCTTCTGAACCAAATATATATTGAAAAGAGAAAAAATCCCCATTGGGAATAAAATCGAACTCTAAAACAATACCATTGAAAATATTCATATTTGTTAGGTAGGGTATAGTTGGATCAAAGTTTACCATGGTGGTTGGTGGAATATTATCTGTTGAGTCTTCAGTAATATTTGGCCCGCTAGCAGCCGTGGCATTTCCGGTGGTAAGTAAAAGACCGTTGTTAATTGGAAATCCGGGATTTGTATTCGTGAATTGAGCTACATTTCCCAATGTGGTTTGAGCTAATGCTGCAGACCCGTTGATTGTAATGTTAAAGGCGTCTACCCCAAAACCGAGTAATACATTATTGACAAGTTGCTGAGGGGTTTGTGCCGTAGAAACACTAATAGGTTGGCTATATAAATCTAAAGCCCCAAGAAAGATTAAGACCGTGAATAATGATTTCATGAGCACCTTTTAATAATGCTAAACGTAAAAAAAGGGGACCTAAGCCCCCTTTTCATTATTTCTTATGCACCAAGTGGAAAAAGCCGTGGCCTGTCACTTCTTGATTGGACTGCCCCAGTAAGGCAGTATATTTATAGAAGTAAACGCCTTCTTCAGCTAATGTGCCGTTGATAGTGCCGTCCCATTTTGGATTGTTGTTCACTTGGATGTCTTGGTAGTTTGCAGAGCTCGCTTCGTAAATGACATTGCCCCAACGGTTCAAAATAGTGAGTTCCATAGAGCTCACGCTCTCTGTCTGCAGAATAAAGAAGTAAGGGTTAACACCACCTGGTGTAATGACGTTTGGTGCTTCTGGGCGAGAATATTCACAACTTCCGTTGTCAATAAGCGCGTTAGGGTCATAGTTCAAGGCTAAGGAGTCGGTACAACCAGTAGGGTAAACACATGAGCCGTCGTTGACATTTGCGTTGGCGTTGTAATTTGTTGCTGATGGGTCGGTACAACCACAAACGTTTACTTGAATACTTACAGTGGCCACATCGGAACACTGAGGCCCTTGGTTGGCTGTAAGGGTTACCGTATATAGACCAAACGGAACATCAAAAACATGGGTTTGTGCGCTGAGGTCGTTGCTGTTTAAAGCTTGGCCGTCACCAAAGTTCCAATTGTAGGCACTTGCATTTTGACTTGTATTTGTAAATGTAACACTAAGCGGCGCGCAGCCTTCGGTGACACTTGCGCTAAACTCAGCAACTGGTGGGTCGAGTAAATCTACAAACGCACTGTCGCTAACGGTACATACGTTGTCTTGAATGGTAATGTAATACCAACCCGATGGTAGGTTTTGCCACACAGAGGCGTCTATGAAGCCGTTCGGGCCTGGGCCGGTCCAGTTGTATTGGGGCACACCTTGTGTACCAGAAGCTTGTACTGAAACAAAACCGGTTGGCACACATGTTGACGGACCCACATAAATGGTGTCAATAGCTAATGTTTGATTCATGGTAACCGTAACGGTATCTGTTTGGGTGAAATTACAGTTGTCTGTGGCCGTTACGAGATAATACATGGTGCCATTCTGACCTATGCCCACCGATATGGAATCGTTGGTTCCTAAACTGGCACCTGCTAAATTCTCCCAAGCATAGTCGTATGGGGCATAGCCACCTGAAGCACTTGCAGCCAACCACACACTATCGGTGGCGCAGTATACGGTTGGGTTATTGCCAGTAATATTGATGATGGGCCCTTCGCCTATATAAATGGTGCCCGAAGAAGTGATGGTGTCACCACAAGGGTTGATCAATTCTACTGTAATAACGACTGATTCGAAACCTTCATTAATGCCATCTTGTGTAGGCGTTAGGTTGATGATAACAGTGTCTTCACCTGGCAAGAACGTAATAGGGTTTGGCAGGGTGTTGTAGTCAATGCCTTGTTGAGCTACACCACCAATGGTGTAGTTAATAATGAGCGTGTCATTGAGCTGCCCAGCAGGGCGGGTAAAGATGAAATCTGCGTAAGTACAACCTTCAATAATTGTGGTGTCGCCTGACACTGTTGCAACCGCAACATCGACCGCAGAAGAGCTGAATGAACCCGCTTCTAAGAATACTCCGGAGTCATAAGATTGGTCACCAACATTAGAAATCGCAAGTTTGATGTGGTATAATTGGTTACACTGCACACTCGCAGCTGCAGTTAGAAGAACCGTTGTGCCGTCGTATTGAATGGCATCGCCATAGGTCAGAGTAGAGTTAGCTTCGTTGAAAACATAATATTGGGTGTTCGATGCGTCGCCAACATTATTGATAGTTACAGGGATGCCACCAGGAATAGTCGCAATATTTGCTCCGCCATTCGGATAACCGGCTAAAGCATAAGGCCCTGTAATACCGGGCCCCCATAAAAATAGACCAAAGGCATCGTTAAAAGATGAAGGAGAAAATTCTGGGTATTCGTCGGACCCAAACATATAGTTAAAAACGAGGGTGTCTCCGGAAGGAATGAAGTCAAATTCTAACACAACCCCGTTGGTGACGCTACCGGCGGCGATGTCGTTGAGGTGTGGGTCCGTACTAACAGATGAAGTGGCCGGATTATTGTTGGTAAATGACGTACTTGAGTTAGGACCAACCGCTGCCGACGCATTTCCTGTAGTTAGGACGAGCCCGTTGTTAATAGGGAATGCTGGATTGGTATTGGTAAAGTAACCAACGTTGCCTTGTGCGGTATTCGCTAAAGCTGGATTTCCATTAATGGTAACATTCAAAGCTGTTACACCAAAACCCAGCAACACGTTGTCCACCAATTGTTGGGGAGTTTGGGTGGTTGAAACAGCAATTGGCTGAGCAAAAATTGACCCAACGGATAAAATAAAAGCAAGTTGTAGTAAGTGTTTCATATGCGCAAGTTGTCGTTTGGACGTCATTACTGTAAAAAAAGTTGCATAACAAAATTAATATAAACTACGACGTAACAAAACACCGCGATTTTTCGCAACTTTGAAGCAGAGAATTATTATGGAAAAAACACAACAATTTATTCAAATCAATAAGCAAAAATTTGTCGACGAATTATTTGCACTTTTGCGCATACCATCTGTATCGGCAGATCCAAGTTTTCAAAAAGATGTTACTGCTTGCGCACAACATTTAGCCGCTCATCTTCAAGATATTGGCCTAGATGAGGTGGAGGTAATTGCCACAGCTGGGCATCCAATTGTGTACGCCGAGAAAATCATAGACACTCAGTTACCAACCATTTTGGTTTATGGCCACTACGACGTTCAGCCAGCCGATCCACTTGAGCTGTGGCATAGTCCGGCTTTTGAACCCGTCATTAAGCAAACACCCATTCATCCGGAGGGTGCTATTTTTGCACGCGGCGCTTGTGATGACAAAGGTCAGTTTTTTATGCATGTCAAAGCGGTTGAGGCCATGTTGCAAGCCCAAGAATTACCTTGTAATGTCAAGTTAATGATCGAAGGAGAAGAAGAGGTGGGAAGTCCTAACTTGGCGATTTTTGTAAGAGAAAACAAAGCCAAACTCAAGGCGGATATCATCTTGGTTTCGGACACGGGTATGTTAGCTAATGATGCGCCATCTATTACAACAGGTTTGCGCGGCCTGAGTTATGTCGAAATAGAAGTAACAGGGCCGAATCGCGATTTACATTCTGGCCTTTACGGTGGTTGTGTGGCAAACCCGATCAATATACTCACGCAAATGATTGCGAGTCTTCACGACGAAAACATGCGCATCACCATTCCTGGTTTTTATGACAAAGTAATTGAACTTTCTGCTGAAGATAGGGTAGAAATGGCCAAAGCACCATTTTCAGAAAAAGCTTATTGCGAGGCTTTAGCTATCAACTCGACACATGGTGAAAAAGGATACAGCACCATGGAGCGCGGATCTATTCGCCCAACGCTAGACGTCAATGGTATTTGGGGAGGCTACATCGGAGAAGGCGCCAAAACAGTTATTGCTTCAAAAGCTTTTGCTAAAATCTCAATGCGTTTGGTTCCAGACCAAGATCCAGATGAAATCACCAATTTGTTTCAGACGCATTTTGAAAAAATAGCACCGTCCAGCGTTCGCGTTAAAGTGACACCTCACCACGGAGGGCAACCCGTAGTGACACCAACTGATTCTGCTGCTTATGCAGCTGCAAGTCGCGCCTATGAAACCACGTTTGGTAAAAAACCAATTCCGGTGCGCAGCGGTGGAAGCATTCCTATTATTGCTATGTTTGAACAAGAGCTTGGCTTAAAAACTATATTAATGGGCTTTGGGCTTGACAGCGATGCCATTCATAGTCCAAATGAACATTATGGTCTTTTCAATTTTTACAAGGGGATAGAGACCATTCCTTATTTCTTCAAAAACTTTAGTCAAATTTAAGCATGAAGTCTGTTATTATTTTTCTGGCTTTATTTGCTTTGGTTGCTTGCAAGAGTTTAGAGGAGCCAATTGAAATGATCAGCTATGACGGCTCTAAGATCGAGCAGTTTAGTGGTCAGTTGGTCAAGTTCAAGGCCGGCTTTCACGTTCAAAATAATTTGTGGGTACCCGTCAAAATCAAACCGGGTAGTTACGAGCTTTTTGTCGAACAGCAAAAAATTGGCAATCTCTATCTGGACCAACCGCTTAAAATACGTGCCCACCGCGAGAACCAACTAGAAGTGCCCTTGCGCATCATTCCCGAACCAGGATTTATTACCACTGCTTACAAGGCCGCCAAAAAACCTCTTGTTCAAGTTAGAATAAGTGGTTACCCAAAAGCGGGTGTTTTTTTTATTTATAAAACCTTTCCGGTTTCTAAAGAGGCACAAGTTGAACCCGCACAATTTATACCTTACTTCCCTTCTTTCTGATGCTGACACCCGCCGCACCTAAAAAACTATTTTTGCTCGATGCTTATGCACTTATTTACAGAGCCTATTTTGCATTTGCAAAAAACCCGCGCGTTAATTCAAAAGGTGAGAACACCTCTGCAGCGTTTGGTTTTACAAATGTGCTCATCGATGTGCTTAAAACAGAGCAACCCACACATATAGCTGTTGTTTTTGACCCGCCAGGAGGCTCTACCCAGCGCCAGGAGGAATACGTCGAATATAAGGCTCAAAGAGAAGAGATGCCCGAGGACATCCGCTCTATGATTCAACCCATAAAGCAAATCGTTCAGGCGTTTAATATTCCGATTTTAGAGGTTGCAGGTTTTGAAGCCGACGACGTAATTGGCACTGTTGCTAAACTTGCAGAACCAAGAGGCTTCATCACTTACATGATGACCCCCGATAAAGACTACGCGCAACTTGTGAGTCCCCAAACATTTATCTATAAGCCAGGAAGAGGCGGTAATCCGCCAGAAATATTAGGCGTCAAAGAAGTTTGCGACAAATTTGAGGTCACCAACCCATTGCAGGTTATTGATATCCTTGGTTTGTGGGGCGACGCTTCTGATAACATTCCAGGCATTCCAGGCATTGGCGAGAAGACAGCCAAGGTGCTGGTGGCTAAATACGGTTCAATGGAGGGTTTGTTTGCCAATGCCCATGAACTCAAAGGCAAGCAAAAAGAAAATGTAGAGAATTTTCAACAACAAGGATTAATGTCTAAGTCCTTGGCTACCATTATTCGAGACGTACCTGTGGAGTTCGATGAAAAAGACCTCGAAGTTTGCCCTGTCAATGCCGATGCGATTCGAGATATTTTTACAGAGCTAGAGTTTCGCACACTGGCTAAGCGCATTATTGGCGAAGAAATCGTGGTGACGCAAAACACCTCAAAAGAAGAGGCTCAGCTAGATTTATTTGGCATGCAGAGCATGTTAGAACCCCAAGAAGCTGCTCCGACGGCCAGTTACAAAACTATTGCAACAGAGAAGCCAAGTTATCATTTAATTACATCGGCAGAAGAGCGCAAAGAGTTGCTCGAATTATTGTTGGTGCAAAGCGAGGTTTGTTTTGACACCGAAACAACTTCAATAGATGCACTCCATGCAGACCTCGTGGGTTTTTCTTTTTCGTACAAGGCTCGAGAAGCTTTTTATGTACCCGTTCCTTCGAATTTTGAAGAGGCCAAAGCAATTGTTCATGAATTTGCTTTGATTTTTGAAGACATCTCCATTGAAAAAATAGCGCATAATCTGAAATACGATTTAAAGGTTTTGCACCGTTATGGTATTGAGCTCAAAGGGCCGCTTTTTGACACCATGATTGCCCAATACCTCATCAATCCAGAGTCAAAACAAGGCATGGATTTTCTGGCAACTTACTACCTGAGTTACCAACCGATTTCAATCGAGACCCTGCTCGGTAAAAAAGGAAAGAATCAAGGCAACATGTCTGATCTTAGCCCCGAACAAATCAAAGATTATGCTTGTGAAGATGCCGACATTACTTATCAACTCAAGAAATTACTCGAGCCCGAAATAGAAAAGCCGCACCTACACCACTTGTTTTACGAGGTTGAGATGCCGCTAGTTAAGGTGCTTAAAGACATTGAACAAGAAGGTATTGCCATAGATGTGCCCGCTTTGAATGCATTTTCAAAAGAACTAGATGAACGCTTGTTTGATTTAGAAAATCAAATCAAGGAGCTTGCCGGAGAACCTTTCAACTTAGACTCTCCTAAACAACTCGGTGAAATCCTCTTTGAAAAACTTCAAATTTCAAGTAAAGCCAAGAAGACCAAAACGGGTCAGTACGCTACTTCTGAAGACATCCTTCAAAAACATGAGCACGACCACCCCATCATCGGACATATTTTGGAATACCGCCAATTACGCAAATTAAAAAGTACCTACGTAGATCCATTGCCAACACTTTGCGATCCTATTGACGGCAGAATTCACACGAATTTTATGCAAACGGTTACCGCAACTGGTCGCTTGAGTTCAAATAATCCGAATTTGCAGAACATACCTGTTCGCTCTGCCAAAGGAAGAGAAATTCGCCGTGCATTTGTAGCGAGGTCGGCCGATTTTCAGCTGATGGCTGTAGATTATTCGCAAATTGAATTGCGCATCATTGCAGCGCTATCAGGCGATCCTAACATGATTGCTGCGTTCAAAAGCGGACATGACATCCATGCGGCCACCGCGGCAAAAGTTTTTCATACCTCAATAGATGAGGTAACTCGCGAGCAGCGCAGCGCGGCAAAAGCAGTCAACTTTGGAATTATATACGGGCAATCAGCTTTTGGCCTGGCCCAAAACTTGCAAATTTCACGTACCGAAGCAAAAGGAATCATCGATGCCTATTTTGAGCAATACGGCACCATTAAAACTTACATGGACAAAGTCATTGCGCAAGCCAGAGAACTAGGTTATGTTGAAACCATTTTAAAGCGCCGCAGGTATTTACCAGATATTCATTCAGCCAATGCAGTGGTGCGCGGTTTTGCCGAGCGCAATGCCATCAATGCGCCTATTCAGGGATCAGCTGCAGATATCATCAAGCTTGCGATGGTTGCCGTTCACCGCGCCATGAGCAAAGAAAAGTTGCAATCAAAAATGATTTTACAAGTACACGATGAACTTGTATTTGACGTTCATCGCGATGAAGTAGTACTGATGCAGCAATTGGTAAAAAAAGCCATGGAAGAGGCTGTCGCTATGGAAGTGCCAATGGAAGTCGAAATGAAAACCGCGGCTAATTGGCTAGAGGCCCACTAATAAACTTACGGTATCTTTGTAACACATAATTTATACAATGGAAATTCTCATCAAAGCTCTTCAGCTCATTACTTCACTAGCTATTTTAGTTACACTCCACGAATTCGGACACTTTATACCTGCCAAATTATTCAAGACGCGCGTTGAAAAATTTTATCTTTTTTTCAATCCATATTTTTCATTTTTTAGATGGAAGCGTGTCAACGGAGAAAAGAAAAAAGCTTGGTTCAGCAAGTCCACACCAACTGAGTGGTCAGAAGATCCAAATACCACGGAGTGGGGGATTGGTTGGGTGCCGCTCGGCGGTTATGTCAAAATTGCTGGCATGATCGACGAATCTATGGACACCGAACAGCTCAAAAACGAGCCGCAACCCTGGGAGTTTAGAAGCAAAAAACCTTGGCAGCGTTTGATCATTATGATTGGCGGCGTTACGGTTAATCTTGTTTTGGGTTTTATTATTTATATAGGCGTAGTCTTTACGTGGGGTCAGTTGACGCTCGACCAGAATAAGTTGAAAGAAGGCTTGGGTGTGCATCCATACATGGCAAAATACGGCATCTATTCAGGAGATATCGTGTTAGATATCGAAGGCAAGAAACCACTTAACTTAGATGACATTAATAAAGAAATTTTACTTCGCGACGCCCACAAGATTACCGTTCAACACCCAGACGGAACAATCGCACACCTCACGCTTCCTGCCGAAATTGATCAAAAATTATTTGAAGCTGGCGCCTTACCTGCATTTACGTTGCGTGGTAAATCACCAAAAGTAGTGGAGGTCTCAAAAGATTCACCCGCTTTGCGTGCAGGATTCAAAGCCAAAGACCAAGTATACGAAGTCAATGGAAAATACATTCGTTACTACGACGAGTTTCAAGCAGAACTTTTTGCTCATAAGAATGAGAAGGTAGCTATCAAGGTAGCTAGAAAAAGCGACCCCAAAGACACCATCACGCTCGATGTAAAAGTGAAAGACAATGGCACAATTGGAATTATGGCCAATTCAGAGTACATCGACAAGAAAGCAATAACTGAGAAAAAATATGGTTTTGCACAAAGCGTGAGTATAGGCATGGGTTACGGATTCAATACGCTTTCCGATTACGTAAGCCAGTTCAAATTTGTATTTACCAAAAAGGGAGCCACGCAAATTGGTGGTTTTGCCTCAATTGGCAACATGTTCCCGCCTTTGTGGGATTGGCACACTTTCTGGCTAACAACCGCTCTTTTGTCGATTATCCTCGCCTTTATGAATATTCTGCCGATTCCAGCACTCGATGGCGGACATGTGGTTTTCTTATTGTATGAAATGATCACTGGAAAAGAAGCACCACAAAAGGTCTTAGAAGTAGCCCAATATATCGGGATCTTCTTATTGCTTTCGCTCATGATTTATGCCAACGGCGCCGACTTAGTGCGTTGGTTATTCTAAAAATTCGCTATGCAACGATTTCAAAATTATGTCCTTGGTCAGTGGATTGACGGCCAAGGTATAGAAACGCCACTTTTTAATGCGCTTACCGGTGTTCAAATCGGAGAAGCTTCAAGTGCCGGAATTGATTTTGCTGAAGTTTTAAACTACGGCCGAGCAAACGGACACGCCCTTCGTAAAATGACTTTCCAGGAAAGAGGCCGCATGCTTAAAGCGTTAGCGCTCTTTTTAATGGAACGCAAAGAAAAATATTATCAAATTTCTGCCCACACTGGCGCCACCAAAGTAGACTCCTGGATAGACATCGAAGGCGGAATAGGCAACTTATTTGCCAACGCAAGTTTGCGCCGACAATTTCCCGACCTCCCTTATTACGTAGACGGCGTCGCTGCTCCTCTTTCAAAAAATGGAACGTTCATAGGTCATCACATCATGGTACCAAAAGAAGGGGTTGCCGTACACATCAATGCCTTTAATTTCCCAATTTGGGGCATGCTTGAAAAAATTGCCGTGAACCTAATGGCTGGTGTTCCTGCCGTAGTGAAGCCATCTGAATACACCTGCTTTTTAACAGAAGTCATGGTGCGCGACATTATTGACTCCAAGATTTTACCAGAGGGAGCGCTGCAACTTATTTGCGGTTTGGGCCGTGGAATTTTGGATTCAGTAGATGCAAGAGACACCGTTACTTTCACGGGTAGCGCAGCAACCGGAAAATTACTCAAGGGTTTGCCACGCATTGCAGAACAAAGTGTTAGCTTCAATTTAGAGGCCGACTCCCTAAATGCAACCATTTTGGGTCAAGCCGCAGTTCCAGGCACCGAAGAATTCGATTTATTTGTAAAGGAATGTGTCAAGGAAATGACCATCAAAGCAGGGCAAAAATGTACGGCGGTGCGCCGCATTATTGTTCCTGAAAATTTATTGGATGAGGTACAAAGTGCAATTTCAGCCCGATTAGCGACTACTAAAATAGGTGATCCATCTACAGAAGGAGTTCGCATGGGAGCCCTTGCTACTAAACTTCAATTAGAAAGAGTGCGCGCTAATGTCGATCTCTTGGCACAGTCGCAGCAAATTGTCTTCGGAAATCTCGAAGATTTTGAAGTCATTGGCGCCAATAAAAATGCAGGTGCGTTTTTTCCGCCGGTGTTGTTCCGCAATGAAAATCCTTTTATTTCAACTGCCGTACACGACATCGAAGCATTTGGCCCTGTAGCCACCATTATGCCGTACAAAGACATACAAGCCGCCATCGATTTAGCAAAAATGGGCAAGGGTTCTCTTGTATCGTCAATTGTAACGCCAAGTAATCAAGAAGCTGTGGAATACGTAGTGGGTGCCGCAAGCATGCATGGACGTATTTTAGTACTCAATAAAGATTGTGCGAAAGAAAGCACAGGCCACGGATCCCCTATGCCGTTGCTCACTCACGGCGGCCCGGGCCGAGCGGGTGGCGGCGAAGAAATGGGCGGAAAGCGCGGCGTTTTGCACTATTTGCAGCGCACGGCTATTCAGGGTCACCCAAGTACCATTACCGCTATTACACAGCAATTCCAGGTTGGAGCAGCAATGCCAGAAGCACAACCACACGTGTTTAGAAAACATTTCGAGGAATTGGTAGTCGGAGAAACGGTATTTACGCATAAGCACACGGTTACCGATGCAGACATCGTAAATTTTGCAAATGTGTCAGGTGATAATTTCTATGCGCACATGGATGCCACCTCACTAGAAGGCACCATATTTGAACGCAGAGTTGCCCACGGCTATTTTATCTTGTCAAAGGCCGCAGGATTATTTGTGGATCCTAAAAAAGGCCCGGTATTGCTCAATTATGGTATCGAAGAGGCAAGATTCACCAAGCCTGTTTATCCCGGAGCAACAATTGGCGTCCGTTTTACTGTCAAAGAAAAAGTGGATCAAGAAAAACGATCTGAAGACGATATCGCAAAAGGCATTGTAAAATTCTTGGTTGACGTCTATGACGAAACAGGAGAAACAGTTGCGCTTGCAACGATTCTTACAATGGTTAAAAAACTAAAAGACGCCTAATTATTTGTCTTCTTCTTCTGCAAACTCGATTTCGAGCTTGTCGATGTCGTAGTCAGTTTCTTCGTTGTAGATATCAAAGAAAGGCTCTTGGAATGAGCGCACGCTGAATTTTCTTTCTAACGAGAGCAAGAGGGCAGGTAAAATAATCAAATTGGTTGCCATCCCGACCATGATCGTAATAGACACTAACAACCCAAGTGCTTTTGTGCCGCCGAATTGCGAGAAGACGAACATCAGGAATCCAAAGAAGAGAATGACTGAAGTATAGAAAATGCCTAATCCTGTTTCTCTTAAGGAGTGTAGGATGGCAAATCGGACATCCCAGGCGTGCTGTTTGAGCTCATTTCGATACTTTCCAAGGAATAAAATAGCGTTGTCTACAGTGATTCCAAGTGCAATTCCAAAAACTAAGATTGTGGAAGGCTTTAATGGAATCTGAAAGTAACCCATGATACCAGCGGTGAATAATAAAGGAATAATATTCGGAATCATGGATACCAAAATAATGCGCATAGAACGGAACAAGAACGCCATCATGATCGCGATAGACACTACCGCAAAAATCAGACTTTGAAGTAAGTTCACAAATAAATACTTGGTTCCTTCTGTTTGCACGACTTTAATTCCGGTGAAAACTAAGTCATATTGCTCTGCATCAATTGCTTTACGGAGGTTCTGATTGAATGTTTTGGTTCCTGCATAGGCCTTGATTTTTTCTGGGTCCATATCAAGAGCCATTTGTTTTTCATCGTTACCGTTTGAAACTAGCGCCGTTAAATTATTGAAAACCCCCGTATATTCGTAAATGATGCTGTCGAGGGCGGCTGTATTTCCTTTGGTAATTTTATGATATAGTCGGTCTAGATTAGCTTGATCCGGATTTAGAATTTGCTTGGTTTTGACTTTCATGGCGTCTAATACAGGCCCCACTTTATCTACGCTCAAGTCTTTCATTTGCATGCGAATGCGCAATGTTGTTTTACTCGTATCTACTAAGTTTTTCAATGAGATAGATCCGCCATTTAGACTGCTCAGGTCTAACTTATCAATATACTTTTTCAGGCGAAGTTTGTCGCGATTAGAAATAAGGGTGTATTTACTTGGGTCTCCACCGTGATAAGCCATATTGATCGACTTGATCAGGTCTACGTAAGAAATACTTTTGGAGAAGAGGGTGTCTTTGGCAAACACACTTTGAATTTCTTCTACTTTTCGCATGGTTTCCGCATTGAAAAGCCTGCCTTTTTCTTTATAATTAACAGTGATTTCAAATGGAATAGAACCACCGAAGTTTTGCTCTACAAATTTAAGATCGAGTAAAATAGGATCGTCGGGAGGGAGGTCGCTAGTAACGTTACCAGTAGAGATGATTTTGGTCATGCCGTAGAGGCTGAAAATGACCAATAAGATGGAGAAAGCGTAGACCCAAGGACGGTATTTGGTCACAATCTTGACAATAATTTCGATAAATCCTTGAGAATAAACACGACTCAAGTGCTTGAGGTGACGAGGTTTCGGCGGCTTGGCAAATGATGCAAATATGGGAATAATGGCTAGGGATAGCACGAAAACCACCATGATATTCCAACTCGAAATGATACCGAATTGACCTAATTTATCTGAGCTTGTGAAAGTCACAAAACCGACAGCCGTGGTAAGATTGGTTAAGAAAGTAACCGATCCAATGCGCTTGACCATCACAAATAAAGCACGCATTTTATTCTCGAGCCGCACGTATTCTTGATGATAGCGGGTAATGAGAAAGACGCAGTTGGGCACGCCGATTACAATTAAAAGGGGCGGAATAAGCGCCATAATAATTGAAAGTTCGTAACCCATAAATGCGATGCTGCCAAGCGCCCAAATTACAGAGATGAAAACAACGATATTACAAAGGAAGACGACGTATAAGGACCTAAAAAAGAGGAACAACAATAAGGAAGAAGCAAAAATAGATAGCCCTAAAAAGATATACATTTCGGCTACAATGCGCTTGGCAACCACAACCCTGATGTGCGGCAGGCCTGCAAAGTAGACTTTTCCGAAGTGTTTTTCATATTTGTTAGCGAGCTCCTCGATTTTAAGTACCACCCCAGATTTTTTAGGGTTGGATAGTACCTTTTCATCGATGCCAATCATGAGTAAGGAAACGTTGCTGGTATCGTTGTAGAGCAAGCCGCGGTAAATTGGGTTCTTGCGAATCTCGGCGCGAACCTCTTCTATGGATTTATCTCGGAAAGTGGTGTCAGAAAAAATGCGGTGAATTTCAAATTCATTTTTTTTGATGTTGTTGGTCATGCCAAAGAGCGTGGCTTCAGATACAACGTTGTCTACTCCTTTTATTTTTAAAATTTGGTAGCCGAGCTCTCTCCATTTTTTGAAATTGGACTCGGTGTAGAGTGAATCGGTTTGTATGGCAATGACGAGTGTAGAACCATCTTCTCCAAATTGTAATTTGAAGTTTTCGTAGTCCATCTGAATAGGGTCGTCTTTCGGAAGCGTGTTGCCAACGCGGTTGTCAACTTTTAGGGAGGTCACGGCGTAATAGCCAAAAAACACTGTTATAAGGGCGATGATGGCCAATATAAATAAGCGATTTCTTAAGATAAAACTGGCAACTCTACTCCACATGCGACTAAATGTACAAAAAATTGAGGGGTGAAGTTACGAATTATTGTCAAAATGACCCTAATTCATTGGTGAGGGCATGTATTCTTAAGTTGTCTATGGGTTTTTTATATCATTTCAATATAAAATAAATAGCTTTGAGCCGCAGCAAAAATCAAAACAAATGCTCGAAGTATTGACGTACGGTTTTTTGACGGGGATGGTGATGAGCATCATGCTAGGCACTGTCTTTTTTGCCCTCGTGCAAAACAGCATTGACTACGGTTTTCGCACTGGTGTTTTTATATCACTAGGGGTCATATCTTCCGATATTATCTTGATTTCTTTAAGTTGGTTCAATGCAGAATTGATACCAGAAGGCAGCAAAACTGATTTTATAGTTCGGCTATGTGGAGCCCTCTTTTTGCTCCTTTACGGGATTTCTAATTTACGAAAGAAAGATAGAGCGGCTTATCCAAAAACGGAGAAAAAGCAGTTGTTAAAATTCATCTCGATGGGTTTCTTGCTCAATATACTCAACCCTGGAAATTACATTGGTTGGCTCGCGGTAACCACACAACTCAAAACGGTTGCAAAGTATGCGTTGTCAGAGGCTACACTATATTTTGGCGCGGCACTCAGTGCCATTTTTATCATGGAGTGTTTGATTGCTTGGGGCGCATCCTTTTTGAAGCCCTACATCACTGACCAGTTTTTAAAACATGTCAATAGGTTTATCGGCGTCTTGTTTATTGCTTTTGCCTTCGCCCTCTTCTTTTACTAAAAAACGCTCGAGGTTACCTTTGAGCAGGAATGTTTCGGCAAAATAAGTTAACTCTTGGAATTCGAGTTGGGCCGGGTTATCATTGGCTAGTAGTTCAGGATTTGCTTTCAGCTGGGTGTAGTCTATGAACTTTAAAGACTGAACTGCTCCATTTTTAATTTGGGCATGGTTGTAAAATAACTTAGCTCGGATATCGGTGATGCAAACCGAACCATTGATATTTGCAATGTCGAATTTCAGCAACAAAGGCAATTTGCACCATTTGTGAATGTCGTAAGCCACAAAATCGCCTTGCGAATAAACGATGGTCGTTTGCTTTTTTTGGCCAGTGAACGGATCAGTTAGCTCCAAAAATTCTATAGGCTGCGCATTGTGCGGATGACCACCGAGCACTAAATCTATGCCCGTTTGCCTACAAATTTCGTGCATGTTGTCTAAAATTGTTTGCGACGGATACGGTTGATACGCACAACCCATGTGTAAAAACGCGACGATAAACTCAGCGCCTTTTTTTCGTGCTAATTGTGCTTGGCGCACAATCAATGACAAATCAGGGTTTTCTTCGTTTAAATTCAGGTGGTTGGCCAAATAAGCTTTCCCTTCCGGACACAACAGCGCATTCAGCGAAAAAGTATAGGACAAAAATGCAATGCGGATTCCATTTTTTTCGATAATTGGAAAAGCGTCTCGCTCTTGCTCAGACCTTGCTGTCCCGACGTGTTCGATCCCTTTTTGGTCTAAAAACTCAATGGTTTTTAGCACGCCTTCTTCGCCCTGATCTAACGAGTGGTTATTGGCAGTAGAGACCACATCGTATCCTTTGAATTTACCGAACCCAGAAAATACGTCAAACATGTCTTCGTTGGCATTGAAATACATATTGCTCAGCATTACCTCAGGAACGAATGATGCCGGTTTGTTCGGATTTAATGGTGTTTCAAGATTGCCAACAACGAGGTCGGCATCGAAAAAAAAGGCACCACTATCTTTCCAAAGATCTTTACATTGCTCAGAAGTTATACAAAAATAGGGCATGAGGTCACCGCCCGAACTGAGTGTAAATTTTTGTGTGCTATTCGATGTTTCTTTGGTTTCAAACTTCGTTCCTTGATTTTGAAAGTGTTGTTCTAGCCCTGCGCCTTTGTCTCCTTTAAGAATCGCTCTGAAATAATATTTATAACCAAAATAGAGTTGCTGCCGACGGGTCATTTTGCGCGGATCCTCGTGGTGGCCCTTCAGCGGATGCAGCCAATCTTCACCGCCTAAAGCTTTGCGAATCTTGAATAACAAACGCACCAAGCCTACCAAAAGTTTGCCTTTAAACGTGATGGGTCGAATGGGTTTGTAGTGAGTTGAAGATAGTGGTTTTAAAGCCATAGTTCGAATGTTGCTATAAAGGTCAACATTTTGTAACAAACTAATGTTATTGTATTTGTTACCAAAACTATTTTCAGATGACACAGCTTTCATTAACCACCCCAGCCTTATTGTTTTCATCTATTTCATTAATCATGTTGGCTTACACCAATCGATTTTTGGCTTATGCAAGTGTGATTCGCGCGCTTCATGCGCAATACCAACAAAGCAGTGACCGCGTTATAGAGGAGCAAATCAAGAACTTAAGAAAACGTCTTTACTTGACTCGGTCTATGCAAATTTTTGGCATTACAAGTTTATTGTTGTGCGTAATCAGTATGTTTTTAATATATGTGTTGCTTGTAAATGTGGCACTTTGGGTTTTTGGCGCAGCATTACTTTCGCTAATTATTTCGCTCTCCTTATTGATTTGGGAAATTCAGATATCAGTTAAAGCTTTAGACTATCATCTCAATGACTTGGAAGAGATGAAATAAAAATAGTCGGGATGACAGGACTTGAACCTGCGACTTCTCGCCCCCCAGACGAGTACTCTACCAACTGAGCTACATCCCGAAAAATTTGAATCTAATTGAAACAAAAAACCCTCAATTCAGAAGAATCAAGGGTTAATTTCACAATATTGTACTCGAGGCGGGACTTGAACCCGCACGGGCAAATGCCCACAGGATTTTAAGTCCGGCGTGTCTACCGATTCCACCACTCGAGCTCAAAAGAGC
>JBEEOT010000003.1:0-141684 GCA_041191505.1 Bacteroidota bacterium | reverse complement strand
GGCTAACACCGCAACTGCAACAATCGATGCAAACGGAGTTGTAACAGGCGTGGCTGCAGGTACTACTACAATGACTTACACAGTTACCAACGGTAACGGCTGTACAGCATCGGTAACTACAGCAGTGACTGTTAATGCACTTCCGGTAGTTGCTGCTCTTAATGGTGTTACATCTCTTTGTGCTGGTTCAACTACGAACTTCACAAGTGCGACAGCAGGTGGTGTATGGACTTCATCTAACGCCGCAATTGCTACTGTTAATGCAAGTGGTGTCGTAACAGCGGTTTCAGCCGGTACAGCAACAATTACTTACACTGTGACCAATGTGAACGGCTGTACAAGTGCTGTAACTGGATCTATCATTGTGAATCCACAACCTGTTGCACCAGTAATCGCGGTTGCAGGTACAACAATGATTTGTCCGAACACAACAGCAACACTTTCAGTTCCTGCAGGCTTCGCAAGTTACCAATGGAATAATGGTGCAACTACTGCCACCATGACAACTAGTGTAGCAGGATCTTATTTTGTAACTGTAACAAATGCACAAGGATGTTCAGTGAGCTCAGCTCCAGTTGTTATTACGATTGGCGATGTTACCGCACCGGTAATTACTGTTCCAGCGGATATCACTCACAACTTAACAAATGGTTGTTCGGTATCTGGCTTGAATATTGGCCAAGCAACTGCAACTGATAACTGTTCAGTACTTACCATCACAAGCAATGCGCCATTTACATTCCCAATTGGAACAACGCAAGTTACCTGGACTGCATACGATGCCTTTGGTAACTCGGCATCAGCAATTCAGACAATCACTGTAGTTGATGGTATTGCACCTCAAATTACAGCTCCGGGTAATGTATCTGTTGCTTCTAATATGAATTGTGAGGCGAGTGGTGTCTTTATTGGTACGGCCACTGGTTCAGACAACTGTGATTTCACCATCACGAACAACGCACCTAGTATCTTCCCACTTGGTGCAACAACAGTAACCTGGACGATCACTGATGCAAGTGGAAACACGGCAACAGCGACACAAACGGTAACTGTTCTTGATGAAGAAGCACCATATGTGAACCTTGTCGATGCAACCTTGACACTTGACCTCAACGGATCTGCAGTACTTAACTTTGGCTTGGTAGATGTGAATTCCTCAGATAACTGTGGTATCAACACCATTACCTTCAGTCAGTCGACATTTGGTTGTTCTGATGTAGGTGTAACACCGGTAGTAGTTACAGTTGTAGATAACAGCGGAAACACAACAATTGCCAACATTATGGTAACTGTTGTTGGGTCTGGTATCGACATCGACTTCGATGGAACCGATGATTCATGCGACGACTTTATCGATACGAATGCAATTGTGATTCCTTCTGGTTTCTCACCAAACGGCGATTCATACAACGATGTGTTCGAGATCTTGGGTCTAGATAACTATGATACGAAAATCTTGACCGTATACAACCGCAACGGTGGTCTTGTTTACCAAAACGATAGTTATGACAACACTTGGGATGGAACACTTCAAAATACAGGTGATCCAGTTCCGGATGCAACATACTACTATCTACTTGAGCTAGATAACGGCCAGTTGAAATCAGGCTTCGTTTACATCAATCGCGTACAATAACATTAAATAGCTTTGATCCACATGAAAAAGATGATCAATTTCAAATCTCTTGGACTAATCGCCATCTTGAGCATTAACAGTTTAGTTAGTGCTCAGGGCGATGCCAATTTCAGACAAAATCAATTGAATGTTCTTCAATTGAACCCAGCTCAGGCAGGGGCAGGGGTGCACTCAGAAATTATTTGTTACGCATCCAATCAATGGGTGAATATGCCCGGTGCACCAAAAACTTATCTGACATCTGCAAATTTTAATGTGCTCAGAAACTTTGGAATTGGCGCTACGGTAATGGGAGACCAATACGGCCCTGTGAACATGTCAAAGGGTGAAATCAACCTTGCCTATCACTTGAAATTATCCGACAAATGGAGACTTGGGGTCGGTATGAAAATGGGAGTGACCTATACCAATGTCAATTTAGGTGAACTCACCATTATTGATCCTAATGATCCGTACATGAACGGAGTACTTCGTTCAGGAATCAATTGGAATGCTGGATTTGGCGGTTTGCTTTACTCCAAGCGCTTTTATCTTGGTTATGCGATGCCTAATGTTTCAAAAACAAGCTTTTTGAACCACGACATGACGATGTTTGTAGATACTAAGTTTGGTCATATTGCCTATGCTGGTGGAACACTTCCTTTAGGAACGAGTGTAGATTTCCGTCCAAATGTTGTGTATCGTCAAATCAAAGGCACGCCACTTAATTTGGAGGCAAATTCAATTTTCACGTTCAACAAAACCTATGATTTTGGAATCAGTTATCAGTATAAGTCGTCTGTTGGCGCTATTGCTGGTATGCAAATCAAGGAGTATTTGTATTTGGGTTATGCCTACAGCTATCCCATCAATGAATTGAACCGCGTTACCATGCAATCTCATGAAGTAGCCTTGCGTTACCGTTTCTTGAACAAGTCTGAGAGAGCAACTAATCCGCGTTATTTCCTTTAATGAATTTGACCAACGTGTTCAGTCGGATATTCCAACTTCTTGTACTTTCCTTGAGTCTAACGACCGTTTTGGGTCAAAATGTTAAACTCGAGAAAGCATGTTTCAGTACCAAGTGGGAAGATTACGGCCCTAGGTTAGTAGCGGGTAAGCTGTATTGTTTGTCTGCTTCTTTTGATGGTGATTCTACAATGCTTGATCCGTATACGCTTCAACCATATTCAGATTTGTATGTGGTGAATGGTTGTAAATTAGAGCATGCCACTTTTCCGACGCATACATTCGGTGAGCGTACCTCCATGAGCTCTAATTTCTATGATGGCCCGCTTACAGGCAACGATAAAGTCTTGTTTTTCACGAATAACCATAGCCTCGATCAAAATACGCGTTTAGGAGTTTTTTATGCTTTTAAAAAGGATAACAAATGGCAAGATGCCGAAGTATTTCCTTTTAATTCAGAAAATTACAACGTTAGTCATCCGTTTTACGACGAAAAGAACAAGAAAATCTACTTTATTTCTGATAAAGGACGCGTAGGTCAGAACCAAGATCTGTATGTTTGTTCGTTTGATGGAACAAAATTCGGCACTCCGTCTAAAATTGACGCTGCCTGTTCAGCACAAAATGAAGTCGCTCCGTTTGTCTATAAAGACACACTTTACTTTTCTTCCAATGGTTTTGGGAGCAAAGGAGGCTACGATCTTTTTAAATATGTAGATGGTAAGGTCGTTTCTATGGGCCCTGCTTATAATTCTCCTTTTGATGATTTAGCAATAATGTTTGATTCCGATACATCAGGGTATTTTGCATCGGACCGATACAGTTCTGGTAAAGACGACGACATCATTCGCTTTATCATCGTTAAAGACCGCGTAAAGCCAGTTATCGACACAGTAATTACCGATTTACCAGTTATTGCAACAGTTACGAAGGAAGAAGCGCTTTCGCAGCTTGTAGCGGCTAAAAACGCCGTAGACTCATTGCGGGCTAGCGCCATCAAAGCGGGCGTGTCGTCTGATGTATTCTCGTTCCTAGATTTATCACTTGAGCAGTTCAAGCAAAACTTCCCGACTTCTTTTGAAGGCAAGAATATTGAAGAGATCAATACCAAGATTGCTGAATTGAAAGCAATTTTAGCGCTTGTGAATCAGCAAATGGATATCGTTAGCGCCCAAAATACCAATACAAGTGTTGCCCAGACTCCAAAAGAAGAAATCAATGTAGATGTCATCAACTCAATTATTGACCAAACTAAAATTGAGAACATTCACTTTAAGTTCGACTCTTACGAAATCACGCCAGAGTACCAAACTTACTTACGTGGTCTAGCCATGCTTTTCAAAGCGAATCCTGAGTGGCAGGTTGGCTTATCTGGTCACACCGATGGCGTGGGTAACCCAGCCTATAACATGGAACTCTCACGCAATAGAGCTAAGTCGACCAAAAGCTTCTTGGAACGCAATGGAATGTCTCCTGAACGTGTCACCTTTGATTTCTTCGGTATGACCATGCCTATTGCTCCGAACAACACCCCAGAAGGACGCTACCTGAATCGTCGTGTTGAAATCAAAGTGAGCATCAACGGCAAAACAATCATTGAAGGAACAAATTAAGGTAGGATTTTAAAGCTAACTCTTCTGTTTGCTGCATCTATCTCCAAAGTCTTTCCGGGATATTTTGATTCGCTCTTACCTTTAAAACTAACAAGGAGCCTTTCTTTAGCGATCCCATTTGATACTAAATAATCCGCTACTGCTTGCGCTCGCTCGTTAGATAACTCGTTATTGAGCTGGTCTTCTCCATCCGCATCTGCATGACCTACTACACTGATTTGAAGGCTGGCGTTTTCTTTCATTAAAGCGATAAGATTGTTCAAAGATTGGTGATAAATGGGGTTGATCCGAACAGAACCTTTTTCGAATAATACCTCATATACTCCGGCCTCTTCGAGCACGAGATATGCTTTATTTTGTTCCCAGATGGTGTCTCCTTTAACGAACTCAATACGTGTTTCAGTACGTTCTATAACGGTGTCTATTTGCAAGATTTCTATCTGCATCATTTGAACCTGTTTTTCGAGTTCTATTAACTTGGCCAAATCTGAAGCTTTCAGACGTGGCGTATAGCTCCAATCGGCGTGTTTTGCGGCACTTCCTAAGTAGTAATTGATCCCAATAGTGGCCGATGCGTAGTAGGCACTGAAGCCACCTCCTTCAACAGGGAGAACTTCGAAGTCAAAACCTTTATTCTGTCGTATATTACCCATAAAGCTAATGTCTCCCTGGATGCTTAGTTTTTCTGAGACTTTGTATAGAGGAGTGAAACCAATGATGCCTTGGAAGATTTCATCTACCGAACCTTCTTTAGAAGCAAATAATTCGGCAGGGCCTGCGGAGAGCGTTTTGTTCCAAATTGCTGCATACCCGGCACCGACATGCAATTGAAGACCAAGTCGTTCAGAAAAGTCATTGATGTGCATGATGTCAGTCAAGTTGAATGTCGGTTGAAATGACAAGCGAAGCGCTCTTGTATTGGGGTGCCCATCAGTGAAATTAAAGTTGTCATAACCCATGTCGATTTTCGTCCCAATTCGATTGTTAAACATCAAACGATATGCCGCTTCGTAGTGGGTGAATTGGTAGATCCGAGTCGGATGTTGTGTCTTATGGAGACCGTCATGACCCCCGATATACAATCCCAATGAACTGCGATTGATGTCTTGTGCGGAGACATTGAAGAAAGCCAAGGAAAGAAGTATTTGGCAGTAATTTATTTTCATTTTTCTGATTTTTAGTTAAAGTATAGATGACTATATCGGCATAAACGTTAACTAATGATTAAGGTTGTTGAACCTGTAAATGATGTAAAAATGAACTATAAAGATGCATGTCATTTAATGCCACACAATCGGCGCCTATATTTTGTTCGGCGATAGGGGAAAATAAGCGAAAAGCCATATATTTGTAATGATACAGCAGTATGTATGAAGAATCAACAAATAAGGTAAAAAGGGGTAATTTGAACCAAAATGACCCAAAATTAAACTGGTATGTTGTTCGAACTAAAGCACTGACAGAGAAGAAGGTAGCTCTTCGGATTACCGAAAAAGGGCTAGAGGTCTATCTGCCACTTTATACCACCATACAGCAATGGTCTGATCGCAAGAAGAAATTAGAAAAGCCACTCATTTCTAACGTCGTATTTTTACATTGCGCTGAATCTGACTTACAAAAACTCTACACCGTGCCTAGCGTGGCAGGTGTCTTGCGATACAATGGCAAGCCGGCAGTGGTACAAGCGCATGAAATTCAAAATCTCCGCATTTTGCTTCAGCAAGCCGATGCAACCGAGCTCGAACCTATTGATCTAGAGCCCGGAATGCCAATCGAAGTGATCCGAGGTCCATTTAAAGGTGTCATCGGAACTGCGGTTCAGGTACTTGGCAAACTGCGCGTACGCATCGATATCAAACAACTGGGCATCGCTTTTTCGGTCAACGTCCCGAAAAGCTTTGTCAAAACGCTCTAGGCCAATAGGCATAGGGCTTAACTCCAATAAACGCCAAAAGCTACTGTGAGTAGCAGGGGCGAAGCCATGAAAAAAAACATACAAATGAACCTTCATTTGCACACCAAAATCTACATCGCAGGCCATAAGGGCATGGTTGGTTCAGCCATTTGGCGAAAGCTCGAACAAAGCGGTTATACAAATTTAATTGGCCAATCGAGCAAAGAGCTAGATTTAAGAGACCAGCAAGCGGTCCGTGAATTTTATGCATCCCAAAAACCCGAAGTGGTCATTGATGCTGCGGCCAGAGTAGGGGGTATTTTGGCTAACAACAATTTTCAGTATCAGTTTCTGATGGAAAACATGCAAATCCAAAACAACCTTATCGACAGTGCTTACAAGGCAGGCATTCAAAAATTCATCTTTTTGGGTAGTTCTTGCATTTACCCAAAGTTAGCTCCACAACCGCTCAAAGAAGAATACTTATTGACTGCTTCACTTGAACCTACAAATGAATGGTACGCTATTGCTAAAATTGCGGGTGTTAAAACATGTGAGGCATTGCGCAAGCAGTTTGGCCTAGATTATGTCAGTTTAATGCCGACAAATCTTTACGGGTCATTCGATAACTTTGATTTGCAAACATCACATGTGTTACCTGCCATGATTCGCAAATTTCATGACGCCAAACTCAATGGCAATTCAGCCGTTCAACTTTGGGGTTCAGGCACCCCTATGCGAGAGTTCTTGTATGTAGATGACCTTGCCGCAGCGGTGGTCTTTGCATTAGAAAATAAATTACCTGAGTACCTTTACAATGTGGGCACAGGAACAGACGTAAGCATCAAGGAATTGGCACAAACCATTCAAAAGGTGGTAGGTCATGAGGGTTCAATTACCTGGGATGCCACTAAACCAGACGGCACGCCACGCAAATTATTAGATGTATCCAAACTCAATGGTCTCGGTTGGAAAGCACAAGTTGAACTAGAAGAGGGTATCAAACAAACCTATGATTGGTTCTTGCAGAACCAAGAAAATATTAAAGAAGTCAAATTATGAAGACTGCACTCATCACGGGCATCACCGGTCAAGACGGCTCTTACCTTGCCGAATTACTTTTAGAAAAAGGATACATGGTGCATGGTATCAAGAGAAGGGCGTCGTCTTTCAATACCCAAAGAATAGACCACATCTACCAAGATCAACACATTCAAAATGTCAATTTTAAATTGCATTATGGCGATCTTACTGACTCTACGAATATCATCCGCATTATCCAGGAAGTCCAGCCCGACGAAATCTACAACTTAGGCGCGATGTCTCATGTGAAGGTTTCTTTTGACTCTCCAGAATACGTAGCCAATGTAGATGGTTTGGGTGCACTTCGCATTCTTGAAGCCGTGCGTATTTTAGGCCTTGAAAAGAAAACACGAATTTATCAAGCATCGACTTCAGAGCTCTATGGTGGCTTAGCAGAGAACAAAAATGCCAAGGGCTTTTACGATGAAAACACTCCATTTTATCCGCGTTCACCCTATGGCGCTGCCAAAATATATGGCTTCTGGATCACCAAAAACTATCGAGAAGCTTATGGTATGTTTGCCTGCAATGGTATTTTATTCAACCACGAATCGCCACGCAGGGGAGAAACCTTTGTGACGCGTAAAATCACGATGGCTGTAGCCGCCATTGCACACCAAAAACAAGATTGCCTCTATTTGGGTAATCTCAACGCCCAGCGAGACTGGGGCCACGCCAAAGACTATGTAGAAGCTATGTGGCGCATTTTACAACAAGACACACCCGAAGACTACGTCATTGCCACAGGTCAAACCACCTCTATCCGCGACTTTGTCCGCATGGCTTTCTCCGAAATTGGCGTCGAGCTTCAATTCGAAGGGTCTAATGAAAATGAGACCGCAAAAGTAGTTTCCTGTAGCAACCCTACCTACCAACTAGAAATCGGAAAAATTGTCGTCCGCATAGACACCCGATATTACCGTCCTACAGAAGTCGACCTCCTCATCGGCGACCCCACTAAAGCCAAGACGCAATTGGGCTGGAAACCAAAATATGACCTAGCAGCAATGGTAAAGGAGATGGTGGAGAGTGATTTGAGGGGGGTTAAATGCACCAAAGATTAAGCTAAAATTGCCTGTAAAAAACTTGAAAACTTCATTCAATTTATATCAAGAACAAATTAAAAATAGATCTACGCTACGTTTTGCTATAGGATATATCGTTAGACTTAAGCAATTCGCGATTCATGAATTGATCAGAAGGATAGCCATTTATAAGGGAGCAGAAATAGGAAAGAACACCGTACTTCCACTAAAGTTAGCACGACGCGCCAATCATAATTTAAAGGTTGGAGACAACTGTTCAATACAAACAGATTTAATAGACTTGAGGGCACCGGTTCATATTGGCAGCCATGTAATTATTGGTTCAAATGTAGAGATCCTCACTTGTAGTCATTACATAGATTCGCCTAACTGGGAATTTAAATCTTACGGCGTTCAAATAGAAGATTATGTTTGGTTAGCCACTAAAGTGTTTATCCTACCCTCATGCCAAAAAATTGAATACGGTGCAGTTTGTGCAGCAGGTGCGGTAGTAGTTAAAAATGTGGGTAAAATGAGTGTGGTTAGTGGAAACCCTGCCCAACATCTTAAGGACCGACAAACAATTCACGACCAACTAATCGTATCATCTTTGAGCGGAGGTGACTTTTTATATTACCGAAGCGCTCGAAAAAATAAATAAGTGCAATTCTCTGCTGTTAAAAAGAATCTTCTAGCCAATTTTTTCGGTATTGGTGTGCAGTTGCTAATCCAAATTGCACTTGTACCCATCTTTCTGATTTTTTGGAAAGTGGAGGTCTACAGTGATTGGCTAGTCATCAGTGCCATTACCTCCTTTTTTACCGTTACGGATATTGGTTTGAATAGCGTTACCATTAATCGATTTGTGATCAAGTATGCCGAAGAAAATCTTACAGAATGCAGGGCCTTACTCACGAATAATTTGCTACTCATTATTGGCGTTTTCTTTGTTTCTGTAGTAGGTTGTTTGTTCTTCATCTTTGCTTTCGATTTAAATAAAGTTTTGCACTTACATCAACTTAGCAATGAAACAGCCAGATGGATTTTTATTCTGTTCATCATACATGTTTTTCTTGGTATGGGAAGCTCACTGTTTGATGCCATTTACAGGGCAGTCCACCTCAATCACAGAGCAGTTTTTATTGCCAATCTTGTGCGCTTGCTCGAAGGAGGCATTATTGTCTGCTCCTTAATACTTGGGTTTTCTATAGAATTAATGGTCCAATTATACCTTGCGCCAAGGCTATTTTCGATCATTCTCAAAGTTCATGAATGCCGACGATTATTCGATTTTCAATTCAGTTTAAAAAATGCCGATTGGCGTCTTTTTAAGTTGTTATTTATCCCCTCTTTATCATTTATGTCTTTCCCAATAGGAAATGCCATCGTTTTTCAGGGTTTTTCTTTGTTAGTCAATAATTATTTTGGAGCAAGTTCATTGGTATCGTTCAACACAACAAGAACGCTAACTAGTTTTGTTACACAAATTTTGGGCGCATTTCTACAATCTGTCTGGCCCGAGTTCTCAATTGCCTATGGCAAGAAAGATTATGACAGAATGAGATTATTACATAGAAAGGCTTTCGTCATAGCAACCATCACGGCTGTTCTCATCAGTTTGTTTTTATTGCTTTTTGGGAATCTTATTTTTGATATCTGGACAAATGGAAAAGTTGAATTTTACTTTCCACTTATGTTGGCTTTCTTGGTTGTACTTATTTTCCGAAATGTTTGGAGCACGAGCAGCGTCGTTTTAATGTCTACTAATTACCACACTACACTCGGCATCTTATTTGTCTCCTTTGCTGCGATCTCCTTAGGCTTTTCAATGTTGATTTTAAATCTATATGAATCCATTTCACTTCTTGTTTATTGTATCCTCATTTTAGAAATATCACTGATTTTTTATAGTATCAAAAAAGCGCTCGAAATCACTCAAGATAATTTTAGGGCACTGCTCGCTTCTTTTTGGGGTATAACTAAAGATTTATATGGCCAAATAATGCCAATTAGAAATAGTAAGCTCACTAATTGATGAGAATAAATATAGCTGCAGCACATAGATTTCACTTATTAGATCTTGCAAGAGAACTTGCAGCAAATGGACATGAAGTAAGGTTCTATTCTTATGTACCTACTAAACGCGCACTTAAATTTGGCTTAAAAAAGGAGAATAGTTATTCATTTTTCTATTTGATGTTACCCTTTTTAGCTTTTTGGAAAATCTCCAAAGGATCAACATGGTCAACCAAACTACTTCATAGTGCAATGGATTACTATATGACATTATTCATGAAGCCATGTGATGTCTATATTGCTCTTGGAACGGTTTATACGAGATCTTTAACTAGCGCTAAAAAAAAGTACAATGCTTTAACTATATTGGAGTGGGGCAGTATGCATATCTTAGAACAAGAATTGGCTATTACCAAACATACGTTGGCTAAAAAACAGTCGCCATACTCGGTTTCAAGAAGCCTTATAGGTTACACCCTTGCTGATTATATTTCAATTCCGTCCACACATGTGTTTAACAGTTTTGTCCTCAATGAGATATCACCAGACAAATTAATCATTAATCCATATGGTGTGGATCTCAATATGTTTCCTCCAACCGAATTGAATAAGGAAAGTAATTACGATGCCGTTATGGTTGGAAACTGGAGCTATACCAAAGGTTGCGATTTAATTTCGGACTATTTTGCAACGTCAAACAAAACATTTTTACACGTAGGGTCCATTAAAGATTTGCCATTCCCTCAATCTGCCAACATGACCCATATTGACCATGTGGACCAATCAGAATTGCAAAAATATTACGCCAAAGCAAAAGTTTTTATTTTACCATCAAGGGCAGAAGGACTAGCTATGGTTCAATGCCAGGCAATTGCTTGCGGTTTACCTATTGTTTGTAGTTCCCTAACTGGCGGAATAGACTTAAGGAATCTACTCAGCGATCAAAAATGGATCATTGAAATGTCCGAATATTCCATTCAATCACTACACACATCGCTAGAACAGGCGCTAGCACTATCTGAAATGCAAGACGGAGTCAGAAATTATGCCCAAAATGATCTAATAAAATTTACTTGGAAGGCATATGGGGAAAGGTATCATACGTTTTTGAATAATCTATCAATAAATTGAAACTAGAACATCTTTCATTACTGACAGTATTACTCACTTTTTGCCCAGCAGTTTATTTTGCATTTTTTCCTGGGGAAATTGTTCTTGTTACAATTTTATGTGCGTATCCATTATTTTTTCTAAATGTGATTATATGGAGAAAAGTATTAGGAACTGTCAAATTAGATTTAGCTATTAAATTGTTTTTTGCCTATTCCACGTTTATTTTTATTCATGGCGTAGTCATGGCAATAACATATGAAGATTGGGTCAATCTTGTATCTACTCAATTTGGTATCTTTATTATTTTACCCACATATTTGGTTTTTGCGAATAATCCACGATTCTTTATTTCATTCTTCAAGTATTTTTTAATAATAGGCATCCCTCTTTCGTTAGTTATTTTTGCACTCACCGATGACTCTGGCCCTTTTGGTTTTACACATGTCATCTCTCCGATCTACTTTCTTATTTTAGTAATCCCTTTTCTTACTTACAAGCAAAAAATCCTTGCAGTTTGTATTTCGATTTTTTCTTTTTTTGCTGATTTAACAATTCGTGCCAACTTAGTTAACATTCTGATTTCGTACTTCTTGTTGAGATTCCATTTTGTTCGAAAAAGATATTTTTTCGGTCCTTTAAAGTTGCTGCGGAGGTTGTTTTTAATGGCTCCGCCAATTTTTTTATTTCTAGGCCTATTAGGGATATTTAATGTTTTTCAAATAGGAGATTACTTTGAGAAATACGAAATCTCCTCCAATGATGGCAAAGTTCAAGACGTATTAATAGACTCTAGAAGTCAAATTTATTCAGATGTTTTTAGCCAATTGAATAGCGACAACGCACTAGTTTTTGGATTAGGGGCGTCAGGCAAAACAAAAACCCATCTTACGGACATCGTATATACTGATTTTGACAAAGTATATAAAGAAGGTAGAAGAGGAACTGAGTCAGGAATTTTGAACTATATTCAGTTTGGGGGATTATTGGGAGGGTTTTTTTATTTTTTTCTATTTTTAAAAGGATCCTACTTAGCTTTTTACAAGTCGAAAAACAGATTCATGGTTTTGTTTGGCACTTGGGTAGCGTTTAAAGCAATGAATTCATTTATAGAGGACAGCAATATTTTTTCTGTGAGTTCTGTGTTTTTGTTCTTATGTATAGGCTTATGTTATAACGAATACTTGAGAAACTTATCTGATGAAGAAGTTCGGGCCCTTTTTAGAATCAAAAAACTACCAATCACTTGAATTTAGCTGATATAATTATTCGAATCTTGCGCAAATTCTATAGAATTTTTGCAGGAAAATCATTTTTGCCTCCTTCGAGTATAATAGACAGAGGTGAAGCAAATGAGAATATCTACTCGCTTCTCAATTCTAGTTCACCAACAATGATTTCAAGATTTGGAACTACTGAGCTTATTTCAATAAATAATTACTTATGTATCACTAGCAAGGTCAACTTTGCAAGAAAAATCTTTAATTATATTACCGATCATACGCATACGCCTTGGTGGTTTAAAGCACATTTTAAATTCTTAGATGAATTCTCAGGAGTATACCCACCAACTGCTGAAACTTCTAAAAGATTTGCAGAAAGATACTTGAATGACATCCCATTCATTGACATCCTTGGATCTTTTCAGTACTATGAACGATACATGCCATTGAATGAAAACGTTATTCAATTACAGTTGGAAACGCTTTATCCATTTTTTGTAGAGCACCCTTGGACTAGTGTACTTAAAGGTAAAAAGGTCTTAGTAGTGCATCCATTTGAGGATACAATTAGGCATCAATACGAACGCCGTGAATTATTATTTGAACATCCAGAGATACTACCAGAATTTGAACTTATAACAATTAAAGCAGTTCAATCTGCTGCCGGAGTAAGGCCGCCATTCAAAGATTGGTTTGAAGCGTTGAAATTCATGGAAGATCAAATTTCGAATACTGAATTTGATATTTGTTTATTGGGTTGTGGTGCTTATGGTATGCCATTAGCGGCCCACGTGAAAAGAATGGGTAAAAAAGCAGTTCATCTAGGCGGTGGACTACAATTATTGTTTGGAATTAAAGGCAAGCGTTGGGATAACCCGAACTATGGAATCGTAGCGTATAATGCGTATCCTGGATTAATGCAAAAACCTTATTCTAGTTTATATAACGAATATTGGATTCGACCTTTAGAAAGTGATACTCCCCCAACTGCAGAGAAACTAGAAGGCGCGGCTTATTGGTAAAAGAAAATCATGAATAACCGTAAATCTATCGCAATTCTCCTCACATGTTTCAATCGAAAGGCAAAAACGCTTGCTTGTCTGGAGAGTTTGAAAACAATTTGTCCAAGTGGTGATGTTTATCTTGTTGACGACGCGTCCACCGATGGTACCAGTGAAGCTGTTTCAAGGTTATTTCCTGAAGTAACTATCATTAAAGGAAATGGAAATTTGTTTTGGAATAGAGGTATGCACTTAGCCTGGCAAGTGGCGGCGCAGAAAAAGCACGACTTTTATCTTTGGTTAAATGATGATGTTGTTTTATTTCCTGGTGCCCTTGATGAGCTATTTGCTTGTTCTCAAATTCAAAATAATAGCGCTATTATCTCAGGATTGATTGAATCTTCTTTGGATGGCACCGTTATTTATGGTGGAACAGATAGCTTTCGCCGACTCATTCAACCAAATGGGAAATTAAATCAAATCTCTCATTTAAATGGAAATGTGGTACTTATTCCAGATACTGTATTCACAAAATTAGGAAATTTCGACCCTGTTTTTCATCACGATTTAGGCGATGTAGACTATGGTTTTCGTGCAATCAAGAAAGGAATTGGTGTCTACACAACAAGAGTAAGTGTTGCTAGCGGCGAACCAAATCAGATTTGCCGTGTAAGAAAAAATGGCGTGTCCATGAAAGACAGATTTATAAATTTATACGCCCCTTTAGGGTCTCATCCGAGAATAAATTTTTACTTTAGAAGAAAACATTTCGGAATAATCAATGCCTCGTTTTACTTTGTTTTTTTGCATTTTCTGAATCTATTACCTGATTCGTTAAATCAATTTTTTTTCAAGGATAGATATATCGCTTAACTTTTAATGAGATTACTTCACGTTATATCATCTATGGACCCTAAAAAAGGTGGCCCCTCGCAAGGATTAAGGAATTTAAATCCTTTTTTAGAAGGTCATGGGATGCACGTAGAAATAGTGTGCCTGGATGATGAAGATCTCCAAGCAGTCCAACCAAACAAACTACTAAAGCATAAAATTGGCAAAGGGTTTAGCGCATTTCAGTACAATTCTAAACTGAGGAGCTGGTTAATTAAGAACTTGACATCATTCGACTTTGTCTCGGTTCACGGAATTTGGCAATACCCTAATCTTGCTGTTTTCAGTGCCATCAATCATCTAAAAAGAAAAGGAGAAAAACATATTCCAAAAGTGGTGATCATGCCACACGGTATGCTCGACCCCTATTTTCAGACTGCGAAAGATCGAAAATGGAAGGCTTTGCGAAATGAAATTGTATGGCGCCTAACCGAAAGAAGAGCCATTAATGCGGCCGACGCAGTATTATTCACTTGTCAAATGGAGCTAGAATTGGCAAGAAAAACATTCAAAGGATATCATCCAAAGAAGGAGATAAACGTTGGGTATGGCATTCAAGAACCACCTGTGTTCGATGTCAGAATGCAATCTGAATTTGAACAATGTTGTCCTGAACTTAATAACAACGCATATTGGTTGTTTTTAAGTAGAATCGACCCTAAAAAAGGCATTGATATCTTAATCGCCGCATATAAAAATCTAAAGCAAAGGGGGCTCAGTCTTCCTCACCTTGTAATAGCAGGCCCAATAGATTCAGCCTATGCTCAAAAAATGGTAGAAGCCGCAAAAGAAATCGATACGATTCACTTTCCGGGAATGTTGACTGGAGATCAAAAATGGGGTGCATTTTATGGATGTACAGCTTTTCTCCTGCCGAGTCACCAAGAGAATTTTGGTATCGCAATAGTAGAAGCAATGGCTTGCGGAAAGCCTGTACTCATTTCAAATAAAGTAAACATTTGGAAAGAGATTCAAGCCGGCAACGGCGGTTGGGTTTTGGAAGAGATCAACAAAGAATCACTTGTAAAAGCTTTAGGTGTTTTAGTTAATCTTGACAAAGAACAACTTGAATTGAATGGTCAAGATGCAAAAGCTGTCTTTGAAAATAAATTTCGTTCTGATCAACGCGCATTGGCATTTATAGAATCATTGAATTTATTAAAATGAGTTTAGATTTCCCAAGATATAAAGATACAATTACAAAAACTGACAAATTATACCGCTTTTGTTGGAGGGTAACATCATTATTACTTTTTGCACCGTTTTCACTTCCAATTTTTAATAATTGGAGGATATTCATGCTGCGTTTATTTGGCGCTAAAATAGGATCGGGAAGTGTAGTTTATTCAAGTGTTTATATACCTTCACCACGTCAATTATCAATGGGAAAAGAATCTGCATTGGGACCAGAAGTTAAATTGCATATCGGGAAAACGATAATTGGAAATAAAGTCACTGTATCACAGCGAACCTATTTATGTAGTGCCACACATGCCACAACATCACTTAACACCCCATTTTTGGCAGGAACAATAATAATTGAAGATTTTGTTTGGATCGCTGCTGAAGCATTCATAATGTCAAATGTAACAATTCGTAAAGGGGCAATAGTTGGTGCCCGTTCTGCTGTTTTTAAGGATGTTGATGAATGGTCAATTGTTGGTGGTAATCCTGCACGTGAAATAAAAAAAAGAGTAATAGATGAACATCCATAAATTCAACCCCGTTCAAACTACACCGTATAAATTCAACCAGAAACTGAAAATATATTTTTGGAAGCTTATCAATAAAACGATATACCGAATAATTCCAAATCAAATAAGAAAACCCAGAATTTGGATGCTTAGATTTTTTGGTGCGGAAATTGAAAGTAGTGTTTTTATTCATAGAAATTCTAATATTGAGCATCCATGGAATTTGAAAATGGGTGAGTTATCAAGCATTGGTGAGGGTGCATGGATTTATTGTTTGGATAAGATTACCATTGGTAAAAAATGTACAATTGGTAAAAATGTATCTCTGATCACGGGAAGTCATGATATTAAGGACTTAGAGTTCAAATTAATCACAAAGCCGATAGTAATCTGCGACGGAAGTTGGATTACAACGGGAGTATGTATTCTGCCAGGTGTTACAGTTTCAGAATTTTCAGTTATATCAGCGATGTCAGTCCTAAATTGTGACACGAATTCATTTGACGTCTATAGTGGATTTCCAGCAAAATTCATTAAAAAAAGAAATTTTAGATTATAGATTTCATGACCACCCCAATCTCCACAATTATTCTCACCTTCAACGAAGAGAAGCACATAGAGCGCTGTATTCTGAATGCGAGGCGGTTTTCGAAGGAAATATTTGTAGTTGATTCATTTTCGACGGATAATACCATCGAGATAGCAAAGAGGCTAGGGGCAATAGTTTATCAGAATAAATGGGAAAAGAACTACGCACGACAGTTTAATTGGGGTTTAACGCATTTGCCAGTGACGTCTGAATGGGTATTCCGTTTGGATGCTGATGAATATTTAAGCGATGAACTCATCGACGAATTATCTGAGAAAATGCCTGCATTGGATCGTCAAATATCTGGGATATCATTTGAACGCAAAATGATTTTTATGGATAAAATGATCACAAGGGGCATGCCTCAGATGCATATGTTACGCCTTTTTAAAATAAAGGATGGTCATTGCGAAGACCGTTGGATGGATGAGCATATTGTTTTAACCAAAGGTAAAACTGCACGATTTGAGGGCTCTTTTGTAGATCACAATTTGAACACACTCGGTTGGTGGATTGCCAAACACAATGGCTATGCGATTCGGGAAGCAGTAGATTTATTGCTGTTAGAATCTTCTATACATATTGTTGATGCCGAACAGGAGAAATTGACCTCTATAGACGCCATGGTTAAACGAAAAAATAAGTTGAGGTACAGTCGCCTACCTTTGTTTTGGAGGTCATTTGCTTATTTTATCTATCGATATATATTCAAGCTTGGGTTCGTTGATGGCAAAGTAGGATTTATTTGGCATTTTATGCAAGGCTGGTGGTATCGATCTTTGGTTGATGCAAAAATTCTTGAAATCAAGAAACATTGCGGCCAAGATCAGTCCAAATTAAGAAACTACCTCTCGACAAATTATCAGATAGAGATTTAAATGATTTTGGAATAATTCTATGAAAGTTTCTATCATAACCGTGTGTTACAATCGAGTTGCTACTATTGAAAAGGCAATACGGAGTGTGCTTGAACAAAATTATTCCGATATAGAATATATTGTCATTGATGGTAATTCAACCGACGGCACCCAAACTGTTATTGAGCAATATGGCCATCAACTTGCGAAGTATGTCAGCGAACCTGATAAAGGGATGTACGATGCGATCAACAAGGGACTGACACTTGCCACCGGTGAAATCGTAGGTCTTGTGCATTCAGATGATGAATTGTTTGATACAAATGTGATCGCTAAAATAGTGGAGCAATTCCAAGAAAATAATGCCATTCATGTCGTCTACGGCGACGGAATTTATGTCTCTAATTCTCAGCCAAATCAAATTGTCAGAAATAGAATTGGGGGTCCTTTTTCAATAAAAAAATTAAAGTCGGGTTGGTTGCCTTTACATCCAACCGTTTATATCAAACGATCGGAAATACAGAGATTAGGAAATTATAGTTTAGATTACAAAATCGCATCTGATACTGATTTTTTATTGAGGTATTTATATCTTCATCGTTTACCTGTCGCCTATCTCAACGCATATATCATCCGGATGAGAGTAGGGGGCTTGAGCACTTCCAAATCTAGGGCGATTGAGGTCTTAAAAGAGGATTATAAAATTTATAAAAGCTTTGGTTTACCTGCCTTTAAAGTCGTTTTGCAGAAAAAAGCGCGTACGGCATTTCAATACATTCACTCTAAACTATCTAAATAAGAAATGACTACCGAACCCAAAGAAGCGTTCCCTTATTTACCACCGAGTCCGGAGTTGAAAGAACAATATGCTCATTTGTTGATGCGCTCAGTTCCCGTGCCCGTAAGATTCCCAAAGCGGATTTTCGACATACTTTTGTCGGGTATCATTTTATTGTTTTGTTTGCCAATTATCTTGTTGTTGTTTGTTTTAAACCTTCTTGAAGGGATCTTCATCAGAGAAAATGCAGGTCCCTTATTTTTTTTCTATTATGGGGTTAGTCAAGGAAGAAAATTCAAGAAATGGAAGATTCGGCTCATCAAAGAAAAGTTTATCGATAAAGAATTGCAGAAAGTAGGTGATTGGCATGCTTATAAAAATGAATGGATGCCTGAATCGAGAACGATACTCGGAAAATTTGTAAAAAAATTCTATTTAGATGAAATCCCGCAGTTCTTTAGTGTGCTGGTTGGTGATATGTCTTTAGTTGGCCCGAGGCCTTTGGCAGTTCATCATTATGAACGCGATTTAGCACAGGGCAATATTACTAGAAAGTTGCTGAGAGGCGGACTTTTGGGCCTTGGCCATATTAATAAAGGTACTGCTGAAATGGGCAATCCAATTTATGAATACGAATACCTTGACTATTGCGCCCATCAATCATCAGTTAAACTTTTACTATTAGATTTGAAAATCATTTATAAAGGAATAATACTGATGTCAAAAGGTGGGGGGCATTAAAGTCGCCTGCTTCAATAAATATCTCACCCCATGAAAACACCACAACAACTACTCGAAAATTTTAATGTGATCTCCTCAGACCTTACCCGTCCGTGGGGAGGTTTTTATGTCATTGACGAAACCCAAGCTCAAGCGTTTTCGGATGCTTTTTTTGACGGCCTAGATGTGAAGACGCTTACGATTGGCGGTAAACTGAGCCCGAAGCTTCTGATTGTAGCGCCACAACAGCGCCTGTCTTGGCAGTACCATAATCGCCGTGCAGAAATCTGGAAGGTGGTGCAAGGTACAGTTGGTATTGTGCGCTCAGACGACGACATAGAAGGTGAACTTGTTACTTATACAGAAGGGCAAACCATTAAATTGGCACAAGGTGAACGCCATCGTTTGGTAGGCCTCGATGCTGAAGCAATTATTGCCGAAATCTGGCAACATACCGATGCGCAACATCCGTCAGACGAAGACGACATTATTCGCGTTCAAGACGACTTTGGTCGTTGATTTCTATTCAAGAATTAAATCCATTAAATGGCACTACAATCCATCAACCCAACACAAACTGCTGCTTGGCAAAAGCTACAGGTACATTTCGAACAAACGCACGCAATTCGCATGCAAGACCTTTTTGCACAAGATGCCCAAAGAGCTGAAAAGCTCCACATCGAATGGCAAGATTTTTTACTCGATTATTCTAAAAATCGGGTGAGCACAGAAACGATGTCGCTTTTGCAAGAGTTGGCAAAGGAAGCGCAACTTTCAGATGCCATTGAACAATACTTCAGCGGCGATCGAATCAATCAAACGGAGAACCGTGCGGTTTTGCACACCGCATTGCGTTCGAATGAAACAACGCCACTTTTGGTCGACGGCGTAGACGTGAGGCCAGAAATCAAAAATGTTAATGCTAAAATTGAAAAGTTCTCCGATGAGGTTATTAATGGTGAGCGCTTAGGATTTACAGGTAAAGCATTTACTGATGTAGTCAATGTTGGGATCGGTGGTTCTGATCTAGGCCCGGCAATGGTGGTAGAGGCGCTGCAATATTATCATAATCACCTGAACGTACATTTTGTTTCTAATGTAGACGGCGACCACGTTCAGGAAGTGCTCAAAAAATTGAACCCCGAGACAACGCTTTTTGTGATTGTTTCCAAGACCTTCACGACCCAAGAGACCCTCACCAATGCGCAAACAATCAGAACCTGGTTTTTACAGTCGGCTACATCCGAAGACATCGCTAAGCATTTTGTTGCGGTATCCACGAACCTACAAAAAGTCAGTGAGTTTGGCATCGCTTCAGACAATATATTCCCGATGTGGGATTGGGTAGGGGGCCGCTTTTCGCTATGGAGTGCGGTAGGCTTGTCTATCAGCCTTTCTGTGGGTTACTCGCATTTCAATGGAATGCTCAACGGCGCTTTTGAAATGGACCAACATTTCAGAACAACACCGTTTGAGCAAAACATGCCCGTGACAATGGCACTTTTGAGTATTTGGTACAATAACTTTTACGGCGCAGAAAGCGAAGCTTTGATTCCGTATACACAATACTTGCAAAAGTTAGCGCCTTACTTACAACAAGGCATTATGGAGAGCAACGGCAAAAGCATTGGCCGCGATGGTCAGCGCGTAGCGTATCAAACCGGAACAATCATTTGGGGAGAGCCAGGCACCAATTCTCAGCACGCGTTTTTCCAGCTCATTCATCAAGGAACCAAACTGATTCCTACAGACTTTATTGGCTTTAAGCAGTCTCTTTATGGCAACAAAGACCACCACGACAAATTAATGTCCAACTTTTTTGCGCAAACGGAGGCCTTGCTCATCGGTAAAACAGATCCAATTCCGTTCAAAAACTTTGAAGGGAACAAACCAACCAACACACTACTTATAGAAAAGCTGACCCCTTCAAGCTTGGGTAAGTTGATCGCGCTTTACGAACACAAATTATTTGTGCAAGGAATCATTTGGAATATTTTCAGTTATGACCAATGGGGCGTTGAGCTAGGCAAAGTATTGGCCAACAGCATCCTTTCCGATATCGAGCAAAAGCAAGCAGCCCAGCACGATGCGTCAACTACCTTTTTACTCCACAACTACTTGAAGTAAGTACTTATGAAAAAAATACTACTCGTATTATTGTTTCTTCCTATTATAGGTTTAGCTCAGCAAAGGCTCAGTGTGAGTGAGGGAGCCAAAATGGCATTTAACCGCTATGACCAAAACTATTTTGTAATAGACGACTCCACTAGCTTTTATACTTATTCCTTAAAAGCAAAGGTTTGGAAAAAAAACAAGCTAGAAATAGGTGAGTTAGGTTTTCCATTTGCTGATTTTTTAGGTCGATTTTATCCTGTTGCGATCAATAGAGGACATTATTACTTTGTAATGGATGGTTGCGGCTTAGTTTTTGAATTGAAAAATGGAAAAATACATAGAATTGATCAGAGCTATGACCAGAAAAATCAGTTTGAATCAGCCATCTATGAGTTTAGGCATAAAGTATATATGTTTGGCGGTTATGGTCTTTTCGAAGTCAAAAACACCCATACTTTTTATGAACCTGTGAATAAAGAATGGTTTCAAGTGGAGCGTCAAACCAAAGAATGTCCTTCTCCAAGATCCAATCCATTTCGCATCAAACAACGCGGTAAATTGTACATTTTGGGCGGAAACCAACAATATTTTGGCAAAGTCAGGAGATTGAATGACATGTGGGCCTTTGATATGAAAACTAAAAAGTGGGATCAACTCGGCGAGTTGTCGCCGGATTTTGTGAACCGGACGCGCATTCGTGGTTTTGTTCAGAATAAAGATTACTCCATTTTTACTTATAACAACAAACTCACAATGGTGCAGCTTGATGCTAATAAGTACTTTACCTATACCTCTGCCTCCTATTGGAATGTCAGTCGCCTCATTCCGAGTTATGACAGGAATTATCTGTTGGTTGCAAGACACAACTCAAATAGGGCAAATAATAAAGTCATTACGATCAAGCGCCTTAAAGAGATGTTAATAGGTGTACCGAAAGAAAATTTCTTATATCGCCCCATTTCAAAGTTCAAATTGATTCCTTCAGAAACTTATCTATGGCTTTCGATCATTCTCAATATCATCCTCTTTTTCTTGTTGTTTTATATCAGAAGAATCACCAAAACAGCTTGGTACAAGCCTAGAAACCCTGAATTGACAAGAGCGGATTTTACAGAATTAGAGTGGATTATCATTCAACTCATTTCTAAACAAGGCGAACTTGAACTTTCTGCCCTCAATGATTATTTCGACGAGCCAGGCCTTTCTTATGAAACACTCAAAAAACGAAGAGAAAGCTTTCTAAGAGCTCTGCGCATTAAGCTCGCGTTACTAACTAGAAAAGATGTCGAAGATTTACTTCCTGAAAGCAAACATCCACTTGATAAGCGAATGAAAATCATCAAATGGAATAATGAATTGATTATCAGTGAAGAAGACAAAGATAAGTAAGGACTCTCCATCTTACTTTTTGTTTTTTATTTTTTTTTATTTTTTTTGAAGCAACTCTTCGCTTTTTAATGGTGTCTAACATGTAAGCTCTCCAACATGGATTTATACAAACTCCTTATATTCTTCTTATTTCTCACGGGCGGTTTTGTTTTAACCTACTACCTAACACCGGTTGTGATTCAGGTCGTAAAAGTCAAAAGATTGTACGAAAAACTCACCGATCGCAGCTCACACGCTGCGCATGTACCGAGTTTTGGCGGCGTCGTGTTTTTCGTAGTTTTCATTATGTCAATCACCTTTGCAGAGCAGTTTTTCTTGACCTTTCGTGCCGAATATTTGGTGCCTGCGATTACTATAATGTTTGTAGTAGGGCTCAAAGACGACATGACCGGGATTTCTCCTAGAAACAAATTAATAGCACAACTACTTGCTACCACCATTCTTTTCTTGAGTACTGATTTTCAAATTACTGACTTACATGGGTTTTTAGGTATTCATCAAATAAGTATTTGGCTTGTGATGCCGCTATCTTATGCGGTTGTGATCTTTTTTATTAATGCCTATAACCTCATTGATGGCATAGACGGATTAGCCGCATCATTAGGCGCTTTTTTTATGATGGCATTTGGCATCTTGTTTTATCAGCTTAAGGACTGGGCCTTGCTCAGTGTGAGTCTTTCAATGGTCGGAATGTTTGTGGCATTTTTGCGCTATAATCTATCAGAAAACAAGAAGATTTTCATGGGCGATACCGGAAGCCTTTTTGTTGGCTTCCTTATTTCTACTTTTGTCATTATTCTAATGGGATCAGATTATTCGTCCAGACTAAAATATATTGCTCCAGCGAATTTTGGGGTCTTTTTGATTGCCATTCTTTTTATTCCTGTACTCGACTCCATCCGTGTTTTTGTGGCAAGAGCTATGGAACGAAGATCTCCGTTTGCACCTGATCGAAATCACATTCATCATTTGATTATGGATTACTACAAACTCAATCATCGGCAAACGACAATCCGCATCTTGCTCCTGAGCATTTGTATGCCCTTGTTAATTTGGGGATTCTCGTTCATCCTTACGCATTTTTGGTTGGTGATGCTACTGCTTGCAAAGAGCTTGCTTTTTTCATTTTGGTTAAGATCCCTTAGATTAAAGCTGCAGGCAACGGCTGCATGATTTGTGGAGCTGAACAAATCAACCTAATTTTACAAAGAATATAGACAAATGATTCCTATCTACAAGACATCCCTTTTATTGTTGTTTACCATTATTGTTTTGACAAGTTGCAAAACGCACGAGAAAATGGTTTATCTTCAAACAGGTGACGCTTCTCAAGTACAGCCAAACTATCAACCTACCTTGCGTACCGATGACCAACTGCTCATCCAAGTTGGGGGTGCAGACATGGAGGCATTGGCGCCTTTTCAATTTTATTACAGCACGCAGCAAAACCAGATGAATGGTATCCAAGGGATGCAGGCCTTACAAGGAATTACTTACTTGATTGATATAAATGGGAACATTAACTTTCCTGTTCTGGGTTTTGTAAAAGTAGCCGGTCTGACGCGCTTACAAGCGATAGAATTACTACAAAAACAATTGCAAGAATACGTAGATGGCGCGGTAGTAAATATTCAATTGCTTAATTATAAGTTCACCATACTAGGACAAGTGCGTACACCAGGAGTTTATACAATTCCAACTGAACGCTACACTATTCTCGAGGCGCTCGGTCAGTCTGGAGATCTGCTACCTACGGGTGTTCGTCAGAACGTACTTTTGATCCGCGAAGAAAATGGTCAGCGCAAAGAGTATAGACTAGATCTCACGCAAAAAGACCTTTTTAATTCTCCGGCTTATTACGTTCATCAAAATGACGTCATTTACGTAGAACCAAACTACACAGGTCAGTTTCAAGGAACCAATGTCCAGACCTTTACCCAGTTAGGAACTTCAGTTTTATCTATCCTCTTGTCTGTCTTCACTCTTATTTCTCTCAGCAAGTAATGCAAGAAAATCAATTATCATCACCATTTGAGGCTGAAGAGCCCAATATTAATATTAAACAACTGCTCGAGCGCTATTTGCATTATTGGCCTTGGTTTGTACTGAGCACCTCCATTGCGCTTTTTATTGCGTTTGGAATTTTGCGCTACACCACTCCAATTTATGAAAGCAAGGCAACAGTTTTGTTTCATCGTTCAGAAGAGAAGGCAATCGAAGGCCTGTCTGTGCTATCACAATTAGGTCTTGGCGAACAGAACAAAAAATTGGGCAATGAAATGATGCTCATGAAAACGCCTGCGGTTTTGAATCGCGTGGTCAAAGAATTGCAGCTCAATGTGATGTATCTCGTTGTTGGTCGCAGAAGCGGCAAAGAGCGGGAGGCATTTCAGAAAGATGTACCCTTTGAATTAGAATTTGTAGGTGCAGATTCTTTGTTTACGGATCTTCAGGCTAGTTTCCAACTCAAGTGGCTCAATAATTCTTATTGTGAACTCACGCTCAATGAAACGGAATATTTAGGCAGACACCCTTTTAATACGCCCATTTCAACAAGTGAAGGAGTCATCCGCATTCGTCAAAAAAGACGCATGCATCATTCATTTAACGGGCAAGAATATAATATACTTGTTACCCCACAAAAAGAAATGGTATTGCAACTCCAGGCAAATCTCACCATTGAGGCGCCGGATAGCAAAACAAATAGTTCAGACATTGTTAATTTGAGCATTCAAGGCCCTGTTATTGATAAAAACAACCAAATTTTAGAAGTACTCATTCGCGCACACAGAGAAGAGAAAATCCATGATGATAATGAGATTGCCTCTAAAACAAGCGCCTTTATCAATGAACGAATGGGTATTTTGGCTTCGGAGTTAGGTGATGTCGAAAAAGACGCCGAAACATTCAAGCAACAGCATGCCATTGTAGATGTACTTACTGACGGTCAAAGTTTTGTTGGAAAACGCGATGCATTAGAACAACAACTTTTAACGACATCGGTACAACTCAAGTTAGTCGAGTATTTACAGGAGTTTATTAAAAATCAGAACAATACGAATGAATTGCTCCCAGCCAATTTAGGATTTGAAGATCAAGCACTCGTAGAGATCACCGCACAATACAATAAACTACTTCTGGATCGCCAAAGGATGCTCAAAACCTCGAAGGCGAACAATCCCCAATTGCTTCGTATCGAAGACCAACTAGAAGGATTAAGAGCTTCTTTAATTGGCGGTGTCAATGCAAATATTTCGCGCTTAAAAATTACGCTTGCCAACTTAGGGAAGGCCAACAATAATTACGAACGCCAAATTGCCAACATACCTTCTTATGAGCGTACCTACCGCGACATCGATCGCCAACAAAAAATCAAAGAAACACTTTATATCTTCTTACTTCAGAAGCGCGAAGAAAATGAAATCAAAACGGCAGCGGCAGTAGGAAACACAAAGGTCATTATCGAGCCAAATTGTACGGGAGTACCAATTTCTCCAAAGTCTTCAATTATTTATTTGGCGGCGCTGCTCTTAGGCTTGGCGTTGCCAATAGCCATTATTTATATACGCATCCTCTTCGACACAAAAGTACATAGCCTTCAGGATCTCGCTAAATTTAAGATTCCCGCATTGGGCGAGATACCAAAAGGTGACGATACAGACCGCGCTATAGTCGTAACAAAAAACTCGAGGACGCATATTTCAGAGGCATTTAGAATGGTCCGGACCAATTTAGCTTACATGCTTGAACAAGAGCAAGAAGGATGTAAAACGATCATGATTACCTCGACAATTTCAGGTGAAGGAAAAACATTTGTTTCGATAAATATTGGTCATTCCTTGGCACATTCTGATAAAAAGACATTGGTTTTGGGCTTAGACTTGCGCGCTCCAAAAATTTCAAGATATGTCGATATTCCTCAAACCGTTGGCGTTACAAATTATATCGTAAATACAGACTTGACGATTGACGATTTGGTCATCAACGATCCTTCAAATTCAAATCTAGACTACATCATTTCAGGTGATATTCCACCAAACCCTTCGGAACTTATTCTTCGACCTCGTTTGGCAGCACTGATCAACGAAGCAAAAAAACGCTATGACTACATTGTCATTGATACCGCTCCATTAGGCATGGTCTCTGACGCCCTACATGTGAATCAATTTGCAGAATTGGTTGTTTATGTCGTTCGTGCTGAAAAACTGGATAAACGCATGCTAGGTATTCCAGCTGGGTTATATCATGACCAAAAAATACCAAATATGGCAATGCTTGTCAATTCTACTGATTTGAACAAAAAAGGCTATGGTTACGGCTACGGTTATGGTGCTGGCTACGGTTATGGCTACGGTTATGGTTACGGCTACGGCTATGGTGCGGCTTACGGAGATTCAGAGTATTTTGACGGCCCAAAGAAAAAGCCATCGAAGTTTCAGCGCTTTTTTGAAGTCGCATTCCCATTTCTTAGAACATTACGCAAGCGTACAGGAAAGAAATAATAACGCAACTTATTTTCAAAAGCTACAAAAACCTCACGCTCGTGGGGTTTTTTGTTTTCTTGATAAAACGTATTTTTACAACATGAAAGCCTGGATACTTTATTTGTTTCTTCTTATGATCAACACGCCAATTTTTGCGCAGGTATCCGGTTCTGAGCCTGTTGCGTTGCCCGTAGTTGGCATCCATTACGGAGGCGCATTTTCCGGTGGCGATTTAGCAGCGCGCTACGGTTATTTCAATCGCGTCGGACTCACTGCAGGTTATAAATTCAAAAGTAACTGGAGTTTTGGCCTAGAGTCTGACTTTTGGTTCTCAGATAATGTGCGTTTGACCGGTTTATTTGATCATCTCGTCGATAACGCAGGCAATATTACAAATGATCTGGGGTTGCCCGGTTCTGTGCTGGTGTATCCGCGCGGCGTTCACGCCAATGCCTACGTCGGAAAATTAATTCCTTTGAATCAATCCAATCGCAATAGCGGAATTTTGGTGCAACTGAGCGGTGGTTTTATGCTGCATCGCCTCCGTATCGAGACCAACGACAACGTTATTCCACAGCTAGAGCTCGACTACAAAAAAGGCTATGACCGCCTCACCTCGGGTATAAATACCCAACAATTCATAGGTTACTCTTTTTTGAACAACCGTGGCTCGACTAGTTTCTATGTTGGGCTTTATTTTCAACAAGGGTTTACTTACAACCGCCGCACCATCAACTTCGATCAACCAGACGTTCTGGTGTCTAGCACGCGTCGCCTCGATTTGCAGACTGGCTTTCGCGTAGGGTGGTACATCCCATTTTATTCCTCGGAGCCGAGAGAGTATTATTATAATTGATGGGCCTGCTTTATACTTTCTTTATTGCCATTTACCAACTGCTCTTGAAGTTGGTGGCCATTTGGCACCCGAAAGCCAAAGCTTTGGTTTTGGGTCGTAGAGAAACCTGGGGCATCCTTCAAAAGTTACCCAAAACTGGCAACAAACGCTACTGGTTCCATTGTGCGTCTTTAGGTGAATACGACATGGCTTTGCCGCTCATAGAGGCCTGTGTTGCCGCAGATCAAAGTATTGAAATTGTGGTGAGTTTTTATTCGCCCTCAGGAATGCAGCACTACCACAAGCGTGGTTTTGAGCCACACGCAGTGTTTTATTTGCCAGCAGATTTACCTTCTTCTATGCGGCGTTTGGTGAAGGCCGTAGGTGCTACGCGTTTGTATGTGCCTAAATATGAGTTTTGGCCCAATTTGCTAAGGGAAGCTCAAAAAGCGCAAGTAGTTATCTTTTCGGTCTCAACGTTGTTGCGATCTTCGCAAGTGTATTTCAAGTGGTATGGTGGGTTTTTTAGAAAAGCATTGCAGTGTGTGACTTACTTTGGCGTGCAAAATGAAAATACGAAAAACCTCCTTTTGAAAATAGGCGTAAAGCAAGAACGTATAGAGATTTTGGGTGACTTGCGCTTCAATCGGGTGCTTGCAACCAAAACAACGTCGAAGCCCAATGCCCTCATTGAAAAATTTGTAGGTGCTTCGCCACTTTTAATCTTGGGCAGCAGTTGGCCTGCCGAAGAAAAAATCTTATCTGACTTCATGGATAAGCATAAGGATATCCTGACCAAGCTCAACTTGAAAATCTTAATTGCCCCCCATGATCTTTCTGAGCGCCATCTTGCTCAATTAGCGATCACCTTTCCTCAGGCTATTTTTTATTCTAAAATGGACGAGCACTCCTTTTCGCAAACATCAATGATGATTTTAGACACCATTGGCCATCTGAGTGCTGCGTATCAGTATGGTGCAATTGCTTTTGTTGGGGGCGGGTTCAGTGGTCGTTTACATAATATTTTAGAACCTTTGGCTTTTGGCTTGCCGGTTATATTTGGCCCAAAACATCAGAAATTCCCAGAAGCACAACAGTTCCTTGATTTGGGTTTTGCCAGCGTTATAGAAAACGAACAAGATTTCGGCCAATTACTAAAGGCTACAATAGATAATAGCGAAAACCAGAAGAAAGCAATTGAAAAGGAAGTTTTCAATTTGCAGGTAAAAATGAGTCCTAAAATTGTTGCTTAACAAAAGTTAATAAGCGCGTTCATTGCGCTTCTCCATCCAGTTGATAAAGGCACGATTCACAACTTTGTTGCCGCCGGGGGTAGGGTAGTTTCCGGTAAAATACCAGTCTCCGGTGTGGCCAGGGCAAGCGGTATGCAAGTTTTCTACGCTTTGATAAATGATTTCAACCTCGGCTTGCATGCCATTTGGTGTCAGCATTTTCGCAATTTGGGCAGAGATTTCTTTATCGGTGAATGGTTCGTAAATGCGTTGCACTACGTTTTTAACCTGCTCTTTTGGTAATTGTACTTGTTCGAGCGCTGCTTTGTAGACTTCGTCGATGACGTGCGCTTTGCCCGATTGACGCAACAAGGCTATTGCCGCTTCAAAGGCAATGAAATCGCCCATTTTGGCCATGTCGATGCCATAGCAGTCTGGGTAGCGGATCTGTGGAGCAGAGGAAACCACAATGATTTTCTTTGGGCCAAGGCGGTCTAGAATGCGCAAAATACTTTGACGCAAGGTGGTGCCGCGAACAATGCTGTCGTCTATCACAATAAGGTTGTCGGTACCACGGCGCACAGAGCCGTAGGTGATGTCGTAGACATGGGCAACGAGGTCGTCGCGAGAGTCGTCTTGGGTGATGAACGTTCGGAGCTTGGCGTCTTTAATCGCAATTTTTTCGATGCGTGCGCGTCGGTTAATGACTTGCGCGAGTGCGTCTGTACTTGCATTGTTGCCAAGGGCTTGTAATTGCTTGATTTTTTCTTGATTGAGGGCTTCTTCTAAGCCTTTGATAAGGCCGTAGAAAGAGACTTCAGCGGTATTTGGAATAAAGGAAAAAACGCTGTTGTCGTAGTCGTGCTCAACGCTTTCGAGTACGTCTTTCACGATCAGACGCCCGAGTGCTTTTCTTTCTTTGTAGATATCGGCATCTGAGCCTCTAGAGAAGTAGATGCGCTCAAATGAACACTGCTTGAGTTCGCGCGGTGCATTGATTTCGATTTCTTTGACCTGGCCTTTTTTCTCGATGATGAGTGCATGGCCTGGCTTGAGTTCTTGGATGTCTTCTACCTTTAGGTTAAATGCGGTTTGGATGACGGGGCGTTCAGAGGCGACCACGCAAATTTCGTCGTCTTCGTACCAAAATGCGGGTCTGATGCCGCTTGGGTCGCGCAAAACAAAAGCCGAGCCGTGGCCGAGTAGCCCCGCCATGGCATAGCCGCCGTCCCAGCGCTCAGAGGCTTTCTTTAAGATTTTGTCGATCTTAATTTCGTCTTGAATGCGGGCGTAAATATCGGTTTTGGCATAACCTAAGCTCTTGTAGTGGGCGTAGAGCTCGTCGTTTTCGACGTCTAGGAAGTGACCGATTTTTTCCATGACCGTAACGGTATCGGATTTCTCTTTTGGATGCTGCCCGAGTTCGACTAATACATCGAAGAGTTCATCTACATTCGTAAGGTTGAAGTTTCCGGCAACCACTAAATTGCGGGTCATCCAGTTGGATTGGCGCAAAAATGGGTGGCAACTTTCAATGGAGTTGCGCCCGTAGGTTCCGTAGCGCAAATGCCCCAAAAAGACCTCGCCGGTAAAACCTGCGTTTTGCTTTAAATAGTTGACATCTTTGAGTTTGTCGGGGTTTTCGTCATAAATTGCCTTGAACTTGGCATTGATTTGATCGAAAATATCTTGTGTTGGGTTTTTCTGAACGGAGCGGCTGCGCGAAATATAGCGCTCGCCGGGCTGCATGTCGAGCTTGATGTTGGCAATGCCCGCGCCGTCTTGGCCGCGGTTGTGTTGCTTCTCCATCAATAAGTGCATTTTGTTGAGCCCCCAAAGGGCAGATCCGTATTTGTCGAGGTAGTATTCTAGTGGTTTTTTGAGCCTCAAAAGGGCTATCCCACACTCGTGTTTAATCGGATCACTCATGGTCTAAAAAATTGAGTCGCAAAGGTAATTGTTTATTTGTAATTTTGCATAGTGAAAGCCATCATCGTTTTCGTTTTAATTGCGCTGCAACTTGCCATTCAGGTCGGAATCCCGATTCACAAGCATTTTTGTGAAATGGACGGTGCGTTTGCTTCCTTGGTGCTGAAGATAGACCACCAATGTGAGCAACCTCACGAGGAACTTCCGCCGTGTTGTCAGAAAGAGCAGACAGCGCATTGTGACGCGAATTTGCAAGAAAAAGATTGCTGTTCGGATGAGCTACAGGTGGTGAAGACCAATTTTGACCAAGCTTATTCCTCGTTTGAATGGCAAAATGTTCATTCCGTGGTTGGCTTGTTGCCACCGTCTTCAAATTTTGTTTTTTTCAAAATACTTCAAGAAGATCAAACTTCAACTAAAGGGCTCCAATACCGACCGCCTCCACTTTCCAAGAGGGGCAAACAAATTCAAGTGAAAAATCAAGTATGGCAAATATGAGATCGAAATTAGCTTTTATGTTAATTGTCGAACTTATTTATTGACCATGAAATTATATGTATTATCAGGAGTTATTTTTTTAACTCATTTTTTACAAGCCCAAATACGCGGTGTGGTGCAAGGCACAGACTCCTTGCAAACCAAGCCACTAAAAAACGTCAAAATTACTTTGCTCGGTACCGGCACTACCGTCTTTTCAAACGAAGATGGCACCTTCGAGATTTTATTGGGCAAGCCAAACCCTGACACCCTTCTTTTTGTTGCGAAAGGTTACCGTTCTGACCGACTTGTGGTGACCAAAGCGGATCGTTTTTTAGCCTTAAATGTGGTACTGATTTCCGGGCAATTAGTGCAAGATATCGTGGTAAACGGACAGAAAAACCCACACGGAATCTCCAAAATGAAAACCCTGCACGTCGAGGAGCTCACGAGCGCCGAATTCAGAAAAGCAGCATGCTGTAATTTATCTGAATCTTTTGAGACCAATGCAACTGTAGACGTTAGCATGTCTGACGCTATTTCTGGCGCCAAAAAAATCCAATTGTTGGGTTTAGATGCGGTGTATACGCAGTTGCAATTCGAGAACATTCCTTTTTTGCGCGGTCTGGAGAGTGCTTTTGGCATGAGCGTGATTCCCGGCACATGGCTCGAGTCTATTCAGATTACAAAGGGAACAGGTTCGGTAGTGAACGGTTATGAATCCATGGCGGGCTTGGTTAATTTGGAGTTCAAGAAGCCCAAAGAAATGCCGCGTTTGGGGCTAAATGTGTATCAAAATCGCTTCGGACGTTCGGAACTCAATTTACAAGGCGGCGTTCAACTCAATGAGCGTTGGCACATGGGTCTTTTCGGATCAGCAGCTTCCGTTTATGGTACTTTTGACAACAACCAAGATAGTTTCAGAGACCAAGCGCTTTCCAATACCTTCAATTTGCTGCAGCGGTTCAGTTATCAAGGGCGCCGAATGGAAGCGCAACTCGGGCTTCAGGCTTACGTTGATCAAAAATTGGGTGGCCAGACTTCTTATACCAAAGCGCAGCCCAATGGTTATGGAATGGAGTTGGCGAGTGAACACCTTTCTATTTTCTCGAAAACAGGTTTTTTTGGCAAAAAACCCGCCCAGAGCCTGGGTGTAATTGCTCAGCTTAAGTTTCAGAATATGAGTGGCCTTTATGGTTTGCGCACATTCACGGGCAGTGAAAAACGCGCTTACATGAATGTAATTTACGACGATATCATCGGAACAGCAGATCATAAGATCAAGGCAGGTGCGAGTTTTCAGTTCCTTGAAATTCATCAATGGGCAGGCCAACCTTTTGGAGCAGAGGTTGTTGGTTCGGACCGCACAGAGTGGGTGCCCGGCGTATTTGCCGAGTATGCTTACTCGGGCAACCGCCTGTCGGCGGTTGCAGGTGCGCGCTTTGATCAACACAACTTAGCCGGCGCACAGTTTTCTCCTCGGGCGCACCTCAAATACGCACTTACCCCTCAGCTCGATTTGCGAGTAACCGGAGGCCGTGCGTGGCGCATGCCTAACTTTGTGGCCGACAACCTATCACTTCTCGCTAGCTCAAAACTTTGGCTTTCTGATCAAAAATTGGCACCCGAAATTTCTTGGAACGCTGGCGCCTCTTTGGTGCAGGGCTTTAGTTTCAAAAAACGCAAGGGCAGCCTCAGTTTGGATGCTTACCACACGCGATTTTCGCAACAACTCGTTGCCGACCGCGACTCCCTCTCCGGAATGGTAGTATTCAAAAACCTAGCGAACAACTCGCTGGCAACAGTGCTGCAAGTGGAGTTTTCCTATGCCTTATTGCGCGGGCTTGATTTGCGTTTGGCCTATAAATTTCAGGACGTAAGGGCACTTTTCAATGGCTCGCTTCAAACGCAAGTACTCTTGCCGCGCCAACGATATTTTGTAAATGTTGCGTATCAAACACGCAACAAACGCTGGGATTACGACCTCACTTATTCGCGCTACAGCGCTGTACGCTTGCCACAGGGAGGGCAAGGAAAACCATGGGCGCTGCTCAACGCACAAGTAACACGCAACTGGAAGCACTTTGAAGCGTATATGGGCGGAGAAAATTTACTCAACGTGATGCAGCAAAATCCGATTATTTCAACTCAAAATCCTTTTGGGTCAAATTTCGACGCTACCGAAATATGGTCTCCTATTATGGGTTGGAATGTGTATCTTGGCTTGAGGTACACGATCAAATAAGGAGAGCTACTCTAATTTAAATGAATCAAAATTAAATCTTATGAAAACAATCCTCATTTCTTTCTTACTCCTTTTCGGAATGCCTGTTGTGGCACAAAAAACAATGGTCATTCAAATTCAGACCTCTGCCCAATGTGGCGACTGCAAAGAGCGCATTGAAACGGCCCTTAACCAGTCAAAAGGAGTCGTTTATGCCGAATTAAACCTAGAAACAAAAATAGTGGAGGTCAAATTTAAAACGGCCAAAACGGATAAAGCGCAACTCCAAGTGGTATTAGTGAATATTGGGTATCAGGCCGATGACAAAAAAGCAAACCCTGAGGCATTGAAAGCCTTGCCCTTGTGTTGTCAGCCTGGCGGTCACTGACTTTGGCTGTTATTTAACAAGGGTTCTATGACCAAAAGTATAGCCAATTCCAAAGCCAGCATTCGGATAAAAACCAAACCCTGCGGTGTAGCGCGCTTGTGCATGAATATTTGCATGTAAACCAAACGGGGAATAGTAGGTCAGTTTGAGGCCAGAAGTGGCGTCGTACTTGATACTACCATCTACTGTCGGATCTTCGCCGAAAACAAAGGCGAGGCCCAGTGGGTTGGCATAGGCAGAAAGGTCGTAGCGATAGGCCAATGGGTAATGATAAGCGACACCTTCCGGAATGAAAGCAGTGAGGGCGCCAACAGCAAGTGCGCCCAGGAAGTCGCTGAATGTAAATGAGTTTTGAGCCAAAAAACGCGTCACGGGCCCCACAGCAAAAAGGCTCATCGGGGCATGTGCGTAGGTGTTGTAGGTGTCAAAAGTTCCTAGCGAATAATTGTAGAGTAAACTCCAATGACCATTGAGGTGCAGTTCGCCCTGAAGGTTCCACTCGGGTCCAAATTGTTTGTTGTAAAGATTGGTGCTTAATTGCAGGTTGAGGTCAAACTTGGAATAGTCTGATTGGGCTTGAAGAGGAAGGCAAAAAAATAAGGCAAGGCCTAAAATTAGTGTTTTCATCAGCTTTCGATTTTATAAGACAATCCGATGCCAATTACCGATTTGAATTGAGTACGAGGGCCCGTTTTTCCGCTGTTATCGGTAATTCGGATGTCGTTGTCATAGATGAGGTTCCATTGGGCTGAGGCCGAAACCAAAGAATTGACGCGAAAAAGGAGCAACAGCTCTCCGTTAACATCTATGTTTTCAGGGTTATTGAGGTAATTACTAAAAAGCTCCAGCTTGGATTTCATTTCGATGTTTTTGGCCAGTGGCCGATTGTACTTCATTTTGAGATAGGCGCCATATTCTTGGCGGTAACGCATGCCGGGGTCAACGCCAAAAGATCCTTTGGCGCTCAATGAGTCGTCAAGTACAAACGTTGATTTAATGGCAATGGAGGAAAAGAAGATATTAAAGTTGTCGTCTTTTCGGAAATCGGCACCTAGCGCAAGGTTGAGGTAGCCCGGCGCCATGAAGCGCGAAACGGGGATGGAGTCGTTGGGGTAGGCGTAGCCGTTGATACTCTGGGTTCTAAAGCTCGATGCAAAGGTTAAAAAGAATCCTTTGGAAAGCTGCATACCAAAAGTACTCGATAGATCGAGTCTATCGTCTGTTTTTTGCGCGCCAATTCCCTTGTTGTCAAAGTACTTGATGCCACCAAGCGCAAAAGACAAATCATTGGTCCATTTGATGTTGTCTTGGGTAAAATAGGCAGAGGCACTGGCCGAACCAATAATTGAAATGTTGTTTCTACCTCCGGCATTCCAATTCACAAAAGAAGTTTGGGTTCCGCTCAATGAGTAAAGCGATTTGAATTTCCAGTTGGATGTGGAATCTTGTGCCCACGTTATTTTGTAGGCCAAAAGCGTAAACAATAGGTAGAAAAATGTGTTTCTTTGGAGTCCGGACATTTCAAGTACAAAAATAATGCGAATTCTAACTTACCTTTTCGTGTACCTTCCAATTCTTTCAACAGGGCTCTATGCACAACAACCTACCGACTACAGCCTAAAACAAAACTGGGCAGCGCTCCCTGGTTCTTATCCTCAAGGGCTTGTTCAACATCTCACCGACACTAGTTTGCATGCCAAAGCCGATGTTTTTTACGTGTATCCGACCCTCAACACTAAAAAAAGTGACAAACGTTGGAATGTTCCCCTGACCGATATAGAGCAACAAAAGAAAGTCCTCGAATCGGCCCTGCCTTTTCAGGGGAGCGCTTTTGCCGAAGCAGGCCGTTTTTATAGCCCGTTTTACCGTTCGGCGCATTTGCGTTCTTATTATGTCACTGACCCGAAAGGTAAGGAAGCACTTGAATTTGCTTATGCCGATGTCAGGGCTGCATTTTTGTATTATTTGGAGCATTACAACAACGGGCGTCCGATTATTTTGGCTGGTCACAGTCAAGGAAGTACGCATTGCGGCCTGCTGCTACAGGAGTTTTTTGATGGTAAACCACTTCAAAATCAACTCGTTGTAGCTTATCTTCCAGGGGTAGGAATCTCGCCAACCGATTTAAAACATATTCCCTTACTCACCACGCCCGCTGCAACCGGCGGATACGTGGCGTGGAATACCTTTAAAAAAAGACTCGACAAGGAAGCTTACGAAAAATGGTACAAAGGAAAGGCTGTTGTAAATCCGGTTTCCTGGACCTCGGCTTCAGTTGCTTCGAAAGATGCGCACAAAGGATTTCTTTATCTCGACAACCGCATTTATCCACAACTCTTTGAAACGCATTTAATCGACGGCGCTATTTGGATTGATAGACCGCCTGGTAAATTTTTATTTCTGAGCCTCGCCATGCGCAATTATCATATGGGAGACATCAATCTTTTTTGGAAAGATATCCATGATAATGCCATCTTAAGAGCTCAAACTTTTGATGAAAAATAAGTACTTTTGTAGACCCAAAATCGACAAGACACATGACACCATTTGAAAGACGCCACATCGGCCCCGGAGCATCCGAACAACAAGACATGTTAGCCGCCGTTGGCGTAGACGCGCTCTCGACGCTCATTGACCGCACCATTCCCGCCCAAATTCGCCTCAACCGCGAGTTGCGCATCGATCCAGCGCTTTCTGAGCAGGCATATCTAGAGCACATCGCTTCGCTTGGTACCAAAAATAAAGTGTTCAAGTCATTCATTGGTTTGGGTTACCACGAAACCATAGTTCCATCGGTTATTTTGCGCAATGTCCTCGAGAATCCAGGATGGTATACAGCCTATACGCCCTACCAAGCAGAAATCGCACAAGGTCGTCTCGAAGCATTGCTTAATTTCCAAACAATGGTCATCGAACTCACCGGCATGACCATCGCTAATGCTTCTTTATTAGACGAAGCAACCGCTGCAGCTGAGGCCATGATCATGTTCTATAATTCAAGAAGCCGCGCCGACATTCAAGCCGGACGCAACAAGTTTTTTGTCGACCAAAATACGCTGCCGCAAAGTATCGACGTCATGCACGGGCGTGCGCTCAACCTAGGAATTGAATTCATCGTTGGCGATGCGCAAACTTTTACCCCAGACGCCACTTATTTTGGAATCTTTGTTCAATATCCGAACGCGAAAGGGCATATCCAAGATTGGTCCGCTGCTATTTCTTCTTGGAAAGCACAGGGCATTCAAGTTGCGGTAGGGGCAGATCTTCTTTCGCTTACTTTGCTTAAGTCACCGGGTAGCATGGGTGCAGATGTCGTTATGGGCTCTGCTCAACGCTTTGGTGTGCCAATGGGCTACGGAGGCCCGCACGCTGCATTTTTTGCGACCAAAGAAGACTACAAGCGCAACTTGCCGGGCCGTATCATTGGCGTTTCCAAAGATGCCGACGACAACCAAGCGTTGCGTATGGCCTTGCAAACCCGCGAACAACACATCAAGCGCGATAAAGCAACTTCTAATATTTGCACGGCGCAGGCGCTGTTAGCGGTAATGGCTTCCATGTATGCTGTTTACCATGGCCCGGATGGCATCAAGCAAATTGCAAATCACATCCACGGTCTTGCTGCTTCTGCAGCTGCGTCTCTCAAGAAGGCTGGCCTGAGCATTGGTTCCGATGCTTTCTTTGACACCATTCATGTTCAAGGTGTCAATTGCGCTGCAATACGCACAAAAGCAGAGGCTTCTAGGCTCAACTTCTATTACATTTCTGATTCAGAATTGAGTATCTCATTTGGCGAACCGCACACAACTGCAGATCTTCAAGCTGTATTGTCAGTATTTGGCGCACAACATGAAGCGGGTGCAACTGCAATACCTGCTAGTTTGGTGCGCACCGAAGCTGTTCTTTCACATCCTGTATTCAACTCTTATCATTCAGAATCTCGCATGATGCGCTACCTCAAGCGCCTAGAGAACAAAGATCTTTCTTTGGTTCATTCCATGATTGCGCTCGGTTCTTGTACCATGAAACTCAATGCAGCCTCAGAAATGATGGCCGTCACCAACCCGCAGTTTGCCAATCTACACCCATTTGCACCGCTCGATCAAGCAGTAGGATACCACGAAATGTTTGCGCAATTGGCACAAGACCTTTGCGAGGCAACGGGTTTTGCAGCGGTTTCACTACAACCTAATTCTGGCGCTCAGGGCGAATACGCTGGCCTAATGGTCATCAAAGCTTACCACGAATCTAGAGGAGACTTCCAACGCAAAAAAATGATCATTCCATCTTCGGCTCACGGAACCAACCCAGCGTCTGCTGTTATGGCAGGTTTTGAGGTTGTAGTCACCGGTTGCGACGAAAATGGCAACATCGACATCGAAGAATTACGCACTGTAGCCACAGAACTCAAAGATGTTTTGGCAGGAATTATGGTCACGTACCCTTCTACCCACGGGGTTTATGAAGAAGGAATCATCGAAATCACTTCCATTATTCACAACAACGGCGGTCAGGTTTACATGGACGGCGCCAACATGAACGCACAAGTTGGTCTGACCAACCCAGGCAACATCGGAGCCGACGTCTGTCACCTCAATTTGCACAAAACATTCGCTATTCCACACGGTGGTGGTGGGCCTGGAATGGGTCCTATCGGTGTAGCTGCACACCTCGCGCCGTTCTTGCCAAGCAACCCGCTCGTTCAAACCGGCGGTGAATCACCAATTCACGCTATTTCTGCTGCCCCATATGGTTCAGCCCTCATATTAACAATCTCTTACGCTTACATCAAAATGTTGGGTGCAGAAGGTTTGCGTCGTTCTACCGAAATGGCCATCCTCAATGCAAACTACATTGCTGCGCGTCTCAAAGGGCATTACGATATCCTTTACACAGGTGCCAACGGAACCGTTGCCCACGAAATGATCCTCGATTGCCGAGACTTCAAGAAAACGGCCGACGTAGAGGTTGCCGATATGGCCAAGCGCCTTATCGATTTTGGCTTCCATGCACCGACAGTTTCTTTCCCGGTTGCTGGCACGCTCATGATTGAACCTACTGAGTCCGAAGACAAAGAAGAACTCGATCGCTTCTGCGACGCCATGATCAAAATCCGCGAAGAAATCCGCGAAATCGAGAACGGGCACGCCGACAAAGCAAACAACTTGCTCAAAAACGCACCACATACCGCAGATTGCATCATCAACAAAAACTGGACTTACCCATATGCTCCTCAAGAAGCAGCTTATCCGCTGCCATATTTGTTAGAAGCCAAATACTGGGCACCAGTTCGCCGCGTAGACAACGCCTACGGCGACCGCAATTTAGTGTGTAGCTGTCCGAGCGTTGAGAGCTACGCACATATTCAATAAACATGAAACTCGATATACTTGCTTTTGGTGCTCACCCCGACGACGTCGAACTCTCTGCGGCGGGCACCTTATTGCACTACGCGAGTCTCGGCAAGCGCTGCGGAATCATCGACCTCACAGAAGGTGAACTCGGCACCAGAGGCACAGTAGAAAGCAGGTATGAAGAAGCTGCCGCCGCTGGCGAAATTTTAGGTATTTCGGCGCGTCGCAATCTGCGTTTACCTGATGGTTTTTTTGAGAACAACCAAGCGGCCAAACTCCTGATCATCGAGCAAATTCGCTTACATCAACCAGAAATAGTTTTCGCAAATGCGCTCCACGACCGCCATCCAGACCACGCCAGAGCTGGCCAACTCGTGGCCGAGGCGTGCTTTCTTTCAGGCCTACGCAAAATCCATACTTCTTATGAAGGCGAGCCGCAAGCAGCACATCGCCCTCGTTTGGTTTTGCATTACATTCAAGATTACCATCAAACACCTTCCTTCGTTCAAGATGTTACGCCTTTTGTAGATCAAAAAATCGCTGCGGTCAAGGCATACAAGACCCAATTTTTTGATCCGCAATCAATAGAACCCAACACCCCAATCTCAGGTGAACACTTCTTTGATTTTTTGAAGGGCAGAATGCTCGAAATGGGAAGGCCCGCCGGCTACAAATACGCCGAGGGTTTTGTCGTGCAGCGCTGGATGGGGATCAAAGATATCTTTTCAATCGATTAAACAACAAGAATCCGATTCCAACACCAATGCTATTGGCAAGCAGGTCATAGCCAGAAACTTCTCGCCCCGGAACAAACCCTTGTAAAATTTCCATGAAGAGGCCGTAACCAATGAGTACCAAGCCAAGTATTATTTTGAATTTGGTGCTTTGCCCGCGCCATAAAACTAATGCGTTGAAGCTAAAAACAGCATACGCTATAAAATGCCCGAGCTTATCGTTGAGATGAATAGGCGTTGAATTTCTTGCACTTTTAAGTGAAAGATAAGTGATGCCCATCCAGACGGATATCAAAGAAATCAACCAAATTCGCTGCTTGAATTTATTCATATCCCAAGCGTTTTCCTTTGTCTGTGGCAGGCAAGCCGTTTGTCATCCAATCTGGAGCTGGCGCCTCTAGGAGGTAATGATCAAAGAATTGACGCATCCGAATCGATAAATCGTATTTGTTGGCAAGTTTGGTGAGGTTGTGGTCGTCGTCGTTGTAATTGAGCATCCAGCAGGGTTTGCCCAAGCGGCGCATGCCGTTATACAACTCAATACCTTGATACCATGGAACAGCGCCGTCTTTGTCATTGGCCATGATGAGTAGCGGCGTTTGAACCTTAGGTAAGTGAAACAAGGGTGAATTTTCTACGTATAAGTCCGGTCTTTCCCAAATCGTATGCCCAATTCTGCTTTGGGTGCTTTCGTATTGGAACTGACGGTTGAGTCCGCTGCCCCAACGAATACCTCCGTAGGCCGAAAACATATTCCCGACCGGTGCGCCAGCCATTGCCGCTGCAAAGCGGGTGGTCATGGTAATGAGCATCGCACTTTGGTAACCTCCCCAACTTTGGCCTTGTAGCCCCATGCGTTTCTCATCGATAGGAAAATTTTTGATGAGGTGATCAGCTGCGCTCATGATGCTGTTGTATGCGCCCTGTGCAGGTTTACCCGGTTGATAGCGGATATCCGGAATAAAAACGAGGTAACCGCCACTCGCATATTCCGTCGGATTGATAATGCTTGCCGAAGGTTTGGGTGCCTGGTAATTGTGGAGGTTATCTGAGTTGAGTTCGTAGTAGTAAAAAAGCAAGGGATATTTTTTACTCGGGTCGTAGTTCTCGGGTTTGTAGAGTAAGCCTTCTAGCTCCTGACCATCGTAGGCTTCCCACTTAATGGTTTCTACAGTGGCCCAATTGTATTGGCTTTGCTGTGGGTTTGCAACGGATATCTGCAAGCCATTATCAAAGCCGCCGGAGACAAAGAACAGATCGGGGTAGGTGCGCACATCCATTTTTCGCAAGAGAAATTGAGGGCTATTTTCTGCTTTTGCCAGTCCTGAAATTCGCTGTGCGTATTCCGCTTTGAGTTGTAGTGTATTGTTTTCAAAGAAATAAAGCAATTCGTTCTTATTGCTTTTGCGCAGGCCAATGAAATAACCTTCTTCCAAGTTGACCCATGCAGAGTCTGAAAAATACGGCGTGTATCGCAGTGCAATTTTCTCCTTGGTAGCCACTTCGTTGGAAAGACTGACGAGCTTTTTCGAAATAGCGTCGAAAGCCCAAATATCGTATTCAGACTGAAAATAGACTTCTTTTCCTTCTTTAGAATAACCGATAAACCCAACCGGACCTGCCGCCATTGGTTGTCCATTGAGGTCTTCTTCCCACTTGATATCTTTGCGACCGCAATTCATACAAATGCGACTTTCTTTGTCAATTTCGAGTAGCATCCATTGTTGTTTCTCGGAAACGAAATATGTAAAATATCGGCCGTCGGCACAGAGCTCACCTGTATATCCAAGCCCTTTACCTAATAATTTAGTCTGCCCTGTGCTTAAATCTATGCGGTAGTAATCTGTTTTGGATGGCGCTTCCCATTGTGCTTCAATAGCGTAGGGCTTGGTATTTCTGGCCAATAAAAATGGAGCAGCCTGATGCAAGTCAATGTCTACCTTGAGTGTGTCGTTTTCTAATTGTGTAAGCCGGTCATTGCGTAAATCATAGACATAAAGATTTCCTCGTTTGATTTCTTGTTCTTTTTGCAAGAGTTGTTGGGGCTGTATTTTCAGGTCTTGATAATGCCAAATATCGATATTGACTTTTTCTCTTTCAAGTAGGGTGTCTTTCTGAAAAGCAACACATTCTCGAACACCAAAATACAAATAGCGACTGTCATTACTGAATTGCGGTTTTCTACCTGTTGCTACTTGCTGAAAGAGGTCTTTGGGGCTTTTTTCAAAATCCGTGGAGTCGCCGAAGTCTAGTTGCTTGAGTGCTTGAAGGTCAAATAGGGTGAGGTGAAAATTTTTAACAGCCGCCGTATCTGGGCTATATAAAAAAGCCAAGTTTTGACCGTTGGCGCTCCAGGAGAGTTCAGAAACTGCGGGCTGCGCTTCAAATTCTTTGAGCAAGACGAGGTCTTTCGTTTGGTAAATGCGCACTTGCATGGAATCTAGCTTGACTTTTCTTTGCTTGATAACCGCAATTTTTGATCCGTCGGGGCTTAAAGAAAATGTAGTGATGCTATCTAAAAAAGGAAAGGTTTGTTCACCAGCAGTATAGACGACTAAGCGATTTCCGTCGGTTTTGAAAGGATTTATTTTTGGCGTTTCGGGTTTCTTCCAAAAACACAGCTTTTCAAATTTTTTAGGTGTAGGTGCTTCTACTTTTTTAGGAGTGACTTCTTGTAAAAATGCCAGCACAGGGGCCTCTTCGGCTAACTGAACTAGCTTGATTTTAGGGAATTTATAAATCGTGTCTTGTGCTAAATGCAAGATGAACAACGAATCTTTGTCCCATTTCTTTTTGTCGACTTTATTGAGTTCCTGTTTGCGCAGTGAATCGTAATCTGGGCTCATTTTCCAGGCTATGAAAGATTCGTCTGAAGAAATGAGTGCGCTGTTTGCCCTAAAAATAGAATCGTGCTTTTGGGTCTGAGGAAAATACAAATGGAGTACCGGATTGCCTTTCAGTACGGTTAATTCATAACTGATAATTTTACCATTGCTCGAAATTTGTTCTTTTTCGAGGCGTTTCCAGGTGTCGTAGGCTTTGAAGTCGAGGGCTGGTTTTTGCGAATAAAGCACGTGCACGCAGCACATCAATGTCACTAAAAGGATGTATTTCATTTTTTTGCTTTGTAAAAGGAAACTAAATAAACACCAGTAAAAATAAACAACATATACAGTATGCGTTCAGCGGTTATAGTGTGGGTGTAGTCGGCGGCCCAACCAAGTGCGGCAAATAAGACAGCAAAAAACATCACCATCACGGGTTGGGTATAGATATAAGCGGCAGAAACCGTTGCACTTACATACTTGAGCCCAAAAATAGTGAGTAGGTAGGTCAGAAACGTTACCCCGATAATGACATAACTGATCTTGAGCCAAGCGGTGAAAGGAATTTGAGCGAAGTTTGCGTTTGTAAGATTGGTCCAGGTAGGAGGGAAGAGCAATAATAAAATGAGCCCTAGCGTGAATACATATGTAATTACTTGAATGGGGCTGTATTTAAGTAAAAGAGGTTTCGACAACACGAGGTATAATGCGTAGCTAAGTGCATTGATAAGTAGAAAAAGATCGCCGAGTGTAGAAGCGCCGGGCAGCTTTCCTGAGCTCAAGGTGAGCAAAATAGCACCAACTGCACCTATTACAACCCCCGTAGATTTATGTGCCGTGAGTTTTTCTTTGGAGAGGAACATCGCTAGCACCACCACCATGATCGGGTTGAGGGCCATAATGATGCCAGCATTCAGGGCAGAAGAGAGGTTGAGTCCGTGAAAAAAGAACAATTGATTGACCGCTACGCCGAATAAGCCTGCAGCGCCAAAACGCCAATAATCTTGGCGATCGACAGGTTTTCTTTTTTGACTCAGCAACAGGAGCCAGAACAGGAAAACCGCACCGCTCACCCGAAGTAAAATAAAAGTATTGGGGTCGAGGTAGCGCGGCATCACGCCTTTGGCCAATACGTGGTTGGCACCATAAAGTACATTGACCAACAAAAGGGCGAGATGTGCTTTGAGAATTTGTGAGCGCGACATAAGGCAAAGGTAGTTATTCCGTATCTTTGTTACATGCACCTTTCTCACCTGCATTTAGTGAACTACAAGAACTACCCAGACCTCGAACTCGAGTTTGTTTCTGGGATCAACGGTATTGTAGGGCCGAATGGTGCAGGCAAGACCAACATCTTAGATGCTGTCTACTACCTGAGCATGTGCAAGAGTTACCTCAATGTCAATGACCGCCATAATTTGCGCTTCGACCAAAGTTTTTTTTCAATCGCTGGCCAATGGCAACTAGACCAAAAAGCTTGCGATGTCCAGGTGGCCTATAAAGCGGGTGTCAAGAAACAAGTCAAGTGGAACAAAAAGGCCTATGACAAACTCACCGCTCATATCGGCAAGTTGCCTGTTGTGTTTATTTCTCCTTACGATGGAGACCTCATTGCAGAGGGCTCAGATCTGCGCCGCAAATGGATGGACGGCATTTTGTCGCAGCTAGACAAAACCTATCTCGAAGAAATTCAGCGCTATGCACGTTTACTAGAACAGCGCCATGCCGTATTGCGCAATATGCACGAACACCGCCTTTTTGACCCCGACGCAATCGAAGTCTGGGATGCCCAACTTGTGCCAAGCGCCAATTATATTCACGCCCAACGCAGCGCATTTCTAACCGAATTTATACCTGTTTTTAAGCGCTTTTACCAAGAAATTGGTCAAAATGCAGAAGACGTCGACATCACATATCGCTCGCAGCTCACAGGGCAATCCTTTGCCGACCTGCTGCAGGCTTCTGCTAAGAAAGATGCGCTCACGCAATATACCAATGTCGGCATCCACAAAGATGACCTTTTGTTTACCATCAAAGGCCACCCCGTCAAGAAATTTGGCTCTCAGGGCCAGCAAAAATCATTCATCATTGCGTTGCGTTTATCGCAATTCGATTGGCTCAAGCAACACAAGGGTCAAAAACCAGTATTGCTCCTCGACGACATCTTCGACAAGCTAGACAACGAACGCGTCGCTCGCCTAATCGCACTCGTGAGCGCCGACTACTTTGGTCAGGTGCTCATTACCGACACCGACCCCGCTCGCATGCAAGCACTATTTGCCCAATTACCTGGCAAGACCCAACTGTTTCAAATCACTGATCAACAAGCCACTGCCTTATGAATCCAGATAATAAAAGGGAGCAAGAAGAAAAGCCGTTATCAATGCTCGTGACCAGCATCATGAAAGCCTATGGCTTGCAAGATAAAATGAAATCCTACGATCTCATTGCGGCTTGGCCAGAACTCATGGGGCCTGCCGTAGCGCAGCGTACCACCGACATTCGCATCGAGAACAATACGCTTTACCTCAAAATAGATTCTAGTGTCATGCGAGACGAACTCTTTCATGGCAAGCAAATCATCATTGCTCGCTGCAATCAGTTTGCCGGAGAAGAACTGATCCGCGATATTTGGTTCAGTTAGTGCTTACTTTGCTTCGCTCTTGGGCACGCTAAGTTTTTGTAAATTTGTTATTCATTATACATTCATCATATGTCAAACGCATTTTTTAAGGCCCCAATCGCCGTCAATGAGCCAGTCAAATCTTACGCCTCAGGTTCGCCAGAGCGCCAATCTTTGCTCGCCAAATACAACGAATTCAAAGACCGCAGTCCAATAGACGTCCCGATGTATATCGGCTCGCAAAAGGTAACCACCTCAAATAAAAAAGCACTCACCATGCCCCATGATCATCAACACGTCTTGGGTTATTTCAATCAAGGTGATGCCTCTCATGTCACTGCGGCAATTGACGCCGCTTTGGCAGCAAAGTCTGCTTGGGCTGCGCTCCCATGGCAAGATCGTGCCGCTGTTTTCTTGCGCGCTGCCGATCTGCTCGAGGGCCCTTTCCGCGACCGCATGAACGCCGCAACTATGCTCGCACAGTCTAAAAATGTATTTCAAGCAGAAATCGATGCCGCTTGTGAGCTCATCGACTTCTTTCGCTTCAATGTCCAATACATGACTCAAATTTACAGCGAGCAGCCAGAATCTCTTCCGGGCATGTGGAATCGCTTAGAGTATCGTCCGTTAGAGGGTTTTGTATTCGCTTTGACGCCTTTCAATTTTACGTCAATTGCAGCCAACCTTTGCGCCGCTCCTGCCATGATGGGTAACGTTGTGGTTTGGAAACCTGCCGATAGCCAAATATATTCTGCCCAAGTCATTATGGAACTTTTTGAAGCTGCAGGTTTGCCAGCGGGCGTTATCAATATGGTTACCGTAGATGGCCCTGAGGCAGGTAAAGTTATTTTTGCCCACAAAGAATTTGCAGGCCTTCATTTTACAGGTTCCACTGGTGTTTTTCGCCAACTCTGGAAAGACATCGCTAACAACATTGAAAACTACCGTTCGTATCCGCGCATCGTCGGCGAAACTGGCGGTAAAGATTTTGTAATGGTTCACAATAGTGCCAACGCAGCAGAAGTTGCTACTGCACTTGCCCGTGGTGCCTTTGAATTCCAAGGTCAAAAATGTTCGGCTGCCTCGCGCGCCTATATTCCTGAAAGCTTGTGGCCAGCGGTAAAAGAAATTTTAGTCGCACAAGTGAATTCATTCAAACAGGGCAGCCCGGCAGATACCTCTAACTTTGTAAATGCGGTGATCGATGCCCGTGCCTTTGATAAAATTGCTGCTTACATCGATTTCGTCAAGGCGCAACCAGATGCTGAAATCATCACCGGCGGTACCTACGACAAATCTGTGGGTTACTATATCGCTCCCACTACTGTTGTTACTACCAATCCGAAATTCCGAACAATGGTAGAAGAAATTTTTGGCCCGGTATTGACCATCTACGTTTACCCTGATGCCCAGTATGCAGCCACCCTAGATTTAGTCGATCAAACTTCTGAGTATGCACTCACAGGTTCAATCATTGCCACTGATCGCTACGCTATCCAGCTGGCCAATGAGAAACTCATGAATGCTGCGGGTAACTTTTATATCAACGATAAACCAACCGGAGCTGTGGTTGGCCAGCAACCTTTTGGTGGTGCACGCGGTTCAGGCACCAACGACAAAGCGGGTGCCGCCATGAACCTCCTTCGCTGGACTTCTGCCCGCACCATCAAAGAAACGTTTGTTCCGCCTGCAGATTACCGTTATCCGTTTTTAGGTTAAGTGATGCGTATAATTGTAGTTGGCCTCTTTCTTTTGATTTTAAGTGCTAGCGCTCATGCGCAGTGGCGCTGGTATCTCCAGGCAGAAGTCGGTGCCAACAAACAAGAATTACAACAAGCATCTTCACTGGCGCAACAACCCTTTGATCCAACTGCATTTTGGCGTGCCACAGCTGGTGGTGAAGTCCAATTTGGCTACACTTTTTTTAAGGTTTTCACGGCGTATAGCGGCTTGGGATACGGGCATCAAAATTTGGCTTATCAAAGCACTGAGTGGGCTACAGACCAATCTGGCGCACCTTTTTTATTGCTATGCAACAAAACAGCCACTGGCGAATTACTTACTTTGCCTTTGGGTCTTGAATTAAAAGTTTTAAGTGTGCATCTTGGCGGAGGCATGCAATACCGCTACCGAGTCAAAGGAGAAATGCAGAAAGATTTTTATTCGTTTTACCCAGGAGCAATCGGTACTACGCTGCTCTCTACAGAAGTTGGTGAAAACACCCAGGCCAAACTCGATATGGGTTATTTTGCATATTTGCAATGGAACCCGACCAAAAGAATTGGCTTGAGAGCGAGTGCTTACCGCGGTTTTCGGGACCTAAGTAATGGCGTTGAGGTCGGTGCCTACAACGAATGGCAGCAGCTTTTCAATCAAGAATCTTTTTCTATCAAAAATTTACAGTTCAATTTAGGCTTAAATATTCGCCTATCTGAATAAAAACGAGCAAGCATGAGAAAGCACATCATTTCCGTATTTCTTGCTTTGTTTTTTCTGTTGAGCAGCTCCTTTTGCCTTCCTAAAACGGACGCTCATTATTCGTCGACCTATGACCTCAAAGTGGTAGTGACCGGAATAACGAATAGCAAAGGTCTCGTTGAATTTGCGCTCTACAAAAACGCCTCTGTTTTTACACAAGCGGGCAAAACGCATCGCTTAAATAGAGAAGAAGCTCAAAAAGGTACGATGAGCAGCAGCTTTAAAGGGCTCGAGCCGGGTAAATATGCGTTGGTCGTGTACCACGACGAAAACCACAATAAAATTTGCGACAAGAACTTTTTTGGGATTCCGACTGAGGCTTACGCTTTTTCAAATAATGTCAGGCCAAAACTGAGTGTACCAAGTTTTGAGGAATGTGCCATTCGCGTACAGCAAGACCGCAGTATCGAAATCAAAATGGTGTACTAACACTTTACTTTAACTCCAATAGTTGACTGACGAGTTTTTCCACCTGAATGAGCAGTGGTTGTCCGTCATTTTGGATTTGAAATGGGGTGAGGCTCCGCTTTTGATCGTCGGGCCATTGGTTGTCTATTCTTTGGAGAATGGCTGCTCTTTGCAGGCCATCGCGTTGTTGTACGCGCTGAATGCGCAATTCTATCGGAGCGGTAACAAGAACAGTCGCGTCAAATTGCAGATAAGCACCCGTTTCAAATAAAATCGCGGCCTCATTGAAAACGAGCGGCGCTTTTTGTTGGCTAGCCCATTCTTGAAAAGATGCCCGCACCAAAGGGTGAACTATCGCCGCAATGTGCGACTTAACTTCAGGATTATTGAAAATATGTTCAGCGAGCACTTCTTTCTGAAATTGCCCATCGCGATAAACTTCTTCGCCTAAAATGTTTTGAAGTTCTTGTTTAAGTGCGTCATTGGTCTGGTAGAGCGATTTTGCTGCGTCATCTGAATAAAAAACGGGATAGCCCATCTTTTCTAAAATAGTAGCCACGGTGCTTTTTCCCGATCCGATTCCTCCGCTGAGCCCAATCTGTAACATGTCCCGAAATTAGGAAAAGAAAGTTGTAAATTTGCAGCATGCCGCAAAAAGAATGGTTCGCCACTTGGTTCGATTCTCCTTACTATCATTTGTTGTATCAGCACCGCGATGACAACGAAGCAAAATCATTTATACAACATTTGGTCGCTCAGCTCGATTTTGCTTCCGATGCTCATGTGCTCGATCTCGCTTGCGGAAAAGGCAGGCATTCCATTACCCTGGCACAAATGGGTTATTCAGTTGTTGGTGCCGACCTCGCTCCAAACAGCATTGCAGCTGCCGAAGTAGCGCGCCTAGAGTTAGGCCTTGAGCAGCTCAAATTTGTCGTTCACGACATGCGTAAACCTCTAGTCGGCGACACTTTTTCTGGGGTTTTTAATTTATTCACCAGCTTTGGTTACTTCGATTCGCTAAATGATAATGAGGCAGTTTGTAAGTCCATCGCAGCGATGCTAGAGACAAATGGCTTGTTGGTCATAGATTTTTTAAACGCTCAAAAGGTCTGTGCTCATTTAAAAGAAACTGAATATATTGAACGTGAAGGGGTAGGTTTTCAGATCAAACGCTGGCATACCGACACCCATATTTACAAACAAATAGAAGTGATTGAACTTGCGAGCCAGCAATCAAAAGGGATTTTTACTGAGCGCGTTCAGGCCTTGTCTTATCATGATTTTAGCGAACTTCTCTCGCCTTATTTTGACCTCATTGAAACCTACGGATCTTATCAACTATCGCCATTTGATGTGCATTCCAGCGATCGCCTTATTCTCATTGCTAAAAAGAAACCATGAATTTTTATATCGTTGAGCTCCTTTTAATTGCTTCAGTTGTTTTGGGTGGTGGTATTGTGAGTTACCTTAATGCGACCAACAAGAACCAATATATCAAATTGGCGCTTGCATTTAGTGGCGGATTTTTATTGGCAGTTATTTTTCAGCATTTATTGCCTGAGCTCTACGGTGCGCATCACGGTCATGCGCATCATGCACAGGAGACCATACCGGTATTTAAAGTAGGCGTTTTTATTTTATTGGGCTTTTTAGTACAGCTGGTATTGGAATACTTTTCCGGTGGCATTGAGCACGGCCATGTGCATGTTCACAAAGGGCAAGCAATGCCTTGGGCTTTGTTTATTTCGCTATCGGTTCACTCCATAATAGAAGGAATCCCGCTTGGGAATATGCTGCAGATTGGCATTGATCCTGAACATTCGGTGCCATTTAACGGAAGTTTTTTGTGGGGGATCATCTTTCATCAGATCCCGGTAGCAATTGCCCTCATGACATTGTTAATGGCGACAAGACTCAAGCGCAGCAGTGCGTGGCTTATTCTGTTGGCCTTTGGACTCATGACGCCAATTGGCGTATTGCTAGGTTTGGGGATCACGACCCAAGAGTTGGGAATGAATGTGCAACTCATTTTGGCGGTTGTGGTTGGGATGTTTTTACACATCTCAACCACAATTATCTTTGAGACCACCGAAAATCATAAATTTAACCTACTGAAATTGCTCAGTATTTTGGTCGGAAGCGGCTTGGCGTTAGGCGTATTTTAAGCGCTTCAACTTAGAAAGGCAGGTCGTCGTCGTCTTCTGAACTAGCACCCACACCAGGAAGAGGAGCAGAGCCCATGTCCATGGCTGATGGCCCACTGCTAGGAATACCTGACCCTTGGCTTTGCCCTTGTTTTTCGATACGCCATGCTTCAATGGTATTGAAGTACTTGACCTCACCTTGTGGGCTTGTCCATTCGCGTCCTCTTAAGTTAAAAGAAACCTCTACGTTGTCATTTGCTTGAAATTGGTCGAGCAATGTGCATTTGTCTTGGGTAGCTTGAAAGAGAATATCTTGAGGATACATTGAAGTTGTGTCGGTAACGACAAACTCGCGTTTTTGAAATTTGTCTGAGATGCGTTGGGTGTCTTGGATGACTTTAATAGTGCCGGTAAATTTAAACATGGACTTGTTGTTAGTTATTAAAAGATAAAAGGGTGAGCCAGGCTTCTTCGAGCAGGTTCTGAGCGAGTAAGTCATGTGCTTGCTGATGCAAAGCTTGCTCTAGGGCAGAAGCATCGTGCTCGAGTTCAAGAAAAAGCGTGGAAAGTTCGAGTAATTTGTATTCGTTGACATCGGTCTCGTTGGGAAGTTGTTCGATGCCCGCCAGTTGCCCGAGGTCATTGGCGCTCAGGATTTGGCTGTTTTTGATGTCTTGAGGAAGGGCGTCATAGCCAATTCCACAGGTGGTGATGGGTTTTTTGATTTCAAACATAGAGGTGGTGTTGGCTCTGCAATACCAGTCGCCGCCCATGCGGGCAACTAAATCTATTTTGTGTTGGTCAATGAGGCCTTGCTCATTGAGTAAGTCTTCTTGAATATGCAGCTGCACTACCTCGCAGATGATGAGGTTACCTGCTCCTCCTTCTTGACCGAGTTCAATGATTTGATTGATTTTACATTCAAATTGAACGGGTGCCTCTGCCACGCGAAATGGCGCTACTTTTTCTGAGGCGAGTGGCGTAAAGCCCGCTTTGATAAATTCATCGATCTCTGGCGCATAGGGTGAACTTGCCAAACTCATTTGCTGCACCATGTTGTAATTGACAACATTGATCACTACCTCAGGTCGAATTTTGGCATTATTGAAGGTGTCTTTGCTCTGGCCGGTTCTGCCAGAACGAGCAGGTGAAAAGACGAGAATAGGAGGATTCGCACTAAAAACATTGAAAAAACTGAAAGGCGCTAAATTGGCGTGGCCTTCTTGGTCTAAGGTAGAGGCAAAGGCAATGGGGCGTGGGCCAATGGCACCGAGCAAAAGTTGGTGCAAACGCTGAACAGTGAGGTCTTTGGGATCGAGGCTAAGCATACAGATTCAAAGTTAGCCAAAATTCGTAAATTGGCGTTGTGAAATTACGTACATCGCTCTGTTGTTTTTTACTTCTTTTTTGCGTTCAGGCTTTGGCGCAAAATAAACGCAATTCCAACGGCGAACGTCATGGTAAATGGGTTTACACAGGCAAAGATTTCCCCAAAAAAAATATCCCGAAAACCCAAAAGGTGGAAGAAGGATATTACGTGAACGGCCGCAAAGAAGGAACCTGGATCAAATACTTTGCCGACGGGGGTGTGCAGTTAAAGGGAACTTATAACAATAACCGTCCTGAGGGTACCTATACCCGTTATTACAACAATGGTAAAATTGCCGAACAAGGAGAGTTTCGCGCCAATGGCTACAAAGGTTTACTTGTAAGGTATCACGAAAACGGACAGCTTGCATACCGTGCTAATTTCAACAACCAGGGTCAAGAAAGTGGCAAGGTTAGTTATTACCACCCTAATGGTAAATTGGCCTTGAGCTATACCGTCAAAAACGGACAAGTTCAAGGGCAAGTGGCGCGCTACAACACCAATGGTCAATTGCTGAATTCGTTTGAGGTGTCTGTCGATGGCGAAGTAGGCAAACTGCAGAAAGCAACTGCACAAGAGCGTGTAGCTGCAGTTAAACCAGTACCTGCAGCGAATTCAAATGTCTACCCACCGAGGCTGTCAAACCCCAAAACCAAAGGATTGCGATTTGTTCCGAACGGATACAACAAAGTTTTCAATGACAACGACGAAATCTGGATGGATGGCGAGTTTAAAAACGGTCAACTCTACGATGGAAAGGTCTACGACTACGACCAAGATGGGATCTTACAAAAGGTCCGAATTTATAAATTGGGCAAGTATCATTCCGACGGGCAGCTCTAATCTGAAGCTTTTACTTAATTTTACCCCCAAATTAATGACATGAAAGCATATGTTTTTCCTGGGCAAGGCGCCCAATTTTCAGGAATGGGTAAAGATCTTTACGAGCAATCAGAACTTGCCCGCTCTTTATTTGCAAAAGCAAACGAGATTCTTGGATTCGACATCCAAAGTATCATGTTTGAAGGTTCAGACGAGGCCTTGAAGCAAACCAACGTAACTCAACCAGCGATTTTCTTACATAGTACCATCTTAGCTGCTTGCCTTGGCGACAGCTTTCAGCCAGATATGGTTGCCGGCCACTCACTTGGAGAGTTTTCGGCTTTAGTTGCCAACAAGACCTTATCATTTGAAGATGGTCTGCGTTTGGTTGCCAAGCGCGCAGCAGCCATGCAAAAAGCTTGTGAATTGGTACCGAGTACAATGGCCGCAATTCTCGGTCTAGAAGACGAAGTGGTAGAGCGCATTTGTTCTGAAATTGATGGAGTAGTGGTTGCCGCAAACTACAATTGTCCGGGGCAACTCGTCATTTCCGGCAGTATTGCCGCCATTGAAGAAGCTTGTGCCAAATTGAGTGAGGCGGGCGCTAAACGCGCGTTGGTCTTGCAGGTAGGTGGTGCGTTTCACTCCCCACTCATGGAGCCTGCACGCGAAGAACTCGCAGCAGCTATAGAGGCTACCCACTTCGCTCAACCTATTTGTCCTGTTTATCAAAATGTCAATGCGCAAGCCGTAACTGATCCAGCCGAAATCAAAGCCAACTTGGTCACACAACTTACGGGTGCCGTTCGCTGGACCCAGATCATGCAAAATATGCTCACTGATGGTTGTTCTGAAGTAATTGAAGTTGGTCCAGGGAAAGTGTTGCAAGGGCTTTTCAAGAAAGTTGACCGCGAAATCCCAACGAGTAGCGCAAGTATTTAAAGTGTTTTTGTGGAATAATTAAGTTGATGGCATCTTTCTAGAAAACATGCTTATGAAAAACTTAATGATGGTGTGGATGCTCTTGACAGCAGCAAGCACAGTTGCACAATCTGGTACTGGTGATGTAATTGGTACTTTCATTGACTTCAATACCCAACAACCAGTGGTTGGCGCAAAAGCCATGATCCGCGAAAATGGACGTGTTTATTTAGCGCTCTCCAATGACGAAGGTCGCTTTCGTATTGTTGGCGTTCCAGCCGGAACTTACCAGCTTATTGGGTGCTTTCAAAAAGATACCACCGCTAAGGTTACTGTAGATGTGCCTGTAGAGGCCTATGGAAATGCTGGTATCGTTTATTTTCAGAGCAAAACCCAAGAAACCAAAGCGGTGCGCGTAGGCGGTGGCCGTTATGAGCAGGCGCGTATACGCATTGGAGAAACACCTGTGACCACCTTAACCGCCAAAGAAATCAAGAACCGCCCTGATAAATTCAGTGTTGTTGATATGGTTGCGAATTCCAATTCGGATGTGAAAAAAGACGAAGATGGTGGGCTCATGTTTCGCGGGGCTCGCAAAGGCGACATGATTTATGTGCTAGACGGCATCAAGTCCAATGAAGTATTCAACGTACCTAGTTGCGCAATTGGCCGTGTAACAGTCTACACCGGAGGCCTGCCTGCTAAATACGGCGATACACTTGGTGGCGCTGTTATATTAGAAACCAAAAGTTACTTTGATCTTTACCGCGAATGGGAAATCAATCAGCCTGAGTAAGTTCAGGTGCCTTCTCATAGGAAATCTCCCAAAGAAAGAGCCCCTGAGCGGGTACAGATACATATGCCTCCGAACGGTCTTGAGCAGCAATAATGCTCGGCAGTTCGGAGGCTTTTATTTTACCTAAACCGACCTCAACGAGCGTCCCGACAATTGCCCGTACCATGTTGCGCAAAAAGCGGTTGGCACTAATTTCAAAATAAAAGCCATTTGCTGTGGCAAACCATTCGGCCGCAAACACTTCGCAGATGTTGGTTTTAACGTCTGTGTGTGCTTTTGCAAAAGAGGCAAAATCTTGTTTGCCAATTAGATACCGAGCAGCACGGTTCATTTCTTCGATTTCTAAGGGGCTTTCAAGGTACCAGCTTTCATGGCGTGCAAAAGGATTTTTACGCTGATGGATAAAATAACGGTAAGTTCTTTTGCTGGCGTCAAAGCGTGCATGTAAGTCTGGAGTCACTTCCCATGCCTTTTTGAAAGCTACGTCGGGGGCAGTCATGCGATTGAGCTTGAATACAAGTTGTTGGGGATCCCAAGTTTGGGGCAGGTCGGTGTGTAAAAAATAGTGCTGCGCATGTACGCCTGCGTCAGTGCGTCCGCAGCCTACAACTTCTACATGACGATTCCCGTGTAGTTTCGACAAAGCGCTTTCGATTTCTTGCTGCACGCTTCTTGCGTTGGGTTGAATTTGCCAACCATGATAGCCTGCGCCGTCGTAGGAAAGTGAAATGAAATAGCGTGGCAAAGGTCTATTTTTCTGCTGTTTGTAGAATGCCAATAGGCGCTTCAAATAAGTTGTAGCTAAAAAGCCCTTCTATTTCACTGACGCTCGCCCAGATGATTTTCTGAAGGTCAGCTGAAATTTGAAGATGGGTGTCGTCTAGGGTGGTGTTGAGCGAAGCGCCTAAATTTTTGGGTGCCGACCATTCTGCACCTTCTCGTTTACAAACAAAGAGGTCATAGCCGCCCATGCCTGGATGCCCATCAGAGGCAAAAAATAAATATTGTCCGTCTGGCGTTACGTAGGGCGTGGTTTCACGTCCTTCTGTATTGATATTGCGCCCGAGGACTTGAACTTCAGGCTGCCAAATGCCGTTGATTTTTTTAGCGACATAGATTTCTGTTGCGTATTTTTCCGCTTGGCGGTCAGAGACAAAATAAAGCTCTTCAACATAGGTGAATTCATCGATCCAAAGGGTATCGGTTTTGCTCGGTGAACCTTCAAAAAAGCTGGTATTGAGTCCTGGGATATCTGCAATGATGCGTTTGTCGTCCCAGGTGCCTGGTGTTTCGGTACTTAGTTCAAAAATATCTGAACCTTGCGTGCTGGCCTCTTTGGAGGCGGTAGTATTGAGTGTACCTAGCGCCATTAGGCCATCTTTGGATACATAGGAAAGTGCATCAAATCCTTCGGTATTCAAAACATCATTATTGCTAAAGTTGCGCAGCCATTGTCCGTTATTTTCTGGGTCAATGCCCGCTTGGTAAATGTCTTCAAAAAAACGTTGGTCGTCTGGATTGAGGTTGGCGCCCATGGCGTCGGGGTTCCGTGTTGTGAAGTAGAGCGTTTGGTTGTCGGCTGAAAGAATTGGGCCGTATTCGTCGTATTTGGTGTTGAGCCCACCGCCGAGTAGCGTCCCTTGGAAGGAGATTCCTTTGCCCTGTTCGGCTACAAAATAAGCACATTGTTGCTGCAGTGCGGCAAAACCTAAAAGTTCAAAATCTTTTTCTTTTTTGAGCTTAGATTTGGCTTTGTCGATATGCGCTAAGGCAGCACTGGCATTTCCTAATGCGAGGTCAATTTGGGCTGCTAATAGCAAATGATCGGTGGTGGCTGCCGTACCAAAAATTTTCAGGGCTTGGTCGCTGTGTTCTTTGGCATAGTTGTATGAGCGCAGATCGAATTCGGTGGTAGCAAGCCAAAAAAAGGCATTGGCATTATTAGGATCGATAGCTACTGCTTGTTTGAGTAACATGTAGGCGTTGCTGCTTTGTCCTTCGTTGAATAAGGTAATGGCATTAGAGACAATCCGATTCGCTTTGAGCTGATCTTTTTTTGCAACTGTTTGAGAAAAACTCACTAATGGAAGGAGTAAAAAGAGGAGGAGTGCTTTCATATGCATATGGTATGGAATACAAAGTAAGTAAAACTATTAAAATCCATAACTTTGAATAAAGAATATATGTCGAAAATGCAGCGTTTATTGATTTTATCGTCCGCTTTTCTATTCCTGCTGGCTTGTTCAACACCAAAGCAAAAGCGTGCAAAAAAAGTCCGCAAATATGCTAATTGGGTTTCTCTCACCGATGGAATGGAATATCGAGAAATAAATGCACCTGTCAAATCCTTTATTGGCGATTCGAAACTCTCTATTTTGCGCATGGATCCATCCAAGTTTCGCTTTGATTTATTTGCAGCAAGCCAATACGACTCCAAACCAAAAGACCTACACACTTGGGCTAAGTCCTTTGATCTTATGGTGGCATTTAATTCGGGAATGTACAGCCTAGAAAAACCATTGCAAAGTCGCGCTTATTTAAAAACGGGCAAGCATGTAAACAATGGCAAGTTACTCGAAGACTTTAATCTCATGCTGGCGCTTGGCCCCAAACCACATACCAATCGCTCCAATATCGAAGTTCTCGATCTCACTTGCGCTGATTGGGAAAAAGAGCAACAGAATTTCAATAGTTTTGCACAAGGGTTGCGCATGATCGACTGCAACGCAAAACCCATGAATTGGCAAAAAAACATTCAATCCTGCAGCATGTTGGTAGCTGCAGAAGACGAAAAGGGTTGGTTTTACTTGATTTTTACGCGTTCACCCTATACCCACAACCAAATGATCGCTTTCATGAAACAAATGCCAAATGGCTTGCACGATGCCATCTATTTGGAAGGCGGGCCAGAAACGAGCTTGCTTATTCACGTCAATGGTCACTACATCAAAAAAGTGGGTTCTTGGGTTTCAGATACCTGGGAAAGCGATGCCAACAAGCACTTTTGGCCCTTGCCGAATATTGTTGGGGTTAGAAAAAAATAGCAATTTCCATCTGAGCAAAAAAAACTGATAAATGTCATGTTTTTTGCTTTGTGTAACTCATAATTAATTTGTGTAAAGACAAGCATCTTTGTATTGTTCAACGGAACAATACTACTGGGTTTACACATTTAACTACCGTAACCTTACAATTGAGAGAGGATTCAATCAGAGCATGGGTTTAGTATCAATTTTTTCCTCTCAAAACAGTAGTAAAAGCCACCTTTCGGGGTGGCTTTTTTGTTTGTATTATTTATTGATGAGGTCTGGATACACGAGAATTTGCGCGCCTTTTTGTGCTTGAAATGAATGCTGGCGCATAGACAGTGCTAATTTATTCGCGCTGATGCTGTGGTATTTTTGTAGCGTACCAAAAAGCAAAAGATCAAAAATCGGGCTGAACACTTGAGCGATGCGCTCGCCAAATCTTTTTTCTGATCGGGGTCCGATCAGTAGGGATGGTTGGTAAATGACGGTGCGATCAAAGTTTATCTTTAATAGGTCTTGTTCAATTTCACCTTTTAAACGGCTGTAAAAAATCTTAGACTGTATATCGGCACCAATTGCACTCACGAGATGAACTTCTTTCGCACCTGCGTTTTTGGCGGCCATGGCAGCAGCGAGTGTCATGCCGTAGTCTATAGCGCGGTAGCGTGTTTGATTGGGCGTTTTTTTGCGCGTGGTGCCTATGCAACAATACAAAGCGCTCACACCTTCAAAAGCTCCAGATTCTGGTTGAGAGAGGTCAGTTTGAAAAACTCGAACCTTCTGATGTGTTACAGCAATGGGGCGTCTGGTCAAGAGCCTGATTTCTGAAACTTGTGGATCTTGGATCAATTCATTCAAAAGGGCAGATCCAACAAGCCCTGTTGCACCAAGAATTACAACTGATTTTTGCATTTACAAAATTACTTATAATGTCGATAAAAAGATGTTATAATAATCCTACCAATTATTAATAGTAATGCTATTATTTTTGCAACAAATTACTTTTATGGATCTTGTTGATCGTTTTCAGATTCCTGTTCTTGAAGAAATTGCGGTGCGCAATCCGCAGTCAACACAGCTAGGTCAGCGGATTATTGAGGGCAGCATTTTTTTGATTGATGAATTGGGCTTCGAACAGTTTACTTTTAAGAAATTAGCCCTTTCGGTTGGCACTACTGAGGCTTCGGTTTACAGATATTTCTCGAGTAAGCAAAAGCTGCTTTTGTATTTAATCAATTGGTATTGGGGCAGACTCGAATGTCGTTTATTACTTCAAACACAAGGCGGCACCACAAGAGAACGCCTAGAAAAAGCACTTGAACTGGTTCTTGTATTACAGGCGAGCACCTTGTCATTTTCAAGTGAGAAACGATTGCAACGGATCGTTATTCACGAGGCCCCTAAAGTTTTTTTAACCAAAGCCGTTGATTCCGATCATCAGACAGGCTACCACAGTATATACACAGAGATTGTGCGATACATTTCAGACCTCATTCGCGTCTATCAACCTGCGTGTAAATACCCTGAAATGCTTGTCACTACTTTATTAGAGGGGAGTCATCAGCAGCGCTTTTTTAGTCAACATTTACCAGAAGTAACCAATGCATCCGAACAAGAGGATGCGGTTGCTGTTTTTTACAAACAATTATTTTTTAGCTATCTCGACCATGAACAAAGACGTAACTAAACCATTTCACCGTTTCTGGGCCATACTTAAACCCGACAGTAAAGATATCCGCGACATTTATTTATTCGCCATTGTTGGCGGTATTTTAAGTTTAGGCTTGCCGCTAGGCATACAAGCAATTATCAATTTTATCCAAGCTGGGAAGGTTAGTACTTCATGGTTTTTGCTCGTCGGGTTGGTCGTGTCTGCAATTGGCTTCACTGGCTACATGAACATTGCACAATTGCGCATTACAGAAAACTTGCAGCAACGCATATTTACCCGCTCAGCTTTAGAGTTTGCAACCCGTATTCCAAAAATTCAGCTGCGAGAGCTGTTATTGCGATACGCACCCGAATGGACCAACCGCTTTTTTGATACCCTGACCATACAAAAAGGCATCTCGAAGTTGCTGATAGATTTTACGGCAGCATCTCTACAAATTTTATTTGGTCTCATTCTACTCTCCTTCTACCATCCGTTCTTTATTATTTTTGGTTTTGCGTTGCTTTTATTACTTGCATTTGTTTTTCGCATGACTGCAAGGCGCGGTTTTACGACGAGTTTAGATGAATCCAAATACAAATATAAAGTAGCCAACTGGCTGGAAGAAATTGCGCGCAATAGGCTCACATTCAAGCATCTAGGTAGTGAAGGCATTTTATTAAAACGTTCTGATGTTTATCTACAAGGCTACCTAAAGTCGCGCGATGCGCATTTCAAAGTTCTTGTTCAGCAATACATCTACTTAATTGGATTTAAAGTACTGATTGCACTGGCCTTACTGATCATAGGAGGTTTGCTCGTACTGAATCAACAAATGAATATCGGACAATTTGTCGCCGCTGAAATCATCATTGTTTTGGTACTCAATTCAGTTGAAAAATTAATAGTGAGCCTTGAAATGGTTTATGATGTCCTTACCGCAATTGAAAAAATAGGAGAAATCACAGACCTGCCTTTGGATACCCAAGAAGGGCTTGCGTTGCCGTCTGCTCCTGCATTGACAATAGAAATAGATCAGTTAGAATATCAAACAAGCTGGAGTACAGCTCCACTTTTGTCTAATTTGACGTGTCGTTTTGAGGCGGGTAAATTTTATCATATCCAAGATTTTAGGGGCAATCAAGCACAGGGCTTATTTTTAATGATCACGGCCATGGCATTGCCCAACAAAGGCCAGGTTAGAATCAATGGATTGCCCACTAGTAATCTCCAACCAGCGCAGCTTCGCTCTCTGATTGCAAGTTTGTCTCAACACGATCAATTGATATACGGCACAGTCCTCGAAAATATCGTCATGGGCCGATCCTTTCCGGTTGAGCAAGTTTTGGAAATGAGCGCTTCTATAGGTTTAGATAAACATGTTTTGTCCTTGACAGACGCTTATCAGACGGTCCTCAATCCGGAGTCTAATACACTAGATAGGCAGTTAATCACCTTGATTATTTTATGTAGGGCACTGATCTCCAATCCTGCAGCATTGCTATGGGATACACATACACATTATTTATCCATAGACGAACTCCAATTGGTGCTGGATTACCTTCATAGAACTTTTAAGGGGACGGTTCTATTGGCCAGTATCCATGAATATAATTTATCGCAAATCCACGAAAAGTTGAACTTATGTTAAATATCTCACCGCAAAATCGCAACGAAGTAGAAGTGGATGGTCTTGTGGCAACAGAAATGTTGAACAAAGCCCCAAAAAAGTTGTTGCGCAATTCCATTTACGCTTTATTGATCATTGGTCTGATCATTCTTTTTTTGCCTTGGACTCAAAACATACGTTCCAACGGACAGTTGCTCACGCTGCGCCCCGAACAACGGCCTCAGACAATCAATGCCCTGATTGGAGGTCGCATCGAAAAATGGTTCGTGAAGGAAGGTGATTTAGTCAAGCAAGGCGATACCATAATGTTTATTTCAGAGATCAAAGAGGGTTATTTCGACCCTCAATTGGTCGGCCGGAGTGAGCAGCAGCTCAAGAGCAAAGAATTGAGTGTTGTTTCGTATAGCGATAAAGTTCAGTCCTTAGACAAGCGCATAGACGCCCTCATCGAGACGGGTAAATTAAAAGTACAACAAGCCCGAATCAAGGCCCAGCAAGCACAGCTCAAACTCAAGTCTGATAGCATTGAGAACCAAGCTGCAACTGCGAATTATCAAATCGCTAAAGACCAATACGAACGATTTGAAAAGCTATATAAAGAGGACCTCAAATCAAAAACAGAAGTAGAAACCAGAAAAGTAGCAATGCAGCGCGCGCAGGCCTCCATGATCAGCGCCCAGCAAAAATTATTGCAAAGCCGTAACGATATCATTGATGCCAAAGTAGAATTAAATGCAGTTGAAACAAAGTTTCAAGACGAAGTTTCTAAGGCTGAATCCGAAAAATTTACGGCGCTTTCAAGTATGTATGAAGCTGAAATCGATGTGAGTAAAATGCAAAGTCAAGTGGCCAATTACTCTATTCGAAACGGCATGTATTATATCCTTGCGCCACAAGACGGACGCATTGCCAAAACTTTGTCGAGTGGAATAGGCGAGACCATCAAACAAGGAGCCGCAATCGCTACAATCATGCCTACCAATTATGATCTTGCCGTGGAAATGTATGTGCGCCCTATGGACCTCCCTTTACTAGAAGTGGGGCAGCACGTGCGCATACAGTTTGATGGATGGCCGGCTATCGTTTTCTCAGGTTGGCCAAATACAAGTTATGGAACCTATGGAGGTACCGTTTTTGCCATAGATCAATTTGCCAATGAAAACGGAGAGTTTCGCGTGCTTGTAGCGCCAGATCGGAAAGAGAACAAATGGCCAGTTGCATTGCGCGTGGGTGGCGGAGCATATGCGATGCTCTTACTCAATGACGTGCCCATTTGGTACGAACTCTGGCGAAATGTCAATGGCTTCCCGCCAGACTACTATAAGGCGAAAGATCCAAAATCAATCAGCAAAAACAAGAAAAATGAAAAGTAAGCTCAGCGTTCTTGCCTTTAGTGTTTTAATCGTTTTTGGCCTTTGGTCCCAAGAATTGGTTATTCGCCCAGAAGCGTTTATGCTTCAGGTTTTGGAAGGTCATCCGTTGGCCAAACAAGCCAAGTTAATTCCCGAATTTGCCGAGACCTACGTCTTGAAAGCCCGTGGCGGTTTCGATCCCAAATTGAGCTATGATCTTTCTCAAAAGTATTATGGCGATAAAATGTACTACAGTCTATCTAATGCGCAGCTCAAAGTTCCTACTTGGTACGGCCTTAGTTTTCAAACAGGTCTAGACCAAAATCGCGGAACGTATCTAGACCCACAAGGGCTAACGCCTCAAAATGGGCTGTGGTATGGCGGCCTGAGTGCCAATTTAGGCAACGGCTTGCTCATTGACGAACGCCGTGCTGAACTCCAAAAAGCCAATGTTTATCAAAAAAGTAGCCAACTCGAACAACGGTTGGCTTTGAATGAACTCCTATTGGAAGCAGGCTACGCTTACTGGGATTGGTATTTGCAGTTTCATGCAGGTCAAATTTTGAGAGAAGCATTGCAGGTTGGTGCCGTTCGCTTAACGGCTATTCAGCGTATGGCTGAACTCGGAGATCGCCCTGTTATCGATACCGTTGAGGCCGCTATTCAATACCAAACAAGGGCTGCGGCGGTGGCAGATCAAGAAGCTAAACTTGCAGCTGCGGCTGCCTATTTGAATCGCTACCTTTGGAAAGCAGATGGCACGCCTCTAGAAATGAGCGCTAATGCACAACCCATTTTGGCTGATTCTCTTGCTTTTCAAGCACCGAGGCCAATTTATACCGGCCCAGTAGATTCCTTGGTTCAGCAACATCCTTATTTAGGAATCATAGACTACAAACTAGATGTATTAGCCATTGAAAAGCGATACAATCAAGAGCAACTCAAACCACAAGTGGAGTTGAAATATAATTTTCTAAATGAACCTATTCAATACAATCCCTTAGCCCAATTTTCAATCAATGACTATAAATGGGGAGTGTCTGCACAGATGCCTTTGTTTTTGCGCAAAGAGCGGGCCTCATTACAGCAGACCAAACTCAAAATGGAACAAACTACTTTTGAGCGCCAAGACCGTTCAGCTGAACTTACGGCCAAAATGTTAGCAGCTCGTACGGAATACATCAATGCGCGCAAGCAATTGAACATATTTACGGAAAATGCGACCAGCACGAAAAAACTGCTTGCTGCCGAACTCAATTTGTTTGATACGGGCGAGAGCTCGTTGTTTATGGTCAATATGCGCGAAAGCGCTGCATTTCAGGCCTCGCTCAAAGTAATCGAGTATCAAGCTAAATGTGAGCAGCTCTGGCTCAAATGGGAATTCCTTCAGGCTAGCTTAGTGAGATAATCCAGTAATAAAGCGGCATGCCGAACGCAATATTAAACGGGAATGTAAGCCCTAGGGCCATCGGTATATACAAGCCCGGATCGGCTTTTGGTGCTGCCAAACGCATGGCCGCGGGCACGGCAATATAAGATGCGCTTGCTGCCAATACGGCAAACACAAAACGATTAGAAATGTCGTCTGTGGTGAATTGAGAAAGCCAAGCAACGACAATTCCGTTAAGGGCTGGCAACAGGATTGCAAAAGCAGCCAGCGCCCAGCCGTGTGTTTTAAAAGATTTAATGCGTCGGGCTGTTGTCATGCCCATTTCCAATAAGAAAAGCGCGAGAAATCCTTTGAAAATATCTGTTGTAAACGGAGCAATATCTGCTGCTTGTTTGCTATCTGATAGCAACCCAATGACTAAGCTTCCCATGATCATCAGAACACTGCCATTGGCCAGAGAGTGTCTGAGTAGTTCGCGCAGCGAAAAGTTGGTTTCGTTGTTCTCGTAGATCCGAAGTAGCAATACTCCAACAATAATTGCAGGAAATTCCATGAAGGCCATCACGGCTACCATGTGTCCATTAAACGGAAGGTTTTGCAGTTCCAAAAATGAGAGTGCTGCAACAAATGTAACTGCGCTCACCGAACCATATGCCGCCGCTATTGCTGCGGCATTCGATACACCTACACGTTTTTTGATGATAAAAAAACTATACAAAGGAATGCAAGCGGCAATAGCCATTCCGAAGAGTAAGGACCAATAAATTTCTGAAGTCCAGGCGCTATGCTGTAATTCCTGACCGCCTCTGAATCCGATTGAAAATAGCAAGTAAAGAGATATAAACTTGAACGATGACTCAGGGATTTCTAAGTCGCTTTTAATCAGAACGGCAACAATGCCGAGTAAAAAGAAAAGGATGGTTGGATTGCTCAGGTCGTGTGATAAAAAGGATAGATTCATTTTTGTTAATTATTGATAAAGTTCATGGATTACAATGCTGACAATATTGGGGGTCTTCAAGCATGCGGTCTGGTCTATTTTCTATTTGTTGGAAAGAACATTTTTGACAGTCAAATGCTACAAAAGCATAACTATCTGTCGGATTGCCACACCAACTGCAATTGAGGTGCCCACTGTAGTTTCTGATGGAAAAATCTGGGTGTTCGCAACGAGGGCATAAACGTTGCATTCTGTCAATGAGTTCTTGAGCGGCTTGAATAATGTTCTGTTGACGTTTTGGATTGAGATGCGCGCGCAAGTCTGTTGAAATAGACCATTCAGGATATTTCACCAAGAGTTCTGTTAGAGTGTCCCGATCTGTAATTCCCTTTTCAATAATTTGTTGATTCATAAAATTCTTGAACACCAAACCTTGAACGCCAAATTCAATGCGCTCTAGAAAAGATTCGAGTTTGTCCGTGTCTTGGTAGGTCAAGTGCTGATCACAAACATCTAGACTGATACTTTGACCGTAAATCTCAAGATCCTGATCTAAGTCGATATAGATCAATAATTCTTCGTTGATAGTTAAAAAAGGAATACTTGGATGCGGACCGAATGACCCTTCACTTGCCAGCCCTTGGCGTTGCTGAGCAAAATGCATTCCAGCAAGACATTTTTCTTTAACTGTTTGTTTGGGGCCCTCAATACGTGGTGTTTCGCCACAAAAAGTGCCGTAAGCATCGGTGTCAAAACCAATCGGTGTTACTAGCCTGACACCCATTGGTTCAAACAGCGGTTGTAAAAGTCTTTCTTTACGATGCTTGCTGCTGAGCAATAACTGAGATGGAAATGCTACCATTGATCTGTAATAAGGTATTTGGATCTAGAAGTTTAAGTTCTTGAATGAGCATTTTTTTCGTTTTTTGGAGTTCAGCGCATCTCTGTTCGGCATGAAGATCAGGTGAACCAAACATTTCTTGGTGTCTGAGTGTTTTTTGAGTGTGGTAGGCAATTTTTTGCTGAATGAGGTTGCACAATACTTCAAGAGCTTCATCGGGGTGGTACCTACTCTGAATTAATTCAATTTCATGTGTCATGGAAGAGATATTTTTTGCAAATTTGGCACATTATTTGCATAAACTAATATATAACAATAGAATATCAATCATAAATATATATTATGAACTACACGCTAAACCAACTTCGTATCTTTCTAAAGATTGTTCAAAAAGAGAGCATCACTAGAGCAGCTGAAGCGCTATTCTTAACCCAACCTGCGGTATCCATTCAATTAAAGAATTTTCAAGACCAATTTGACATACCCCTTACCGAAATAGTCAATAAAAAATTGTATGTAACCGACTTTGGCCGAGAAGTAGCAGCTGCAGCAGAAAAAATTCTCGAAGAGGTTTATGCCATTAATTATAAAACTTCACAATACAAGGGTCAACTCAGTGGCCGACTACGCATCAGTGTGGTCTCGACAGGGAAGTACATCATTCCGTACCTTTTGGCTGATTTCATGAAGGCGCATCCGGGCGTAGAGTTGGTTTTAGATGTTTCCAATCGCGCTAACGTAACCCTTAATTTGGAACGAAACGAAACCGATTTTTCTTTGGTATCAGTGCTGCCAGAACGTTTGAATCTCGAAGAAATTCCATGTATGAAAAATCAGCTCTTTCTCGTGGGTAAAGATGCACTGACACTCTCAAAAAAAGGTCCTTGGCATCAAGAGCTAGAGGAAATTACGTGGGTGAAGCGAGAAACAGGTTCGGCAACAAGAAAGGCACAAGATGAGTACTTAAATAGTCATCAAATACAAGTGCGCCGTCATATTGAACTCACTTCCAATGAAGCCGTAAAACAGGCGCTCATCGCCGGTTTAGGTTACTCCATTATGCCTTTGATTGGCATTCGAAACGAGCTGCAGTTAGGCCAACTTACGATTTCAAAACTACCAGATTTACCCCTTGAGTCTATGTGGCGTGTTGTTTGGCCAAAAGGCAAAAAGCATAGTGGAGTAGCGCAAGCGTTTAAAACCTACTTGGAGCAAAATATGGCTCGGATTGTGGAACAAAATTTTGGTTTCATCGATGGGCTCGCTGCTGTTCCAGAATCCATGAAGTAACAGATTTCATGAGTTGGGGGTCGAGGGTTTGCTCAAGGCTTGCATACTCTGCCAAGCTGCAGCTTTCACATTGTTGAAAGAGGTGATTGCCGCCTTCTAAAACGTAAAATGTACTTTTAGAAAGCGTGGTGGCACTCATGTTTTTTCTAAATCCTTCTTGATTCGAAAACGCGGGCACTTGAACATCCTTACTACCGTTGATGATCAAAAAGGGTAAGTCGAGGTTAGATAAATAACTCGCTGCCTCAAATGCCAAAAATTGTCGGGCCCAGTCGTTATTAAAAAATGCGTTCATTTGCACAATAAGATCTTCTTTCTCAGCCCCGTCTAACAACTTTTTAGGGATGCTATCCCATGCGGCATCTAGCCAGCTTTTGTATGCCTTTGCAAAATCATTTTTTGTTGTACTGAGTGCAATTCTCGCGCCTTCGATGTATAATCTTTGGTTCCAAAGACTTTCATTTTCTGTAAAGCCGCTCGCCTTTGGTATCAGATATTGTTGAGCAATGAGCACCTCCTTGCCGCTTGTGCCAACAGAAGCCGCTTCAATAATACCCGCAATGTCTTTCGTTTGAACGGATGCACGCAAGGCGGTCATGCCACCTTCTGAATGTCCGTAAACAAAAATGAGCGCTTTGGGATATTCCTTTTTGAAATACCGAATAATGGCTACTAAATCATTTGCAAAATCAACCTGGGTGGCGCTTTCAAATTTACCGGTGCTTTTTCCAATGCCGCGGTCATCATAGCGGTAAGAGGCAATGCCGTTTCTACCTAAGTGATCGGCTAAGACCCAAAAAGGCTTGTGGCCTAAGATTTCACAGTTGCGGTCCTGAGCGCCAGAGCCCGACACCATAATAACCAGTGGAAATGCACTCGCTTTCTCTAATTCAGGCAAGATGAAACTTCCAGCAATTTTTATTTTTTTGGCTGTGGTGATCTCGATGTCTTGTTCAAGATAAGGAAACGGCGCTTTTGGGTCTTGCCATTTACCTTTTACTTCTTTGGCGCTTTGTACCTCTTTGTAGAACACAGCCTTCCATGTCAAACCTGATTGAGCCATTGTACCCACCAAAGAATCACCTTGTAGTTGAGCAGCATAGGTGAGGCCGATCATTTTCCAACTGAACCACAAGCTGTCGTTAAACAACGCGTAGTCTTGCATGGTCTGTGGCTTTAGTTTAGGTTGGTCAGGAATAGAAACGATAACTGCGCCGTCTCGCCCAATACCCTCAATTTGTAAATCCATCAATAGCGATTTGCCCGCCACCTGAAAATTACTATGCCAAGTTCCTTGGATTTGCGAATGAAGCGTATGATGAACACAAGAAAAAAGGGCAATAAGTAAAAGATGATGGAGCTTCATATTCAAGTATTATATTCGGGAAACAAAGAAAGAATCCCTTCTTCGGAAGCAGCGCAAATTCCTCTTTCGGTAATGAGTCCGCTCACTAAACGGGCAGGGGTTACGTCAAAGCCGTAATTGGCCGCAGGGGTAGTTTCAGGACAAATGAGGACAGGTTCTATTTGGCCTGCGGCAGTTTTTCCAATGACATATTTGACTTCATTTTGGTCTCGTTCTTCAATAGGAATTTCACTAAGGCCATCGCGAATGCTCATGTCGAGGGTAGTGGAGGGCAGCGCTACATAAAATGGCACTTGATTGTCCTTGGCTGCAAGCGCTTTCAGATAGGTGCCAATTTTGTTGGCAACATCGCCGTTTCTGGTGGTACGGTCGGTACCGACAATGACGAGGTCTACCATTTGGTGTTGCATGAGGTGCCCACCCGTGTTGTCGACAATGAGCGTGTGGGGTACGCCATGGCGTGTGAGTTCATAGGCGGTGAGGTTTGCACCTTGATTGCGCGGACGCGTTTCGTCTACCCATACATGAACTTTGATGCCTTTTTGAACGGCTTGGTAAATTGGTGAGGTGATGGTGCCCCATTCTATACAGCCAAGCATCCCTGCGTTGCAGTGTGTTAAGATTTGCACGGGCTCACCATTTTTTTTGGCTGCAAGTGCTTCGATAAGTGGCAAGCCATGCACGCCTATCATGCGGCAGGTTTCGATGTCTTCGGCAACAATTCGTTCGGCTTCTTGCCAAGCTGCTTCTAAAAAATCGGTGGCGTTATCGAGGGCGTTTTGCATGCGGTCAAGTGCCCAAAATAAATTGACTGCTGTTGGGCGAGAGGCGCGTAGGGTGCTAAAGGCTTCGTCCAAGAAGTGGCCGTCGTGTCCGTTTTCAATTAATTCTCGGACGGCCAGAAAAATACCATAAGCAGCGGTAGCGCCAATGAGAGGGGCCCCGCGTACAGTCATGCTTCTGATGGCGAGGTCTGCATCCTTATAAGTTTGCAAGCGAACAACAACAAATTCATGAGGTAGTTGGCGTTGATCAATAACTTCAATATCTCTCTCTGGGGTGGTCCAGATGGTTCTAAATGATGACATATTTATGCATTAAAAAAAAAAGCCCGATTCAACGGGCTTTCTTGGTAATAATTAAAGGCCAAAAGCCGTTTTAATTTGATCTACGTAATCTAGCTTTTCCCAAGTGAAGAGCTCTACTTCGCGACTTACTTTGGTTCCGTCCGGAGCGGTAAAGTGCTTGGTGACTACTTCATTTTTGCGACCCATGTGGCCATAGGCAGCAGTTTCTTGGTAAATAGGATTGCGCAACTTAAGGCGTTGCTCGATAAAGTAAGGACGCATATCGAAGATTTGACCAATTTTGGTCGCCATTTCGCCATCGCTGATGCCTACTTTAGAAGTCCCGTAAGTATTGATGTATAAACCGCATGGTTCTGCTACGCCAATTGCGTAAGAGACTTGTACGAGTACTTCGTCGCAAAGACCTGCTGCCACCATGTTTTTAGCGATGTGGCGTGTCGCGTAGGCTGCAGAGCGGTCTACTTTAGATGGGTCTTTACCAGAGAATGCACCACCACCGTGCGCGCCTTTACCGCCGTAGGTGTCTACGATGATTTTGCGACCAGTAAGGCCGGTGTCGCCGTGTGGGCCACCAATTACAAACTTACCCGTTGGGTTGATATGGTAGGTGATCGCATCGTTAAAGAGTGCTTGTAAAGCTGGCTTGAGTTTCGCTTTGACACGCGGAATAACGATTTCGATGATGTCTTTTTTGATTTTGGCTAACATCTCAGCTTCTGGAGCGAAGTCGTCGTGTTGGGTAGAAACTACAATGGTGTCGATGCGTTGTGGAATGTTGTCATCGGAATATTCGATGGTAACTTGGGACTTGGCATCTGGACGCAAGTAAGGAATTAGTGCTGCTTCGTTGTTGCGAATCGCAGACATTTCTTCCAAAATTTTGTGGGCGAGGTCTAGTGCCAATGGCATGTAGTTGTCGGTTTCTTTGGTGGCGTAGCCGAACATCATGCCTTGGTCACCTGCACCTTGGTCTTCTGGGTTGCTGCGCTCAACACCTTGATTGATATCCGAAGACTGCTCGTGAATAGCAGACAAGATACCGCAAGAGTTTGCGTCGAACATGTATTCTGACTTTGTGTAGCCAATCTGACGGATGGTCTCACGAGCAATTTTTTGAACGTCGAGGTAGACTGTAGATTTTACTTCACCTGCCAAAACCACCTGACCGGTAGTAACGAGGGTTTCACATGCCACTTTTGAACTTGGGTCAAAAGCCATGAAATTATCGATGAGTGCATCTGAAATTTGATCAGATACTTTATCTGGGTGCCCTTCTGAAACGGACTCGGAGGTAAATAAGTATGCCATTAACTTGAAATATTAGGTTGCAAAGTTACAAAATAAATTTGCTTTGCTCGCGCGCTTTTCTGCGCAGCAAAGGATTGGGTCGGTAGCGGTCTTCACCGTATTCGGCGAACAAGGTTTCTAGTTGGTCGAGTACCCATTGTGCGCCGAGTTCATCGGCCCACGCGAGCAACCCTTTTGGGTAATTGACGCCCTTGGTCATGGCGAGGTCTATAGCTGTCGGGCTCGCTACTTGCATGAAAACAGCATCGGCTGCTTCATTGATCAACAAAACGAGGATCCGTTCCATTATTTTCTGACCGAGTAAAAGGTCTTTTTGAGGTGAGGGTGCAGCAACTCCTTCGTTGTAGTCGTAAAATCCGCGCTTCGTTTTGCGACCTAAAAAACCTGCTTCCATGTGTCTTTTTTGTGTAAAAGACGGCTTGAAACGCGGGTCGTAATAGAATGCAGCAAATACGGTTTCGGTCACGGTATAATTGATGTCGTTGCCGATGTAGTCCATTAGAGTAAATGGCCCCATTTTAAAGCCGCCAAGTTCTGTCATGGCCCAGTCAATAGTAGCGAAGTCGGCCAAACCTTCTTCGTAGATTCTAAGTGCCTCACCATAGAAAGGCCTCGCTACACGGTTGACGATAAAACCAGGTGTGTCTTTGCAAACCACCACTGTTTTGTTCCAAGAACCAATTAAGGCTTCTATTTGAGCAGTTGCGGTAGTTGATGTGGCTACGCCAGGAATTACTTCTACGAGCGGCATTAGTGTTGCGGGATTGAAAAAATGGATGCCCATAAAGCGGCTTGCATTTTCAAGACAAGATCCAATAGACGCAATGGATAGTGATGAGGTATTGCTCGCTAGTATGCAATGTTGTGAAACAACTTGTTCGAGTTGCTGAAACACTTGGTGTTTGACGGCGAGGTTTTCTATAATGGCCTCGATTACCAAGCTTGCTTCACTGTGGTCGCTTAATTGTGTGGAATAGGAGATGCTGTTTTTGACTTTTTCAGCTTGTTCAGTTGTTAATTTACCCTTGTCGGTTAATTTAGATAAACTAGCGTTGATTTGCTGTTCAGCCCTAAGAAGTTGGTCTGGGTTGGTATCTGTAAGCACCACGCGGTGCCCAGATTGGGCAGCTACTTGTGCAATTCCTGCACCCATTGTGCCTGCACCCACTACACCTATCATTTGTTCCATGTTAATTTCCTTTAAATTGGGCTGGTCTTTTTTCTAAAAATGCAGCCACACCTTCTTTGAAGTCGTTGGTCTGACCAGCTTCGGTTTGTAAAATTTCTTCTGTTTTGAGTTGTTCTTCCAGGGTTTGGTCATAACTCTGATTCATGGCTCTTTTCGTGAGGCCAAGCCCTTTGGTAGGCATCTGAGCAATTTGAGAGGCAAACTTAGAAACATGCTCACTAAACGCTGCATCTGGTAGTGCTTTGTAGATCATGTTCATCTTTTCTGCTTCAGTTGCCATTACCTTTTCACCGGTCATCATGAGGGCAATGGCCTTTTGCATACCAACCAAACGTGGTAACATGAAAGTGCCCCCTGAATCTGGAATGAGCCCGATTTTAGAAAAGGCCTGAATAAATGCGGCGCTTTCTTTGGCAAAGACGATGTCGCAAGCAAGTGCAATATTAGCTCCAGCACCGGCAGCAACGCCGTTTACAGCAGCAATTACGGGCTTTTCCAATTGGCGGATCTTCAAGATAATGGGGTTGTAGTGTTTGGCCACAATTTGTTGTAAAGCAGGCCCATTAGGATCTGTAGCTTCTGCTAAATCTTGGCCAGCACAAAATGCTTTACCTTCTCCGGTGAGCACAACCGCCCTTATGTTGTCATCTGAGCTGCAGCGGTCGAGTTCGGCTTGCAATTGCAGCGCCATAGTTCGGTTAAAAGAGTTAAAGACGCTTGGTCGGTTAAGGGTGAGGGTCAAAACCCCGTCTTCAAAATGAGATAGAATTTCTTGCATATTTTTTAGGATTGATAGCGTTTGAGTAAGGCTTGGGCTCTTTCTTGGATGGTCAGTCGCAGGCTTTCGGGTTCCAAGACTTCTACCTCCCCGGCGTAGCCCAAAAGACTGCGGATAAACTCTTCAGTGACGAGAATTTTTAGTTCAAAAACACTGTATTCAGGGTTGTTTTCAGTGCATTTTTGAGACGAGTGAAAAGCTTGGGTCTCGATGTAGCGCGCAGCTACTGCATCTGCTTTGAGCACAATTCGCAAAGCCTCTCCTTTAAAAGCGGTGATGCCTATGGCATCTCGGAAGTAGTCGGTGGCGTTGAAATCTGTTGGAATTTGAGCTGTTTCATCGAGGAGTTGTAGTTCGGTCATGCGGTCGAGCGCAAAGGTGCTGATGTCTTGTTTTTGAATGTCATAAGAAATCAGGTACCACCGATTGCGGTATTCTTTCAAAAACAACGGGCTTACCTTTCTCGGTTTGGATTGTCGTTGCTGAAAACTGGTGTACATAAACCAAACGCGTTTTTTAGCCTGAATGCCTTCCAAAAGTATAGGAAGGTATTCGTTTCCGCCGGTAGAAACAGCAGCTTCGAACTGAATGAATTTAGAAAGCTCTTCGCTCTGATCACCTACTGCAACGCGATCTACGATTTTGTCAATGGCCAAACCAAATTGCTGAAAAAAAGGAACTTCCCGAAATTGTTGTAGGGTAGAAACAGCAAACCGAATCGAGGAGAGCTCATCTTCGGATAACGGAACGTCGTTGATGCTGAAATCTGGATCTTCATAGAAGTAACCTCCTTCTTTTTTGCTGTAGCGAATGGGGGCGTCGTGCTCCATTTTCATCGTAAAGAGGTCCTTCTCTATGGTCGAGGCACAAATATGAGCGCCAGATTCAGAACCAAACAGGGATTCCTCACAGGCTGATCGCAGCGCTTCTTTTGACGGAAAGGGCTTGTATTTGTTGCGCAGCATCCGGTCGATGATGCGGTAGCGAATCAGCGCATTTTTAATGTGGGGCATTAGTGTTTCTCCAATTTTTGCTGGTAGCCAAAGAGCTCGAAAAATTTGATGGCTTTTACCACTTCATATGGAACATCTTCTTCCCAACTATTTACATTGGCCTTGATTTTACTGAGCACGTCGTCAGATAAAATATGGAGTAGACTTGGGTCGTATTCTTGAAGCGCGGTAATTTTGTCATTGGCTTGCATATAATTGAGCAAACCAATCATGTTCTCAGGGAGTTTGATGTTCCCTAAATGATACAAGCTGCCGTCTTCGACGTTAATTGCGGGGTAAATATAAAGCTTGACGTTGTGTCCGAAGCCTCGGCCAAATGCTTCTAACAAACCACCTGGAAGGTTGTCGTAGTATTTTTCGTCGAAAATGATGTGCAAATTGTAGATGCCCATAATGACACCAACCAAGTTGCCGCGTGCAATTGACGACAAGTATTCGAGCATTTTGTAGTGCTTCAGGTAGTTGGAAACCATGACAGTATAACCCAATGAACCGAGTAGCTCTGCGCGGTCAAGAAAATCTTTATCGGAGATTTTGCCATCGGCGGTGAGGTCTTTGAGAGTGAGTTCAAAAACGACTTCGAGTTGCTCGGGCTTGACGCGCTTTTCTTTGGCAAAAGCTGCTCTAGCGCGCTCGATCATGTCGATGTGTACTTTGGTGACGGGTCTGAAACGGCCCCTCATGAGCAAAATATTTTTCTTGTAAAGCGCTGTAGATGGCTGCATTACGTTTTTTGCAAGGTCGAACATGGTGGCGTTGGTAATGCCACGGCGCACCAAATTGAGGGCAATAATGCGGTTGTCGGTGTCTTCGAAGTCAGGCCCTGAAATGCGAAGCATATCGATTTCCATGCGGTCAGGGGGTAAGCGGTGTACAATGCCGTCGATAAAATCATCGATATTGCCCGATTGGAAATAGCATGCATAAATGAGATTGACACCGAGGATCCCTAAAGCTTCTTGTTGGGCTTTGTGGCTGTTATCGTGCATCTTGATGTGCAAAATGACATCGTTTGGTTTTTTGTTAAGGCCTAGCTGAAAGCGAATACCTACCCAACCTTGACCTTGATTGGTTTTATGGTAATTGAGTGATTCTACTGTGTTGCAAAAAGCAAAAAAGCGCGCCTCTCTGTTTTTTACGGGTAGAATGTCTTGTAAATGCTTGAATTCAGTCTGGAGCATGGTCAGTAGACGCTCTTCACAGACATAGCGAACGGTTTCACCGTACATGGAGTCAGAGACTTTCATGTCATAGGCAGACTGCGTGTAGGCAATTGTGCCCGAACTTCCGCCAGCTTTAAAGAAGTTGGCCGCCACTTCCTGACCCGCTCCAATTTCTGCAAAACAGCCGTAGATGTCTGGGGTAAGGTTGATTTTTAAGGCTTTATCTTCGGTTGTTAAACGACTTGCGCTCATGTTAGTGTGGGTCTTTGAAATAAGGATTTGAAATAAAAGAGGTGTCGGTAAGCGTCAGGAGGAATTTTTTGAGTAGATATTTTTCTTGCGCGCTGAGTTGAACACCACCTTGATTGGCAAACTCAATGAGTGGATCAATAGTTGGTGAAATGTGAACCCCACTCGAGTAGTGTTCTATGACTTGGTCTAGTGTCTGAAAACGACCGTCGTGCATGTAAGGTGCGCTGAGTGCAATGTTGCGAAGTGTCGGGACTTTGAATTTGCCGTAGTCTTCGGGATTTCCGGTGACCTGGCCACGGCCAAGATCTGTAAAATTGGCATCTAGGCCATTGTTGCTGTATTTTTTTACACGCATCAGAGGCCCGTTGTGGCAGTGAAAGCAATCTGCGCCATTCAAACTTTTGAATAAGTCGTAGCCTGCCCATTCCTCGATGTCTACGGTTTGCAATACACTTTGTTCTTGCGCGGTAAGCGACATTCCATTTTCGTATTTGTACATGACATCGTATTTTGACGATGCAGAAATCATGGTTCTGATGAACTGAGCAATGGCTTTAGATACTTTAATGGAGTCAATGCCAGGTTCTCCGAAGGCACGGTAGAATTTATTGCGGTAGTTGATGTCGAGATTGAGTTTGTAGACTGCGTCTGTCCAAGACTGATGCATTTCTATTGGATTTGGAACGGGTTCTAAAATCTGCTTTTCAAGTGTACTTGCACGGCCATCCCAGAAAAAGAAATTATCCCAACCTAAGTTAATGAGCGCCATGGAGTTGCGTGTACCGGATATGCCATCGATTCCTGTTGAGTATTTGTTGGGATCAGAAAAACTACTTTGAGGCATGTGGCAAGAAGCACAACTCATGGAGTCATTGCCTGAGAGTCTTTTTTCGTAGAATAACCAGCGTCCGAGCTCAACGCCTTCTGCAGTCATGGGGTTATCTGCAGGAATGATCATGTCTGGAAAGTGACTTGGAATTTCTAATGCATAAGGGGTGGGTTGAAAGGTGGTTTTATCCTTTCTACACGAACTCATGAAGAGCAGCAAGCCAAAGAAAATCAGGATTCTGGACATTAATAAGGGCTTATCGCGTTTTTAAAGTTGTTGATTACTTTTTGGGTAAGAGCCTCCTGACCCGCTGCGGTATGCGTCAGGTTTTCGGTACTGAGATTGATGCTATTTACGCCTTGTCCGAGGAAGGCGAGTAGGTCTAGTTTAAGTTTGAATTGACGCGTGTTATTGCCGATGTCGGCCCAAGAGATGGCGTTAAATTGAAGATTTTGCAAATAGGGATCTGTTCCAATATGAAAACTAAATGAAAGATCGGTATTGGTGGTGGCATCGACAATGGTGTCGACTTTTCCTTCGACGTTCATAAAGATATAACCGGGGTTCCAGCCCCAATGCATTGGGCCAGCATTGCTGATGTTTAGCGGGCTATTGTTCGGAAAAGCACTTGGGTCGAGGTGGTTGAGGGAGGTATCTACGCCAAGAATTGCACTTAGGTTTGGGAATTTTGTGTAGTCTCCTTCTTTTTTGAAGAGAAGGCTCCCGGTTTCTCGGTAGTCAAGTAGTGCGGCTTGGTGCAAGGAATTAGAACCGTTACCAAATAGGGTAAAATAACATTTCAGTTCTGTAAATTTGATTTTGTAGCCTTCTTGGGTTGTGTAGATGCTATCCATGTAAAATGGAAGCGCTCCAAACACGGGTTGCATCGAAACTTGTATTTGTGCTTTCGGTGGTGTTGGTTTGTCTTTGTCGCAGGCTGCCAAAAAGAGCAAAATCGATAGGCTAAAAAATAACGTTCTCATCTAACAAAAATACGTCAAAACGCTCAAATTGTTCTTAATTTTAGGAAAAGTTCAGTTCAAATTCACATAATGCTCCAAACAAACACTAAGGCCCTCCGAGTTTATGCTGCGTCAGCAGGAAGCGGCAAGACGCATCGCCTTGTTTTAGAGTATCTTAAGGTCTTGCTTTCAGATACAAATTACCGCCAAAAATTTAGGCATATTGTCGCTATGACCTTCACCAACAAAGCGGCAAACGAAATGAAGGACCGCATCCTTCAAACGTTGAGTGGTTTAGCTTATACAGCAAATGCCACTCCTAAGTCCAATGCGCTCAAGGCCGATTTACTCAAAGAAACAACCCTCACGGAGTCTCAGCTACAACAACGAGCAGCGGCAGCATTGCAAGGCATTTTGCACCATTATGAAGATTTCAATATTTCTACCATCGATAAATTCAATCTTCGTCTGATACGTTCTTTCAGTCGAGATCTAGATTTACCTGCAGACTTTGAGGTCGTTATGAATGAAAAATTAGTCCTCGACGAAGTCGTTGATCTGCTGATCGCTCGCCTTGGTCAGCCTGATGCAGAAGAGCTTACCCGCTGGATGCTTGCCTATGCCCGAACTAAAGTTGCAGAAGGTGAATCCTGGGATTTCAAGTGGTCTTTGCTTCAATTTGCAGAGGTATTGGGTAAAGAGAGCAATGCAAAAGAAGTTGAGTTGTTACTCAAAAGTACTTACACCCCCGAGACCTACAAAGCTTTTCAAGACAGAGCGCAGCATATCAAAACAGATTTTCTGGCGCGCTGTGCAGAAGTACACGCTTTGGCAGCACCCTTCAAAGGCACCCAATTCAAGACCCCTTCCTATCAAAAACGCATAGATGCCTTTATCGAAGATCCAAATTGGGGCTTGGGTAAACTCAAAGGAGATTTTTACGCACCAACATTCAAAGAAAAAATTGAAGAAGGAGAATTTGATCTACCTGCTCATGTGAGGGAAGCATTACTCGATTTGGAGGCGGCTTATAATCAAGCAATGGGCGCTTTCAAGTTAGCTGAGATACAGCGCAAGAATTTTTACAACATGGCCTTGCTGCAATACGTTGCGCAACAAACAAAGGCCCTCATGACCGCCCAACAACAAATCCAAATTTCCGAATTTAATCGGCTCATTAGTCAGCTCGTTCAGGGTGAGCAAGCGCCTTATATTTACGAGCGATTGGGCATCCGCTATGAGCACTTTTTGCTCGATGAATTCCAAGACACTTCTCGTTTGCAGTGGGTCAACATGATTCCTTTAGTGTTGGAAGCAATCGCTTATGAGCGCCCTAACCTCATCGTGGGCGATGCCAAACAAAGTATTTATCGTTTCAATAATGGCTTGGCCGAACAGTTTGTCGCGCTACCTAGTTTATACAATCCAGAAAACGACCCTCAAATGGCACTAACAAGTGCCCGATTCGAGGCTAGCGGATTCAAACAAAGCCTTCAAGATAACTACCGTTCTGCGCCTGAGATAGTCGAGTTCAATAATGCGCTATTTGATCAACTGGCCTTGTCTTTACCCGCTCAGCACCGTGCATTTTACGACGCTTTGCACCAACATCCACAGTCTGCTAAAACAGGATTTGTGCGCATAGAAAGCTTGGTCAATGAACTTCCAGATGAGCTGCTCTTCGAGAAACTTATTCAGACCATTCATCAAGCCTTACAAGATCAGTTCAGGCCATGTGACATCTGTATTTTAACCGAAACCAATAAAAAAGGCAATGCTATTGCCTTAGCTTTGACCCAGGCCGGCATGCAGGTCGTTTCTCAAGACTCCCTTTTGCTTTACGGCCATCCTTTGGTTCAGTTGTTTCTTTTGTATCTCAAGAAGCGCGCGAAACCCTCAAATCCGACACTTGGCAAGCGCTTGGCAGAAGCGTATTTGCGCATCAAAGGGAAATTCGATGTGGCGAGCTATATGGCTTATTTCAAAACCTATGAGAAAGAAGGCCGTCAAATCCGCTATTTTGATGAGCGTGCTTTTTACAAAGATGAGTTTGGTTCAGAAGAAGCACTTTTCATGCCATATGAGCACCTTTTCGACTTGCTACAAAAAGTAGCAGCATGTTTTCAAATTAACGATACCCAAGAGCCCTACGTACACCATTTTTTTGACGTCGCTTTTCAGTACCAACTCAACCGCAACGCTGAATTACTTCCTTTTCTCGAATTTATTGAACAAAATAAAGAGAAATTGGCCCTGCAAATGCCAGAATCCAGCGAAGCGATTCGCATCATGACCATTCATAAAGCGAAGGGCCTAGAATTTCCAATCGTCTTATTACCAAGCATAGACTTCAATATTGCCCTGTTTGGTTTTGCTAAATTCTTGATGCCTGCTGGAGACGGACTAGCCTATTCATTCCCTTCCGACACCATACCTGAATTCAAATCATTTAAAGAGAAAGAGGTTGCTGCAATTTATCTGGATAAACTCAACTTGCTTTATGTTGCACTTACCAGACCTGAACGCAGGCTTTATGTCTGGAATCATCATAAAAAGAAAGGACTGGGTGCCCAAGTTCACGATAAACTGATGCAGATTCCAGGTCTGAGCTCAACTGAAGAGCATATTTATATTTCAGGAGAAGAACTTCCATTATTGATTACTGATGCAGAAAAGGAGCAGCGCGATGCAGCCAAAACTGCTTTTTATCACCCTTTGGCTTCACCTGATCAGTTGTGGTATCCATCTCTCGTATTCCGAACGCCAAATGCAGAAATGGTACCCGATCAATTATTCGGTCTTTCATTTCACCGACTCATGGCGCTTTGTTCGGCACCCGATCAGGTTGAAGCTGCCATAAAAATTGCATTACAAGAAGGAACAATTGCACAAGATCAAATAGAAGCAATCAAGAAGGCAGCAATGAACTTCTGGACCCATGTAAGTGCGCAAAATTTACATTTAGGGCTAGTCGAAGAATTCAATGAGCAGCGCATTATTGCCGATCTCAATCAAATTAAGCAGCCTGATAAAGTATGGCTCAAGGAGAATGAAGTTGTTGTGATAGATTTTAAAACGGGTCTAAGGCAAGATACGCACATGAAACAAATCATCTCCTATGCCAAGCTCCTAGAAACAATTTTTGATTTGCCTGTGAGGCCATTTCTTTACTACACGCAACTCGACTTATTCCTGGAGTTGTGAATCTAGGCCAGCTGTTTCTGCTGACAGCTTTAAGAAAGTATAAACCAACGGATGCGGTAGGTCTCGGGTAGATGAAATTTGCGGGCAAAAACAAGTTGCTAAAAAGAACGGATGCGACTTTAGGGTGATGATTTCTGGGTCTTCGAACTGATTGACCGCTTCTATATCGATAAACTGACCAATCAACTGCTCTAGTAGCTGTGGATACATGCTATAGCGCGTTGCACTGAGTTCTACAGACGAGCAATTTTCGTATAATCTTTCCATGGTGAGCGTGCGCGGCAAAACGTCTATACGTTCAAAGTGCGTACTGTTTACTAGGTTCTCAGAGATGAGTTTCTCACCATAGGGGTTCATGTTATTGGCTGTGATGAGGTAATCTATGAAAATACGAAAACACTCTCCGGTTGCAAAAACAGGAATTTGGAGTTCAACAAGATATCTGAAAACGCCATTTAAAAAGAAAGGATTGATGTAAGGGCCTGGAGCTACCCAAATACCATCGTATTGTTCAAATGTTTGCTTTTTAAACTGAAGCGCTTCGTTGATTTTTATCCAGTAATAGTTGACTTCAAGTTCGAGAAACTCGGCGGCGTGGTCCAAGGAAAGGTTCGTCGCGTGGTGCGAGTTGTAGGTGAAGTTGTAGTCGCCTATAATTGCTATTTTGAGTGCTTCACTCATTCAGGCGTTTTGGTGCAACTTTAGTTTAGCGTTTGAACCAACCGCGTAGCTTGGCGTTGTTGATTTGGATCGATTCTTCAACGCTGGTTTGAGGGTCAACGTACCAAACTTTACAACTGAATGTTACTTCGTATAAAGAGTAATCGCCGGTGCCATCGGAAGCTTGCTTGAGGATGGTGAAATTTGCGGTTTGCCCTGGGTCGGTTTCGCGTGAAATCCAGAATTTACCGGTATTGTCTGTGTAAGAAACTTGAACGCCATTGATGCTGTTTGTAGCAAGCGTTGCAACATCTTTGAATGGAATAGGATTTCCTGAGTTGGTCATGTGAAAATCATTGAACATCGGAAGGGTAGGTGTTGAGCTGCCTGTTGCATCCCATTCTAGGGAACCAAATGCCAATGAAATACTTTGAAGATTAGAAGTTGAGGCAATACCTGAAGTATAGATCACCTTAGACATGACAGGTGCAACGTTGATGATTTGGCTGTCTAGCGCAAAACCCAAGTAATTCCCGACATTTTGTGTGAGCTCTACTTGAGTGCCGTTGATATACCCAATAAAACTAGCATTAAGGTCTACTTTGTTGCTCGGCGGTGGAATCACTTCGTGTTCAATGCAGGCAGAGGTAATGAGTAAAAGTAAGGTAGCTAGAAAGGCAAAGCGCGTCAATTTCATGCGTTTATGTTTAGGTGATAATGACTCAAATTTAGCTCTATAAACGCAATTGTCCAAAAAAAGATGCTTTCTCTTTGAAAAAAGAATACTTAGGCGTTCTTCATGAACTTCAGAAATTCCTGAATGTCGTCTTTGTGGAGTGGTGTTGCTCCTTTGCAAAGGAGCTGATAAACTTCAGTTGATTTATGTTCAGAACTTTTCTTGGAGCCTTTGTGCATGGCTAATTCTGACCAGTTGTTTTGAATGATTTTGAGGAAGTTTTCTGAAGTGGCTAACGCGAATTTAGCTTTGTCTTTCAACTGAAAATGATACAGTTGCCAAGGGTCGGTGTGTAGTTCAAAAACACTTATGAAATTTTCGCCAATGTGAACCAAACCAGGAAGGTTGTTGTATACTTTTTCTAGCACAATATTGGAAAACAAATCGATGAAGCCCTGCGCTTTTTGAGGGTCTTCGCTTGCGAGTTTTCGCCATTCAGCGTCGTAAAGTTCATTGAGGATGAGAAACTGTTTGAACTCTGTTTCAAGTTCTGTGAGTTCAGTGGGGGTAAGGGATCTGAATTTGAGCATTATTCTGCTTCGCTGACTTGAACTTCCAAACTGATATCGAGCACTTCATCGACTCTTTTTTCGGTGATGGCTTGTTCGAGCTCAAATTTATATTTGCCTTTGAAAGGCACTTTTCGACGCTTGAATATCAACTGATGTTCTACAATTGTTCCGGATTTATTTCCAATCCAGTTTCCGTTAGGATCAGCCATTTTGATTTCATAGGGTTCTCGAACACTTTTGCCAGTTGGAGGGGTGGTGCGCAAGAAAATCCAGAGGTTGTTGTAAGCGTAATCTGTGGTAGAACGAAGCGTAAAAATGAAGTCGTATAGTTGGGTGGTGTCTTGGATATCGACTTCAAATTGCGGCTTAACGGCTTGTGTCCATTGTTCGTTTTTGAAACGATAGGCTTTGGTATAAACGGCTTCTTTGGCGCAACTCGCTAAAAGTAAGCCCAGCAAGAAAAAAACACTAATTAGCTTTTTCATTTTTTGGCCCTCCTGGGTTAGGTTTGCGGGGTTTGCGATTGGGTCTTCTTTTCTTGTTATTGTTGTTGCTGAAAGATTTTTCAAAGCGCGTGAGGCTGTCCTGACCCACCACGTTTTGATAACCGATTTCTTCTACCTTTTCTTTGACTTGAGCGAAGTCTGCGAGGTCTTTGGGTTTGACACCGTCTTTGTTGAGTTTTTTGATTTCGGCAACGCGCTCTGGGGTAAGAGCTACCATGCCAGTTTCGCCTTTGTAAGCGTACCAAATGATGCGCTTGAAAACATCGGTTTTCATGTGAATAGCATCGCCTTTTTCGGTGTGTAGTTTGCCATCTGCTTTTGGCATAGATTTAATGGCATCTAAATACATGTCGAGCTCGTAATTGAGGCAGCATTTGAGTTTGCCGCACTGACCAGCTAATTTTTGTGGATTCAGGGAAAGTTGTTGGTAGCGCGCCGCTGAGGTAGATACAGATCTGAAGTCAGTGAGCCACGTGCTACAACAGAGTTCCCTGCCGCAAGATCCAATGCCTCCGAGGCGAGAAGCTTCTTGACGAGAGCCAATCTGACGCATTTCTACACGCACTTTGAAGCGGTCAGCCATGTCTTTGATGAGTTGGCGAAAATCGATGCGCCCTTCGGCAGTGTAATAAAAAGTTGCTTTGCTGAGGTCGGCTTGGTATTCGACATCTGAGATTTTCATGTCTAGACGCAAGTTCTGAGCAAAAGTGCGAGATTGCGTGAGTAAATCGCGTTCTAGTGAGCGCCCTTTGATCCATTTGTCAATCTCTTCTTGATTGGCAATGTGCAAGATCTTTTTGCACTCCATGGTTTTGAGATTCGGTGCTTTTTTCTTGACTTGGATTCTGGCGAGTTCGCCCAAGGCGGATACCACACCGATGTCCCAACCTGGGCTGGTGTCTACGGCTACTACGTCTCCGGTTTGTAAGGAAAGGTGGTCGGCGTTGCGATAAAATGCTTTGCGCGCATTTTTAAACCTGACTTCAACGAGTTCAAAAGTACTTTGACCTTCTGGCAAAGTGATGTTGGCAAGCCAGTCAAAAACCTCTAATTTATTGCATCCGCCGCTGCTGCATGTGCCGTTGTTTTTACAACCTTTTGGTGTTCCTCCACCGCTACTACATGACGCACAACCCATTTGATTTTTTTGTTGTAAAGTTAATAAATAAAGTTGTTTGAACTACGCCTGATGGATATAGCGCATTGTTTGAAAACAAAGTTGCGTAAATAGGATACGGGCGTTTGCATTGCGGTCTATTTGGAAATAGGCAGCGTCTAAGGTACTCATGAATTCTCTGATGTTATTGCCTGAAATAAAGGGCGCAAATTTCTCTAAAAATGCCGCCTCTTCATCGGAAACTTTCGTCAAAACATCGCCCATATAGTTAGTCAGGATGCTTTGGCGCAGCATATGTAGTGTATATTGGATGAAAAGTTTTTGACGCTCTTTACCGATACTTGCGATTTCGTCGGCCCAATCCATCATGGCGAGCACCTCTTTTTTATAACAGACACGCATCAGTTGGATGAATTGATTGCGCTGTTGGTCTTGGTCTTCGGTAGTTTCAAGATAGGCGATGGCTGCAAGCACCGAACCATCGGCAAAAGCGGCAACTGCATCGGCGTTTGTCTTGGTCTGACCTTTTGTGAGTTGCAAGTAAGCGCTGAGGTCTTCTGTTGTGATTTTGGGTACGCGAATGAGCTGCGTTCGAGATTGAATGGTAATCATGAGCTTACTCGCATCTTCGCTGACTAACAAAAATAAAGTTCGGGCGGGTGGCTCTTCTAAGATTTTAAGCAGTTTGTTGGCGCAATCGGCGTTCATTTCTTCTGGTTGCCAGATAATCATGACTTTGTAGCCGCCTTCGTAGCCTTTAAGGCTCAGTTTGCGAATGATGTCTTTGCTTTCTTCGGTGCCGATAATTGGCTTGCGCAATTTGTTGTCGATGCGCTCCGTCCAGGCAAATAAATCGAAGTAGGGACTCTGTTCAATTTGCGAACGCCAATCGCTTAAAAATAAATCGGACACTTTTCCAATACTCTGAACAACAGGATAAACAAAGTGGAGGTCGGGGTGCTGCAGTTGCTGAACTTTTAGGCATGATGCACAGCGCCCACAGCTGTCTTCTGGCTGGCGATCTGAGCAAAAAAGAAATTGGCTAAATGCGAGTGCTAGGGGCAGCCCGCCATGGCCTGCGGGCCCTTGAAGCAGTTGGGCATGTGCAATTTTGTCCGAGTTTATTGCTCGGATGAGTTCTTGCTTGAGGTGGGTTTGCCCAATGATTTGCTGAAATTGCACCTTCAAAAATAGCAAAAATGCCTCAATTATTCGGCGTTTCCTTTCAAGAGTAAGACGATTTCTCCTTTTGCTTCGTGCTGTGTAAAATAGCTTTGAAGTTCTGCTAATGTGCCCCTATGATAGGTTTCAAATTTTTTACTGATCTCACGCACCACACATGCTTCTCGTTGTGGATCGAGCCATTCGCACATTTGACTTAGTGTTTTGGCGATGCGATGAGGTGATTCGTATAAGACCACCGTTCTGTTTTCTTGGGCTAGCGCTTGAATGCGTGTTTGGCGACCTTTTTTGTGTGGAAGAAAACCTTCAAAAACAAATTTGTCGCAGGGAAACCCAGACGCAACAAGTGCTGGAACAAATGCTGTGGGGCCTGGTAGACATTCCACTTCAATTCCGGCTTGAACACATGCGCGAACCAATAAAAAACCGGGGTCAGAAATACCTGGAGTGCCGGCATCAGAGACCAATACACAAAATTCGTTTTGCGCGATGAGCTCTACGGTTTTTTCTAAAAAACGGTGCTCGTTGTGGGCGTGAAAAGCCAGCACTTTCTTCTTGATTTCGAAATGATTCAAGAGTTTGTTCGTAACTCGGGTGTCTTCAGCAAAAATAAGTGGCGTTTCTTGCAAGATACGGAGCGCGCGAAGGGTGATATCTTCGAGGTTTCCAATTGGGGTCGGGACGAGGATCAGTCTGGGCATAGTTTAAGCAAAAACCGCGCGCACCACTTCTTCAATTTTGGTGCAAGGGATGATTTCTATTTGGTGTTTGTGACCTTTGATGCCTTTCGAGTACTTGGATACAATTATTTTTTTGTAGCCTAGTTTTTCTAGCTCGCCCAAACGTTGTTCAAGACGGTTTACCGGGCGGAGTTCGCCACTGAGTCCGATTTCGGCAGCAAAGGAAATGGTTTTGTCGATGGCGAGATCTGCATTTGATGATAAAATAGCCATGGCAACTGCGAGGTCGATAGCGGGATCGTCTACTTTGATGCCTCCTGCAATGTTCAAAAAGACGTCTTTTGCTGCCAAGCGAAAACCGCAGCGTTTTTCAAGAACCGCTAAAAGCATGTTGAGGCGCTTGACATCAAAACCAGTGGAGGAGCGTTGAGGCGTGCCATAAGCAGCTGAAGAAACCAATGCTTGAACCTCAATGAGGAGTGGCCGAATGCCGTCGACCATAGAGGCTATTGCAACGCCACTGAGTGCTTCAGCTCCGATAGAAACCAAAACTTCGGAGGGGTTAGCAACTGGCAATAGACCGTTGCCCTGCATGCTGTAAATACCGAGCTCGTTGGTAGATCCAAAGCGGTTTTTAATGCTGCGCAGCAAGCGGTAAATATGGTGGCGGTCACCTTCGAATTGCAAGACGGAGTCTACCATGTGTTCAAGCACTTTTGGACCAGCAATGGTGCCGTCTTTAGTGATGTGGCCAATTAAGAAGATGGGTATATCAGTCTGTTTGGCGAAGCGCAGTAAATTGGCAGTGCATTCTCGGACTTGAACAACGGAGCCAGGCGAGCTCTCGACACTATCGGTGTATAGGGTTTGGATCGAGTCGATGATGAGCAACTGAGGCTGGACCTCTTCTGCCTGAACCAACACTTGTTGCAAATTCGTTTCGGTGAGCAAATAACAATTGGGGTTGTCTAGGCCCAATCTTTCGGCGCGCATGCGGATTTGTTGTTCGCTCTCTTCGCCCGAAACGTAAAGTACTTTGAGTTGTTCTTTAATGGCTAATTGCAGCAAAAGCGTCGATTTACCGATTCCGGGGTCGCCACCAAGGAGGTTTATAGATCCAGGAACAATGCCACCACCCAAAACGCGATTGAGTTCAAAATCTTGAAGAGAAATGCGGCTTTCTTCGCTTTTTTGCACCTCTTGGATAAGAACGGCTGGTTGTGCTTGCGACGATTTAGAAAAACTCACCACATGTTTGGGTGTTTTTTCTGTGCGTTCTTCAATAAAAGTGTTCCATTCTTTACAGCTGGGGCATTTGCCGAGCCATTTGGGGGCTTCATGGCCGCAATTCTGACAAAAAAATGCACTTTTTGCTCTTGACATGGAATCTTTGTGTTTTGACAAAGGTATTTAAAAAAGCTTGTGCGCTACTGGCTTTTAGGTACTTAATCAGTAAGATTACGGAAAAGAAAAATATTTTTTTCAAGAATTTTAACCGAGTTGTTTGCCACAATAGCAAAAAATATAATTTTGCCGTGTAAATAGTTGTCAATCCTATGTCAAAAAGAAGAGCAATCATCAGTTACGACAAGCTGACCATCGAGCAGAAAAAACAAATCCTCCGAGATTTCCCAGATGGTTATATCAATCACCTGACCACCATCAAAACGCCTACTGGCGAGGTGCTAGATGCCCTTGTTTGGGAAACCGACGAAGTCATTTACTTGGTTAAAATCACCAAAGTTCAGCCGAAGGCCAAACCAGTTGTCGAAGACGACGATTTCGAAGACGATTTCGATAAACCAGATGACCTCAAAGACGACGACCTCAACGATGATGAAGACGACGATGAAGACGATGACTTTGCAGACGACGAACCTTCTGACGACGAAGACGAGGATTAAAGCCTGAGTGCCTAAGTTTTTTTTAACTTTGGCTCATGCGCTCAACAACTCCATCACCTGACATCATTGCCATTTTAGCTCAGTCGCCCCCAATTGACCAGATTGGTGTTTCAGAGCGCATTGCCCGCATTCAAGCACGGAGCATCAAAGGTGCAGCCAAACTTCAAGGATTGCGCATGGCACTTTCCATGATTGACCTCACCACTCTTGAGGGTAAGGATACCCCAGGTAAAGTAAGGCAATTATGCTATAAAGCCCAACATTTACATGATCAAGCTGCGGGTTTGCCGCAGGTTGCCGCAGTCTGTGTATACCCCACAATGGTTGGAGTTGCAAAAAATGCGTTAGGCAACTCCGGGATTAAAGTAGCGAGTGTTTCGACTGCCTTCCCTTCAGGGCAGGCATCGTTTTCAGTTAAAAAAGACGATACCCTATTTGCAATTGAGAATGGAGCAGACGAAATCGATATGGTCATCTCTAGGGGTCGTTTTTTGGCCGGAGATCATCAGTTTGTTTTCGATGAAATTGCCGCAATTAAAGAATTGTGCGGCACTGCTCGGCTCAAAGTTATTTTCGAAACAGGCGAGTTAGATTCCCTAGACCAAGTCCGAAAAATTTCTGATCTAGCCATTGCGGCAGGCGCAGATTTTATTAAAACTTCTACCGGTAAAATACAACCAGCCGCCACTTTTCCGGTCGTGCTGACAATGCTGGGCGCCATCAAAGATCATTTTGACCGCACAGGCCAAATGATCGGCATGAAGCCAGCAGGTGGCATTTCATCGGCAAAGTTAGCCTTGCAACATTTGCTGTTGGTCAAGGAAGTGTTAGGCGAAGCCTGGCTCACCAATGAATGGTATCGTTTCGGAGCAAGTAGCCTCGCCAATGACCTTTTAATGCAATATCAAAAACAACTAACCGGTAAATATCAGTCTGCCGCTTATTTTTCAATCGACTAATGATGAGTAATACGAACTGGAATCTCGAACCCGCTTTAGAGTCTACATCAATTGTGCAAATCAAGCCCCAATATGAGCTCTTCATCGATGGAAAATGGCAAGCCCCATTATCAGGCGCCTATTTTGATTCGGTCAATCCGGCTGATGAAAGCCATCTTGCGAAGATTGCATGGGCGAACCAAGCCGATGTCGATTCAGCGGTACGTGCTGCACGAGCTGCCTATACCAATGTGTGGTCTCAACTTAGTGGCGCCGAACGCGGTAAATATCTTTTTAGGATTGCACGCATCATGCAAGAAAGAGCGAGAGAATTAGCCGTCCTAGAAACCTTAGATGGCGGCAAACCGATCAGAGAAGCCAGAGACGTCGATGTTCCACTTGCTTGCAATCATTTCTTTTACTATGCGGGTTGGGCCGACAAACTTTCAGAGGCTTTTCCAGGGCAAGCCCCAACCTCGCTCGGCGTTGCTGGTCAAATCACTCCCTGGAATTTCCCGCTTCTTATGCTCGCCTGGAAAATCGCTCCAGCGCTTGCTTGCGGCAATACAGTGGTACTCAAGCCAGCTGAAACGACATCCCTGACAGCTCTTAAGTTTGCCGAAATTTGCCAAGAAGCTGGTCTGCCTGCAGGGGTAGTAAACATCGTCACCGGATACGGTGATACAGGTGCTGCACTTGTTACACACCCAGATCTCGATAAAATTGCTTTCACAGGTAGTACTGCTGTGGGCAAACAAATCCAAAAAGCTTGCATCGGAACCACTAAAAAACTAACACTTGAACTTGGTGGCAAATCAGCAAATATCATTCTTGAAGATGCGCCGATCGATCAGGCAGTTGAGGGAGTCATCAACGCAATTTTTTTCAATCAAGGTCATGTGTGTTGTGCGGGTTCTCGTCTTTTTGTTCAAGAATCAATTGCCAATCAGGTACTTGAAAAGTTGAAATTTCGTTTGCAAAGCATTTATGTCGGTCATCCGCTCGACAAAAACACAGATATTGGCGCCATTAATTCCAAAAAGCAACTAGAAACCATAGAGCGCTATATTCAACTCGGGCTAGAAGAGGGTGCCGAAATTTACCAGCCAACTTGTGAACTGCCAAGTACGGGCTATTATTGCAAACCCACGCTATTTTTGGATGTTGCGCAGAGTGCGCGCATTGTTCAGGAAGAGATTTTTGGCCCCGTTCTGACCATCCAAACATTCCGTACCATAGAAGAAGTGGTGCAGAAAGCAAATAACTCACCTTATGGTTTGGCCGCAGGCATCTGGACCGACAAAGGTGCCCGCATATTTGGTGTCAGTCAGCAACTGAATGCCGGTGTGGTTTGGGCCAATACCTACAACAAATTTGATCCAGCCTCACCTTTTGGCGGCTACAAAGAAAGTGGCTTCGGCCGCGAAGGTGGTCTTCATGGCCTTAGTGCTTATCTCAAATTCTCGAACTAATGGAAGTGCTTAAAACATATAAACTTTATATAGGCGGTCAATTTCCAAGGACTGAAAGCGGCCGCACCTATGCGGTTTATTCAGCTGCTGGAGAGCACATCGCTAATGCCTGCCAAGGATCTAAAAAAGATATCCGCAATGCCGTGCAGGCTGCTCGCAAAGCACAAGCTGCATGGGCGCATAAATCTGCGTTCAATAGAAGTCAGATTGCCTATCGCATCGCAGAAATGCTCGAAGCCAGAAAGGCGCAATTTATAGAAGAGCTGCGAGCCATGGGGCAAACACAGCAAGCTGCGGAAGAGGAGCTTAGAAAAAGTATTGACCGCTGTGTTTACTACGCCGGTTGGGCCGATAAATACCAGGCATTACTCTCAAGTGTCAACCCGGTGGCGTCGTCACATTTTGTTGCATGTCAACAAACTGCGCTCCTTGGCCTCATTTCCCAAATTCTACCCATATTAATTGGTGGAAACACTGTAGTTGTTGTGGCCAATACCACCCAACCCCTCTGTGCAATTTCGTTTGCCGAGGTCTTGGCTACTTCCGATGTGCCAGGAGGTGTGGTGAATATCTTAACCGGAGAAGTAGGTGAGTTGCTGCCAACATTGGCCGGTCACATGGATGTGAATGCACTGAGCATTGCGCCAATTGATTCAAATCTTCAAAACGCTGCCCAAGAAGCCGCAATCGACAACCTCAAGCGTGTGCGCATTTTTACGGATCCCTTACACGTTAAAAGCGCGCAAGGGTTGCCATATATCGCTGATTTTCAAGAAATCAAAACCACTTGGCACCCAGTAGAACAAGTTGCGGGCGGTGCTGGTGGGTATTGAGTTATTTGTTAAGATTGAAGACTTAAGACAAGTTTTTTACCAAGGCTAGCCTCGACAATTTTACTCAGTGTTTTGAGTTCGATTGCTTGGGTATCGTTTTCAAGTTTTGAAATGTATGTTCTCGACGTACCTGCTCTTTGTGCAACTTCATCTTGGGTAAGTTGTGCAGCCATTCGCCAACTTTTGAACAAGGCTCCGATGCTTTGGGTGCGTTCGGCGTCTTCAGTGCTCAAACCGTATAAAACGTCAGCACCAACATCATAAACTGTGGCAACTTGCTCGCCATTTTCGTTTGTTAAATAGGGCTTTTACCCGGGGGTGCTAGCAGGCAAATCCGTAGTGTTATAATTCATGATTTGTGATATCAGTTGCTTTAATTGCGATGAATTTGTAAATCGAAGCAAATTCGTATACCGTATTTGCCCTGAAATGGTACTGATGCCTATTTCATTGCACGCTTGATCAAAACGGCAATCTGAAATTTTAACCTTTAAAATTTTCTTCTTTTGATATACTGAATATTCAATTTTTGAATTGGTTTTATGACCAAGGTTGGCATACAAATTCTTAGGGCAAACCCATATATGTAACTCAAGATGCTGTCGGTCTAGAACTTTGAAGCTTTCAATGAGTGAATTGCTTTGCGTGTATTCTCCAGTGATCCGGTTTTTGAGGTAATGCGTTTGTAAAAAACCAATTTCATCCTTGGTTTTATCAGCCTGCAAATAACAAATGAGCTGATCTTTATTTGCAGTCAAAATGCCATTATTGAAGGTGCAAAAATCCAAAAGTTTTTGATGTTTGTCAAAATGAACTAACACTTTTTTGTGAATGAAAGGATCACTTACATGCGGGATAGATACCCATAAAACGACTCCGTTTTGCTGTGGAAAAAAACGCTCAGTGTGCGCTAAAACCTGCTTGTCTAAAAAAGCTCCGCGCTCAAATTGAAATTTGTAGCGTTCAGAACACCCATAGTTTATGTTGGTAATCAACAATCCCATGAAGATGAATAAGCATATTCGGCTCATGCTGTTACAGTTATTAAAACGTCATCAATTAGACCCATGGTTATCTGCGATTTATTTGATTTCTATTGATCAACATTTCCCACTTTGGTTGTTTATCTTTTACGGTATGGAGCAACTTCTGATAAGGAAAAGGCTATTATTTTTCTTGTTCTCATAGATGTGCGTTTTAATGTATCAGTGTCATCGGCAGGGATGAACTCAGTGTGTTTATACACTGAGTCCAGAAATTGCCCAAATAAAAAAGCCTAAAACAATAAGGCCGAGGACAGCAAAGAGGAGAACAAAGAAGAGGGTGTAGAATTTCATCTTTTTATCGCAGCTCTTATTGAATCCGACAACTGCTTTACCTTCTGATCAAAACTAGCTTTCATCACCATAATGGTAAGCAATCCAAAGATGGGTAAAATGAACATTGCTTTAAAAAGAAAATGCGTACTTGCGAAAAAGTTGTTGAGATACATAACAAAAAGTGTCGCTGCTACACAACTTTGAAAAACAAAAGAAGCAATTAAGAGTATTTTCAACGGTTGAGTCAAGCTGTAAGTACATGTCAAGCCATTATGCTCCCCTCGTTGATTAAAGTCGATCTGACATGCTACTTGAGCACCTCTTTTCATCTCTTGAGCTTGCACTTCCTGAAACTCAACAATGTGTTCTCTCAATGAGGAGAGTTCTATGGTATTAGGGTTTTTTATAGTGATGAATTCGCTGTGCTTAAACATGAAATCTAACTAATGTCCTAGAAATAGCGCTTAAATCAACTCCCCCAATAACTGCGTCGCAGCCGAAATATAATGTCTCGTTTCAGAGGGGTTAAATGGAGAGAGGATCCATTGGTCATTTTCTTTCACCAACGTATTCATGCGTGCAAAAAAATCGATGCCGAGTTCGCTGCCCATTTGGCGCACCAAATGATTGATTTTATCCATGGAGCAGCCAGAGGCTTGAACACCTTCTTCATTGGCCACAATGACCAATGCATGATCGGCAAAAACAAAGCCTGTGGCGTTCATAGCTTTTCCGTGTGTTTGCCAACTGGCAGTAAAGGTCGAAAGTTGCTCATTGGCCCATTGGCTTTCCGTGGCGTCTAGTGGTCTAGCGCCAATGAAAACCCACACGCGGCAGTTAGGTCCGAAATGAGCAGGGATATTATAGGTCTGCAGCATTGGCTATAAGTTCAGCAATATCCATTACTTTGACATCTTCTTCTTTTTCAAAGTGCTTGACACCATCTGTCATCATGGTGTTGCAGAAAGGGCAACCCGTAGCAATGATATTGGCGCTGGTTTCAATAGCGTCTTCGGTGCGTTCAATATTGATTTCTTTGTTGCCTTTTTCGGCTTCCTTGAACATTTGTGCGCCGCCTGCACCACAGCATAAACCATTGGTTTTACAACGTTTCATTTCAACCAAAGCAGCGTCGAGCTTTTCGATGAGTTCGCGTGGTGCCTCGTATACGTCGTTGGCGCGACCTAAATAACATGGGTCGTGGAAGGTGATTTTTTTGCCTTTGAATGTACCGTTGTCGGCAAGTGTAAGTTTGCCAGTATTGATGAGGTCTTGAATGAGCTGTGTGTGGTGGATCACTTCGTAAGTGCCGCCGAGCCCAGGGTATTCATTTTTAAGGGTATTGAAGCAATGCGGGCAGGCCGTAACGATTTTCTTCACTTCATAGCCATTGAGCAATTCAATGTTCATGAGTGCTTGCATCTGAAACGTAAACTCGTTACCGGCGCGTTTAGCGGGGTCACCTGTACAGCTTTCTTCGGTACCTAATACTGCAAAGTTGACCTTGCAGTGATTGAGGATTTTGACGAGTGCTTTGGTGATTTTTTTGGCGCGGTCATCGAAAGATCCGGCGCAACCAACCCAAAACAAAATATCTGGGCTTTCTCCTGAGGCCATCATGTCGGCCATTGTGCGTACTTGTATACTCATTGCTAGGTCTTTTTGACTATTCTTCGTTGGCCCAATTCATGCGTTCTGTGGGTGCAAATTGCCACGGAGCTCCGTTGTTTTCAATATTGGTAAGCATGCCAGTCAGTTCGGTCGGTACTTTGGACTCTTCCATGACCAAAAAGCGGCGCAAGTCCATGATGATAGACAGCGGATCAATATTGACAGGGCATTCTTGCACACAAGCATTACAGCTCGTGCAGGCCCAAAGTTCTTCTTCAGTGATGTAAGATCCGAGGAGGCTTTTGCCGTCTTCTGCGTCTTGGCCATTTTTGCGTTTGAAATCGCCGAGCTCCACCATGCGGTCACGGGTGTCCATCATGATTTTGCGCGGTGAAAGTAATTTACCCGTAGTGTTGGCAGGGCAAGCAGAGGTACAGCGGCCGCATTCAGTGCAACTGTAGGCATCCATTAGATTTTTCCAGGTGAGGTCAGTGACGTCTTTTGCCCCAAAACGCGAAGGTGCAGCGTCAGCCGCTGGTGCCGCGTATGGATCTGCATTGGGATCGAGCATGAGTTTGACTTCGTTGGTGACACTCTGCATGTTCGTAAATTGTCCTTTTGGCTCTAATTTGGAGTAGTAGGTATTCGGAAAAGCCATAAAAATGTGCAGGTGCTTGGAGTAGGGTAGGTAGTTCATGAAGGTATACACCATAATGATATGACCCCACCAACCAATTTGCTCTAAAATATGCAGTGTATGCGTACTTTTTCCTTCGAAAAAAATGGGGCCTAACCAAGAACTGATGGCAAACCCATTTGAATTTCCAGCATAAGTCTGCAATACTTCATCTGCACCATTCATGGTGAAAATAAAAGTGATCAAGATCAATTCAAAAATAAGAATGAGGTTGGCATCTTGCGTTGGCCAGCCCCCGAGTTCTTTCATGTTGAGGCGCGGCAATTTGAGCATATTGCGACGCGCTAGAAAGGCGACTGTACCAATAAAAGCCAAAACAGACAGCACTTCAATAAAGCTGATCATGAAAGTATAAAAACCTCCTAGGCCATTTTGAAAGAAACGGTGTGAACCGCTCATGCCATCTACTAAAATTTCGATGAGCTCAATTTGGGTGATCACAAATGAGGCGTACAAGGCCAAGTGTAAAAGCGCTGGGATGGGCCGCGTGAACATTTTCTTTTGTCCAAGTGCCACAAGTAGCATAGTGCGCCAGCGGTCTGCTTTACGGTCTGAGCGGTCTAGGGGTAGCCCCATATGGATGTTTTGGGCAATTTTTCGCAGGTTAAATGCAAAAAATCCAAAACTAACGAGCGTAAGAACGCCAAAAATGAGTTGTTGCATGAGATGAGTTTATTCAGGCAAGCTATCCAACATTTTTTGAAGCTTGTCTTCGTTTTTCTTTGAAAGTTGCAAGCCTTTGGTTTTACCACCAATGACTGAAAGGTGAACATAGCGCTCAGGGTGCGCTTGAAGGTCAGTGACCAAATTTTGCAAGTCGTTGTTGGTGGCAACAAGTTCTGCATATAGTTTGTCGTCGTGGATGAGTTTACCGAGTGTCCCTTGCCCTTTCTCAACTTCAGTCAAGACCATATTGAACTTCTTAAGGGTAGTTTGAGCTTCTAGGATGGTGCCTTTGAAATCTGCCGTGACGAAGTCATCAGTAATTTTGCGTGTGTTGCCCACAATTGCAGTGATTTCGTCATTGCTTTTGCGAAGGTTAAGTGTTATAGACTCAACGTTGGTCATGATTTTAGAAAATTGAGCGCGCTCTGAGGCAACAAAACCTTGTAATTCGTCTGCGACATTACCCAATTTTTTAATGGTGAGTTTGACTTGCTTAAGGCTACCTTCGATTTCAGTTGTAGCGGTGGTGTCCCAGAAAGAGGAAAGCGAACCAACCATTTTGTCCACAGATAACATCATGGTTTGTAATTTCTGTGAAATTGGATCAGCGTAGGCCTTGACCTGCGTAACCATATCTACAGAAACACGGCCTGGTATGGTTGCGCCTACTTTGTAAAACGAGCCATTACCAGCAGTTGGGAGTTGAACGACTAGCGCTTTGGTAAAAAAATCCAGAGACCCGATTTCTACTACAGTACCTTTTGGTAAACGAATGTCGGAGTTGTGGATATTGAAGGTCATTTTCACTTTGTGTAGTGAATCGCCGTTCGGATTGGATTTGATACTGAGTACTTTGCCGATTTCTACGCCGTCTAAGGTAACGTTTGAAGAGACCATCAATTGGCCTGAATTAGGGAAATAGGCGGTGTAGACGTCGTCGCCGCCAAAAAAGCTATTGCCTTTCAGGAAGTTGATTCCGGCAATGAGCACCACGATGGCTACAAGCGCAATAACAGCGGCTTTGATTTCTTTGGAGAATTTCAAGCTAGTTTTTTTCTGCTAATTTAATGGCTTTTTCAATACTGATGCGTTCTCCATCTAGGAAAGCCACCACAAAAGCATTCGCAAAGCCTTTTTGAATCAGCTCATTTTTATAATTTTTTGCACCTTGTAGGTCATTTGGAAATGTTCCAGTACAGTATTTATATAAGGTATTGTCTTGATATTCAAACACTTCAAGACCATTGAAATGACTAGATTTGGTGGATATCGCTTTATTGGAAGTTTCGATTTGCACTCTAAATATTAATCCTTGTTCTTTTGTAGTTTCTTTAGGTGTTTCTACGGGTTTAGTTGGATTATTCCCGTTAGGCTTTACCTCTGATGTATTTTGTTGCGTAGTAGTGCCACTCACTACCGTTTTTCCTTCTGTCGCATTTTTGTAGTTGATGAAGGCTTGGAACATCGCTTGCGCCATTTTTTGCTGCCCTTCGGCTGTTCCGATTAATTTCTCTTCTGTGGGGTTTGGTAAAAACGCCGTTTCAATCAAAACACTAGGCATGGTAGTTTTGTACAATACGAGGAAGCCTGCTTGTTTGACACCTCGATCGTAACGCCCGATTTTTTTAAATTCTTTTTGAATCATTTCGGCAAAAAGTATCGACTGTCTGTGGAAGACGGCCAATTGGAATTGGAGCGCAATAATGCCGTCTGGTGTAAGGTCGTAAGAGCGGTATTTAGCACCTTTATCGTCTTCTAATGCAATACTCGCATTTTCGCGTTCTGCTACTTTCTGTTGGGCGTCGGTTCGGTGTAAGCCAAGAACATACGTTTCTGAACCATAAGCAGTTGTGCTGCCAGCATTGGCATGAATGCAGATAAAAAGATCTGCATTATTGCGATTGGCAATGTTAGCACGCTCCGCTAATTCGACAAATACATCGGTGCTGCGCGTGTAAATAATTTTGATTTCTGGATAGCGTTCTTTAATGAGGGCACCTAATTTGAGTGCCATTGATAAACAGACTTCTTTTTCATTGTTTTGAGCGCCGTGGCAACCAGGGTCATGACCGCCATGCCCGGCATCGATAACCACGGTTTTAATTTTGCTCGCTTGGCCCCATGATAGGTTTGTTGAAAATAAAACAATTGCAGCCAATAAAAAGAGACTACATGCGTTTTTTTGCAAGCCATTGAAAATTGGTAGCTTTGTACGTTTTTCCTGCATATTACAAATCTAAGTAAGCATCTTGAGTCAGCGCCAGCGCTTTTTACAACTTTTCTTCGCCACATTGTTAATAATGTGTGCCTCGACTTTTGTTACAGCCCAAGACACACTGTATGTCAACGGAGAAAGTCTCAATCAAGTCGTCACTTACAGAGCAACTCAAAAGATCAGACACGACGTGCAAAACAAGCGCATCTATCTATATGGAAATGCGGAAGTTCAAAGTGAAGGTTTTTCTTTGAAAGCCGGTTACATCCTTATCGATATCGATTCCAATCAGGTAGAGGCAAGCTACAGGATCGACAGTACGGGTGCCAAAGTCGAGTTTCCGGAACTCACAGAAGGTGCAGAAACCATTCGCTGTGAGACCCTCAAAATGAATTACCAAACGAAAAAAGCCTACATCAAGGCACTTGCAATGAAGCAAGACGAGTTTTATTTTCGAATGGGTACAGCCAAACGTCAGGCAAATGAAGAGTTGCATTTGCGCCAAGGCATCCTTACTACTTGTGATTTACAAGAGCCACACTATCATTTTCAACTTAGTAAAGCGGTTTTGGTTCCCAAAGAGCGGATTGTTACCGGCCCAATGAATTTGTGGGTTTCGGGTATCCCAACACCACTTGGTTTGCCCTTTGCGTTCATCCCGACCAATCAAAAAGAGCGCACAGCAGGCTTGTTGTTTCCAGAATTTATTCCGCTTTCGGCCTATGGCTTTGGTTTTCAGAACCTAGGTTGGTATTTTCCAATCAATGACCACTATCAAACATCGGTTTATGCAAATTTGTATAGCCGGGGGTCTTGGGGGCTGCGCAATGACCTCGACTACGCCAAACGCTATGGCTACAGCGGTCGTTTATCACTGGGCTTTCAGCAATTCAATAGCGGCTTTCCAACAAATATCAAACGCAATAAAGTGACCGTTTCTTGGAACCATAGAAAAGCACCCAAATCCAATCCATTTTGGGATTTCTCTTCGAATGTCAATTTTATCTCAGATAATCAATCTAAAAACTCCTTAGACCCAATAAACCCTGAGTATTTCTCCAATTCTTTTAATTCAGATATCAATTTAGCACGCAATTTCCCAGGAAAACCGATCAACACAGGTCTCAAAATGTCCTTGCGTCAAAACTCCATTGCCAAGAATATTTCCATGACAAGCCCTGTTTTGAACGTGAATGTAACGCGTGTATTTCCCTTCAAAGACATTTTTGAAACAGCAGATAAAAACTGGAAAAAAACAATCCAGCGCATTGGCGTAACCTATAATTTAGAAGCCCAAAACCGTTCGCAATTTGCCGATTCCTTGCTGACCAACGGCGATTTTACAGCTATTGGCCAACGACTCATGAATGGGATAAGCCAGGGCATCAGTATTCAAACGAATTCGGGTTTGTTTAAAAACGCCGTGAAAATCAATCCGAGCCTCAATTATGGCAATAAAATCAATTTTCAGCAAATCGTTAAATCCTATGACCCGATAGCCAACAAAACACAAATCGATACCCTAAGGCAAATGGCAATGCGTCACGAACTCAATTTTAACCTGACTGCTACTACCGTGCTTTACGGTTATTACCGTATTGTTGGTCCAAAACAAGCCAGATTGCGCCATCTAATGACACCCAATATTGGTTATCGTTACACGCCAGGCTGGAACCCCCTTGTAAGCGCTAATGCAGGTCCGAATCAGGCGCCAATCACCTATTCTCCTTTTGAGCGAAGTATCTATTCTGTTGGGTCTGTGCGCGAAGCATCTTTGCTCACATTTGGAATCAATAATACTGCGGAACTGAAATTTAAATCTGCTCAAGACACACTAACGGGCTATAGAAAAATAAGGCTTATTGATCAATTTTCTATTACGGGTTATTACGATTTTACGAAAGATAGCATGAAGCTTTCTGATATGGCGCTCAACCTACGCATTAGTCCGGCTAACTGGATCAATTTTGTATCCAACGCACAGTGGAGCCCTTATGCTTGGAATGCCGCGGGTGCCACAATCGGGACTTATGCCTGGAATAACAACCAACAATGGGGTCGCTTAACCACCACCAACCTGACCACAAGCGTGGTATTAGCACCCAAAAAGGACCGTAAAAAAATTCAAGACCACAGCGCCTTATTCAATGAACAAGACTGGAATGCCGACTTCAATTATTATGCACTTCATCCTGAGCGGGCCATCTACTACGATATACCTTGGAAATTGAATTTATCTCATGTGTATGGAATAAGAGCAAATCAGGATATCAGCCCGACCAACCCTGATTCTTGGTTATTTGTTCAGACCTTAGTGTTCAGTGGAGACCTCAGTTTCACCAAAAGATGGAATTTGTCCGGTAATCTGAATTTTAATTTACAAGAAGGCAGACTCACGAACGCCTATTTTTCTTTGAATCGGAATATGCACTGTTGGGCATTGTCTTTCTATTATGTGCCAATCGGAGGAAACAAAAGTTTCTTACTCACGATACGCAATACCTCTAGTATTTTCAGAGACGCCAAATTGGAATTCAGGAAGCCACCGTCGTTTCTTTAACATCCGTCTGTATGCGTTCATGGAAATCCTTGCCGATTTGATACGTAAATTGTGCGCCAAAGAAAACAATCTGTGCAGAGTAGTGAACCCAAGCGAGCATGATAAAAATAGAGTTGGCCACCCCAAGTTGCCCCATGATAAAGAAATGTTGCAAATAGTAGCCAATGATTAATTGGCTCAAATAAAGGAGGACTGCCGTTGTAATAGCGCCGTTGCGGGCAATGCGCCAACTTACTTTGGCGTTGTGCATGTACTTAAAAATGAGGGTGAAAATAAATGCATTTGAAAGTAAAGTCAAGATAATCTGTAGCGCGTGTAAGGAGAAATCTACAAAGCCATTATTCCAATGGAGCCAACCCGTGATGGCAGAAAATATAAATACTTGTAGGAAATAGAAAAGAATGATCACAAGAGCAAAAATGGCAAGTAGGAGCACGCCCACAAACCTAAAGCCAATGATTTCCATAAAAAGATTGGATTCTTCTCTGCTCTTTATACTGACGTGGAAAAACTCATTGAGACTGCGTTTGAGCGAAATCATAAAGGCAGAACAAGTGTAAAGCAAGATGCCAACACTAGCGAGTTCTAAAAAGAAATTGGGCTTTTCAATAGACATGCTGTCTACAAGTTGCAAAATCGAAGTGCTGTCTTGTAGGCCAAGCCCTGACTTTAACAATGAACTTATGATTTCACGCATGTTTTGCTGACCGATGATCCGACCATAAATAGAGGTGGTCAGGTAGATGATTGGTATGAAGGCAAAAAGGGTGTAGTACGCTAACGCTGCGCCATGATGAAAAGCTCCTTTTTGGATATATGTTTTGAGCGCCGTCCACAATGCTTGTAGCGTGAGGCGTATTTTGCCATGTTTATTTTTTGCGGATTTCAATAGCTTTGATTTCGGTTAATTTTTCGAAGGCATAAAGTAAGATGCGTTCTTGATGAGCGCTCTTCATGTAGTTTAAATAAAGCCCGCCCACAAAAAGTGCTTTTTCAAAATAAACTTCTATTCCGTTTGACGCAATTATGTATTCGTCTGGTCTAAAATGAACGAGTTCTTCTTTGATTTTAAGTGTGTTCAAGGGCCCAAACAGACGTGCACGTTCTGGCGCTTTGTAGTGGTAATATACCTCCTCTGGTTTGTATTTCTTGGATAGTTTGCCATTTTGCAAAATACAAATATGATCACAGAGACCAAGAACATCCTGACCTTCATGAGAGACCAAGATAATTCCGGTGTCTTCTTCGTCACGGAGGTCCATGAGGTGAGCACTGAGCTTTTGACGTAAATGCGCATCGAGGTGACCGAAGGGTTCATCTAGCAATAGGTATGCTGGCTGATCGGCAATAGCCCGGGCTATGGCAACGCGCTGCTGTTCGCCGCCTGAAATGAGATGCGCTTTGGTGCTACTGATGTCTTTTAGGCCAAATAAGCGCAGTAGTTTTTGAACGCGTTTATCTCTTTTGGCATAAGGCCAATGCAAGATGGCTTCTCTGAGGTTTTCTTCGACGGTGTGGTAAGGATCGAGTTTGAAATCTTGATTGACAATTGCAAGCCCCGCGTATCCTGGAACCAATAAATTGCGCACTGCGGTTTGCGGTTTGCCATCAATCACAATTTGCCCCGCATCGGGGTCCTGCAGACCTGCGCAAATCTTGAGCAGTGATGACTTTCCAGCGCCACTTTTACCGACAAGCCCAAGAATTTCACCTCTTTTGACTTGTAGGTGGATTCCCTTGAGAATGGGTTTCAGGTAGTTGAGTTCAATACCTTTTAATTCAATCATCTGATCAGGGCTTTTGGAAACGCTTTTGACGCGATAAAAATGCCCGGGACAGGATTGGCCATTGGTTCGTAGTCTTTGAGAAAAATACGAATGGTATGTGTGTTTTCGTCTGTTGAATGGGTGCAATGGTCAACAATGCTTTGCGATGCACCCACATAGGCAATTGGGTTGTCTTTGGAGTGTATTTCGAAAAGATACATATCTTCAATTTCGTAGGAAAATAGTTCGTCGTTTTCGTCGTAGCCGGCGAGTGTATAGGTAGCCGTTGGTTGTTCTTTGATTTCGGTGACTTCAGAGGTGATTTCAAGTTCGTCTTCCCATTCGTATCGGAGGTTATCGGCAGATTCTTTGCCGTCGTGCTTTGCATCAGCTAGTTCTTGAGAAAATAACTCATTGAGCAAGTGGATATGTATTTTACAGTTCATCTTCGGTTTGTTTTTTCTCTACTTCATTGACTTTAAAAGCAGAGGGGATCAGCTCCGGCACGAGTTTCATGACGATGGGTAGGAGCAGGCTTCCGCCCGGTAATAGAAATAATGCCAATGTTGGCATTGATTTGAGGATATCGTAGAATTGTGTTTTTACTTGTTCTTTTTCTTCAGTGCTGAGCTCTTCTTTGGTAGATTTTTGCAACAGGGCCATGAGTTCTTTGCTCTCTTTCATTTCGGCGAGCAAGCGGTCTCTGTTTCGACCAATAATGCGCAGCCAGCGCTTGCTCGTTTCTTTAAATGCAAAACTAGCTTCTGTAGATTGTTTGTAGACCAGTAGTTCTTCCGGACCGCTTTGGGCAATAAATGCCATACACATCTCTTCAGACATGAGCATTTCGGATGTATTCATGTGGAGCACTTCACCAAGGATTCGGAGTTTCTCACGTTCTGCAGGCTGAATGATATGTGCACTTTGAAGTAAAAGATGGCCAAATTCATAAGTGATTTGTGCTAAAAGATGATCGCGCACCAATTCTTGCTGAAGCACTTTCAATGTTATTCCAATTTTACTCCGTTCTATGAACGTATGATGTGTTTCTTTAGGTAAAGCGGCAGATGCGATAAATAATTTTAGGATTTGCTTTTCTTTTTCTTCTACTTTTCCGTCGATGAAGGCAACATAAATGAGCCCATTTAGCACTGATGAGGTGTAGCGTTCGTAGTTTTGGAGAAAGGGCGTTAGGTCGCCTTCTAAATAGGCCCTAAATAAGATGACATCTAAAAAAATAAAAGCATTTGAAAGATGCTTCAGCCAATAGTTTGCGCCTAAAAAAGAACTTTTGATGCCCACCCTCGACGAGAGCAATATTTCTAATTTTTTTTGAGCCTTAGAGGTGGCTTTGAATTTAAGTTGATCTACCCAGCTAGACCCAGTGTAGCCGTTATAAAATGCTAAAAGGACTTTTGTGAATTCTTCGGTACTTGTTGGTTTTTGTTGTTTTCGGATATATGTAAACAACAAGGTTTCGAATAAAAGTAACTGAAGTTGCTCGTCTGTGTTGAAGCGTCGTTTATCTAGTGAATTTGAGAAGATAAAGGATTGCGCCGTACCGTAGATGAGACCCGTTTGATGAGAAATAAAGTGCGTAAGGTTGGCCTCTTTTTGATGAATGAGGTCGTCGTCAATACTAAAAATACCCTGATCGAGAAGCTCAAAGAATTTGGCAATCCAATTAGAGGACCCTGGTGAAAAATCGATTTTAGTGGAGGACATACCGCACGCTAAATGCCCAAGCAAAGCCAAACTGCAATCGAGGAAGAACGTAAAGACTTGGGCCTAAGTCTAAAGAGACGTTGAACGGGTAATCTTCTAAGGTGTGTTCTAGTCCGATCACTGCGGATGCACCTAAACCAAGTCCGCTAAAGTCCGTTTCAAATTGATTCATTTTACCGATACCTAGGTTAGCGCCAAAACCGTAATAATAATCCAAAATATCGTTGAGTTCATTTTGATAATAGGCGTTGCCGTGCACCCAGAGTGCTCCTGTATTACCACCGAGCCCAAGTTCGTAGGCTTGTTGATTGATTCTGTATTTGGCGTTTAAGTAGGTAACACCAGGACTTCCTCCTCTCAAACCAATAGCACTCGTATAGCGTTGAGCCGATAATGAAAGAGAGAGAAGAAGAGAGAAGACAGCGAGCAGTGTTTTCATTGGAAAAAGTTTAATTCAAATTTAGCGTTTAATACAGCGCGCGAAACTCAATCTGCGATTAAAAAATACACTTTGGTCTGTTGAAAAGGCAACGAAATCAAGAATGTAAATTCCACTGCTTGCAATTGCACCATATTCTGTGCTTCCATCCCAAATTAATACGCCTTCAGTACCAAACAATTCGTTATTAGTGAGGTGTTTAACTAATTGGCCGCTCAAAGTAAAGATATCTGCTTGGACCAACATATTCGGAGCGGGTAGTTGGTATTGTATCTCTAAAAAATCGTGATAGCCATCTTGGTCCGGGCTCAATTCAGGGTGACTGAGGTAGAGTTGTCCGTTTTGCTTCGCTGCTAATTGTTGGGAGTTAACGACACCAGGGGTAGCAAAACCGGCACTTTGAGCTGCTGAAAACCAATTTTGAGCACTTTGAGTTGAGGCAGTGGCATTGAGCCGTTCCAAACTCACGCCTTCGGGTTCGAGTACCAAAGGCGAGTGCCAATTGCTCTTGTATTTGAGCTGATCGAGGACAAGGTCGTCTGAATACAGTATACAAGTGCCACTGTCGTTATAAAAATAAGGGAGTTGTTGGGTGCGTAAATTTTGGATTTCGGCTTGAGGGTAGTATGCGATCAAAAAAGCTGTGTCAGGACAAAGCGCAAGAAAAGAATGGGGTTTCATGACGTGTTTTGGCAAGCTATAACTCACTGCATGATTACTGATTGTACAATTTAACAAAGAAATAAACTTGTTACTTATATTGTAGATTTCAATGAAATCAGCGCCGTTGGCGGGTGGGTCAAATAAGATTTCATTGATCAGTAAGTCGCCAAGTTGCGGTTCCTCAGCACGCAATGCAACGGTTTGATAACTTGATTGATTTGTCCAGCAGTCAGCTACGGAGGTCAATGATATGTTAATTGGCAGGCTATTAGGCAGGCTGTTTTCAAACAGAAGAATCATTTGCGCACCCATTTGCAATTGATGCACCGAAAATATAAAAGTCGCATATGGTCCAAGATTCTCCGAAAACGCCAAGCTAGCTTGGGCTAGACTGAGGCTGTCCATCGGTTCGGAAAATACAAACGCAATTTGGTTCGAGTCTCGGACTTCTGCATATAACAATAACGCCGTTGTGGTATCGGGTTGGTCGTCAATTACTGAATTGGGTAGGCAAGGGGTGCCTCCGATTGGGGCTTCGCTTCCGCGCCAATTGTCTGCGGCAGAACAAGGGTCTTCCAATGAACAACGTTCTAAACTGTAGCCGCCATCCATTTTACTAGAATCCTTGTACCAATTTAAATGGTAAGCAACCTGATCTTGAAATTCCCCTTGAGGGTTTTTAAGTGTCAGTGTTTCGCCGGTATTGTTGAAACTTATAAATGCAGGAACTTCAATGGTCTTCATAGGAATGAAGCCACTACTTTGCCCGGTTCCAACAAGCGTGGCATAATTACCGGGCTGCAACCAAAAAGATGGCAGCGTACAAGAACTAGTTGCATCTGAAAGTTGATAGCCGTTGAGCTGAATCAAGACTGCCCCGGCATTGTAAATTTCGATGTATTCAGTATTGGGAAGCCCTAGCTGAGGGTCAGGATCTGCCATGATTTCAGTGAAGATCAGCTCTGTAGAATTGGTGTTCAATAATTCGCCAACGTATAGGTCGTCGAGGTAGAATCCTTGCACGTTGCTTGTGGTGTAGATACACGCGAGGCCAGCAAAGGGGCAGGTCGGCAGCAAGGGCACTTGCCCAGATAACCAAAGGATGCTAGCGGCGGCGGGGCTCGCTTGTGACTCGAGTGTAAACAATCCGTTTTGGTACTTACATTTGAAAAACAATTGAAATGCCGCTGCAACACTGCCTGCTGGCCCAACGGCAAGTAAACTATCGTTGCCATTTTGCCGACTAAATAACTTTGGTGCATCTTGGCTACCTGCTTCACCAAATTCGAGATACAATGCATTGGCCGCATTCATTAAATCGCTTTGATCGGCCTGCAAATAGAGTCGGCAAAAATTCAGACTCGAAGGGTTAAAGTTGAGCCGTAGCCAAAACCGAAACTCCCAGTTGTTCGCATTGTTGAGTCCGTTTTGGAAATAGATGTTAGAAACTCCAGGGCTAGAAGCGTTCAGTTGAAGTTGCCGATTGGTATTGGTCTGAAAAGCGCCAATATCTCCACCCCATATTAAACCTTGAAAAAGGCTTTGGTCGTGGAAATCGTCAAAAATTTGGGCAATAACCGGTCGGGGTGTGCAGGCCGAAATCAGGAAAATTAAAAGGAGGAAGTTTCGCATGGCAAACAAAGATTATTTTTGTAAAAAATTGATAAATGAAAGTAGCTGTAGTTGGAGCCACCGGCATGGTTGGTTCAGTCATGTTGGAAGTGTTGGCAGAGCAACAATTTCCTTACACAGAATTGCTATTGGTTGCCTCCGAAAACAGCGTGGGTAAAAAATTAACGTACCAAGGAAAGGAATATGCAGTCATCGGATTGGCTGCTGCAGTTGAAGCAGCTCCGGATATTGCAATTTTTTCAGCGGGCGGCGACACCTCATTGGAGTGGGCGCCTCGTTTTGCAGAGAAGGGAACAGTTGTTATTGACAATAGTTCCGCTTGGCGCATGGATCCAACAAAAAAGCTCATTGTTCCGGAAATCAACGGACAACTCCTCACCAAACAAGACCTCATCATTGCCAATCCAAATTGCAGTACCATTCAGTTGGTAATGGTATTGGCACCCCTGCATCGCAAATATGGTGTCAAGCGCGTGGTGGTTTCTACCTATCAATCCATCACAGGAACGGGCGTTAAAGCTGTGCAGCAATTGGACAACGAACGCGCTGGCATCGAAGGTGACATGGCCTATAAGTATCCTATTGATAAAAATTGCATACCGCAATGCGATGTTTTCCTAGACAATGGCTACACCAAAGAGGAAATGAAACTTACCAACGAGACCAAAAAAATCTTAGATCCAAACATCAATGTAACCGCTACAGCAGTGCGCGTGCCTGTGGTTGGTGGCCATTCAGAGGCGGTGAATATCTCTTTTGAAAACGACTTTGATTTAGCTGAGGTTCGCCAACTCTTGGCGCAAACACCTGGTATCACGCTTCAAGACAACCTAGCTAACTACGAGTACCCAATGCCTAGAATGGCAGAAGGTAAAGATGATGTTTTTGTGGGCAGAATTCGCCGCGACGAAAGCCAAGCCAACACACTCAATCTATGGATTGTTGCCGATAACTTGCGCAAGGGTGCCGCCACCAATGCCGTTCAGATTGCCAATTTAGTTGCGGCACTATAACGATTTTAAATTATTGAATTCGTCAATGATTGTAGTAGTGAGAGCTGTTGTAGCGCCTTTTTGGGTAGCAACGATGGCACCAACTTTGCAGGCAAATTCCAAAATTTCTTGATGTGATTTTTGTAGTTGAATTCCAGTAATTAAACAGGCAAAAAAAGCATCTCCTGCGCCAATTGTATCCTGAACTTTTATTTTTGGAGCTGAAGCTTTATATACTTCGCCAGAAACGAGCCAAATGGCACCTGCCGCACCGAGTGTGATGCACAGACTTTTGTTGGGGAATTTTTGTTGAAACGCGGTTATGGCAGTATCTAGGTCTGCATCCCAATTGTTCATTGTACAATACCACTCAAACTCCTCGTTATTGAACTTTATGAGGTCGCTTTTAAAGATGTACGCTTCAATTAATTCGAAGCTAAAGAAGGGAGCTCTCAAATTAACATCAAAAAAAACAAGATTTGCTTTTGATATCAAGGTATTGAGTTCTGACTTGTTGTATTCACTGCGCAACGCGAGCGAACCAAAAACCACCACATTTGACTTTAGTAATTTTGTCGGTATTTCGTCCCAAGCAACAGGCTGCTCAATGGAATATTTTGCCGACCCATCCAATTGTAAATCAACGAGCACAACACCGGTTCTTAAATGTGAATGACGCTTCATCGTCGCGTTGATTCCAAGTTGAGAAATTTGAGTTTTAATTTGCTCTCCCAAGTCATCATTACCAATTGCACTGACCAAAAGTGCGTCTTGTTTGAATTCAGTGAGCCGAAAAGTGACATTAAGCGGAGCGCCACCGAGTTTTTTACCCGTTGGCAATAAGTCCCACAGGACTTCTCCGAAACAAATGATTTGAGACATACAGAAGGTGAATTTACAAACTTCGACAAATTGAGAAAACGAGTCGTGAAGAATTCATGCTATAAATTGAAGCATTTATGCTAAGTAATAGATGCTTGATTTACTTCATTTGTGTATTGCTTTTAACTAAAAAACAAAACACTATGAGTAATCTAGCACAAAAACCAACATTTAAAGCCAAGTATGGCAATTTCATCGGCGGTAAGTTTGTCGACCCAGTCAATGGGGTTTATTTTGACAACAGTTCACCAATCGACGGTCAGGTATTTACCCAAGCAGCTCGCTCCACAAAAGAAGACATCGATCTTGCACTAGACGCTGCACATGCCGCTTTCACAACTTGGTCAAAAACATCCGTTGCTACGCGCAGTAATATGTTGCTCAAAATTGCCGACATCATGGAGGCGAATCTAGAGCTTTTGGCCACTGTAGAAACCATTGACAATGGAAAGGCAATTCGCGAGACGCGCGCTGCTGATTTACCTTTATGTATTGATCACTTCCGTTATTTTGCAGGTGTCATCCGTGCAGAAGAAGGCGCAATCTCTGAGCACGATGAAACTACAGTGAGTATCGTTGTTCACGAACCAATTGGTGTCGTAGGGCAAATCATTCCTTGGAATTTCCCTCTTTTAATGGCTACCTGGAAAATCGCTCCAGCACTGGCTGCAGGTAACTGTGTAATTGTAAAGCCAGCAGAGCAAACACCGACTTCCATTATGGTATTGATGGAATTGATCCAAGATGTATTGCCTGCAGGCGTTCTAAACGTAGTTACAGGTTTTGGACCAGAAGCAGGAAAACCTTTGGCTACATCGCCACGAATCAATAAGGTAGCCTTTACGGGTGAAACTACAACAGGTCGTTTGATCATGCAGTATGCTTCTGAGAACCTCATTCCTGTTACCATGGAACTCGGAGGTAAGTCGCCAAATATTTTCTTCCCTTCTGTCGCAGATCACGACGACGATTTCTTCGATAAAGCTGTTGAAGGTGCAGTGATGTTTGCGCTTAACCAAGGTGAAGTTTGTACTTGTCCGTCGCGTATTTTGGTTCACGAGTCTATCTATGACAAATTTATGGAGCGCGTGATTGCCAGAACAAATGCAATTGTTTGCGGACACCCGTTAGATGGCAGCACCATGATGGGTGCCCAAGCTTCCAATGACCAATACGAAAAAATTCAATCGTACCTTAAAATTGGACGCGAAGAAGGCGCAGAAGTGCTTTGCGGTGGAGATGTCAATCAGCTTGGTGGCGAACTCAATAATGGTTTCTACATCAAACCAACAATTTTCAAAGGCCACAATAAAATGCGTATTTTCCAAGAGGAAATTTTCGGGCCAGTTACTTGCGTGACTACCTTCAAAACAACTGAACAAGCACTCGAAATTGCCAACGACACGCTTTATGGGCTTGGCGCGGGTGTTTGGACACGCGATGCGCATGAATTATATACGGTTCCACGTGCTATTCAAGCGGGTCGTGTATGGGTAAACTGCTACCATGCATACCCAGCACATGCGCCTTTCGGTGGTTATAAAAAATCAGGTTTCGGTCGCGAAACGCATAAAATGATGCTTTCGCACTACCGTCAAACTAAAAATATGCTCGTATCTTACAGCAAGCAAAAGCTTGGTTTTTTCTAAAGAAATTTAGGTTTCATCAAACCCGGCTTCGGCCGGGTTTTTTTATTTACATTATGGTCAAACGCGTTCTATTTACTGAAAAGGCTCTTGAGGTTCTCCACTTGTTAAAAAAGGAGCATGGGCAACTCATGTTTCATCAGTCAGGCGGCTGTTGCGATGGCTCACAACCCATGTGTTTTGAGGCCGGAGAATTCTACATTGGTTCTTCAGATGTTTGTTTGGGTTCAATTGAAGGCGCTGACTTTTGGATGAGTCAGGATCAGTTTGAATACTGGAAACATACGCAGCTTACCATTGATATAGTGGAAGGTCGAGGATCTAGTTTTTCGTTGGAAATCCCGTTGGGTTTGCGTTTCATTGTGCATTCTCGTCTGTTTACGAGCTTAGAACTTACGCAATTAGAGGATTTGCGTTACAAAGTAGACTGAAGCACTTTTTGTTGGTACTGCTTTGGTGTGAGGCCCTCCGTTTTTTTGAAAGCCCTTGTAAAATAATTAGGGTCTTCGAAGCCGGCATCAAATGCAACCTCCGTGATCAGTAGGTCTGATTTTCCGAGCAAATGCTTTGCGTATTTGATGCGTTCTCTTAAAATAAGTTCTTGAGGGCTGAGGCCTGTGGTTTTCTTTACGTAGCGATAAAAAGTGGAGCCGCTCATGCAAGCAAGTTCGCTTAGATTTTTTAGGTTGATTTTACCGTGAAGATGTTCACGAATGTAATGGAGCAAATTGGGTAGGAGGCCGTTGCTATGCTGATTGTTATCTAGTTCGGTAATTTTTTGAAGCTGGATGAGGTGGATGATCAATTCTTGAAGGCTGAGGTCGGCGAGAATGTCTTTGTTGCTCTGCCCGCTCATGCAAACTTGAATCATTTTGTTGAGCGTGGCTGCTACGGCATCGTTGTTCATCAAAAAGTACTGTTCAAAATTAAGCGTCCACGGACTTTGGTCTTCTTTGGGGTAGCGCTCATTGAGCAGTTCAATCAGTTGATTGATTTTCGTGCGGTCGATCTCGAGGGCCAAACACTGTGTAGGGTCGGTAAGGCTTGCATCGGGAAAATCAATTTTCATTTCTGTGCTTTGTGGCAAAATAACGGTTTCGCCGGGCAGGTACTCAAAAGGCGAATCGTTGTAAAGATGCATGACTTTTTTACCTCTGAGCATAGAGGTCAGGACGACGTCATTAAAAGTGAGTGCTACTTTTTCCGCTTGCTGATACGTTTCAAATAAGTTGAGTTCGCAGTGCTGCAGATTGAAAATAGTGCGGTTCTCGATCAGGGTTTTGAGTGAGGCAGATCGTGTGAGTTTGGGTGTTTGTAGTAACGTTGGTGTGTTCATGTCAAAATTGAAAGGTTAAAATACAAAAAATGAACTATTTATGCAAACATGACAATCATTTATTAGCATAGTTAAAAGAAATTATGTCAGCCTTGAAGTTTCCTGCAAGGTTTGTACTATTTTTGTGTCGTCTCTAAGGGGTGCCGTAAAGGCTGAGATCATACCCATTGAACCTGATTTGGATAATGCCAGCGAAGGGAAGATGACGCGCTTAACTTACACAACTGTCAAGAAGAGCCCCTTATTCTTGTTTAATTTTTAGAAAATGAAAACAAGATTTCTAATATTACCATGTTTGCTCCTGACAACAAGTCTAATTGCTCAAAACACGAATGTTTCAGCCATAGACACCAGTAAGCGAATTCAAAATATCGAAGGTATAGTCGTATCTGGTTTGCGCGCCAAAGATGCACCTAACAACCTCACTGTCACTAAAAAAGACCTGCAGGTTAAGAACTTTGGTCAAGACATGCCAACGCTCCTCGAGTTTACGCCTTCTGTTGTAACAACTAGCGATGCCGGTGCCGGAATTGGCTACAGCAGCTTGCGCATTCGTGGGGTTGACGCCAGTCGCATCAATGTCACGATTAACGGCGTGCCGGTCAATGACCCAGAGTCTCACGATGTATATTGGGTCAATATGCCTGATTTAGTTGGTTCAATAGAAAACATGCAAGTGCAGCGCGGTGTGGGTTCTTCTACCAACGGAGCCGCAGCTTTTGGCGCAAGTGTCAACATCAAAACCAATGACCTCAAAACGCAGCCATTTGCCCGCATGGATCTTTCGGGAGGTTCTTTTGGCACACTTAGGGGCACACTTCAGGCGGGTACAGGCTTGCTTAATAATCGCTTTTCTTTAGAAGCACGCTTTTCAGAAATACGCTCCGATGGCTACCTTGATCGCGCCACTTCTGACTTGCGTTCCATGGGCCTCACCGCCACCTACCTTAGCAAAAAATCTGTTTGGAAAGCGGTAGTCTTAACTGGCGCTGAGCGCACTTATCAGGCCTGGTATGGTACGCCAGAAAGTCGTTATCGTGGAGACTCTCTTGGCATGCTCGATTACGCTGCACGCAATGGCCTGAGCGCTGCCGAAACCCAAAACTTATTGGAGTCGGGGCGCACCTACAATTATTACACTTATGCCAACCAAGTAGATAACTACAAACAAGACAATTACCAACTCCATTTTATCCATCGATTTTCCTCAAAGCTTGAGCTCAATTTAGCGGGTCATTATACCTATGGAAGAGGTTACTATGAAGAATTGAGAAACCAAGATGCACTTTCTGATTACGGACTTGCACCTGTAGTGCTCGGTTCAGATACCATTCTTACATCTGACCTGATCAGAAGAAGATGGCTAGACAATCATTTTGTCGGAATGGTTTATGGACTCAACTATCAGTGGAAACCTCATTTGAAATTCACACTTGGGGGTGCAGCGAACCGCTATGCCGGTTTGCATTTTGGTGAATTGATCTGGGCTGAGTATGCTTCAAATAGTCAAATATACGACCGCTATTATCAAAACGATGCACTCAAAACTGAGTTCAGTTCTTATCTCAAGACCAATTATTCGCGCAATGGCTTGGATCTTACACTTGACCTCCAATACCGTGGCATTGCGTATCAATTTTTAGGCGTAGATCAGGTCAGTGGCAATTTGGCCGACGTTACCCAGCAGGTCAACTATCACTTCTTTAATCCGAAAATAGCGTTCGCAAAACTAATCGGACATCATCAAGTATTTGGATCCTTTGGCATTGCCAATCGCGAGCCTATCCGCAGAGATTTCCGAGAAAGCACCCCTGAAAATAGACCAACTCCAGAACGCATGTTCGATACAGAATTAGCGTATCGTTTGCAGTTTAAAAAATTCAATGCTCAGGCCAATATTTTTTGGATGTATTACCACAATCAATTGGTGTTAACAGGGCAAATTAACGATGTCGGCGGCTACACCCGAACCAACGTAGACCGCAGTTATCGTGCGGGTCTCGAACTAGAAATGGGTTATCAAGTGAATGAAAAATTGCGTATTCAGAGCGCCACAACACTCAGTCAAAATAAGATCCTCAATTTTGTAGAATATGTCGACGTTTATCTCGACGTGGACCCTTACTACACCCAAGTTCAAATAGAACATGGTACAACTGATCTTGCATTTTCTCCTCGTTTCATTCAGACGCTTGGCCTTCAATATTTACCAGTGAAGAATTTGGCTATAGGTATCCAAAGTAAGTATGTAGCGCGTCAATTTTTAGACAACACCTCCAACGTGGCCAGAAGCCTCGATCCTTTTACTTTTACCAACTTCATTTGTAATTACAAGGTCAAGCAAACATTTGCCAAAGAGGTCGAAATAGGTTTCATGGTCAATAATTTATTCAACGCATTATATGCAAACAATGGTTATACGTTTAGTTACCAATATGGAGGCCAGACAACCACTGAAAATTTCTATTATCCACAAGCTGGCCGACATTTCTTACTGAAAATGAGTATCCAATTTTAATTTTCTATCTTTGAAGAAATTCTCCACATGAAAAATATCCTCGCCGCATTTATTACGCTTATAGGTTTAACTGCTCATGCACAAGTTCTAGAAAAGCCACAATTAGTAGAAAAAATTGATACGAGTGCCGTAATAATTGAAGATGTTGATGCGCCGCAGGTAGCCACAGAAATTTGGGGAGTACCAGATATTGCTGAAAGCCGCAATACACCTGCGTTTCCAGGAGGTCAAGATTCTCTAGATTTGTACGTTAAAAATGCTGTAGAGCAGTTTATTTTTGCGGATACCAGCGATTTATTCCCTTGGGGAGAGTCAGTATACGTCGCTTTTGAAGTAGCTATTGATGGCAAAATCGTCAATCCGATCATTGAGATGGGTTACGACGCTTTACTTGATAGTGCTGCACTTGAAATCGTTCGCAATATGCCGAATTGGATCCCTGCAAGCGATGAAAACGGTATGCCAATAGTCTCTAACTACCGCCTTCAAATTCTCTTCGACCTAGATTTAGACATGGAAGGTGATTTCTCATTTGAAGAAGGATCAATGAGAGAAAAAGGGCATTGGGCTGGTTTTGAGTTAGGTTTTCAGGTCAACACGAATGGTTTCCTCGACCCAACCACAACCTTTGCTACGACACCTTATTGGGAAAATAACTCGGCAAAAAGTTTGTTGTTTAACCTCAATACTTTTCAATATAAGTTTAATTTAATCAGCGATGTATTGGGCCTCACAACCGGTTACGGCTTTAATTTTGGCGCCACAGAACTCACCTCTTCTTATGTACTTGAACACAACGCAGACAGCGTTTATGCCATCATTGACAACAACCAAGTATACAAGCGCAATACCTTATATGCTGCTTACCTCACCGTTCCATTACTATTAGAACTCACAGCTGGCCAAGATCAACCTTACAAAAAGGTATTTTATCTAGATGCGGGTGTTATTGGTGGCGTACGCTTATACAGTCACCAACGCTTTACCGGTACTTATGCCAACGGCAACGAGTTTGAAAATACCACAAAGTCAAAATTCAATCTGAATACCTGGATGCTCGATGCTACAGTGCGCATAGGCTATGGCCATTTCGGACTATTTGCCAATTATGCGATACTCAATATGTTTAAGGAAGGCACTACAGTAGGCGTTTACCCAATGCGCTTTGGGGTGTCTTTTAATGTTCCTCAGTAGCGGAATTGCAGGAGGTCATTGCCCGCCATAAATGCTTTGGCATCCATGCGCTTTTTACCCTCCATCTGAATTTCTTTCACGAGTAAAGTGGTTTGTTGGCCACAAGGAAACAATATGCCTTCTTTGCTCGCCTTAGGGCCGTCAGTTCTTTGGCAAGCAGTCGCACTAATTTCAGAGCTAAAAATTTTAAACTGCATCAACGCTTGTTTTTGTTCTGACCACAGTTGGCACCATGCGGCCGGATATGGGTCTAGGCCCCTTACAAGATTGTGTATTTCATGAGCAGTCTGTGACCAATCAATTTTTGTGTTTTCCTTGAAAAGTTTCGGCGCTAAAGCACGTTTTCCAGTCAGTGCATTTTGAGCTTGCGGAACTACCGTTCCATCGGCTAAGGCGTTACAGGTTTCTAGTGTAAGATGAGCGCCTTTCTCTTGCAAAAGGTCGTGTAATTCTCCGACATTCATTTTGTCAGAAATGGCAATAGTTTCTTGCATCAAAATACTGCCCGCATCAATTTCTTCGTTGATCAAAAATGTAGTTACACCCGTTTCTTGCTCGCCATTGATGAGCGCCCAATTGATAGGTGCAGCTCCGCGATATGCGGGAAGAAGCGAGGCGTGCAAATTGAACGTGCCAAGTCGTGGTAGCTTCCAGACGACATCAGGCAACATGCGGAAGGCGACTACAACAAATACATCGGCCCGAAGAGCGCTCAGGTCGGCAATGAAGGTTTCGTCGCGCAATTTTTCGGGTTGGAAGAGCGCAAGGGAGTTGTCAAGCGCATAGACTTTGACCGCACTTTGATGCATTTGTTGGCCTCGGCCAGCGGGTTTGTCGGCAACGGTTACCACGCCTACAACATCGTGTTGGCTTCGATTTAGTTCATCTAAAATACGAACTGCAAAAGAGGGGGTACCCATAAAAACGATGCGCAATGCTGAACTCATACTTGTTTGTTTTGCCAATTTGCTTTTTGGAGATAAGTAATGGAAACCAAGCCTAAAATTCCAAAGTAAATATACTCAACGGTCCAAATCCAATATACATCTAGCTCCCAAACCTTAATGAACAAGTAGCAAAAGATGCTGTAAATACCAACCGTGAAAAATTCAATAAGCATAGAGTGCAGCGTATTGCCACTGCCATGAATGGTCTGAAAATAAACTGAAATAAACCCAAAAATGAGGATAGAAACGGCAATGAGTTTGAGTATATCGGCGCTTTTTGCCACGTATGCTTCTGCTGGGTTGATCAATCGAATGAGAACTTCAGGATAAAGCAATGCACCATGAAAAGTGAGCAACATAAAAGCAACAGTCAGCAGTTGTATTTTTCGTTGAATAACAGGGATTTGATCGAGTTTTTTGGCGCCTAAATACTGAGAAATATAGGTTTTGGTGGTACCAGCAAATCCCCAAATTGGGACAAAAGCAAGAAAGTAAATGGAGCGGATATTCTGAGAAACGGTGAGGTCAAAAGTGCCTTTTTGTTCGAGCCAAGTAAAGAACAGCGTCCAGGTGGCTAGGGCAGAGAAGCCTTGTAACATGAGTGGGCTACCCACTTTGAGCAATTCTTTGATGGAAGTTAAATCTACTTTGAAGTAAGCGAGAAGCTGGTATTTTTTCTGCTCCTTGGAAAAGAATAAGAAACAAAGCATGCTCACCATTCCAATTGCATCTGCGCAAGTGGAGGCCAGTGCGGCACCTCGGATTCCCATTTCTGGAAAACCATAATGACCAAAAATGAGGGCATAGGCTAAAATTGCATTAGAACTTGCCGTCAGCAAAGAGGTAATGAGCACTACCCATGATTTGCCTTCTGCCAAGAAAAATGCTTGAATCGAAAGCGTGATCATGGCAAAAAACAACGAAAAACTGCGTTGCTCAATATAGATACCTTGTAGTCTGGCAATCTCGTTTTGTTCAGAATAGGCCAGCACTAAGTCGGGCATTACTAAATACAATAAGCCAAAAAGTCCGAGCGCCAAAAGGCAAAGAACCCATACGGTACTTCCGAAAACTTGTCCAATGAGTTCTGGTTTGTTCTGGCCAATGCGCCGAGCAATAATGATCTGAGCGCCATCGGCCATGCCTGCTAAACACATAAAAAGTGTGACATACATGAGGCCCGCATTGCCCACGGCATCAAAAGCTTCAGTGGAGTGACGCGCAATCAACGACGCATCAGTGAGTAGCACGATGGATTGGATAAATCCAGTGACCATCATGGGCAAGGCAACGCCTAATATTGTTCTGTAGTTGAGTGCTAACATTTAGTCTATTTGGATCACGAGTCCTTTCAAGTATGCGCCTTCCGGATGAAAAGCTTGAATGGGGTGATCGGCAGGTTGGTGCAATTGCTCTAAGATACGGCATGAACGCCCTGCTTCTATTGCTGCAGCGATAACCGTATTGGTAAAAAGTAGCGTATCTACAACTTGTGAGCAAGAAAACGTAAATATAAGCCCGCCTGGTTTGATTTGCCGAATGGCGTGTGCATTGAGGCGCTTGTAGCCTTGGATTGCCTGGTGGCGTTTGTCGCGGTGTTTGGCAAAAGCTGGAGGGTCAAGAACAATGATATCGTAGTCTTCGGGTAAGTTTTTCATGTAGTCCATGGCATCGTCTACGATAGAAGCGTGTCTGTCTTCAAAATCGTTGAGTGTCACGTTCGCGTCTGTCAGGGCAATTGCCTTTTTGGAGCTATCGAGCGAATGCACGAGTAGTGCGCCGTGCTGGAGTGCTTGCAAACTGAAGCCACCCGAATAGCAAAATGTGTTGAGGACTTTTTTACCCTGTGCATATTTTCCGAGCAATGCGCGGTTTTCGCGCTGGTCGATAAAAAAACCAGTCTTTTGCCCGTTGATCCAGTCGATTTGATACTTGACGCCATTTTCCAGCGCGAGATGTGGTACTGGTACCTCCCCAAATAAGTAGCCATCTGAAACTAATTCTCGTTTAGGTAAGGTCTCACTCGATTTATGATAAATCGCCTTTAAATCTTTGCCCATTACTACTTGAAGCGCTTCTGCAATAAGCCCAACTTGCTTGAACATTCCATAAGAGTGACACTGAATCACGGCGACGCCATTGTAAACATCAATAATAAGGCCCGGCAAAAGATCGCCTTCACCATGGCACAAACGAAAGATATTGTTGGATTCACTGAGTAGGCCAATGCGCAAACGCAATTGGTAGGCATTGGAAAGCCTACGTTCATAAAATGCAGCGTCGATGGTCTCGTAGTCGAAGCTGAGCATGCGCACGGCAATGGTGGCGTGCTGAAAGTGACCTATTCCTAAGATTTGCTGTTTTTTGGTGGTGAGGCAAACGAGGTCGCCATCTTGGAGTTCGGCGGTGTCAGAGGCGATTGCGCCAGAGAAAATCCAGGGGTGCTTGCGTTGAATCGAATGCTCTTTGCCTTTGGCAATGGTCAGTAGGGGATAAGACATGTACAAAAATAGCCTGAAAATGCGTACATTTGTCAAAAAATAAGAGTTATGGCCAACAAACGAATCCTCAAAAGAAACATCAATGAAATGGTTTTTGATGTGGTAGAAGAATGCTTCTTTTTTGAAATGACTGCTCCTGATAAAGCTGATCGTTCTGCCAAACTCATCGACGAAGCAGCTGAGTTCCAAGATCAAATGCTTTCTAAAATGAAGCAAGCGAAAGGAAAGCCAGCATTTCGCGCAATTGCTCACGAAGTAGAGGCCAAGGCCATTTATTTCGTTGATTCACTCAACGCACTCAACAAGTAAGCGCTAAGCCCAATGTGGGTTTTTGACGGTTTTACACTTTCCTTGCTGCTCGCTGGGCTCATGGTGGTGCTTTGGATTTCTGAATGGATTCCCGTTTACCTTACTGCTCTTTTACCTTTGTTATTTGCAGTCCCGCTGGGCTTGCTCACACCAAAAGACCTTGCTCAATGCTACGGCGACTCCAATATCTTTTTATTTTTCGGAGGTTTTGTAATGGCGCTTGCCTTAGAGAAATGGGGTGTCCATGAGCAAATTGCCAGGCGCATCATCGCTATCGTTGGCGACAAAAAATCAAATATTCTATTGGGTTTTATCCTGAGCACGGGTCTCATTTCCATGTGGATTTCAAATACAGCTACTGCCCTCATGATGCTACCTATGGCTATTGCAGTCATAGAAGCCATGCCGCCCGCGCATCGGCAATCTCGCTTTAGCGTCTTTTTGATGCTTTCAATAGCGTACGCATCCAATATTGGCGGTGTCGGCACACTCATTGGTTCGCCGCCAAATACCCAAATGGCGAGTATTTTAGCAGAGAATTTTCAGGTCGAAATCAGCTTTTTTGATTGGATGAAAATTGGCATGCCGTTGGCAATTATTTTGTTGCTCCTGATGTTTTTGATCTTCAATTATATGCTTGGTGCAGAGCGCAAAGATGTTCATGACCTTCATTTTCATACTCTTCCTTGGACCAAAGCCCAAAAACGAGTACTTTGGATCTTTTCAATTGTTGCTTTCTTATGGATTTTCAGAGAAGTATTCGTTGGATTTGGCATCAATTACCGCGATGAAAACGCTGCCATTTTAGGTGCGCTTGCCATGTTCTTAGTGCCTAGTGGAGAAAGTGCTAAAGACAAAATTCTCCGCTGGACCGATACTGAAAAATTGCCTTGGGGCATCTTATTGTTATTTGGTGGTGGTTTGGCTTTGGCAGCTGTTTTGGAAAAAAATGGCGTGCTCAAATTTTTGGCAGCCACATTTGAATCTTTCAACGGAATTGGCTTGGTTGCGGCCATTCTCATCCTCACTGCCCTCGCTATTTTTGTTTCTGAAGTGTTGTCTAACTTAGCTATGGTGACCTTATTTGTTCCTGTAGTAGGCATTTTCGCCAATCAAACTGGTTTGCCACTCGTTCCACTAGCCATGGCACTAACACTTGGCGCTAGTCTGGCTTTCATGATGCCGGTAGGTACTCCACCAAATGCCATCGTTTTTGGATCGGGTTACCTGCGCATCAAAGACATGATTCGCTTTGGATTTATCCTCAATTTGATCAGTTTGGCCCTGATCAGTCTTTTTGTGATTTTGTTTCTTTAATTGAAACAATATTGCTATTTTTCGCCACCAAACCTATTGTATGCTAACTATAGATCGCTTATTCGATGTCCCAAGACATCAACTTAAAAATTACCCTAACCCGAATATGTTTGTCACCAAGACAAAAGGAATTTGGGTACCGCTTTCAACTTCTGATTTTTTAGATGCTGCAATGAACGTTTCTCGTGGTCTGATCTCACTTGGCGTTGCTGCCGGAGACCGCGTTGCAGTGGCAAGTTCAAATCGCTTCGAGTGGAATATCCTAGACATTGCTGTTCAGCAAGTTGGCGCCATTTTAGTGCCTTTGTATCCAAATATCTCTGAGTCAGACTACCGCTTTATCCTCAACGATGCTGGAGTCGAAATTTGCGTGGTTTCCAATCAAGAATTAGTCGATAAAATTAGTTCTGTGCGCAACGATGTACCGAGTCTTAAGCACTTATTTGCTTTTGATCAGCTATCGAATTGCCCACATTGGTCGGAAATTGAGGCCGTGAAAGGACAAACAGAAATCGAAGTCGTTGAACAACGCATGCGCGAAGTGAAATCCGGCGATTTGGTTACCATTATTTACACTTCGGGCACAACCGGCAATCCAAAAGGAGTAATGTTGTCTCATGCCAACATTTTAGCAACGGTTTCTTCTTGTATTGAGCCTATTCCAGCCGATAAAAACTCCAAAGTACTGAGCTTTTTGCCTGTTTGTCATATTTATGAGCGCATGTTGCACTATCTCTACATGTACATAGGCTGTTCTATACATTTTGCCGAATCAATGGATACCATCGGTGAGAATATCAAGGAGGTAAAACCAGATGTTTTTTCAGCTGTTCCGCGTCTGATAGAAAAAGTATTCGACAAAATTATGGCCAAAGGGGAAGACCTCAAAGGAATCAAGCGCTCACTCTTCTTTTGGGCAGTTGACGTAGCAGAAGAATATGACGTAGTAGGAAAATCCACATTTTATAAAATGAAGTTGTCTATTGCGCGCAAACTTATTTTTTCGAAGTGGCAAGAAGCCCTTGGTGGCAATGTCAAGGCAATTGCGTCAGGCTCTGCTGCTTTGCAACCGCGCTTGGCGCGAATTTTTCTCGCTGCAGACATCCCTATTTTAGAAGGTTACGGACTTACAGAAACTTCACCCGTTGTTACGGTGAACAACTTTGTGACCGGTATTCGCATCGGAACAGTAGGCCCTCTCGTAGAAAACGTTCAAGTTAAAATTGCTCCAGACGGTGAAATTTTAGTCAAAGGACCCAATGTCATGATGGGCTACTACAAAAATCAAGAGGCAACCAATGAAGTTTTTGATGCCGATGGTTGGTTTTGCACCGGTGATATCGGGACCTTCCAAGAAGGTAAATTTTTGAAAATCACTGACCGCAAGAAAGAAATTTTTAAAACCTCAGGGGGTAAATATATTGTTCCTCAGGCCATGGAAAACCGACTTAAGGAATCTCGTTTCATTGAACAAGCCATGGTAATTGGTGAAGGCGAGAAGTTTCCGGCAGTATTCATTGTTCCTAATATGGCTTTTGTAAAGGAGTGGGCTCAGCGCCACAACCTTGATTATAGTTCGCTTTCAAATGAAGAGATTGTCGCTCATCAAGCGCTAATCGATAGAATCAACAAGGAAGTGGCTCAGATTAATTTAGAATATGGTTCGTGGGAACAGCTCAAAAAAGTCAAGTTATTGCCACGAGAATTTACAATTGAAGGTGGCGAGCTCACCCCAACCTTGAAATTCAAGCGCAAAAAAATCCTTGAAAAATACCAAGCGCAATACCAAGAAATATACAGCGCATAGACAAATGAAATGCATAAAAAAAGCCGGCGTAAGCCGGCTTTTTTGTTACGGTAAAGTAACTAATTAGTGCTGACCACCAGAACAAGACTTTTGAGTCGAGTTGCTAGAAGAGCAAGATTTTTGTTGTGAACTTGAAGAGCAGCAGCTACCGCTTTTCTTTTTCTTTTTGCGCTTGTCGTCGTCTTTTTTAACGATTTGCGTTCCGTTTACAGCTGCATAAGCTGTTGTTGCCATAGAACCTACGAATGTGGTGAGGGCAATTGCTACAAATACTTTTTTCATGGCGTTTTTTTTTTATAAAGTTACAAATTAATTTAAAGTTCCAAGCTTGGTTAATTTAGCTTGTACTTTTTGTCCGAGTTGCACATCAATTTTCGTGCCTAATGGCAAGAATAAATCTACCCGAGATCCAAATTTGATGAAGCCAAATTCACTGCCTTGTTGCGCTTGGTCACCTGTTTGTGCATAGTAACAAATGCGTCGGGCTAAAGCACCGGCAATTTGTCGAAATAAGATTTCTGTGCCATTTTCGTGTCTGACCACGCAGGTGCTGCGTTCGTTATCAGTGCTGCTCTTTGGATGCCAGGCAACCAAAAAGAGGCCTGGATGGTATTTTGTGTAGCTCACTGCACCACTTATTGGATAATAATTGGCATGCACATTCAGTGGAGACATAAAAATAGAAACTTGGATGCGCTTATCTTTGAAGTATTCGGTTTCTTCTACCTCTTCAATGACCACTACTTTGCCGTCCGCAGGGCAAATGATATCAAGTGGAGCGCCAGCGCAAGTTCTTTTAGGAATTCTAAAAAACTGAATGATCAGGTAGAGCAAGACGATAAATCCAACTTCAAGAAAAAGGAAAAGACCAAAAATAGAGCAGGCTAATAAATAGTAATTCAAGGCACTCAAGCCAAGAAAAATAACAATGCTGCCGAGCATTATGGAGCGTCCTTCGCGGTGAAAAGTCATCATTTCCAGTAAAGATAAATAATAGACCAACAATAGAAAAATGGAATGGCAAAAAGTGCGGCGTCAAAGCGATCTAACACGCCACCGTGCCCAGGCAATATTTTACCGCTGTCTTTGATGTTTAAACTTCTTTTGAACAAGGATTCGAGTAAGTCACCAAAAATAGCACCTGGCGCGATAATGAGTGCTGAAATCATCCAGAACAATACTTCGCCTTTATTGATGTAGTTTCCGATAAGGAAGCCCAATAAAAGCGTAAATACAATTCCGCCGAATGTCCCTTCCCAAGTTTTTTTAGGAGAGATGCGTTCAAAAAGTCTGTGCTTCCCAAAAAGGCGACCCGTAAAATAAGCAAAGGAGTCGTTGGTCCAGATCAGTAGGAACATACCGAGAACTTTGGGCAGTGGAGAGGTGTCTCTGACGTGGAGGTCAATGCTAAGGTAGAAAGGGCCTACTACATAAATAATTCCAAATACCAGTACCGAAATATTGAGTAAGGGATGTTGGTGTTTGGCCCAAAGCTCATTGAGAATGAGTGTAAAAAACAAAGGAAAAATCAAGGTGAGGGAGATCACTGAAAACCATTCAAAGCTGATCCCAACGAGTAAAATATAAATAAAGATGCCGATGAATATTCCGATTTCATTGGAGACCTCTACAACTTGGTGTTGCTTAAAGAAATTATAAAATTCCCATAGGCCCACCACCATGAAGAATGAAAAAACAAGTGCAAAAGCGTAAGGATTCCAGAGCATAGAGCCGATAACCAGAGTGCCAAAAACAGCCCCGGTAATCATGCGTTGCCCTAGATTCCCGATCATGCGTTCGGTGTTGGTTCTTCAGCGCCTTGTTCTTCGGCACTTTGTTCTTCTGAGCTGGACTCTTCTGAGTTTGTTTCTTCTTGAGTCGAGGCAACTTCGCTTATTGGCTCAAGATCAGAGGCCGCTTCTATTTGCTGCGTTGGTTCTGCTACAAGTTGAGCTTCTTCAATTGGATCCCAAGGACGTTTTCCAAAAATTTCTTCGAGATCTTCTTTGAAAATCACTTCAGAGGTGAGGAGTTTTTCGGCGAGCTGAGCTAGCTTTTCTTGGTTTTCTCCTAATAATTGTAGTGCTCGCTGGTATTGCCCTTCAATGAGTTTGCTCACTTCTTCATCGATGACTTTTGCGGTGTCTTCGGAATAAGGTTTTGTAAAAGCATCGCGACCTTGTGAGTCGTAGAATGAGATGTTGCCCACGCGTTCGTTGAGCCCGTAAATTGAGGTCATGGCGTATGCTTGTTTGGTGACGCGCTCCAAATCGGAAAGTGCTCCGGTAGAAATGCGTTGGAACGTAAGTTGTTCTGCTGCCCGACCACCAAGTGTGGCGCACATATCGTCGAGGAGTTGTTCGGTGGTGGTAATGCTGCGTTCTTCTGGCAAATACCAAGCCGCCCCAAGAGACTGACCGCGCGGAACAATTGTTACTTTCACTAAAGGATTGGCATATTGCAAAAGCCAAGAGACCGCCGCATGCCCGGCTTCGTGGTAGGCAATCGTTTTCTTTTCTTCTGGTGTGATGATTTTGTTTTTCTTTTCTAAACCACCAATTATGCGGTCAACGGCGTCTAAGAAATCTTGTTTCTCGACTTGTGATTTGTTATGGCGAGCGGCAATTAGGGCTGCTTCGTTACATAAATTAGCGATATCGGCCCCAGAAAAACCTGGTGTTTGCTTGGCTAAGAAATCGACGTCAATTTCAGTTGAAAGCTTTAATGGTTTGAGGTGAACCCCAAAAATTGCTTTGCGTTCGTTGAGGTCGGGCATATCGACATAGATCTGACGGTCAAAACGACCAGCACGCATCAGGGCGCTATCTAGTACATCGGCACGGTTGGTCGCAGCCAAGATAATGACTCCAGAGTTGGTGCCAAAACCATCCATTTCGGTAAGTAATTGATTGAGGGTGTTTTCACGTTCATCGTTGGTGTTGAACCCATTGTTTTTACCGCGAGCGCGGCCAATTGCATCAATTTCATCAATGAAAATAATGGCTGGCGCTTTTTCTTTGGCTTGGCGGAAGAGGTCGCGAACGCGCGATGCACCTACACCAACGAACATTTCTACGAAGTCAGAGCCAGAAAGCGAGAAAAACGGAACTTTAGCTTCGCCTGCAACAGCCTTGGCAAGAAGCGTTTTACCGGTTCCTGGAGGGCCCACCAAAAGTGCACCTTTTGGAATTTTCGCACCGAGTTCTGTATATTTTTTCGGATTTTTAAGGAATTCGACAATCTCGACAATTTCTTCTTTAGCACCTTCGAGGCCAGCTACATCTTTAAAGGTAATGTTCGTGCTTTTGCCTTTTTCATAGACCTGTGCACGTGATTTGCCAATATTGAAAATTTGCCCACCGCCGCCGCCGCTGCCGCCGCCGCCCGACATGCGTCGCATCACGAACATCCAGATCAAAACGATGATTCCAAATGGCAAAAGGTATCCTAGGATTTGGGCAATCCAGTTGGTTTCAATAACGTTTTCATAGTCGTGGTAGCCGCGTTCATCTAAGGCCTTTTCGAAGTTTGCGTGATTGCCGATGTTCTCTAGTTCAAACACGATTTTTGAGGGTTGGGCATTTTTGTTGGCCAACAACTTGCGCATTTTAGGAAAATCAAGGTCTTTGCGACTATTGATGTATGTTTTGGCATTCTTGCGCAATTGAAAGCGTGCCGTACTTTGATTGACAATCTTAACTTGCTTTACGCTTTTAGCCTCCACCAAATCGAGTAGCGTTTCTTTGTATTTAATTGTGGAGGTAGTTTCGCTATTGATATAGAGGTGCGTACTGACCAATACAATGACGAATGCAATGTATATCCAGTAGACCGAAAGCGGATTTTTTCTTTTTTCTTCAGACATGTTGACAGAAATTATAAGTTGGGAAGATCAGTTCTTTTGGCATCGGCCCAGAGATCTTCAATATCGTAAAACGAACGGGCATCTTTGTAAAAGATGTGGCAAACGACATCGATGTAGTCGAGTAGGATCCATTCAGAATTGGATTTACCCTCGGTGTGCCATGGTTTCTCTTTGAGTTCCTTACGGGTGTTGCGCTGAATTGCGTTGGCGATACCATCTACTTGCGTACTGGATTCACCGCTACAAATAACGAAGTAGTCGCAAACTGCGCTGTCGAGTTCGCGAAGATCGAGAATAGTGATGTCTTGCGCTTTGTTATTTTGCATTCCTTCCACGATTGCGTCTAGGAGTAACGCGGAGGGATCTGATTTTTTCTTTTTTGCCATTGATTTGTTTCTATTACAAAACTAACTGATAAATTTGAATCCACTTGTTTTTCACGATGACCAAATTCGGTTCTGTTCTTATCCAGTTAGCAACTGTTGATTCTACTAACAATTATGCTGCCAATCTTATTCAACAGGGAAGTTGTCAAGATGGTTCGGTAATTATGGCAGATTATCAAACGAAGGGAAGAGGGCAGCGGGGTAATTCATGGCAGTCTGTCAGTTCGGAAAACCTAATGTTTAGCATCGCATTTAGGCCTTGTTTTACGATCGATGAACAAATTCGTCTTTCCTGGTATACCGCAGTTATTTGGCAACAATGCCTGAGGCGCTTTGGACTGGATGCACAAATTAAATGGCCAAACGATATTTACGTGAAGGGTCAAAAGCTTGGCGGAATTCTGATCGAACAACAATTGAAAGGTCAGCAACTTGATTGGGCAATCATCGGTTGTGGAATCAATGTCAATCAAGCACCAGAACTTCAAGGCGCAACAAGTATTCTTGATCAAACAGCTCAAAAATTCAAGCCGCTAACGGTCTTAATTGAATACCTCGACTTATTGAATGGTCAGCAAGATTTGCTTTATGGAGATTTTTTAAAATTAAAAGCGCTATTCGAGGAGGGGTTGTTTTTGAAAGATCAAATTCAGCACTTTCAAAAAATGGATGAATCGCAATTTGAGGGGCGTATTTTAGGTGTGAATGAGAGAGGCGAACTCCTTCTTGAAACCGATAATTGTGTGCAAACTTTTGCAAATCAGGAGCTTCGCTTTTTGTCTTTAGGCGCCTAGTTGTTTGGACAGATTCATTGCCATTTCAGCTAATAGTTTCTGCAATGGCTTTTCAATCAGCATTTTTAGCATCATGTTTAAATCGGCTTTGATTTCGATGAAGCCTTTGGTGCCGTTCTCATAGGGTTGGAGGTGTACATACAAATCAAAAGCAAAAGGATTGTTATTCGTTCCTTTAAAATGCAATTGTTGGCCTTGAGTGGCTTGCTTTTCTAATTCCAAAGTAACTTGACCAGCTGCTTTGAAACTAAATTGTGTTGGTGTGCTTTGAAAATCTGAGGTTTGATTTTCTGGTAAGAGTAGCGCGTAGTTTTTGGTCTCGGACAAGAATTGCTGCACCTTTTCAGCAGAGGCGGTTATGTCAAATTCTTGGCTTTTGAGTGTAAGCATGACTGCTTTTATTGGTTTTCTTGCATCCAGGTGCTCGGGTTATTGCGCCAAGCACGCAACGTTTCTTCGTCGGATTCGCTCACGTAGTTGGTTTTGGTGGCGACATCGATGAGCGTGCTGTAGTCAGTAAGGCATACGTGTGGGCAATTGGCCGCGGTGAATTGTTGTTCTGCAAGAGAAAAACCGTAGGTGAAAGTGGCGATGAGACCCTTTACATCTAGACCTCCTGCACGTAAGGCTTCGACCGCTTTGAGGCTGCTTCCGCCAGTAGAAATGAGGTCTTCAATAACCACAACGCGCTGACCTTCTTGATAAGCACCTTCAATGAGGTTTTCCATGCCGTGCCCTTTAGCCGCACTGCGAACATAAATAAAAGGTAGGCCAAGTTCTTGAGCGATGAGGGCACCTTGTGCAATGCCACCAGTTGCTACGCCGGCAATTACATCTGGTTTGCCAAAATTATCTAGAATGGTTTGCGCATAACCTTGACGAATGTGTGTGCGCACTTCAGGGAAACTGAGCGTGATGCGGTTGTCGCAGTAAATGGGAGACTTCCAGCCCGAAGCCCAAGTAAAAGGTTTGTCTGGTTGTAAGCGCACTGCTTTTGTTTTTAGGAGCAATTCTGCTACCTTTAGGCTCAAATCTTTGTTCACATTCATGGCGCAAAAATACAAAGTTTTCCTCGATACACATTACATCATTTTTAGTGATACGGACGAAAATTTGCCAAATTGGCGAGGTTTGGTACCAAAATCTTACCAAGAGTTGGCCACGGTCTTAAAAAGTGAAAATTTGCAGATGGTTGTTGCGCAACCACGTGAAGCCATGAAGACTTTTTTCAAAGAATTCAAATTTAGTCAGACCGCCGGAGGTTTGGTTCAGTATGCTTCAGACGACGCCTATTTATGGATCTATCGCTTTGCGCACTTAGATCTTCCAAAAGGTAAAATTGAAAAAGGAGAGCGTATTGAAGCAGCCGCAATTCGCGAGATTGAGGAAGAAACAGGTCTTAAAGGTCATTTCGAAAATTTGAGGGTGTTACCCAATACCTATCATGTCTATGGAATGAAAGGCCGCTCTTATTTCAAAGAAAATCATTGGTTTGCTTTTCGTTTTACAGGTGCTAATGAGGTGAAGCCACAAACAGAGGAGGGGATTGAAGCTGTGTTTTGGCTAAACACGGAACAATGGCGAGGTCGCCTCACTGAAACTTATCCTGGCCTCAGAGAAATGTTGCACGCTGCTTGCTAAAAATGTGTTAATTTTAATTTTGGTCTGCGATCAATGCATAAACTTGTATTGTTAATTGCTTCAATCATCTCACCAAAACTCAAAACTCATGAAATATCTACAACTCACTTTAGTTCTCTTCTTAACTCAATTGCTTTTTGCGCAAACACCAGAGTCCGCTAAAAAAACATCACAGCCACCACTGCGCTTCACTGTTCTTGAAATCGAACGTCAGAACATACCATACGGATCCGAAGATTTATTTGTTTTTGAATTCAAAAACACTTCCAAGAAACCAGCCGTAATTACCAATGTTCAGACGAGTTGTGGTTGCACAGCCGCAGACCGCCCAGAAGCCCCCATCAGAAAAGGTAAAAAAGGGGTTATTAAAGTTCATTACGATACCAAACGTGTAGGCGCATTTACCAAAACCATTACCGTATTTTCTAATGTCGGAGACCCTATCGTTCTGACAATTAAAGGAACCGTTCTTACTCCTTCAGATTCTCCTGTTACCAACTAGGTAGTCGCAGCGCGCGCTTAGATATTTGCTATCTTTGCAACTTTAAGACGAAGTCATGGAGATTGCAAAAACATACGAGCCGCAAATTGCACAAGAAAAATGGTACCAACATTGGCTAGATAAAGGCTACTTTCATTCCACACCCGATCACCGAGAGCCTTACACCATTGTCATTCCACCGCCAAACGTTACTGGCGTGTTGCACATGGGCCACATGCTCAACAACACCATTCAAGATGTCTTGGTGCGCAGAGCGCGTATGCTGGGCAAAAATGCTTGTTGGGTTCCTGGCACCGACCACGCCTCTATTGCCACAGAAGCTAAAGTTGTTCAAAAACTGAAAGCAGAAGGCATCTCCAAGTCAGACCTCACCCGAGAACAATTCTTAGCCCATGCCTTCGAATGGAAAGACAAGCATGGTGGCATTATCCTCGAACAACTCAAGCGTTTAGGTGCTTCTTGTGACTGGGAACGCACACACTTCACCATGGACCCAGCATACTCTGAGTCTGTCATCAATGTGTTCATCGATCTCTTTCAGAAAGGTAAAATTTACCGCGGCGTACGCATGGTTAACTGGGATCCAGAGGCCCTCACGGCACTTTCAGACGAAGAAGTCAATTACAAAGAGGTCAATTCCAAACTATTTTACGTTCGCTATCAGGTAGTAGGTGAAGCTGATCAATGGCTCACTATCGCAACAACCCGCCCTGAAACCATTCTCGGCGATACCGCAATTTGTGTTCACCCCGAAGATGAGCGCTATCAAAAGCTCATCGGCAAAACCGTATTGGTTCCGATTATCAATCGAGAAATCCCCGTGATTGCCGACGCATACGTAGACAAAGAATTCGGTACGGGTTGTTTAAAAGTAACGCCTGCCCACGATCCGAATGACTACGAACTTGGTCAGAAGCATAATTTACCGAGTATAGACCTCTTCAACGACAACGGAACCTTAAACGCGCATGGCGCTCACTACCAAGGAAAAGATCGTTTTGAAGTGCGTCGCGAAATCGAAAAAGAACTCAACGATAAAGGTTTCTTAGTCAAAACCGAAGACATCATTAATAAAGTTGGTTTTTCAGAACGCACCAACGCGGTAATTGAGCCTAAACTCTCATTGCAGTGGTTTGTTTCCATGAAAGAACTCGCGGCTCCGGCGCTTGAGAACGTCATGAACGGCAACATTCAATTCCATCCAGAAAAGTTCAAGAATACCTATCGACATTGGATGGAGAACGTTAAAGATTGGTGTATTTCGCGTCAACTTTGGTGGGGGCACCGTATTCCTGCTTGGTATTTTAGCGATCGCCCAGCAGATTATGTCGTTGCCAAAACGCAAGAAGAAGCGCTTGCACTTGCTTCTGAAAAGGCGGGTAGGACAATTAGCGTATCAGAATTGCGCCAAGACGAAGATGTCCTCGACACTTGGTTTTCTAGTTGGTTGTGGCCTATTTCTGTATTCAACGGCCTCACCGAACCAAATAATCCAGAAATCAATTATTATTACCCAACCAATGACCTCGTAACAGCTCCTGAAATCATGTTTTTTTGGGTGGCGCGCATGGCTATTGCAGGTTATGAATATATGGGGCAGCAACCCTTCAAAAATGTCTACTATACCGGTATTGTTCGCGATAAACTCGGACGCAAAATGTCCAAATCTTTGGGCAATTCTCCAGACCCAATCGACTTGATCAATCAATATGGTGCCGACGGCGTTCGGGTCGGGATCCTGATTTCATCGCCTGCTGGCAATGACCTTCCATTTGATAGCTCGCAGTGCGAACAAGGTCGTAATTTCACCAATAAAATTTGGAATGCCTACAGACTTGTTGCCTCTTGGGAGGTTTGCGAAATCGAACAACCGCAGTCTAGTAAAGTAGCCATCGAGTGGTTTGTCAACCGCTTTGCTCAGGTTCTCAAAGAAATCAACGATAACTTCGACAAATTCCGCATTTCTGATGCGTTAATGTCTACCTACAAACTTGTTTGGGACGACTTCTGCTCTTGGTATTTGGAAATGATCAAGCCCGGTTACCAGCAACCAATTGACCGTCAAACACTCGAGCAAACACTCGATTTCTTTGAGCGCTTGCTAAAGGTCATGCATCCGTTTACGCCATTTGTGGCCGAAGAACTCTATCACGCACTTCGCGAGCGCCAAACAGGCGACGACATCGTAATCGCTCAATGGCCTGCACTCCAAGAAGTAAACGAAGCGCCGCTCGTACAATTTGCTTTCAATGAAAAAGTGATCACCCAAATTCGCAATATCCGCAAGCAAAACAACATCGCGACAAAAGTCAAATTAGAGCTTTACATCAAAGCAGACAGCCAACGCGCCAGTGCTGCAGATAGCATTCTGATCAAAATGGGTAATTTATCGGTATTGCAATACGTACAAGAGAAAGTGCCTCAATCCAATAGTTTTATTGTCGACGGCATGGAATTCTTTATTCCTTTTGGCGAGCAAATCGACCTCGAAGCTGAAAAGAAAAAACTTGAAGAAGAGTTGCACTACACAAAAGGCTTCTTGAAGAGCGTTCAAAGCAAACTGCAAAATGAAAAATTCATGGCTGGAGCTCCTGACGCTGTTGTAAGTAACGAACGCAACAAAGAAGCTGATGCGCTTGCCAAGATTGCTATTTTGGAAGAAAAACTAAAGAGTCTATAGGCTAAATAAACTTGAAGTCAACGCGTCTATTGCGTTGTTTGCCTTCATCTGTATTGCTTTTATCTACTGGTTCTTTTTCGCCTTTATACTGAATCACAACCCTGTCTTTGGAAAGCCCGTTTGCAGCAAAGAAACTAAGTAAGGCCTCACTCCGTTTTTTTGACAATGCCAAATTATAGGCATCTGAGCCATCGGAGTCGGTATGCCCGGTAATTTCAATACGAAGGTCCGAATGACTCTTTACCATCCGAATCAATTCCTTCAAATACGCTTCGTATTCCGATTTAATGAGCGCTTGATCGTAGTCAAAGTAAATCGGTTGAAAGCTGAACTGAAGTAGCTCTTGCTTTCGGACTTGAGGTGCAGATATACCATCCTTGAGCTCCTGACTAAAGCGCACTAACCATCAAGATAGCCATTTTGAGGATTGTATTTGAGGGTGTAGGTGTAGGGTGAAAGCGAAAATTCTGGTAAGTAATACCACATGGCTTTCATTGTGACCAGATAAAGTTCATTGTTGTCGTACTTCCCAACTACAGGATAAACGCTGGCGCCTTCTTTGTTCTCAATTCTGATTTTTCCATCAACCAAGCCATTTGTTACAAAAATATCGAGATAGACAGGAATGAGAACCGTTTTATCGTTTGGAGAAAACAACATGCCTTGCCAGAAGCCAGTCATTTTTTGGGACCATAGCGTCGGTAAAGAGAGTAGTAAGAAAACGATAAGTGTGCGCATCTCGGTCTTATTCGTAAAAGTTGAAAATATGTTCCACTCTGAACTATCTTTGGACCCAATTGTTATTGAAAATAAACGATTATGAAAACTATTTTATTATCCTTAAGCGTCGTCCTCATGAGTTTCATCTCCTCCGATTCAACTTCAATTTATCAGTTCAAAGTCAAAGATATTAATGGCAAAACTTTCGATTTCGCTACTTTGAAGGGTAAAAAAATTATGGTTGTCAATACGGCATCGAAGTGCGGTTTAACGCCTCAATACGAACAGCTCGAAGCTCTTTACACCAAATACAAGGCCAAGAATTTTGTAATTGTGGGTTTTCCAGCCAATGACTTTATGTCACAAGAGCCAGGAACAGACCAAGAAATCCAGCAATTTTGTAAATTGAACTACGGGGTTAGTTTTCCGATGATGTCTAAAATATCAGTCAAGGGAAAAGAGATGGCGCCTATCTATCAGTTCCTTACTCAAAAAGCGAAAAATGGCAAAGAAGATTCTAAAGTGGAGTGGAATTTTCAGAAGTACCTCATCGATGAAAACGGACATTTAGCAAAGGTCATTTCGCCACGCGTTTTACCTGACGATCCGAGTATTATTGCCTGGATTGAAAAATAGTTCAAATCGTTGAAATTTTGTTGATAAGTTAAGGCTTTCAAAGCCCATTGAAGCACCTTGGAAGAGGTGCTTTTTTTTATTTTTGTTTACACGAAATTTAACACTATCAACAAACTATAGCAACATGGCTGAAGACGAAAAGAGAGACAATTATTCGGCAGATAATATCCAGGTATTAGAAGGTTTAGAAGCAGTAAGAAAACGCCCTGCAATGTATATCGGTGATGTAGGCGTCAAAGGCCTTCACCACCTCGTTTACGAAGTCGTAGATAACTCCATCGATGAAGCATTAGCGGGTTATTGTAACCACATCAACGTCTACATCAACGAAGACAACTCTATCACTGTTACAGATAACGGTCGCGGTATCCCAACCGCTATGCACACCAAAGAAAAGAAATCTGCTCTTGAAGTCGTAATGACTGTCTTACACGCAGGTGGTAAATTCGATAAAGACACTTATAAGGTATCTGGAGGTTTGCACGGGGTTGGTGTTTCTTGTGTAAACGCATTGTCTATTCACATGCGCACAGAAGTGCACCGCGAAGGCAAAATCTTCGAGCAAGAATATTCTATCGGTAAACCACTCTATGCGGTACGTGAAATTGGCGTCTCCGACAAAACCGGAACCATCCAGACTTTCAAGCCTGACAACACCATCTTTGAGTCTACTGAATACAATTTTGATACCCTTGCTGCCCGCATGCGCGAGTTGGCTTTTTTGAATAAAGGCATCACCATTACGCTCACAGACAAACGCATTCTAGACGACAACGGCGCACATCCTTGCACCACCTACCATTCAGAAGGTGGTCTTAAAGAATTTGCCTCTTACCTCGATCGCAATCGCGAGGCGCTCATTACTGACGTTATTTATTTTGAAGGTGAGCGCGAAGGCGTTCCGGTTGAAGTAGCCCTTACCTACAACACCTCTTACACCGAGAACATTCAAGCATACGTCAACAACATCAACACCCACGAAGGCGGTACGCACTTGTCTGGTTTTCGCCGAGGCCTGACCAACACCCTTAAAAAATACGCCACTGACTCAGGCATCTTAGCCAAAGAAAAAATTGAAATCGACGGCGACGACTTCCGCGAAGGTCTTACAGCAGTCGTTTCAGTAAAAGTGCAAGAACCACAATTTGAGGGGCAGACCAAAACGAAATTAGGTAACCGTGAGGTTACCGCACCAGTGAGCCAGGCTGTATCAGAAATGTTGTCTGCCTATTTAGAAGAGCACCCATCAGAAGCAAAACTCATCGTAGAAAAAGTGATCCTCGCGGCGCGCGCACGACATGCTGCACGCAAGGCTCGCGAAATGGTTCAGCGCAAAAACGTACTCTCGGGTTCAGGCTTACCAGGAAAACTAGCCGATTGCTCAGAAAAAGACCCTGCAGCATGCGAAGTTTACTTCGTCGAGGGAGACTCGGCGGGCGGTACAGCCAAACAAGGTCGCGACCGACATTTCCAAGCTATTATGCCATTGCGCGGTAAAATTCTTAACGTGGAGAAAGCCATGCAGCACAAAATCTTCGAAAACGAAGAGATCAAAAACATCTATACTGCTTTAGGTGTGCGCATCGGAACCGAAGAAGATTCAAAAGCACTCAACCTTGAAAAATTGCGCTATCACAAGATCATCATCATGTGTGATGCCGACGTCGATGGTTCGCATATCGAAACACTTATCCTTACGTTCCTTTTCCGCTACATGAAAGAGCTCATCGAGAAAGGTTACGTTTACATTGCAACACCACCACTTTACCAAGTGAAAAAAGGCACCAAGTCTGAATACGCTTGGAACGAAGACCAACGCGATCGCCTTATCCAAGAGCTGAAAGGTGGCGGTAGCGAAACATCAGTGAACGTACAGCGTTACAAGGGTCTTGGAGAAATGAACGCCGAGCAGCTTTGGGAAACCACCATGAACCCAGAGAGCCGCACCTTGCGTCAGGTGACCATCGAAAATGCAGCAGAGTGCGATCAAATTTTCTCTATGCTCATGGGCGACGACGTTCCGCCACGCCGTGAATTCATTGAGAAAAACGCGAAATACGCAAAAATCGATGCTTAAGCTAAATAAGCAATTCTTTTTAAAGCCGTTAATCCTTTTATGGATTGCGGCTTTTTTCTTTTTCATCGCTTCTTTTCGGCTTCATCAAAGTTCAGGCCCAACGCTTTCCATTGCTTGTCCGCTTCCATTGTCAACCGAACTAGTGATCAATCGCACTGCTTACACATTTGCTTATAATGAGGAGCATGAACAAGCGAACTGGGTAGCTTATGTACTTACCCAAGCTCATCTTGGAGATGGTGTGGTACGGAGTAATCGCTTCATGGAAGATCCGCTGGTCTCTACCCAGACAGCCACCAACGCAGATTACGCTAAAAGCGGCTATGACCGCGGCCATCTTGCGCCAGCTGCCGACATGAGTTGGTCTTTGCAGGTCATGCAAGAATCGTTTTATTACAGCAACATGAGCCCACAGCTTCCGGGCTTTAATCGCGGTATTTGGAAAAAGCTCGAAGAAAAGGTAAGAGATTGGGCCCTTTTGTACGATTCTATTTACGTAGTGACAGGCCCTGTATTAGTAGCTGGATTGCCTACAATTGGTCCAAATAAGGTGAGTGTCCCAAAGTACTATTACAAAGCGCTCATCGCTCCAAGACAACAAAAAGGGATCGCATTTTTGATGCCGAATGCCAAATCAGATGCTCAACTTTTTGATTTCTCATTGAGTATAGATGCTTTGGAGGCTAAATTGGGTCGGGATTTCTTTTATCAATTGAAGGATCAGCTAGAACAGCAAATCGAGTCCAAAGCAAGTGTTTGGCCATAAAAAAACCGCCACGAGGGCGGTTTGAAGGTCGTTATATGAACGGGTAATTAGTGGATTTCTTGCGCGTAAGCTTCAGCGTCTAGTAGGGCTGCAAATTCTGAGCTATCTGAAACGCGAACTTTAACCATCCAGCCTTCGCCATAAGGATCGTTATTGACCAATTCTGGATTCGCTTCTAGCGCTTCATTGAATTCAATGATTTCACCACTCATTGGTAAGAACAGGTCAGAAACCGTTTTTACAGCTTCTACGCTACCAAAAACTTCTTCTTGTGCCATTGTTTCACCGACAGTTTCTACTTCTACATAGACGATATCGCCAAGTTCGCTTTGTGCAAATTCTGTAATGCCAATAGTGGCGATGTCACCTTCGAGTTTTACCCATTCGTGGTCTTTGGTGTACTTGAGTTCAGCTGGAATATTCATGTTTCATTGATTTGAGACAAATGTACACATTTTGGCTGAATCCTGAGCGCGCCTTCCTTTTCTTTCCTTTTTAGAATGCTTAACTTTGCGTCATGACATCCGAACAGTATAAAGCCTTACAAAACAGACTTTCCACCATTCAGGCGTTTCTCAAAATTGATGAAAAACGCATGCAGCTCAAAGAGGAGGAACTCAAGACTCAAGATCCTTCCTTTTGGGACGACCCCAAAAAAGCGGAAGAAAAAATGAAGCAAATTAGGGGCTTGAAGTACTGGGTCGAAACTTTTGACCGCACTGCGGCATCAGTTGCCGATCTAGATGTACTTATGGAGTTTGTGCGCGAAGGAATGTCTGAAGAAGCCGAGCTGAATAAGCAATACGAAACCCTCCTTGAAGAAATTGAAGAGCTAGAGCTTAAGAATATGCTCTCCAACGAAGAAGATGGCCTTTCTGCCGTTTTGCAAATTACTGCTGGTGCTGGTGGCACGGAAAGTTGCGATTGGGCAAGCATGCTCATGCGAATGTACCTCATGTGGGGTCAGAAGCACGGCTATAAAATCACAGAACTCAATTTTCAAGAAGGCGATGTTGCGGGAGTGAAAACAGTCACCCTCGAGTTTGAAGGCGAGTTTGCCTTTGGTTACCTCAAAGGTGAAAATGGCGTACATCGCTTGGTCCGAATCTCACCATTTGATTCCAACGCCAAACGACACACAAGTTTTGTGTCTGTCTATGTTTACCCGCTCGTTGACGACCAAATTGAAATCAATATTAATCCTGCAGATATCACCTGGGAGACCTTCAGATCAGGAGGTGCAGGTGGCCAAAACGTAAACAAAGTCGAGACGGCTGTGCGTTTGAGACACGCGCCGTCGGGCATCATCATCGAGAACTCAGAATCGCGCTCTCAATTAGCCAATAAAGAAAAGGCTTTGCAACTTTTGCGTTCGCAATTATATGAATTGGAGTTGCGCGAGCGCATGGAAAAACGCAATGAGATCGAGGCAGGTAAAAAGAAAATTGAGTGGGGGAGCCAAATTAGGAATTACGTAATGCATCCTTATAAATTAGTCAAAGACGTCAGAACAGGAACAGAAACGGGAGACGTTGACGCCGTAATGGATGGCGCTCTAGATCCGTTCTTGAAAGCCTTCTTAATGCAATACGGCTCTTAATTAGAGATACGCCAATACTTGTTCTAACGCTATACCTCTCGATCCTTTGAGCAGGATGAGGTGATCTTGTAACTCCTTTGAGGCAATCATTTCAGAAAGTGCAGCTACATCTGAGAAACCTTCACTATTTGCTTCCTTAAAAATTTCACCAACGGTGATGAAATTCAAGTGATTGGCCTTGAGGTAAGCTAAAATTTTTTGATGCTCAGAAGGACCCTCGGCCCCGAGCTCTAGCATGTCACCGAGAATAGCTAATTTATTTGGGTGTTGCATTTCTACAAAAGAGGCTAGCGCACTTTGCATGCTCGATGGGTTGGCATTATAGCAGTCAATAATGACTGTATTCTTGGCTGTTTTTTCCACTTGTGAGCGCTTATTGGTTGGTACATAGCCGGCAATGGCAGCATTCATCTTGACGGGGTCAATTTCAAAATGAGTTCCGATGCACAGAGCTGCCAGAAAATTGTAAAAATTATATTTACCAACCATTTGTGTATCAACGATCGGTGACTCGTAATGCTCATCATGCCATGAAAGATGGACATACGGGTCTAAATAAGCCAACTTACCACGCAAGTCTCCATGACTTTCGCCATAGCTTTTAATAACAGATGCTCTTTTGCGCGCAGCTTCCGTGAGTATTTCATCATCGGCATTGACAAAAAGAACGCCAGTATTTTTGCTGACGTGATCGTAAAGTTCTGTTTTTGTGCGCAAAACACCTTCAAAATTGATAAAGCCTTCTAGATGCGCTTTGCCAATATTTGTAATGACGCCGTGTGTAGGCGCGGCAATTGAACACAATTCATCAATGTCTTTGAGTTTATTGGCGCCCATTTCGATGATGGCTATTTCATGACCTTGATTTAACTGGAGTAGTGTAAGTGGTACGCCAATGTGATTATTTAAATTTCCTGCGGTACAGAGTACCTTGAATTGGGTTTGCAGCACACAATTAACAAGTTCTTTGGTACTCGTTTTTCCGTTACTACCGGTAATCCCAATGACAGGAATTTGAAAGCGCATGCGGTGAGCATGGGCAAGATTTTGTAGAAATGTCAGGCCATCGGGTACATAAAAGATGTCTTGTTCATTAGCAATGCTTGGGTCGTCCACAATAGCAAATTTTGCACCAGATGAAATAGCTGCTTTTGCAAATTGGTTGCCATCAAAATTTGCTCCCTTAAGAGCAATATACAGACTGTTCTGGTGGATATTCCTGCTATCGGTACACACACCAATGCAAGAATCAAAAATTGCGAGCCATTTTTCCATGAGGCAAAATTGCAAAAAAAAAAGCCCGAATAATCGGGCTTTAAATGAGAAACTATAAGAATTTGTGTTATTCTTTAATGTCTGGTCTGCGTGAGCTGCCAATTCTGTCCATGGCACAACGGAATCCGATGGTGGCTGACGCTTTGTCTTCGTCGAGGAATCTGCGATTCCCGACAGCGAGCCAATAAGCCATATCTGCCCATGAACCACCTTTGTAAACGCGGCTCTTGTCTGAAACGAGTGTTGTTGGCCATCCTGATTTACCGGCATTGATTTGATCGTTGCCTAAATTGTAGTTTTCATGCTCACTTTGGTACATGACTAACTTAGGATCGCGGATTCCACTATTGATTTCTTCTTTTCGCTGTGCGTTGTTGTAGTAAATCGAAGATTCGAGGTCACCATCTAGGTAATCAATGTAGTCGTCTTTACGATAGTTCAAACGGCCGGCGTTTTCTTCTACAGTGACATCTCTCCAGCGTTGGCTTCCTTTAGTGGTAGTGATAAATTCACTAAGTCCGTTTCTTAGCGTCATGATCCAGGTTGTGATAGTTGGATCTGTGCTGTACGATAAGAATTTGCGCTCGAGGAATTCACGACTAAATAGTGCGGTGTCAATTCCAAGATATTCTGCAGGCTGAGGATAGTCAAAAGCAAGCGCCATTAATTCGAGTAGGTCTTGCTTTTTAGCGCCTTCTTGAATTTCCATTGGAAGTTCTTTGTTGAAGAGCACGCGCTCAATATACGCAGAAGCTGCTATGGTACGACCTTGGTTATGAAGGGCGATAGCGGTATCAAGCATCATGTTTAATGTATCCAAAAACTCGAATTGCATGCGCTCTTGCGAGGTGAACTGTGAGTTATTAGAAATATAATAATTGGATGGTGCGTTGAACTGGTATTTGCGCGGGTCTTGTTTGGCGTAAACACGAGAGTTCATCGGGTTGTTATTGACAAAACCAGGTTTAGGCGCTCCTTGCGCACCAGCTGATGTGTCTTTGGTACCGCTGCTTGTATCTTTAGTAGCCGTTTTATTTGTCATGTTAGACTGGTAGTCAGTACCAGCTGTTTGGCTATACTTCTTGTTAGCGTGAGCTAAGTATTTCACACGAGCAAATTCGTTCACAAATTCTTTCATTCCGTGAACATCGTAGATGTTTTCGTTGGCTTTTACGGGTTTGTCGTAGAGGCCATTAGGAACAAGAAGTTGTGTCTGATATTTATTACCACGGAACGGCATGAATCCATCAGCAACCTCAGAGGTGAGTGGGCGGTAAACGTCCATTACCCATTCAGATACGTTACCCGCCATGTGGTAAAGGCCGTAGTCGTTGGGCCAGAATGAATCTACGCGATCAGAGATGTCTGCGCCATCGTTCAAGCGACCAGCAACACCCATCATGTCGCCTTGTCCACGCATGAAGTTAGCTTGGATGGCACCAGCAAATTGCTCTTCTTCTTGACGAACGTAGTGACCATCCCATGGATAGATACGACGGTCATTGATATTTTCAGAGTTTGGATCGAGGTTACCGATAAGTCCTAGCGCTGCAAATTCCCATTCTGCTTCTGTAGGTAGGCGGTAAGATGGCAATAAAATACCGTCTTCCATTTTAACAGGGCGCGTACCGAGACGACCGTTGTCCATGTCTGCATAAACAGGGTCGTAGTTTTCTAATTGATAAGGATCGCGTGGAACAGCTCTTTTTGTTTTGGAGTCTGTCGGCGCCTTAGGCTTGCTGTCTTTGTTAAGGACATAACCGCCCTCTGATTCTACATTGTAGTTACCGTTGAGGTAATTTTCAGTAGAGAACATGTTTTGAGGAACAGAGGCATATTTTTTATCGTAGTCTGAGCGATTTGCCGCACCAACATCAGCGCTTCCTTCGTCGGCAAAGTGCCATTTAAGGATTCCTTCGCGAACGAGGATGGCTTCGTTTACACGATCAGTACGCCATTTACAAAAGTCATTGGCTTGCAACCAAGATACACCAACAACTGGATAGTCGCGGTAAGATGGGTGACGCAAGTAGTAGTTGACATACTTTTCTCTGTAACCAAGAGCTGATCTCCAGGCTAATGTGTCAGGTAAACACTTTTTGTAGACGTGTGGATATGTTTTGTAGTAAACACGACGCATCCAGTACATGTATTCCAACCAGTGGAAGTTTGTAACTTCAGTACGATCCATGTAGAAAGAGGCAACCGTTACTCTTGATGCACGTGCATTCCAGTCTGACATGACGTCTTGTTCGGTGCGCCCCATTGTAAAGGTTCCGCCTTCGATCATAACTAGACCAGGTCCGGTTTCTTGCTCGCGTGCGTCGAATTTTTCAAAACCACCATTTTTGTAGTTATTGAATTCCCAACCCGTAGCTGAAGAGCGCTCTTTAGAACACGAAGAAAGCACTAACAATCCTGTTAGTGCAATTCCGAAGATGTTTTGAATCAATCGCTTCATATTTTTGCGTTTATAACGTAAAGTTATTATTTATAGTTTGGTTACAGTTAGAAAGACGGACAAGACGTTTTTCTGAAGTTTTTAGGCTTCTTTTTACATTTTAAGTTGATTCCCATAGAAACTTCGTGCGAACCACCTGAAATGCCGTTACCTAGTTTAGAAACGGTGAGGTCGTAACTGTAACCTACTTTAAATTTGTCTGTGTTGATACCAACAGTCATGATAAAGGCATCGCGGTTGCGGTACCATGCACCAATCGTAAAGTTTTCGTATTTAAGGTAAGCCCCGATGTTCAACTCTTGGAAACCATTCTGGTATTGATAGATAATGTTTGGAGACAAGAATGTAGTGCTTGAGTAACGACCACGTTGCCCTAGTTTTATATTTGCTCCCATGTGACCAGTAAGGCGGATAGGCAAACGAGACTCGCCGAGAATCATGGATTCGTCTGGACGGTTGAGGTGATGCCCTGCAACGCCGAAATAAAAGTTTTTGGTAAAACCTACGGCTCCAAAGCTAACGTCAAAGAAACCTCTACGACCGTTACCTCTTGGAACGTCGCCTGTTTGATAAATAAAGCCACGACGTGGATCGATCATATCTCCGAAAGTAAGTTTATCCCAGTCTAAGAATTTTTGGAAATAAGCAGCGCGTGCACCAAACATGATGGAGAACTTGCGTGTCACTTTAGCGTTGTAAGAATAGATACCGCCAATCATTGATGTTTGAATAGTACCTTGACCTTGAACGTCGTGCATGGCGAGCAAACCAAAGCCGCCAGATATATTTTTGGCGTAGGTGTCGTATGCAGCAGCGTAAGTAACATAATTGCCTGTGAGTTGCGGCCACTCATTGCGGTAATTTAACGAAACTCTAGGGCATCCTGACGATCCAGCAAGTGCGGGATTGAGATAAGTAGGATTGGCATAGAATTGCGTAAAAGTAGGGTCTTGAGCCCAAGATACTGTGCTCATTATCAGCGTAATGAGGCTTATCTGGACGACTAGAAGCGGTTTGACTATTTTCACGAAAGTTGGTTTTAGCACGAACAATCTTAACGTTATTCAGGTTTCAAAGGTTACAAATATCGAATATTTAT
>JBEEOT010000002.1:0-121095 GCA_041191505.1 Bacteroidota bacterium | reverse complement strand
TGGTTCTGTTGTGGTGCGCATGGGCGACACCATGTTGCTCGCTACTGTTGTGGCGGCACCCGAAGCAAAAGAAGGAGTTGATTTCCTTCCACTTACCGTAGACTACCGCGAAAAGTACGCGGCAGCAGGTCGTTTTCCAGGCGGGTTCTTCCGTCGTGAGGCGCGCCCTTCAGAAACCGAAATTTTAGTCATGCGTTTGGTAGACCGCGCTTTGCGTCCGCTCTTCCCAGACGATTACCACGCAGAAGTTCAGCTCATGATCCAACTCATGTCTTACGACGGCGTGAACAACCCAGATGCACTTTGCGGTTTGGCAGCATCAGCTGCAATTGCCGTTTCAGATATTCCTTTCAATGGACCAATGTCTGAAGTACGCGTTTGTCGCGTAAATGGTGAACTCATTATCAACCCAACCATGGCTGAAATTGCGATCGCAGACCTCGACGTGATGGTAGCTGGAACTGCAAAAGACGTCAACATGGTTGAAGGCGAGATGAATGAAATTTCAGAAGCAGAGTTAGTTGAAGTGATCAAAGTTGCGCATGCAGCGATCATCGAACAATGTAATTTCCAATTGGAACTGGCAGCAGAAATCCCGACTGCTCATCCAAAACGCGAATACTCCCACGAAACCCACGATGCTGACGTTCGTGCAAAAGTATTTGAACTCGCAATGGAGAAATGCAAAGATGTAGCGCGCATGGGGCTTGCCAACAAGGCAAAACGTACAGAGCTTTTCGATGCAATTAAAGCAGAAGTTAAAGCAGGTTTTTCAGAAGAAGAACTCGAGCATGCTGGCAAATTCATTTCTATTTATTTCTCAGAAGTGAAGAAAAAAGCAGTGCGTTGGGTGATGCTCAATGATCGCAAGCGTTTAGATGGTCGTCAGTTCGACGAAATTCGTCCGATCTGGGCTGAGGTAGACTACCTTCCTATGGTTCACGGTTCTGCGGTATTTACCCGCGGAGAAACGCAATCACTCACCACCCTTACCCTCGGCGGTAAAATGGATGAGCAAATGATCGACGGTGCTACTTTCCAAGGAACTGAAAAATTCTTATTACACTATAACTTCCCACCATTTTCAACAGGTGAAGCGCGTCCGTTACGTGGTACTTCACGTCGCGAAATTGGTCACGGAAACTTGGCACTACGCGCCCTCAAGCCAGTTATGCCAGACGACTACCCATACGCAGTACGCATCGTTTCAGACATTTTAGAGTCTAACGGTTCGTCTTCAATGGCAACTGTTTGTGCCGGAACCCTAGCTCTTATGGACGGTGGTGTGCCGATCAAAGCGCCAGTTTCTGGTATCGCCATGGGCTTGGTTGCCGACGAAGGTAAGTTTGCTGTATTGTCTGACATCCTCGGAGACGAAGATCACCTCGGCGACATGGACTTCAAAGTAACCGGTACTGCCAACGGCATCACTGCTTGTCAGATGGATATCAAAGTAGATGGTTTACCATACGAAGTCTTGACACAAGCCCTAGAGCAATCTCGCGCAGGTCGTTTGCATATCCTCGGTAAAATCACCGAAACCATGCCAGCGCCGCGTCCAGAACTCAAGCCGCAAACACCGCGTCTAGAAGCATTCAATGTGCCTAACGAAATGATCGGTGCCATCATCGGACCTGGAGGAAAAATCATCCAAGGTTTACAGAAGGAAACCAAAACAACCATTACCATCGAAGAATTGCCAAATGGTGAAGGACGCGTGCAGGTACTTTCTAACAACGGCAACGACATGGCTGAGGCGATCCGCTTGATCCGTCAAATTGCTTTCCCGCCACAAGTTGACGAAGGTGCTACTTACGAAGGAAAAGTGAAGTCTGTCAAAGAATTCGGATGCTTCGTTGAAATCGTTCCTGGTACAGATGGCCTGATCCACATCTCTGAATTTGCCTGGGAAAAAACAGCAAAAATGGAAGATGTCGTTAAAGAAGGTGAAATGCTTACTTTCAAGGTGATCGGAAAAGATCCAAAAACCAAAAAATGGAAATTATCTCGCAAAGTTTTGTTGCCGCGTCCTGAGCGTCCGGCACCTGAGCAAACTTCTGCAGAATAAGCGCTGTTTCAATAATAGACAAAAGGCGAGGGAAACCTCGCCTTTTTTTTTGTGCGCGCGTTGCCTAAAGATTAACAACAGTTTTACTTGAGATATCCGTATATTAACTTACAAAGTCGTAACTTTACCGAACCAAAAATATTTGTATGAAAAAAGGTTTACTTTTTATCCTAACTATTCTGAGCATCAACGCGTTCGCCCAGGCATTTGAATCGTTCAATTTCACGGGTTTGGCATCTGCCAATGGATGGGCTGTTCACAGCGGAAATACAGGTCCTATTACAACACTAACTACTCCATCTGGGAGCGGAAATAGCTTAAGCTACACAGGATTAGAAGCATCTACAGGTAATAGAGTTTCAATTTCAGGTTCAGTGGCAGAAGACATTAACAAGCCAATATCGGTCACCGGTACTACAATTTATTTTTCGTTCTTAATGAATGTGACAGATTTGTCAAACATGAATGCTACCGGAAGTTATTTTATACATCTAGGTGCAAATAATTCCACCAATGTATTTCAAATTTTTATTCCAAGGTTGCACATTGCACTTGGAGCCAATCCAAATCAGTACAAATTAGGTATTCTCAACACTACCGGTGGAACTACAGCTCAACCTACCTTTATGTCGCAGGAATTTAATCCCAACACGACTTATTTTGTTGTCGTTAAGGCGTCTGCAACAAATGTAGGCGACCCTATTACTGCATCTCTTTGGGTGAATCCAATTCCAGGAGCAGCAGAGCCAGCTGCCGGCGTTATTAGCACTGGCGGCACCTCTGGTTGGCCATCTAACCCACCGATTGCAATTTGCTTGCGTCAATCCACCGGAATAGGCACTTTAGAAGTCGACGAAATCCGTGTTGGAACCACATGGGCCTCCGTAACGCCGAGCTCATCGGCATCTTGTGTGACTTATAACACAATCGCAGCAACGGCGTGTAATTCTTATTCTTTGAATAACCAAATATATACCACTTCAGGTACCTATATTCAAACATTAACGAATGCCAATGCTGCAGGTTGTGACTCTATTATCAACCTCAATTTAACAATCAATAATGCCAACGCATCAACACTTAATATAACGAACTGCGGTCCTTATACTTTAAATAACCAAACATACAGCACATCGGGTACGTACACTCAACTAACTCAAAATCTTGCGGGTTGCGATAGCACCATCACGTTGAATCTAAATATCGTTGGTTCACTTATGTATTATCAAGATGCGGACAACGATGGTTTCGGTAACCCGAGTGTTTCTCAGACAGGTTGTGCTGCCGTCGCAGGTTACGTGACCAATAACACCGATTGTAATGACGCGAACAACGCTATATATCCAGGTGCAGTTGATGTGCCGGGTAATGGTATTGACGAAGATTGCAATGGGTTCGATGCGCCACTTCAGCTAGGTATATACGAATTTACAGATGTCGCCAATTGCCCGGTCTTGGCAAATGGTGTAACAATACAGCCAACCTCGGCAACGTTTGGAGCATTCACAAATCAAGGCGCGACATGCTCTCCAACTGCAAACGTCTTTAATAATACCGCCTGGAACACAACAAGTAACATAGATCTTAACCAATACAATGAATTCAGTGTTGCTGGTGCCAATTGCAGTAATTTAAATTTATCAAAACTTGCATTTAATCACCGAGTGAGCTCAACTGGAGGAACGCCAACAATTCACATCCGTTCGAGTATAGATAACTTTGCTGCTGATTTTGATACGGTTGCTACTGCTTGGAATGGCAACAATGTCTTGGCAGATACAATTGATTTACCCGTAATTTTTGCGAATGTAAGTAACGTTACGTTTAGGTTTTACATCACCAATCAGGCAAACGCAACCTCAACTTTCCGCATGGACAACGTATCACTTTGGGGTAATGCCATTACAATTACACCAACGCTTTATTACGCTGATGTCGACGGAGATGGTTTTGGTGACCCTGCTCAAGACACCCTTCTTTGTAACGCACCTGCAGGGTTTGTAGCCAACAATACAGATTGTGATGATACGGATGCATTGGTTAATCCGACAACCGTGTGGTATCAAGATCTAGATAATGACCAAGTTGGAAATTCAAACGCAACTCAGGTAGCTTGCTTGCAACCCGTTGGTTATGTTCTGGTCAATGGAGATTGCGATGACACCAATGCCGCTATTGTTGCGCCGGTTATCTATTACACCGATGCCGACCAAGATGGCTTTGGCGACGACGCAAGCGCAACCCCTTTCTGCCAAGCTCCAGTAAACATGATTGCCATTGGTGGCGATTGTGACGACACCGACAATACCGTTTATCCAGGCGCAACTGAGGTTTGCGACGGCCTAGATAACAACTGCAATGGCCAATTCGATGAAGGCCTGACTTTCTTGAATTACTATTTTGATGGCGACAGCGACGGATACGGAATAGGCAACTCTACCGTTTCTTGTACGCCATTAGCCGGTTATGCAACCCTTACCGGAGATTGCGACGACAGCGACAACACCGTAAATCCTGGTGCAACCGACACCGAAGGAAATAACATCGACGAAAACTGTGACGGCGTAGATGGCGTAGCTGGTCTTGCGACACTCGAAGTTCAAGCATCAATTGCTCCGAATCCGACCAATGGCTTGTTAGAAGTGCGTTTCAATCAAGAAGTGGTTTGTCAAATTCGCCTTACTGATTTGAATGGCAAAGTACTACAAGTAGTGAATGTAAGCGGACTTGCACATACCCTTGATTTGAGCGCTTTGCAACAAGGTACTTACCTTATTCAAATCAATTCAAGCACCCAACGCATCGTTAAGCTATAAGTACTTGTTAACTAATTCAAGTCACGATCGTCTATAAATTCAAAGCCACCATTTTTGGTGGCTTTTTTGTGCGCAAAACTTTGTACTTTTATTTCAAATATTCCGTCATGAAAAAACTTCTTTTTTTACTCCTTCCATTTGGTGCCTTTAGCCAATATTTTCAACAGACTGTTCATTACCAACTCGATGTTAAATTAAACGACAAAAGTCATGAATTGTCAGGTTTTGAGGCATTGACCTATCAAAATAATTCTCCTCAAACGCTGACAGAAATTTACATGCACGTTTGGCCAAATGCCTATAGAAATAAAAATACGGCTTTGGCGCAGCAACTCAAGCGCAATGAAGGCGATAAAATTGGCAAAGCAGATGCCAATGACCTCGGTTACATTGACTCCTTAGATTTCAAGGTCAATGGAGCTGCTGTTCAATGGGAATACAGCCCTACTGATCAGGATATCGTAGTAATTCATCTAGCTAAAGGATTGGCGCCAGGTGAAAGCCTCTTTCTAACCACTCCATTTAAAGTCAAAATTCCATCCGGAAGCATTTCTCGACTTGGCCATATTGGTCAATCGTATCAGGTTACACAATGGTACCCTAAACCAGCAGTCTATGACCAAAACGGCTGGAATGCGATGCCATACCTGAATCAAGGTGAGTTCTACTCAGAGTTCGGAAGTTTTGATGTTAAAATTACAGTTCCATCTAACTATGTTGTAGGTGCAACCGGTGAATTGCAAACGCAAACAGAAATTGCGTTTTTGAATCAAAAGGTAGATGAAAGCAAGAAGAAACTTGAGAAATTACTCAACTCAGAAACAGACCGTTCCAAAAACTTCCCAGAGTCTGCTACTACCTGGAAAACCATTCAATACAAACAAGATCGCGTTCACGATTTTGCTTGGTTTGCCGATAAACGTTTCCTCGTCCTCAAAGGTGAAGTTGTGCTTCCGCATTCCAAAGAAACCGTCACCACTTGGGCCATGTTTACACCTCAAAATGCCAAGCTGTGGGCTAATTCCTTGGAGTATTTGCACGACGGAACTTATTACTACTCACTTTGGAACGGAGACTACCCTTATAAACATGTAACGGCTATTGACGGTACCATTAGCGCCGGCGGTGGCATGGAATATCCAATGATCACTGTTATTGGCAATGCCAGTTCCAAAGAAGAATTAGAAGTGGTGATTGTGCACGAAGTTGGTCACAACTGGTTTTATGGAATTTTGGGCTCCAATGAGCGCGTCCACGGCTGGATGGATGAAGGTCTCAACACCCTCAATGAAATGCGTTATGTGCAAACCAAATACCCTGATAATACCCGTTTTTCTGATATGGTTGCAGGCGGTCGCTTTCACCTCAATGACCTCGATCACCACGACTCCGGCGACATCATGTACCGCACGTTGGCCAGTTTTGGACTAGATCAACCGCTTGAAACACATTCAGACGATTTCTCTAGCTTCAACTATGGAGCCATCATGTACCAAAAAACAGGTGTAATTTTCTATTATCTAATGGATTACCTTGGTCAAGAGAAATTTGACGAAGCCATGTCAGTCTACTACCAGCAATGGAAATTCAAGCATCCACAACCTGCAGACTTACAAAAAACCATAGAAAGTTACACCGGAAAAGACCTTTCTTGGTTGTTCAAGGACCTCATTCAAACCACCAAGCACATCGATTACAAGATTTCAAGCGTGAAGCCAATGCTCAAAACTGGATCAGAGGTGAAACTTAAAAATCCGGGGCAAGTCAATGGCCCAATTGAAGTGAATGTATATGGAGAAAAAGGCTTGCTTGAGACGCGCTGGGCCGAGCCAGGTGCAAAGAGCCTTAAACTCGAAACCAATTACAACGACATCACCAAAGTTGAGATTGACCGCGCCAACGATATTCCAGAGCTCAACCGTCAAAACAACCTTTGGGTACAAGATCAACTGTTCCATAAAGTGGAACCATTGCGTATGGAATTCTTGTTCGGCGATCACGAAAAAGACAAAAGCACAATTTTCTGGACGCCTATGCTCGGAGGCAATGCCTACGATGGCCTCATGGCTGGTGTAACACTACACAATATCGGTCTAGCACCTAAAAAGTTCACCTATTTAGTGAGCCCGATGCTCAGTACATCTCGCTTGCGTCCTGCCGGGATCGCTGAGTTCTCTTATCAGATCTTGCCAACAAAAGCCATTGAACTCATGCGCCTTGGCTTGTCTGTCAAATCATTTGGTACAGAGCGCAATGTAGATAACAACTATTTTGTAGCGTTCTCGCCATATTTATCTATTAATTTCGGAGCGCGCAAAGCCCGCCATGCTTTTCATCATGATCTATTGATTCAGGGAATTTACAAGAATAACGTAGAAAATATCTTCACTAAAGATCGCGGTATGTTTGTTCAACATACCATCAATTACCGTAAGCCAGCTTATCAAGTGCAGTGGGTCAATCGCTATGAGCATTTCGAAACTGGTTACAATTTTGTTGATCGAATCTGGACCAACCTCAACCAAAACTTCAACTATTCATTAGGAAAAATGGACCGCAGTTTTTCATTCAATATTTTTGGTGGTTACACACTTAATCAACCCCTGTCTGGCGTCAGTACTGACCGCTTGTTTTGGTCGATGAACGGCTTGAACGGCCAGCAAGATTTATTCTTGGAAGACTACAATTTAGGACGTTCTGATGTCAGTGGTTTTTGGTCGCAACAGCGCATGGATCGCCATGGGCTTTTCCATACAAGCAATGCTGCTGGTAGCAATATGTATTGGCTCACTACTGCTTCGGTTTACGCCCAATTGCCGCTCAAGCCAAATTGTTTCGGAGTTTTTGCTGATTTCGGAGCTGCACATGGTGTTTTTCAAACCGTAGACACCTATTACAATGCTGGTGTGGCACTTAAACTTGGAAAAGTTCTCGGTATTTATTTCCCATTGGTATATGGTAACACGAATTATACGGGGAATCTCTTCACCAATTACGCTCAAAATATCCGCTTTAGTTTGCGAATTAATCCGGTGAATCGCCTTGGCTTACACGCACTTTTAAATTCTTAAGATGTCTGAAAATCGCCTCTCTTTTGGTAAATTGTTTTGGCCAAGCTTTCTGGCAGTCTTTATTGCCGGGCTGGTTGGCATGGTATTTTTCTTTCTCATTTTGGGTGGCATCATCGGTTCTTTTGGCGATTTCGGCCCCGAACCATTAGCGCTCCAGAATAATACAGTTTTGCACCTAAAGCTATCAGGCACCATTCAAGACGTGTCTGATGAATCTTTTGATGCGGCGTCTTTTAAGCTGGACCGCACCATGGGCTTACCCGAGATTTTAGTGGGTCTGGAAGAGGCGGCACAAGATGCTAAAATCAAAGGCATTTTTCTCGAAATGAAAAATCCTAGCATGGGGATGGCCACTGCCGAAGAATTGCGCGAGGCCATTAAGGCATTTCAAAAATCAGGAAAATTCGTTGTGGCCTATCTTTCCGGAGAACAAGTTGGTCAGCTAGACTATTATGTCAGTAGCGTTTGCAAAGAAGTATATGGAATGCAGGGCTCAAGTTTGCTTTGGAGCGGCTTACACGCCGAAAGTTTCTTCTTTAAAAAACTTCTGGACGAGTTGCAAATTGGCGTCATGGTCGTGCGCGGCCGAGAAAATGACTTTAAAAGCGCAGTTGAACCTTTTTTCCGTACAGAAATGTCAGACTCTAGCCGTCTGCAAATGCAAGTGCTGCTCGGTGGTTTATGGACACAAGTGCGCAACGATATTTCGCAAAGCAGAAAACTCGATACGCTTCAAATAGATTCTTTAGTCAGCGCTTTTGCCGTGCGCAAATTGGACCACGCTAAAAAAGCGCGTCTGATCGATCAAACAATGTATCGACACGAAGTACTCACGCTACTCAAGAAAAAGGTTGGCATCGACGAAAACACGCCTTTAAGGCTTCAGGCATTTGCAAAGTATGCGCGAGATACCTTTCACGACAATCAATTACTTGCGCGTCAAGAGAAACACATTGCTGTCATTCTCGCAGAGGGAGATGTAGCCACCGAAGGGGAGGGCGTAAGCACTGAGCGTATTACAAAAATGCTGCGTCAGGTTAGAGACGACGACGATGTAAAGGGCGTGGTGTTGCGCATCAACAGTCCGGGTGGTTCGGCTTTGGCCAGTGAAGAGATCTGGAAAGAAGTGTCACTTACGGCCGATAAAAAACCGCTTTATGTTTCAATGGGCAACTACGCTGCATCTGGTGGCTATTATATTGCCACACCAGCAATCAAGATTTTTGCCAATCCAATGACCATAACGGGGTCTATTGGCGTTTTTGGCGTCGTTCCATTCGCCGGCGATTTTCTTCAAAACAAACTAGGCGTCACGACCGATGAAGTGCGCACACATCGATTTGGGAACCTCTCCCTGACGCATCGCATGAGTCCTGAAGAATTGGCATTGATGCAATTAGAAGTTGATGACGTTTATTCACAGTTCTTAGAGCGTGTTTCCAAAGGGCGTAAACTGAGTAAAGGAGGCGTTCAAAAGGTGGCAAGAGGAAGGGTTTGGACCGGTTCTGATGCCAAGCGCCGTAAATTAGTCGATGCATTGGGAGGTCTCAAGAGTAGCATAAGCGCATTAAGCGAAAAGGTGGGTGTCAAAGAAGTGGTCTATTACCCACAAAAAGAAGACAACGCCTTCAATGACTTCATTGCCTTGGTAGATGAGGAGTTGGAAAATGACAACAGCCGTGTAAAGAATCAAATTCCATCCGAATTTTTGGCATATTATCAGAAATATGATCAAATCAAAAAAATGAAAGGCATACAAATGCGTTTGCCATTTACCTTTTATTTCTACTAAAAACCTAGTGTTTATATAAGTTATTGACAAACAAATAGATAGTAAATCGCCATTTTGTTGAATAAATTTATGCAATTATTAAACAATAATTGTATATCATTGTTATTCAATTAATTATTGGCGGTATCCGAAAAGCCACAAAAAGAGTAGGAAAAACTAAACCTATCTATTATGTTATTTTCTTTATCTAGTGCACTCAAAGTGCAAGAATTATTTGAAAAAGGAGATGTGTATACTTACACAGCATTTACCTTTTTCATTGGAACGATGGCCATGATGGCTGCAGCTGCTTTCTTTTTTATGGAAATGCGCAACATGGAAGAAAAATGGAGAACCTCTATTTTAGTTTCCGGTCTCATCACCTTCATCGCCGCGGTCCACTATTATTACATGCGTGATTACTTCACAGCAACATCTACATCACCTACGTTTTTCCGTTATGTAGACTGGATGCTCACCGTACCGCTCATGTGTGTAGAATTCTATTTGATCACGAAAAAAGCAGGTGCTAAAACCAGTTTGCTTTGGAAATTGATTTTTGCTTCTGTCGTGATGCTCGTTACGGGATACTTCGGTGAAGCCGTTGATCGCAATAATAGTGTCATGTGGGGTGTGCTTTCTGGTGCAGCTTATTTCTACATCGTTTACCTTGTTTGGGTTGGCGAAGTCGCTAAACTTGCTGAATCAGCAGGTCCTGGAGTTGCAAAAGCAACACGTATCTTAGCATGGTTTGTACTTGTCGGATGGGCAATCTATCCGTTAGGTTACATCATTGGTACGCCAGGCGGACTCTTCGGAGCATTTGGTAGCTCAGCACCAAATCCATGGATGGATGTCGTGTACAACATCGGTGATGCCGTGAATAAAATCGGTTTTGGTTTGGTGATTTACGCTTTAGCAAAATCTGATTCTAAAGCAGCTTAATACCAATACATTATCTATAAAAAAAAAGGGGAAGCTTCGGCTTCCCCTTTTTTTGTTTCAATATTGGTTAATTGGAGCTAGGCACGATTTTAATAAACTCGCGGATATGCTTCCGGATCTAAATCGTGCATCATGTCCAAGACCTTTTCGATGATGTCGTCGAGGTTGGGTTTGCTGAAGTAGTCGCCGTCGGAGCCATAGGCTGGGCGGTGGTCTTTGGCAGCCATGGTTTGTGGTGCGAGGTCGAGGTGCTGGTAGCCGTTTTGCTTGACTAAAATTTGATCGAGCATAAAGGCGCTGGCGCCGCTACTCACGTCTTCATCGACGATGAGAAGTGCATTGGTTTTAGCTAAAGAATGTACAATTGAATGCTCGATATCAAAAGGAAGCAAGGTTTGTGCATCGATGAGTTCAACGCTAACGCCAAGTTCGGCTAATTGGGCAACGGCTTGTTCACAAATGTTAAATGTAGATCCGTAGGAGACCAATGTGAGGTCGGTGCCCTCGCGAACAATTTCTGGCATTCCGAGCGGCTCGGTAAATTCGCCAAAATTGAGGGGCATGCGTTCTTTACTGCGGTAGCCGTTGAGTGGTTCAATAACTAATGCAGGTTCGTCGGCCTGAAGTAGGGTGTTGTAAAAAGCAGCGGCTTTGGTCATGTTGCGCGGAACACAAACATGGACACCACGTAGCGAATTGATGATCATGCCCATAGGCGATCCGCTGTGCCAAATACCTTCTAGGCGATGCCCGCGCGTAGAAACAATGAGCGGAGCCTTCTGACCGCCTTTGGTGCGGTATTGTACCGTTGCCAAATCATCGGACATGATTTGAATGCCGTAAAGCAAGTAATCTAAGTATTGGATCTCTGCAATAGGGCGCAAGCCGCGCATGGCCATGCCAATGCCTTGGCCAATAATGGTGCATTCGCGAATTCCGGTATCGGAGACGCGCAAACTACCAAATTGATCTTGCAGGCCTTCTAAACTCTGATTGACACCGCCAATTTTACCCGCGTCTTCACCAAAAACCAGTACTTCTGGTCTGGTTTCTAGAATTTTGCGGTAATTCTCGCGCAAAATAATGCGACCGTCTTCTAGTTGCTGTTCAGAAGCGTAGGCAACAGGCACCTTTTGAATTTGTGAAATTTGTTGTGCTGAATTCGAGTATAGATAAGAGCTATAGCGGTCTTGAGCCTTGTGCTGAAGGCGCTGTATCCAAGCGGCTAAAGTAGCGCGTTCGGGGCTTTGATCGTGCAAAGAGTGTCTTAAAATTGATTTTGCATTAGAGAGGAGGTCTCTGCGGATGCTGTCTTTTTCTCGGCTCAATTGTTGGTGAAGCGCACTTGCATTTGCGTGCAATGGGTGAGCGGCATCAAAGCTGGCGAGTATTTGTAAGAGTTCGTTTTTATCTTGTAGGATATCTTCGGTAAAGAGCTGCCAAGCTGTGTTTTTAGCGTTTCTAACGCGTTCTTTGGCATTTGTTGATATTTGATCAAGTTCTTCTTCTGTCGCTAAAACGAGGCCCTTTTGGGCAAAAGAAAGGATCCATTCTCTGAATTTAGCAATGCAATCGAAATCTGCTTCCCATTGGAGGCGTTCTTCAGATTTGTAGCGTTCATGTGAGCCCGAAGTGGAGTGCCCTTGCGGCTGATTCACTTCTTTGACATGAACGAGCACTGGAACGTGTTCTTCGCGGGCAATTTGAACGGCTTTTTCATAGGTTTCGCAGAGGTGAGCGTAGTCCCAACCTTTGGTGACAAGAATTTCAAAGCCTTTTTGTGCTGCATTGCGCTGAAAACCTGCGAGTGCGTCTGAAATACTTCCTTTGGTGGTTTGGAGCTCTCTTGGCACGGAAATTCCGTAGCCGTCGTCCCAGACAGACATCACGAGCGGAACTTGCAAGACACCTGCAGCATTCATGGTTTCCCAAAATGGACCTTCCGAAGTTGAGGCATCACCGATGGTTCCGAATGCGACTTCGTTGCCGCCATTTGTGAATTTTTGAAAGGCTTCCAGCTCTTTTAAAGTGGGGTGTTCGCGGTAAACTTTTGATGCTTGGGCCAAACCCAACAAGCGCGGCATTTGGCCAGCGGTAGGAGAGATGTCAGAGGAGCTGTTTTTCTGTGACATGAGGTCTTTCCATTGGCCGTTTTGATCGAGGTTGCGCGTAGCGTAATGGCCACCCATCTGGCGACCGGCAGATTGCGGCTCTATGGTTGCATCGGTGTGTGCATAAAGGCCAGCAAAGTATTGTTCTAGGGTTAGGGCAGAAATAGCCATCATGAGGGTTTGATCGCGGTAGTAACCCGATCTGAAATCTCCGTTGCGAAACTGCTTGGCGAGTGCAATTTGAGCGAGTTCTTTGCCGTCGCCGAAAATGCCAAATTTGGCTTTGCCGGTGAGTACTTCTTTTCGCCCTAATAGCGAGGCTTCTCTTGATTCACAAACAAGTTGATAGTCTTGGATTACTTGCTGCTTGAAACTATTAAAGTCTAATTGCTCGTTTGCTTGGGTCGCTTTTTCTTTGGCCATTTTCTGTTGATTGCACACAAATATACGTAATTCAGGCCTGATTTTTGTCCTAAAATGTGCAATTTTGCCCTTGATGAATCCTATACAACTCGAATTATGTGCCGCTTCCGTAGAAGCGCTTCCTTTGGCCAAAACTTATGGTTTCAATCGGATTGAACTTTGTCAAAATTTGGAACAGGGCGGGCTCACCCCTTCAAGTGGCCTGATTTTACAGGCGCTTGAGCTGGGTATTGAAACACATGTCTTGATTCGGCCAAGAGCAGGTGGTTTCCATTACAGTCTTGAAGAAATGGAAGTCATCAAAAAAGAAATACAGTACTGCGCTCAAATAGGTGCTAAGGGCGTTGTTGTTGGCGTACTAAAAGCTAATTTTGAGTTAGATAAAGCGCAGCTCCAGGATTTATTTGAACTCGCACCTCACTTAGACTGGACTTTCCATCGCGCTTTTGACGAAAGTGTCGACTGGAAACGCTCCTTAGATGCCCTGATCGAACTCGGCTATAAGCGCGTACTTACCTCGGGTTTTGCCTCGAACGTAGAACTCGGCATTCCAATTCTTTCTCAAATGTGTACGTATGCTGCTGGCCGGATTCAAATTATGGCTGGTGGCGGAGTCAATGCAGGCAACATCGGTAAACTTGCCCAAATTGAAGGGCTTTCTGCTGTTCATTTTTCGGCCACTCAAAAAGAGCTGCTCGACGAAGATTCCGCTTTTTCTGAAACCATTTTAAAGGTCAACGAAAGCCGCCTCAAACGCATGCTTGCTGCGATCTAAGGTTCCACCGATTAATTTGCGTACCTTTGCTGCACTTCGACGGGTAAAAAATGTTGTTTGCCGCGTTCGAACTTTAAGATTACATGTTATTTAATGAATTACCCCTGGAGCCAAAGCTCCTTCAAGCCATCGCTGAAAAAGGCTATACAAATGCAACCCCAATCCAAGAAAAAGCCATTCCACCCATTCTCGAACAACGCGACCTCATTGGTTTAGCACAAACCGGAACAGGTAAGACAGCCGCTTTTGCCATTCCAATACTCGAGTTACTTCATGCTAAAAAACCGCTAGATGGCGGTATTAAGGCACTCATTGTAACACCGACCCGAGAACTCGCTATCCAGATTGCCGATAATTTCAAGGCCTACGGAAAACATTTGGGCCTCAGATCTTTGGTGATTTTTGGCGGCGTCAAAGCACACGCTCAAATTCAGACTTTGAAGCAAAAGCCTGCAATTCTGATTGCTACACCAGGTCGTTTGCTCGACCTTCATCAGCAAGGTTTTGTTAACCTCAAGCAGCTGTCCATTTTTGTCTTAGACGAGGCCGACCGCATGCTCGATATGGGTTTCATTCACGATGTCAAGCGAATTGTCAAGTTGTTGCCACGAGAGCGTCAGACGCTTTTGTTTTCGGCAACCATGCCTAATGAAGTTAAAAGCTTGGCTCAAAGTTTATTGCAGCAGCCAATAGAAGTAACGGTTACGCCGGTTTCTTCTACAGCAGAGCGCATCGATCAATGCATGATCCATGTTGCGGATCGCAAACACAAAGAATCTTGCTTGGTTGAGCTTTTGCAAAAAGATCCTGCAGAAAGTGTATTGGTTTTTTCGCGCACCAAACACGGCGCCGACAAACTCGTTCGCATGCTTGGTAAAAATAAATTACCCGCCATGGCTATTCACGGAAATAAGTCCCAAAATGCACGCCAGATGGCGCTCAGTCATTTCAAGGAAGGTAAAATACGTATTTTGGTAGCTACAGACATTGCTGCCAGAGGTATTGATATTTCAGGCCTGGATTTGGTCGTCAATACTGATGTGCCAACAGTTGCCGAAACTTATGTGCATCGAATCGGCCGAACAGGCCGTGCTGGCCGAGAAGGCAGATCGGTGATCTTCTGTGAGCCAGAAGATCACAAATATTTCAAGGCTATCGAAAAACTTATCGCAAAAAAAATACGGGTCGAATAACCCGTATTTTTTTGAAGCATTTATTGAACTTGCCGCTTTCTTTAGATGGCGGCAATTTTGTCTGACATATATTCACCGGCTTTTAGTTTACCGACGATTTGCGAGAAGCAATCAATAGTGTAGCGAACATCTTCTAGGGTGTGCGCTGCAGTAGGGATAAGGCGCAAGATGATCATGCCTTTCGGTACTACTGGGTAAACAACCATTGAGCAGAATACGTTGTAATTTTCGCGAAGGTCAAAGATGAGGTTCGTTGCCTCTGGAATGGAACCGCTGAGGTAAACAGGAGTTACACAACTATTGGTTGGGCCAATCTCAAAACCTGCCTCTTTGAGTCCGTTTTGCAAAGCATTGGTGTTTTCCCAGAGTTTGTCTTTGAGTTCAGGGTGCTTGCGCATGAGTTCGAGACGCTTGAGTAAGCCAAGTACCAATGCTGCTGGCATCGCTTTAGCGAAGATTTGTGAACGCATGTTGTAACGAAGGTATTCTACAACTTGTTCGTCTGAAGAAATAAAGCCGCCAATCAATGCGAATGATTTCGCAAAAGTACCAAAGTAGATATCGATACCGTCTTGGCAACCTTGCTCTTCGCCAGTTCCGGCGCCTGTGGCTCCAAGAACGCCGATTCCGTGGGCGTCGTCTACGAATAAACGGAAGTTGTATTTTTCTTTGAGTGCCACAATTTCTTTGAGTTTACCTTGGTCTCCGCGCATTCCGAATACACCTTCAGTAATGACTAAGATAGCTCCGCCGGTTTCGGCTGCGAGTTTAGTGGCGCGTTGCAATTGCTTTTCGCAATCTTCTACGTCGTTGTGTTTGAAAACAAAACGCTTGCCCATGTGCAGGCGAACACCGTCGAGAATACAAGCGTGAGACTCGGCGTCGTAAACGATGACATCGTGGCGGTCTACTAAACAATCGATGGCCGAAACGACTGCTTGGTAACCAAAGTTGGCTAAGATGGTGTCTTCTTTTCCGACAAATGCAGAAAGTTCGTTTTCAAGTTGTTCGTGGTAGTTGGAGTTTCCGGACATCATGCGGGCTCCCATTGGAGAACCAAAACCATAGATGGCTGCTGCATCGGCATCTGCCTTGCGTACCTCTGGATGGTTAGCTAAGCCAAGGTAGTTGTTGAGTGACCAATTGAGTTTTTCTGTGCCTCTGAAATTCATGTGAGGACCAATTTCGCCTTCTAGTTTGGGGAAGGTGAAGTACCCGTGAGATTCTTTGGCATGCATTCCGAGTGGTCCGCGGTTTGCCTTGATTTTTTCGAAGATATCTGCTGACATGCTGCTATTTTTCTGCAAAGTTAAGGGAATATGAATTCAAAACAGTTTTGGAGTGCCTTAGTTTTCAACAAGCTTTTCACTTAAATACTGTGCTGTGGTGTTGTCTTTCAGTTGAATAAAGTCTTTTGGGTGACCCGCAAACAATAAGTTACCGCCGTTTTCGCCGCCATCTGGCCCGAGGTCAATGATGTGATCGGCACATTTGATGACTTCCATGTTGTGTTCGATGACCACCAAAGAATGGCCTTTATCGAGTAGGGCATTGAAGGCGATAAGTAGTTTCTCTATGTCGTAAAAATGTAAGCCTGTAGTGGGTTCATCGAAAATAAAGAGCGTAGGCGTTGTTTGATTTCCTTTACCTAAAAATGAGGCGAGTTTAATGCGCTGGGCTTCACCTCCGGACATGGTGCTTGAAGATTGCCCAACGGTCAGGTAGCCCAGGCCAACATCGACGAGCGGCTGAATTTTTTCAGCGACGCGTTGTGCAAGTTTGTCAGCGTCGTCGCTAAAGAAGTCTAGCGCTTCTTGTAAAGTAAGTTCGAGTAGGTCGGCTATGGATTTGTTGCGGTAGTAAATTTCTAGTGTTTCTGATTTATAGCGTTTGGCCTTGCAGTGTTTGCATGGCAGCTGAACATCGGCCATAAACTGCATAGATACCGTAATATTGCCCTCTCCTTCGCAGATTTCGCAGCGCCCGCCAGCTACATTGAAAGAGAAATAACCGGGTTTGTAGCCGCGCAATTTGGCTAAAGGTTGACGTGCGTAGATTTCCCTGATGTCGTCAAAGGCCTTGACATAGGTAATTGGGTTGCTGCGCGACGACTTGCCAATGGGGTTTTGATCGATGAACTCGACGTGGCCAATTTTTTTGATGTCGCCGCTCAGGCCATTGCATTTGCCAATAAGGTCGCTGCTCAGGCCAAGTTCTTTGCGCACCAACGGATACAACAAGCGCTTGATAAGTGTAGATTTGCCCGATCCAGAAACCCCGGTAACGCAAACGAGCTGACCAAGAGGTATTTGCACATCCAGATTCTTAAGGTTGTTTTGACGGGCGTTGTGAATCTGAAGTTGCCCAAGAGCTGTTCGGGTTCTTTGTGGGAGTGCAATTTGCTTTCTTCCGGTGAGGTAGCTTGCAGTGAGTGAATCGCTTTGTTGCAACGCTGCAAAATTACCTTGGAACACGAGGTTGCCGCCTTGGCTGCCCGCTAAAGGGCCAATATCGATGATTTCATCGGCTGCGCGCATGATTTCTTCTTCGTGTTCGACGACGAGTACGGTATTGCCTTGATTTTTTAGTGCGGTGAGCACTTCTATTAGCTTCTTGGTGTCTCTTGGGTGTAAGCCAATCGATGGCTCGTCTAGGATATAAAGCGAGCCCACTAAACTCGACCCTATAGATGTGGCGAGTTGGATGCGCTGGGCCTCACCACCTGAAAGTGTATTGGAGTTGCGATTGAGGGTGAGGTAGCCTAGTCCAACTTTTTGTAAGTAGGCGAGGCGCTGTTCAATTTCTGGAAGAATGTGCTTACAGATTTTCTTTTCGTACTCACTGAGTTGGAGCCCTTGAAAGAAGTGTAGTGCGTCGTCTATGCTCATCAGAACAACATCTTGAATGCTCTTGCCTGCAATTTGAACATAGCCGGCGTCTTTGCGCAAACGCGTGCCCTTGCAATCAGGGCAAATGGTTTTGCCGCGGTAACGAGATAAAAGCACTCTATATTGTATCTTATATGTTTGACTTTCAATTTGTTTAAAAAATTCATTTAAACCAATGAAATAACTATTGCCGGTCCATAAAAGCGCGTATTGCGCAGGGCTTAGTTCTTGAATTGGGCGGTGAATAGGAAAGTCAAATTTACCCGCTTGATACAGTAAGGATTGTTGGAATTCTTGCATGTTTTCACCTTTCCAAGGGGCAATTGCACCTTCGTAAACGCTTTTGCTGCGATCTGGGAATACCAATTCTTCGTCGATGCCGAGTGTCATGCCGTAGCCTTCACATGTTTTACAAGCGCCGTATGGGTTATTAAAGGCAAAGAATGCAGGGCTTGGGGTTTCAAAGCGCAATCCATCGGCTTCAAAGCGCGCGTTGAATTCGGCAAATTCTTGGGTGTTGGCGTTGTAGAGGCAGCATTCTCCTTTACCTTCTGCAAAAGCACGCTCGATGCCTTCTGAAAGCCTGCTTTGTTGGGGCAACTCTCGGCTTTCATTTTTGAGCCTGTCGATCACGACCCATACTCGATCTGGTGCAATTTCGAAAGGAGGGAGTTCGTCGATTAGGTGAAAATTTTCATTTATAAACAATCTTGTAAAACCTTCTTTGTTAAGAAGTTGAACTTTCTTATTTAATTCATTAATTGAGTTAAAATCCAGCTTATATAAGATTGCAAATGGCGCTTCTTGCCAGTGCTGATCCAAGAAGTCAAGGACATCTTTGGTTTGGTGCTGTCGCACCGCGTTTCCGGAAACAGGTGAAAAAGTTGTGCCGATGCGGGCATAACATAGTTTGAGGTAATCGTAGATTTCCGTGCTTGTACCTATGGTAGATCTAGGGTTACCAGTGCTTACTTTTTGCTGAATGGCAATTGCTGGCGAGAGACCTTTGATGTCGTCGATGGCAGGTTTGTCTAGGCGGCCTAAAAATTGGCGCGCATACGCAGACATACTTTCGATGAAACGCCGCTGCCCCTCGGCAAAAATAGTATCAAAAGCAAGGCTCGATTTGCCGGAGCCTGAGACGCCGGTAATCACGGTGAGCTTGCCGTGTGGAATGCGCACATCGAGTCCTTTGAGGTTGTGTTCGCGCGCGCCTTTAACCGTGATAAATTTTTCCATATGCAAAAGTAAAATTTCTTTACTTTTAGTGCTTTAAAAACAAGCGAATGTCCCAAAACTCTTTGTTCAGAAAGAAAACTGTAGAAGCTATCATGGCTCAAGTGCAGGCTAATCAAGCCGGCCCAGAAGGCCACACACTCAATAAGCACCTCAAAATGCGCGACTTAATCGCGTTTGGGATCGCTGCCATTATTGGAGCTGGTATTTTTTCAACCATTGGTCAGGCCTCTGCCCAAGGTGGTCCGGCTGTCATCTTTCTCTTTTTGTTTACGGCGCTCGCCAGTGGTTTTGCAGCTTTTGCCTATGCAGAGTTTGCTTCCATGGTACCAGTTGCCGGTTCTGCTTACACCTATTCATATGTTGCATTCGGTGAGTTGATCGCTTGGATCATTGGCTGGGCGCTCATTATGGAGTATGCCATTGGCAATATTACAGTGGCAATTTCTTGGAGTGATTATTTAACTACCATGCTTGAACAAATTCGTATTCAGGCAATTGGATTAAACGGAATTCATATTCCCTCCTGGATGCAAATGGACTACCTCAGCGCCTCAAAAGGATTCCAAGAAGCGCAGCAATTGATCTCAAAAGGGTCAGAACTAGCTACATTAACACCTAACTTGCAAGACGCTTACCAAGCTTGGATGAGCGCACCGCGGATTGGTTCTTTCCACCTAGTACTCGATATCCCAGCGCTATTCATTATTGTGCTCATTACTTGGTTAGTTTACCGCGGCATTAAAGAAAGTCGCAATGCTTCGAATGCCATGGTGATCATCAAATTGGCGGTTATATTACTCGTCATTGCAGTGGGTGTTTTTTACATCGACATGAAGAATTGGTCGCCTTTTGCACCTGAAGGCATCAGCGGGGTCTTAAAAGGGGTTTCTGCTGTGTTTTTTGCCTATATCGGTTTTGATGCGATATCAACTACCGCTGAAGAATGTGAAAATCCGCAGCGCGACCTCCCGCGTGGCATGATGTGGGCCATCATTATTTGTACTGTGTTGTACATCATTATTGCGCTCGTGCTTACCGGAATTGTCTCTTATGACCAACTTGCCGTTGGCGAGCCATTAGCTTTTGTTTTTGAGCGCATCAATATGCCCAAAATGACGTTTATCATTTCGATGTCGGCTGTTGTAGCGATGGCCTCGGTTTTACTTGTTTTTCAAATGGGTCAGCCGCGTATTTGGCTCAGCATGAGTCGCGATGGTTTGTTGCCACAACGCTTTTCTAGAATTCATCCGAAATACAAAACACCGTCATTTGCAACCATCGTTGTTGGTTTTGTGGTGGCCATTCCAGCCCTTTTTATGAACCTGACTATGGTCACCGATCTTTGTTCCATCGGAACTTTATTTGCTTTTGTATTGGTCTGTGGTGGTGTATTGGTCTTGCAAAACAAGCCTGATGTACCTAGAGGGTCATTTAAAACACCCTACCTCAATGCTGGTTTCGTACTCCCTTTCTTGTTTTTAGGCGCACTGATTTATTTTTACCAATCAAATGACCTCTTCAATTATCTAAAATTCAAAAGTTGGTCAGACTTCGGGCAAAAAATTCCATCGCTGATTTTCTGGTTGTTCTCCCTCTTTTTAACAATTGTAAGTGTACCAAAGAAATTATCGCTTATTCCGGCCTTAGGATTGCTCAGCTGTCTTTACATGATGAGCGAAATTCCGCTCCAAAACTGGATTTATTTTGGAATTTGGTTGTTAGTGGGCTTGTTGATCTACTTTACTTATAGTAGAAAGCACTCCAAGTTGAATCCTTCGAGACAATAAATTAAAAACCGAAGCTTTTTTCAATGCCTAAAATAAAGGCATGGATCACTTTGATATGGATTTCTTGGGCGCGGTCTGCGTAATTACTGTGCGGCGCCCTGATTTCTAAATCGGCAAGTTGAGCAAGTGGACCACCGTCTTTTCCTGTCAGGACAATCGTTTGAATGCCTTTTGCTTTTGCGGCCTCTACTGCTAAAATTACATTTTTTGAAGAGCCTGAGGTAGAAATACCAACCAAAACATCGCCAGGTTGTCCTAGGCCTTCTACGTATCTAGAGAAAACGTATTCATAGCCGTAATCGTTGGCTACACAAGAAAGGTGAGAGGGGTCTGAAATAGAAACTGCAGCTAAAGCCGGACGGTTGTTTCTGTATCGTCCTGAAAGTTCTTCTGCAAAATGCATGGCGTCACACATAGAACCGCCGTTACCGCAACTCATAATTTTGTGTCCGTTGGCAAGCGCGTTGTGCATCATGGAAATACCTTGCGCAATTTTTTGCATATTTTCGGGTGTGCTGAAGTTGGCAAGTACTTGTTGTGCTTCTTGAAATTCCGATAATAGGTTCACAGGTTCCATGGTCAATTTTTCTTCAAAAGTAAGAAATCGCATTCATGCGCCCAACGAATCATTTATCTTTGGTGCATGAATCAGTCTGCATACTACCGCAATAAAGTCATCTGGATTACCGGTGCTTCGTCTGGAATAGGCGAAAACTTAGTTCAGCAATTAGCACATGCTGGTGCGCTTTTGATTTTATCGGCTCGAAACCAACAAAAATTAAGTGCACTCAAAGCATCGTTAGCTAATGCAGATGCACATCTTGTTTTGCCCCTTGATTTAGCAAACCTAGGAGATGTCAATAATTACACTGAGCAGATCCTATCCAAATATGGCAGAATAGACATCCTTATTAATAACGGCGGTGTTTCGCAGCGCGCAAGTGCAAATGATACATCTATGGAAGTCAATCGCCAACTAATGGAGGTAAACTTCTTTGGAAATATTGCTTTGGCAAAAGCTGTGCTGCCCATTTTTAGAAGTCAAAGTTCTGGTCAGTTCCTTATTGTGAGTAGCATAGCAGGTAAATTTGGCTTCCATTTGCGCTCCATTTACAGTGCTTCTAAAGCAGCGCTTGTAGGGTATTACGAAAGCGTCTCGATGGAAGAAGCAGCAAATGGGGTTCGTGTCACGTTAGCTTTCCCGGGTAAAATCAATACGCCTATATCTACGAGTGCGCTTACCGCCTCTGGAGAGTCACATGGCATCATGGATCACAATCAGGCAACGGGAATGCCCGTCGATAAATGCGTTACGCTAATGCTAGATGCCTTGGCTCATCAAAAGAAAGAAGTGCTGATTGGTGGTAAGGAGTTGTTGGCGGTACACATGAAAAGATTTTTGCCGCGTTTATTTTGGAAACTCATTCCGAAACAAAGTGCCACCTAATAGAAGAAATGCCTATTTATTGGGCACAAAAAAAGGGCTGTCTCGCAGAGACAGCCCTTTTTTATTTCAGAAAGTTCTGAATTAGTTTACGCTTTTAGAAAGGTCTGCACCTGCCTTGAAACGAACTGTGTTTTTTGCAGCAATTTTGATTACATCACCAGTTTTTGGGTTGCGACCATTGCGTGCGTTTCTTTTAGAAATTCCAAAAGAACCGAAACCTACTAAAGAGATAGAATCTCCTTTAGCCAAAGCACCTGTAGTAGCGCTTACGAAACCATCCAATGCACGTTTTGCATCAGCTTTAGACAATCCTGCAGACGCTGCGATTGCGTCGATCAATTCAGCCTTGTTCATAATAATTTAGTTTTAATTAGTTAGTAATTAATTATCGAAACAAATATATCGGAATATCAATGCCCACAAAGGATTCAGGTGAAAAAAAGTGCCAAAATGTTGAAAAAATGGCCATTTTGTTGATAAAGCCGGGTAAAATGCCCGTCTGTATTGGGTTTCGAGAACAATTTTGATGGAATTTTGTACTATGCAAATGAAAGTAGGAATCATTGGTTCAGGTATCGGGGCATTGGCGAGCGCTATTGAACTGCGAAAATTAGGATTGAGCGTAACAGTTTTTGAAGCCAACGACACAATTGGAGGTAAAATAGTCGAGCAACGCCTAGGCGACTTTCGTTTCGATATGGGCCCTTCGGTTTTTACTGAACCACATTTGGTGCAAGATTTACTTCAAGCATTAGATCCGACGGAAAGTTTCCCTTACCATCAGCTTCATGAATCTTGTCGCTATTTTTTCGATGATGGTCAGCAAGTCAATATTCCAACTCACAAAGAAAAGGTTGCAAAAACGCTGTATGCCGCATTTGGAGAAAATGAAGCTAAAGCGCTTCGTTATCTTACTAAAATGGAAGCCAACTACAAGGCTATTTATCCGGTTTTCATCCAGATCTCACTGCATCGCTTCAAACATTTATTTGCCAAACCCATAATTAAGGCTTTGTCGCGACTATTTAAGTACGGTTTGCATCAAACCATGCATCTCCAAAACCGCCAAGCATTTGCAAATCCGAAAACCATCCAGATTTTCGATCGCTTGGCAACCTACAACGGCAGCTCACCTAATTTGGCGCCGGCTATGCTCAATATCATTTCTCAATTGGAGTTCAATGAGGGGCCAGCTATGCCTGTGGGAGGTATGGTTCAGATTACCCGCCGCACCCAACAACTCGCCGCACAATTCGGTGTTGACTTCCATACCAACGAACGCGTCCTCGAAATTTTACTGGAAAACAACATCATTAAAGGACTGCGAACGGCTAAAGGAAATTACAAATTCGATTTAGTGGTATCTAATATGGATATCCATTACACCTATGAACAACTCCTACCAGGCATAAAGGCCCCGCGCTTTTTACTCAAACAAGAAAAGTCGAGCTCTGCTGTGGTCTTTTATTGGGGCATGAACCGTTCATTTGACCAATTGGGTGTCCACAACATCTTCTTTGCATCGGATTACCAAGCAGAGTTCAAGGCGATCTTTGAAAGTAAAACGCTGCATCACGACCCTACAATCTACGTCCATATTTCTTCTAAAGTGGAAGCAGCCGACGCACCGCAAGGTAAAGAAAATTGGTTTGTCATGGTAAATGCGCCCATCAATGTAGGTCAGGACTGGGACAGCGAGATTCTACTCTTGAGAAAACGCATCCTTGCTAAATTAACAAAGCAACTACAGGTAGAAATAGAAGATTACATTGAGTGCGAACAAATCAATGAACCGCGCTTGATTGACGAGCGTTACAGCGGTAAGCAAGGTTCTATATATGGAAACGCCTCTAACAATGCATTTTCTGCATTTTTAAGACATCCCAATTTCTCGAAACAAATCAAAGGTCTCTATTTTGCAGGCGTAACAGTGCATCCGGGTGGCGGAATTCCTTTAGCCATAAATAGTGCCAAGATCGTAGCGCGTTGCGTGCAAGAAGATTATCCTAGTCTCGGAAAATGAGTTCGTAGATTCGAACTTGATCGAGTACAGCGGTTTTCTCATCAAAAGAACCCTTAATGGTAAATAAGGTCATATAGATTTTGTTTGGTGCCTCAGATAGGGCTACGTTTTTTTCTTGCTCTATAGAATAAAGCTGCGCAATGGTTTTTTGAGCCTGCACCAAATTACTTTTCACTACAACTGATGAATCAAAGCGATGCCAATATTTTTGCGCGTCATAAAACCAATAACAATAGTCATTTATTGTATTCAAGAAGAGTTCTTGATCTCGATTGAATTCAGTTTCTACACTTACTTTCCAACCTATGTTTTCAAAGTCTGGAATGTTTCTTTTCATCGCGCCATATGTAAGCACCGGTCGCTCACTGCAATGCACAAACACGCCGTCTAGGCTATCTAGCTCAACGGCAATCACAAAAGGTTGTTTTTTGAGTTCAATGACGCGAGTTGAATCGCCGAGGAAGGTTTGGTTACCTTGTGAGAAGTTAATCTTAAAGGTTTGCCCAAAAATATGGATCTGTGATAAAATCAATAAAAAAAGGAAGCGTGTACGTAATGTCATGGAATAAAGATAAAAAAAAGGCTCCGTAAAGGAGCCTTTTTTTGTAGCGAGACCGAGAGTTGAACTCGGGACCTTAGGGTTATGAATCCTACGCTCTAACCAACTGAGCTATCTCGCCATATGCGGGTGCAAATATAAAGAGAATTTTAAATTTCTTTGCAATTCTGCCGCAACTAATTCAATTTTTTCAATTGCAACTGTATAAACGTGGCTAAAGTTTGCAGGCGCTCAGAAGAAAAATCAAAGGGCACGCCAGCGGTCTCGTAAATGCTAGTCATGGGTTTGGTGTAACCCAATGCTAAAGCCTTTTTGTAGTTTTCTATGGCGCTAGGGTAGTCTTCAAGGCTGTTTTTCCAGACGCCTAATGCACCGAGCTGTGCAATTCCATATTCGATGTAATAGAAGGGTACTTCAAAGAGATGCAGCTGTCTTTGCCATGCGCTTTCGATGAGGTCTTCGTAGCCAGACCAATCGGTGAGGCCTGTACCAAAGTCACTGGCTAATTGCGTCCAGTGAGCAGCGCGTTCTGCAAGACTATGTGTTGGGTTTTCGTAAACCCAATGTTGGAAGGCATCGATTTGGGCAATCCATGGCAATACCTTGAGCGTTCCCTCGAGTTGCTCGCGCATGGCGCGTTTGTGTGCGGGCTCGTCGTAAAACTCTGACCATTGCGGCATGCTCAATAATTCCATGGACATAGACGCTAATTCGGCTACTTCTGAAGGTAAATTTTTGAAGGAAGTGAGTGGGAGGTCGCGACTTAAAAAGGAGTGGATGGCGTGGCCGCCTTCGTGTACCATGGTTTCCAGGTCTCGTTGGGTGCCTACGGCGTTCATAAAAATGAAGGGCACGCCAATTTCGTACAGTGGATAGTTATAACCGCCTGGTGCTTTTCCTGGTTTGGAATCGAGGTCGAGGTGACCGAGTGCATCCATGACGCGCAAACAATTGCCAAAATAAGGATCGATGCGTTCAAACATAGCAATGGTTCCGGATAGCATTTGAGCGCCATTCTCAAATGGTTTGAGCGCAGGCTTTCCTTCAGGATCGACATCTAGGTCCCAGGGTTTGAATTGTGTTTTACCTAGTTTTTGGAGTCGTTGGGCCTGAATTTCTTTGACAAGTGGAACAATATGCTTCTTGATGGCTTCGTGAAAAGCAAAGCAATCGGCTTTGGTGTAGTCAAAGCGACCCATTGCGGCAAATTTGTAGTCGCGGAAATTACCGAAGCCCGCATTCAATGCTAATTGATGTCTTTTGGCGATCAATGAAGAGAAGAGCTCATCTAGTTGCTGACGGTCTGTTCTTCTGACAGCGGCAATTTTTTCAAAAACGAGTTGACGCAGTGCTTCATCCTGTTCTTTGAGTAACAAAGATGCTTGTTGCATCGTGAGGGTTTGGCCGTCGTGATCGATACTTTGGGCTGCGCTAATGGCGCCGTATTGTTGTGCTTCTTCGTTTAGGGCAGCTTCAATGGCAATATTTTCCTCGCGATACAGATCTAGGGCGCTTCGTACACTTCTGAAATAAATTTGATGTGCAGCGTCTGTTTTGTCGTTAACAAAGGGAAGCGCCATCAGTTTCTGATTGAGTTTGTCCTCCAAAGGAGCAAGTTCAGGCTGAATTTGTGTCACGAAATGCGTGTAAGCATCGCGCAGTTCGGATTTAGTGGTGTCTATACTCATGCGAATATATCGCCAAGCCAAATCTTCTTCTAGAACGGCATCAAGTTCAGAGCGGTCTTTTAGCCATTGATCGAATTGAGAACTTGTCGAAATTTCTCGAGAGAGTAAGTTTTCGAAATAGGGGGAGAGTACCGTAAAATCGGTGATGGCCAGGTCTTCGGGTAGAAACTGGCGCGCTGCTTTTTGAATGTTCATGTTATTTACCTCTTGAAGAGCCGGTTTTGACAGCTGTTGGTTTCTTAGGTGCGGCAGGCTTTGCAGCTTTGGCTGCCGGAGCAGCGGTAGGCGCTTTTTTCTTTGCTGTTTCAGCTTTTGGCGCTTTTACTTCTTTGGCTGCTGCTGTTTCTTCGCTGGCTACTGCTTCAAATGCACCGGCTTTGATCAATAAGTTAAACCATTGAAAAAGTTTGCGTACGTCTGAAGGGTAAACGCGGTCTTGATCCCAGTTGGGTAAAAATTGAGCCAAAGCAGCCTCGAGTTCTTTCATGTCTGCTTTGTGCGAAGGAGCTTCTGTAGGATACAACTCGAGCATTTTAGCAAAGATGTCTGTGAGTTTAACATCTTCTTCATAGGTGAAAACACTGATGTCGTCTAGGGTAGAAATGCGTTCGGTGGCGTAGGCCGGGAAGCGTTTTTTATCGATCATTGATTCGACAATGACGCTGTTTTTTCCTTGTGCAATAACTTTGAAAAGACCTGGTCTTCCTGAAATAGCAATAATACCGCTGAGTTGCATAGTGTGATTTTCGTTTTAAAAGTTTTCAAAAATAGAAAAATTACAGTTACAAGGTGCTTGCAGGTTTTAATTAATGACAATCTTTTGCCTGGCTATGACCTCGCCATTGGCAATAAGTCGGATGTAATATCCTCCTTGGGAAAAGGTAGAAATATCGCTTTTGTAGAATTCTGTCGTAAAATCAGTTGATGTATAAATGACTTTTCCATCCAAACTCAGCAATTCAAGATGTCTTTTTTGTTGATTCGGATTTGGGAAATAGCAATTCAATTCGGCCGCACTCGGATTTGGGTATACGAAGTTAGTTGCCGAAAATCCGGAAGGTGGTGTTTGGGCTTTCGGGAAGTTGATTTTCCAGAGCCCGCCGTTGTTTTCGATGACGTAAATGGAATGGCCTACTTGAACGGCATCTACTGGAAGATAGAAACCAGAGACAATATTTGAAGTGCGAATAGAATAGTTTTGCCCGATTGAATCGAAAGAGAAACGCAGCATCACGAGTTCTCGAGACGGATCTACAAAGGGGCAGGCTGAGCCCCAAGGTGAGAGTGGCGTGTAGCCTGTGCTGTCGCCACCAGGCATAAAACTCAGTACGAATCCGTTGCCGCTGTAGGCACCGCCAATTTCATTGTATTTATCAATCACCAAGCCTAGGGGTGAGCGGTGCGCGGTAAACGTCCGGACCGGAACGCCACTCTCACTCGCCTTCTGAATTTGACCTGTGTTTTCATCTTTGTAATAGTCGGCGGCATCGCCAAAATTGGCAATAGGCTCAGTAAAAACAACACCTGCGGGTGCTGCAGGAAATTGCGGATCTGCGTTAAAATGCCCGGCCAAAAATGCGCCATTTGTCGGGTTGATCAGTGGGTCTGCGCTAGCGTCATAATTAGGATTTGCTAAAGGGTTGGCATTGCCGCCAATGCGCCACGGAAAGCCATAGTGCTGCCCTTCTTGGATCCAGTTGAGTTCCTCTGGGTCGTCGCGTTCGCCTGCGTTGTCTATCGCAAATAAGTGGTTTTGATCATTAAATGCCATAGAGTAGGCGTTGCGGGTGCCTTCGGCAAATACATAGCCACTGTTTTGCAGCGCAATGGAGTCGTTGTGCAGATAGATATTCGTGGCATCTATCGGGATCCTAAAAATTTTGCTCGTGAGTGCTTGCTCGCGCAGACCTGGATACATGCCATCATTGGTTTCTACCTCTCCAAAAGAAGTTCTGGACCCACCAGAAAAATATAAATACGCTTTTTGTGGGTCTGCGGTGATGCCTGTAAAACCGTGGTCGCCAGTAGAACTGCTTGTAGGGTAGCCAGAAGTGCTCAGCACGGTGCTCCAAATCCTCGATCCGTTTGGCTGCAATACGCCTTTCACCACCATGCCAATTCCGGTAGTTGTGTACCAAATATTGCCTGATAAAAACAACGTGCTGTCCACAAAGCAAAGCCCTTGCACTCTAGGAATGCCATGGTCTAGTACTGAAAAGCGGAGCGTGTCTGTTTTTGTATTTTCAAAAACCTCGTAAATAGTCCCGCCAGCTGTAGTATAAAACAAATGCTGCGAAATAGGGTCAAATGCCATCTTCGAAGCCCATGTTTGTGGCTTCAACACCGAATCAACGGAGATGTCTTCAAAAAGGGGATAGACGCGTTGGGCGTTAAATGCCCCTACAACCAAAAGTTGAAATAATACGCTGAAGATGAAGTGTAATTTCATGGAATTAAATTAATCAATATTTATGAAGGATGACCATTTGATGCACCGCCACATACAATTTTCTGCGCAAAAAGTTTAGGGAAATTATTTTTTTTTAACACTATCAATCAACTTATTAACAATAAATCCTTATAATATGTGTACCTTTGCACCTCATTTTAAAAAGAATACATGACATTTGAAGAACTGGGATTAAGGCGAGAGGTGCTGAAGTCGTTGACAGAATTGGGTTTTGAAGCACCGACCCCGATCCAGGAACAAGCAATTCCCTATCTATTAGGAGAAGATTGCGATTTTGTCGGTCTGGCGCAGACCGGTACAGGTAAAACGGCCGCATTCGGTTTGCCGTTGATTAATAACATTGATAACGCAGCACGCCTGCCACAAGGGGTCATTATTTGCCCTACACGCGAGCTCTGCCTACAGATTACCAAAGACCTCAACGTTTTTGCGAAATATCTAGACGGCAATATCACAGCAGTGTACGGCGGGACCGATATCCGTACGCAAATCTCGAACGTTAAAAAAGGAACGTCAATTGTAGTGGCAACACCAGGTCGTTTGGTCGACCTCATCAACCGCAAGGTTGTTCAATTGGGCCAAGTCAAATACGTCATCTTAGATGAAGCCGACGAAATGCTCAATATGGGTTTCAAAGAGGACATCGATATGATCCTCGAGCAAACACCTATCGACAAAAACGTTTGGTTGTTCTCGGCAACCATGCCAACTGAAGTTGCGCGCATTGCCCGCACCTACATGACAGACCCACTCGAGGTTTCTATTGGTCACAAAAACCAAAGTAACGAAAACATCGAGCACATCTACTACTCAGTTAAAGAACGCGATCGCTACGACGCGGTAAAGCGTTTGATCGATTTCAACCCTACCATTTACGGCCTCATTTTCTGCCGTACAAAAAACGAAACAGCAACGGTTGCCATGAAATTGGCCCGCGATGGCTACAACGCTGAGCCACTCCATGGAGACCTTACGCAAGCGATGCGCGATCGCGTAATGGAGCGTTTTCGTTCAAAAGAATTACAAATCCTCGTTGCAACAGACGTTGCAGCACGTGGTTTGGATATCAACAACATCACGCACGTCATCAACTACAACCTCCCAGACGACATCGAAAACTACACACACCGTAGTGGCCGTACAGCTCGTGCTGGAAAAACAGGTCAATCTTTGGTGTTGGTCAATACCCGTGAAAACGTCAAAATCAAGGCAATTGAGCGCCAAATGCGCATGACTTTCACACAGGGCCAAATTCCAAATCCGGCCGAGATCTGCGAGATCCAATTGAAAAAACTCATCGACAACACTATTGCTACTGAAGTAAAAGAAGCCGACATCGCACCATTTATGGAGCAAATCCTCGATTCTTTCAAAGATCTTAGCAAAGAAGAAGTCATCAAACGTTTTGTATCTGCGGAATTCAATCGCTTTATCGAATACTACGAGCGCGCCGGAGACCTCAATGCAGCAGCTAGCAAAGACGAACGCGAGCGTCCTGATCGCAAAAACGATCGCCAGAGCCGTGCACGCGAAGAAGGCAAAACCAGATTCTTTGTCAATCTCGGTCGCCGAGATGGCCTTAATCCGGGCGCAATGGTACGCATTATCTGCGATGCCACTGGTCTTAACTCCAAAGCACTTGGCCGCATCGATATCATGACCTCATTCTCTTTTATTGAGGCAGATGACGAGCATACACAAAAAATCTTGAAGCACGTTGATGGTTATGAATTCGAAGGTCACAAAGTATCAATCGAAGTAACCGCACCTGGTCAGGGTGGCGGCGACGATCGCGGTGAACGTCGTTTCTCTAAAGGCCCAGGCTCTAAAAGAGGCCCAGGTTCTTTTGGCGGCGGTAAAAAACCAGGTTTCGACAGAAAACCCGGCTTTGAGAAAAAAGGCGGCTTCGACAAAAAACGCACCGGAGGCTTTGACCGCGATCGCGGTTTTGGCGCCAAAAGAAATAAATATTAATTCTCCTTACCCATACCTTAACTTTTATGGAAATCAGAAATATTGCCATTATTGCCCACGTTGACCACGGTAAAACGACTCTAGTCGACAAAATGATTGAAGCAGGCCAAGTCGTCAATGAGCGCGACCGCATGACCGGCGAACTCATCATGGACAACAACGATTTAGAGCGCGAACGCGGCATCACGATCGTTTCTAAAAATGTATCGGTGTCTTACAAAGGCACTAAAATCAACATCATCGACACCCCGGGTCACGCCGACTTTGGTGGTGAGGTTGAGCGCGTACTCAACATGGCCGATGGCGTTTGTTTGTTGGTTGATGCATTTGAAGGCCCAATGCCACAGACGCGTTTTGTACTCGGAAAAGCACTTTCAATGGGGCTTAAGCCTTTGCTAGTGATCAACAAAGTAGACAAAGAAAACTGTACGCCAGAAGAAGTCCACGAAAAAGTATTCGACCTGATGTTTGAGCTAGATGCAAACGAAGCGCAGCTCGACTTCCCAACCATTTACGGTTCTGCCAAAAACGGCTGGATGTCTACAGATTGGAAAGCTCCTACGGACAGCATTACACCATTGCTCGATCAAATTTTGGATTATTTCCCACCGCGCGAAATCGAAGAAGGAAACACCCAAATGCTCATTACTTCTTTAGATTTTTCTTCTTACGTTGGCCGTATCGCCATCGGACGTTTGTCTAGAGGCGTGCTCAAAGAAAACCAACCCATCATCCTTTCAAAATCCGATGGTCGTCAAGAAAAACACCGCATCAAAGAGGTGTTTGTATTCGAAGGAATTGAACGCGCAAAAGTTACTGAAGTACAAGCCGGAGACCTTTGTGCAGTTACAGGTATTGAAGGTTTTGAAATTGGAGATTCTATTTGCGATGCTGAAAATCCAGAGCCGCTACCAACCATTAAAATGGACGAACCTACCATGAGTATGTTGTTCTCTATCAACGACTCTCCATTTTTTGGAAAAGAAGGTAAGTTTGTGACTTCACGCCACATCTCGGATCGCCTCACCAAAGAACTCGAAAAGAACCTTGCACTTCGCGTGAGCGATACCGACAAGGCCGATAAATGGATGGTTTTTGGCCGTGGTGTACTGCATCTTTCAGTTTTGATTGAAACCATGCGTCGCGAGGGCTACGAGCTTCAAGTTGGGCAACCACAAGTGATCATCAAAGAAGTCGATGGCGTCAAGTGCGAGCCAGTAGAAGAGCTCACCATTGACCTTCCAGAAGAACACAGCGGTACGGCTGTAGAAGCCGTGACGCGTCGCAAAGGAGAAATGACCAACATGGTGCCAAAAGGTGATCGCATGATTGTGACTTTCCAAATTCCTTCACGCGGTATCATTGGTTTGCGCAATTACCTCCTGACACAAACGGCAGGTGAGGCCATCATGAACCATCGTTTCTTAGAATACCAACCTTACAAAGGCGAGATTCCAGGACGTCAGAATGGCTCCCTCATTTCTCTTGAGCAAGGAACCTCTATTCCGTTCTCACTCAATAACTTGCAAGAGCGCGGTAAATTCTTTGTTGCACCTAACGAAGACATCTACGAAGGCCAAGTTATTGGTGAAAACTCACGTGCTGGCGATTTATGTGTCAACGTGACAAAAACCAAGAAATTGACCAACATGCGCGCTTCTGGTTCCGATGACAAAGTGCGTTTGGCACCACCAAAAGTATTCAGCCTTGAAGAGTGTTTGGAATACATCCAATCCGATGAATACGTTGAGGTGACGCCAAAAAGTTTGCGCATTCGCAAAATCTTATTGAAAGAAACCGACCGCAAACGTTCAGGTAAATAATAATTTTGCCAATTTTACGTTGAACCAACGATGAAAAAGGCTTTAATCATGTTGTTTTTAGTGCTTGCAACGCAGTTGCAGGCACAAAAACGCACTTTTTTATCTCGCTCAGAGCTTGGTTTTCAAGTAGGCCAAACCTACTACCTCGGGGACCTCAATCCATACCAGCAATTCAATAATGCGCATTTGGCCGGCGGTCTTATTTACCGCTACAACTTTAACAATCGCCTTACTTTGCGCTTCAACTACCTTTACGGGCAGGTTTCGGCAGCAGACTCTACATCACCATATCCTTTGTTGGTGAACCGCAACCTCAGTTTCCAATCTACGCTCCACGAAGTAGCCACCGGTTTAGAATTCCATTACATACCCTTCCAGTTTGGGAGCAGCCGTTACCCTGCAACCGCTTATTTGCTAGCGCAAATAGGTGTGTTTCGCATGAATCCACAAACATATTACAATGGCGCCTGGCAAGACTTACAGCCGCTTGCCACTGAAGGGCAGGGCACAAGTATGAATGCACAAAAACCTTATCATTTGTATCAATTGTGTGTTCCTCTCGGTATGGGTCTCAAGGTGAGTTTAGGTAAAATGGCAACTTTCAATCTCGACCTATCCATTCGCAAGACTTTCACAGATTACCTCGACGACGTTGGTTCTGATACTTATTTTGACCCTCAAATATTAGAAGAGGAAGTTTCTGATCTTTCAGCCGCTTTATCTAACCAGAGCCTAGATGGCAATCGCTATGGCAAACGCGGCACCAGCAGTACCAAAGATTGGTATGTTTATGCAGGCGCTACTTTTACGTTCCGTCTGGGTAAAGGAGGCGGATGTTTTTATTAAATTCTCACAGCATGATGTATAAAATTGCACTTTTTTCTTGTTTGTTCTTGGCCTCTTGTCAATCTGAAGTTTGTGAATGCGCAGACCAATGGTTAGAAATGACCCAAGCGCTCAAAGAAGCTGAATCTAAAGGAGAACCTGTAGATAATCTCCTTAAAAAGTATGAAGCACCTCTCAAAAAATGTGAGAACATGGATGCCAATTTAACAGCAGCCGAAAAAGAGCAAATGATCGAAGAATTGCGTGCTTGCGATTCGTACAAAAAAATTGGCAAAGACTAGTTTCTCGCCTGATTCACCACAAAATTTTCTTTAAAAACCTCTTGATAGCTGGCCCAATGTTGGTAGCCTGAAATCGTTTCGTTGTGCCATAGAAAACTGAAAGTTCCACCATATTTTTGAACCTCCTTGTAGAGTTCTTGAATGCGTTCTTTTGCTTCGGTTGGTGTAAGTTTGAGGTATTCGAGCAGGGTGCCGTCCATATAGGCAAAAGGATGAACGGTCAGGTTGGTGATTTCATTTTTATGTAGGTCAAACCATTTAAAGGAGCGTGCCGTACCAGCCCTAAATCCTGTTTGTTCTGCATAGCCCATGGTGTAGTCATGGGTAATTCCTGCTTTGATTAGGTTTTGATAGGTGGCAGGTAAATTCATCAACAAAAAATGTTGCCGATTGCTGTTTGGGCGGTAACCAACAATGGTCTCGAGGCGTTGGATTTCAAGTTCTAGCTGTTGTACATGATGCTGCGTGAGCGAGCTCGCATGTATGCCAATTTCTGCAACAGCTGCGATTTGCTTGATTTTTTCTTGTTGTGCAAGATTGAGGTGCGATAAATTTTTGTCGAGCTTGGTGTAGTTACCCAACAACCAAAAAACTTTAGTATGTTCAAAATGCTGAGCGAGTTCTGCTATCTGTGCAAAGGTGTCATAAGGGTCGGGGATGGCACCTGATCTTACTTTTTTACGGTCGTTTTTGCGTTCGTTTCTACCGTAAACGAGGTCCTTTGCATTGGCAAAGAAAGTGCGAATCGTATTTTTGTGGGCGTATGCAAAAGTATGATCGATGTCAAAAGTGGGCTGAAAATAAAAACGCGGTTGTTGAGCACCTAAATTGAACTCAAATCGTTCTTCGAGGTGTGCAATGAGGCGCTGACTCCAGTAATCGCAGATAGGTGTTTTCAGCCAATCGTAGTATTGTAAAATGGAAGCACTTGCTTTGTAGCGTCCGAGGCTATCGGTTTGTGAGCTGTTGTACTCTTCCATCCGACTGAGGACATAAAAAATAGAAGCGAGCAGGTCTGACTTGCCATCAAATTCCAGGCAAGCTGTGCCTGAAAATTCACCTACTGTTGGCGCTTGTTGGAGTAGTTCATCTTCAAAAAGAATGCGGGCTGGCAGCACCTGAAGGCAGTCTGTAAACTCGCGCTCTGAATAATTCAGCTTGGGGCCCTTGGCGGCCATAAACGCAATGCCGTCATTGGTCAGTTGGTACGCTACTTTTCGGTCTTTGAATACGAAAGAAAGCGTATAGAGCAGGCGCTCTGTGATATATTCTACATAGATCAGCACTATAGATCTGAAATGATTTTTTGACAAATAAATGCGGCGGCTTGTCCGTCACCAAAAATGGAGGTATCGGTCTGTATGGTTTTTTGGAGCAATTGTTGGGCAGCTGCCAAAATTTGGGTGCTGTCTGAGCCTGTAAGTAGGGCTGCACCAGCTTCAACGACCTCTACCCATTCGGTTTGTTCGCGCAAGATGACGCAAGGTTTGGCAAAGAAATAGGCTTCTTTTTGTACGCCGCCACTGTCGGTCACGATAAGGCGGGCATTTTTTTCAAGGGCGATCATGTCTAAAAATCCAGCTGGGTCAATGAGCTGAATTCGCGTTTCGGCATGGAGCTTTTCTTGAAAATCGGGGTTAAGAAGCGATTGAATTTTATGGCGCGTACGCGGATGCAAGGGGAGGATGACGCGCATATTGGTTTGCTCAACTAGCGACATCAATGCCGTAAAGATGGATGCCAATGCCTCTGGGTTATCGGTATTGTTATCGCGGTGGATCGTACAGAGTACGAAGTCGGTATTTTGCAATTGGAGTACATCAATGATGCGCGATTTCTGATCGCTGAGCTGTGCAAAATAAAGACTGTTATCGTACATGACATCGCCGCAGTGATACACATTGGGTGCGTCAATCGTTGCTTTCACTTTTTGATTGAGGCTAAAACCTTCCTTAGAAAGGTTGGCAATACCTGCCTGAGTTGGCACAAAAAGAAGTGTGCTCATGTGGTCTGCTGCAATGCGGTTGATTTCTTCGGGCATGGCTTTATTGAAACTCCGCAAACCAGCCTCGATGTGCACCACCGGGATATGTATTTTGGCAGCGGCTAGCGCTGCAGCAATTGTGGAGTTGGTGTCGCCGTAGATCACAACAGCAGCGGGGTTTTCTTTTTCGAGAATGGTTTCAAGGCCGCTGAGCATAGCTGCGGTCATGTGCCCGTGTGACCCACTGCCCACGGCAAGGTTATAATCAGGTTTTGGAATGCCGAGTTCGTCAAAGAAAACGGCGGACATATTCTCGTCGTAATGTTGGCCAGTATGAACCAACACCTCAGTGAGTTGCGAGGCGAATTTTTCGCTAATGGCGCGGCTCAATGCTGCTGCCTTGATGATTTGAGGACGAGCCCCAATGACGGTAAGGATTTTCTTTTGGGTCATTTTTACAGAATGCCTTCATCGGCGAAGCTAAAATAGCCATTATCCGTGAAAATGACGTGGTCCAAGAGTTTCATATCGATGAGCTTTGCAAATTCCTTGATGTCTTTGGTAAGCGCCTGGTCGTGGGTGCTGGGCTTGCGCTGACCACTCGGATGATTATGGCACAAAATAAGACCCGTAGCTGCACAGCGTAGTGCTTGTTGAAAAATTCTTTTGGCATCGGCGATGGTACTGTGCCTGCCGCCAACGCTCAATTGCGAAATTTCAATGATTTCATTTGAAAAATTCAAATACAATACATAGAACTGCTCATGATCGAGGTCTGCGAGCTGCAATTGCATGAGCTCGTATACATCTTTTGAGGTTTTAATGCTACGCCGTTGACGCACAGCTTCACTTTGATAGCGCCTGCAGATTTCAAAAATCCCTAAAATACGGCTGGCTAGTAGGCGGTCGATGCCATAAATTTCGAGCAAGTCCCACTCGGTGCTTTTAGCAAGAGTGCGCCAATTCCTTTGATGCCAGCGCCAGGTGCGTTCCAATACATCCTTCTGTTTGGAATCTGCAACCGAAGTACTGCATACCAAGGAGAGCAATTCGGCATTACTGAGTTCTTTTAAGTTCGTTGTGTGTTTCATGCCTCTTAAAAACGCATTTGCCTTCGCATACTTGTTTTGGTTGAAAACTTTTCGGTGCTCGAAGATTTTATACCTTTGTATCATGGCAAAAAAGCAACAGAAAGTTCAAAACGTAGTGTACAGCACCAATCCTAATTTTGCTTACGAATTTGAGCAAGATGAAGCCATTGAGACGCTTCCGCCTCAGCAGCAACGCCTTTATGTGAGCCTAGATCGCAAGCAGCGTGCAGGCAAAGAGGTAACGTTAATTGAGGGTTTTGTAGGCACTGAAGACGACCTCAAGGACCTGGGAAAAATACTGAAAAGCAAATGTGGAGTTGGGGGCAGCGTCAAGGATAATGAAATTCTGATTCAAGGAAATTTCAAACAAAAGATCTTTGATTTACTCGTTAAAGAAGGCTATTCCCAGACCAAACAAAAAGGTTAAACAGTCTGCGGCGCTGGTTCGATATGAATCAGGACATCCGTGAGATAAGGAAACACGTCCATCAAATGATCTTTGAGCGCGTGCGAGATATCATGCCCCGCGGTCACACTGATATTCCCGTCCAACTCTAAATGCAGGTCAACAACATAAGACATTCCATTTTTACGTGCCCAGCACTTTTCTATACCGATTACACCCTTCACTTTCACCGCTTCTAAGCGAATTTCATCGATGAGTTCGTGGTGCGTGTGTTCGTCCATGATTTCGCCGAGCGCTGGCCTGAAAATACGGTAGGCATTGTAAACAATGAAGAAAGATGCAATGAGGGCCGCCCAGTCATCGGCTTTTTCAAAGCCCTTTCCGAAAAGAAAAGTGGCCAGAATTCCTAAAAATGCAATCAAAGAAGAGATGGCGTCTGAGCGGTGGTGCCATGCATCGGCTTTTAAGCTCGAGGAGTTGGTTTGAACGCCTTTTTTATAGACATATTGAAAGCTCAATTCCTTGATCAAAATAATAGCTGCAAGCACATAAAGCGTAAAAAATTCAGGTTGCTCTTGCTGTTCAGATAGATGACGGATGCTCTCAACGGCAATGATAGTTGCAGAAATCAGTAAAAATCCTACCACAGCAAAAGTGATGAGCGGTTCTGCTTTACCATGGCCATATGGGTGGTCTTCATCGGGAGGTTTACTGGCATAACGAATGCCAAACAAGACTAAAAAACTGGAAAAAATATCTGCACAAGATTCAATGGCATCGGCAATGAGTGCGTCGGAATGACCAACAATGCCGGCAAATCCTTTAGCTGCCGCAAGAATTGTGTTGGTAATGACGCTGAGTAGTGCCGTCCTTTTGGCTTGAAGCAAGAGCTTTTTCACAGACTAAAGGTAGCAACTCTCTAGACGTGGGCAAAAAAAAAGCGGCTCTTTCGAACCGCTTTTTCGGATAGGGCAGGTGGACCACCCTATCCATAACCTAACTATAAACTACTACGTTGAGGTATTTGCAAATACAATGCCAAAAACGCAAAAAGTGCTAAGAAGAGGGTGTTCAAAATTTAAAATACTTAAAGTTTGATAAATTTACCCTTCTGACGCGCGCCTTCAATTAAGTAAATACCACTCTCAAGTGACTGTACATTAATAGATTGACCTACTTCTACGAGTTCGTTTGAGATGACTTTTCCATTGAGGTCTTTGATCAGAATTTGCGTAGGTTCTTTCAGGTCTAAACAGATTTGAGTTTGGGCAGGATTTGGATAAATGCGAAGACCGCCTTCAAATTCTTCAATTTGGTCAAGCCACATGTTTTCATGAAACGTGGTGTTAGTTACTATAGGGTCGTTCCAGTCAAAGTAGATGTAGGCCGTATTTTCAATTGTTGAAAACAAAGGGTTGTTTGCATTTTCAGTGATTCTATAAGTTAAATGGCCATGGCTGAGCGGCTCATTGCTCGTCGAATCTGGCAACCAAATTTGATTGAATTCAAAGCGCAAAATACCGTTGCCTAGATTTTCTACTTGAACAGGATGTGAGGCTTCAATAAGCGTGAAGCTAGACCAATCGAGTTGTGCGCTGAGGGTATCAATGATATAGATATTCTGTGCGGGTGCAGTGCCTGTATTTTGAAAACGAATGGTGTAGCTCAGTGCATCGTCTGTAAATGCATCGAGAAAGCCCAATGGAAATGCTTCATTCATGTAATCGGTACTCGCATTTTTATCATTTGGATCATAGCTATTACCGAGGATTTGAAGTAAAGAGCCATTGTTGTTAAAAGTAGCGCAGTCATTGATTGCACCTGTTGGCACAATGCTAGAGGTAAAGAAATGTTGGGCACCATTGATGAGGCCTCCCGGCACGCTAAACTGAATGACGTCGTAGGAAGTAAAACTCGAAGCGGATGAGCTGAGGTTCCATGTGATGGTATTCCCAGAAATGGTGTAATTCGAATTTTGAATACTCGAAAGCACAGGGCTTACACCAGCTGGATACGTGAAACTTAAGGTGTAGTTGCCAGCTGCACTTGGCCCGTAGCTTCCCCAGTTGAGCTTGATATAAGCAGTGCTGTTTTGATAATAACCAATCCAAGGTGTAACGGTTGTCCAGAGATCTGAGCATGTGTTGGTGCCGCCACAATTAATGGGCAACATGCCAGGTTGCAGTTGTGGAGAGGTGAATCCTTGTAAAGTGATGTATGAGGAAGGTACGGTATAGCCGTTATAAGTGAGCCAAGTTGGGCTAACCTGTGCAAGGATGATGTTGCTCGTAGTGATAAATGGCCCACAATAACTAAAGTATCCTATCGAATCGGTGTAAACGGTAACACTTGTTGTAGAATTGGGCTGAACGAAAAGTTGGACAGCAGCGCCAATGAGTGGTGACTCTCCAGGGTTCATGACCCCATTTGCGTTGGCATCACAGAATACAAAACCGCCATAGCAAAAAGTTGGTGAGATATAGCCGCCACAGCTGAGCGGGAAATTAATAGTGGTAGGGGGTACGCCACTATTGCAAGGGGTTCCTGTGATGTAATTGATGTTGCTTCCGTTGTTATTGAGAATGCTATAACCTTGTTGTGTCAGCCAGTTATTATTTAATGATAAAGTGAAGGTGTCATTGGCAGCACCAGCGTATGTGACGTAGTAATGTCCGGTGTTGTCCGAATAAGTCACCGTGCCGTTAACAGCAACAGGGGCATTGGCGATAGGTGTTTCACCGTTGTCTAATATGCCGTTATCGTTGGCATCGCAATACACAACGCCGGTTGCACAAAGGCTTGTGGTTTGCGAAGCGCAATTGAGGGTAATGAGTGTGGTGGTAATCCCCGTTGAGATATTGAGAATGGGGCTAGGAATGATATTTCCAATGACATAATTATTGGCACTAAGCCAAGTAGGGTCAATAGAAAGGGTGTAGTTTCCGGCCCATACATTGTTCATGATGAACATGTTGTTTTGTAGGGTGTCTGTGTAGGTAATTGTAGCGTTTGATAGCGTTACCGGAACGGGTGCGTTGATTTGAGAATCGATGGTTCCGTCATTGTTGCAGTCAACTTGGATCATGCAGTAAAAATAGGCGGTACATGACCCGACGGTATACTGCAAACTATCATAGGCATAAGTTTGATTGGCAGGATTATATACCGTAGTGGTTACAGTGTAGACACCGGGTGTGGCGTAGGTGTGATTCAGCGGCGGATTCATAGAAATATTGGTGCCAATAGTTGAGGTGCCACCGCCAGAATTACTAGTAGCGCCATCGCCCCAATCGACAACGGTTTGAAACTGAAAACCATTGAAATTATTTCCGTTAATGACATATGGAAGATCAACTGTGTTCGCAGAACTAGTTGCAGGATTCACAGCTGAAAACCCAATACTTAGATTTTGATCGCAACTGCTCGTCAAGACATTAGGACCTAAAGTAAGATTCGTGAGTGCAAAGCCAGTAACTTGAGCAAAACTCGTTTGGATAAAGGCGAAAAGGCCAAAAAGCAGGGTGTAAAGTACTTTCATAATCATTGATTTATTAGTCAAGACGACGCGATAGCTTTAGTGGTTGCTTGGCGTGTGCAAACGTTTATTAACTTTGTTTCATGACGAAAAAGATAGACCGTTTGCGCTTGGCTCAATTTGGCAATTTGGAATTGTTGGCCAAACAAGTCGTGGAGGGTTTCATCACGGGCTTGCACAAGAGTCCTTTTCACGGTTTTTCAGTTGAATTTGCTGAGCACCGGCTCTATAATCCCGGCGAATCTACCCGCAACATAGACTGGCGACTTTATGGGCGCTCCGAAAAGTTATTTACCAAAAAATACGAAGAAGAAACCAACCTGCGCTGTCAGTTGGTCATCGACGACTCCAGTTCCATGTATTTTCCGCAAGAAGGGATCAGTAAGTTTGAATATGCCGTTTATGCTGCAGCCAGTCTCATTGAGCTACTCAAGCGTCAAAGAGACGCAGTTGGCCTCAGTATTTTTGACGAAGTCTTGCAGTTGCATACCGCAGCAAAATCATCGCTTTTACACCACCGTTATCTTTATAGCGAATTAGAAAAGCGCTTGCTTGGTTACCAAGAAAAGCACAAAAAACAAACCCAGGCTATTGATGCCTTACACGCCATTGCCGAACTTACACACAAGCGCAGTTTGGTTGTTATTTTTTCTGATTTACTCGACGACCCTAGCCACACCGATGCGCTGTTTGATGCCTTGCAGCACCTCAAACACAACAAGCACGAAGTTATTTTATTTCATGTGCACCACGAAGCCCTTGAAAAATCGTTTCAATTAGAAGATCGCCCCTACCAACTCATCGATATGGAAAGCGGCGAACGCATGTTATTACGTCCCGGAGATGTCAGGGAAAAATACCAAGAGGCTATTGCTAAGTATTTCGAAGAACTCAACTTGCGCTGCCTCAATAATGGTATTGACTTCATGCCAGCCCCAATAGAAGCCGGATACGACCAAGTATTATTGAAATACTTACTCAAGCGCCAACAGCTTTATTGATTGTTTCTTTCGCTCTAGAATTTTTGTAGCAAAATAGTGTTTACACCTGTGTCTCCTTCAATTGTAAGCCAATAAGATCCATTAGCTAATTCAGGAAAATCGATGTGAAGTTCGTTGGTGTAAGACCAAGTAATCGGAAAAGTTTGCCCAAGTGCGTTGAAGAGTTTGATCTCTTTGGGTTCAAGTGCACTTTTTACTGTGAGATTGTTAGAAAACGGATTGGGGCCAAATTGGAGTGGGGCGCTGTGTGTTGTATTTAAAGCAGCTGCGGGGTTGAGCCTTGTAGGGTAGGCCTCAAAGCAATCGCTATCAATTCTAAACATATCGAAATAAGAGCCGTTCGGAATTTCAACAGAGGATACAATAGCGCCATCTTGTAAGGAAAGGCCAACTAATAAAACACCCGTATTGGACATCGTTTCAAAATAATAGATGCCATTAATGGGGTCAATAGAAGCCGCATTCATGATGTAATTTGGAAGATTGAGCAAGGTGGGCAAGGGCGTAACAATGCCTGTTGCTGCATCAATTTTTCCTAAACATTTAACGCCATTTTGCATGATCAGGCCATACATGGTGGTGTCTGCGCAATTGTATGCGAAATTATCAAAGCTGTTTCCGCCACTCGGAATGGTAATCAGTGGTTCAGAATAAATGCTGCCGTTGTAAAGATCTAGACCTTTGAGTTTATCTTCGGAGATAAAATAGTAGACCATTAAGTGCGGATTGATCACCGCGCCAGCCATTGTATAACTTGTTGCTATTGAAGAGGTAGAAATGAGGTCAACAAGGCCTGTGCTTAGATTACAACTTGCCAAGCGCATGTCACCCGCATAAGTTCCAGTATTCGGGTCAAAAACGACTTGCGAATAAAGGCCATACATGACTGAATCTGCGGTGTTAAAGCGAAAGTTATTGAAGTCACCGGTGGTGTTTGGGAGATTGACGGTAACGTCAGAAATAATGCTGCCGTCTTGTAAGGAAAGGGATAGCCAGGAATCTTCGTCTTGATAGGAATAACTAAATGTATAAGGGTTCAGTGCAACTCCAGTTAAGTTGATGGTTGTACTGAGCACTTGATTGCCAATGGGTGTCATAATTCCGGTTGCGGGGTCCATTTCAACGAACTCAACACTTGAAGGATTCATTTGACGGTACAAACCAAACATGTTGTTGCCTAATTGGGCAAATGACAGGGCCGGTGCAAATAGCGTAAGGAATAAAAGTTTCAGCGCCAGTTTTTGAGCAGAAAAAAAGTGAATTTTCATGATATTAATGAAATTTACGTATTGAACGAACTTTAATTTTGGCGCAAGTAATCTTTTTAACTTTTAGCTACCGCAATACAAACAACCGTCGTCGTCATCTTGTTCAGGAGCGTGCTCAATTGCCGGGTTGAGTTGCTTTTTGAGCTCGTAAATTTTTTGTTGTGTTTCGATATCTGAAAATAAGTCACCAGTAAGTTGAGACTTGAGGGCCGAGATTTGTTGTTCGATTGTTTCCATGTTTCGAAATTAAATAAAATAAGTTTTTGTCCGACATCAAAGTGTTTGATGAGCATCCCATCAAATAATTGTACCTTTGCACTTTATTAGAGCTATGGCGCATAAATCAGGTTTTGTCAATATTGTTGGTTCTCCAAACGTAGGTAAATCAACACTCATGAACCAGTTAGTGGGTGAAAAGCTCTCTATCGTGAGTTCAAAAGCCCAAACCACGCGTCATCGCATCTTAGGTATTGTCAACGAAGAAGACTACCAAATTGTATTCTCCGACACACCTGGGGTGGTCAATGCAGCCTATAAACTACACGAAAACATGATGGAGTACGTCAATGCATCGATTTCAGATGCCGATGTCCTTATTTTCATGACCGATACCTTTGAAAACGAAATGAATCACAAAGAAACACTAGAGCGCATTCAACGCCTTAAAGTGCCTGTTCTTTGCCTGATTAATAAAATCGACAACTCAGACCAAACTAAAGTCATGGAAAGAGTAGTGTACTGGCAAGAGAAACTGCCAAATGCAAAGGTATACGCCGTTTCAGCCCTTCATAAATTCAATATCGAGGCAGTTTGGGAAGAAATCCTGAGCCTGATTCCCGAAAGCCCCCCATACTACGACAAAGAAGAGATTTCCGATCGCCCAATGCGCTTCTTTATTTCAGAAATCATCCGCGAAAAGATTTTTATTCACTGTCAAAAAGAAATTCCTTACAGCACACAAGTTGAGGTGGAGGAGTATAAAGAAGAACCCGGTCTGACCCGCATCAGAGCCAACATCATTGTTGAACGCGATTCACAACGCGGCATTATCATTGGTAGAGGCGGCGAAATGCTCAAGCGCATCGGTCGCGAAGCGCGTCTAGACATGGAAAAATTCTTAGAAACAAAAGTATTCCTCGAGAATTATGTCAAAGTTGACAAAGATTGGCGCCACTCAGATGCCAAACTCAAGAAATACGGATATTAAGCACAACAATCATGAGTAATATAGTTGCTATTGTCGGACGTCCAAACGTCGGAAAATCTACCTTGTTCAACCGCCTTACGGAGTCCAGAGACGCTATTGTCAAGGAAGTGAGCGGCGTGACCCGTGACCGCCTCTACGGTAAAGGCGAATGGAACGGTTATCAATTTTCAGTAATTGATACCGGTGGTTATGCCACCACCAAAGAGGATATCTTTGAAGGAGAAATCCGCAAACAAGTTCAAATTGCCATTGAAGAAGCCACCGTCATTGTTTTTATGGTAGACGTCATGACCGGCATTGTTGAGATGGATCAAACTGTTGCGCAATTGTTGCGCAAGAGCAAAAAGCCGGTTCTAATTGCGGCCAACAAAGTGGACAACACCGATAGAGTAGGGCTTTCTTCAGAATTTTACACATTTGGTCTAGGCGAAGTCTTTGACTTAAGCGCCACAAACGGCAGCGGTACCGGCGAAATTCTCGATGAACTCGTGAAGTATTTCAATAAAGAAGATGAGTCTGTCAGAGAAGAGGACAGCCTGCCCCGCATCGCTATCGTAGGTCGCCCGAATGTTGGAAAATCTTCTATGGTCAATGCACTAACTGGTCAGGAACGCAATATCGTTACAGATATCTCTGGAACCACCCGAGATTCCATCCATACCCGTTACAAATCCTTCGGCTTCGACTTTCTTTTGATCGATACCGCGGGTATTCGTAAAAAGGCGAAAGTTACCGAAGACATCGAATATTATTCTGTTTTGCGTTCAGTACGCACCATAGAAAATGCCGATGTCTGTATGTTCATGATCGACGCCGCAGAGGGCATTCAAAAACAAGACCTGAGCATTTTTTACATGTGTGAGAAAAACTCAAAGGGTGTTGTTGTTCTGGTTAATAAATGGGATCTTGTCGAAAAGGATCAAAACACCATGGTCAAATTTGAGGCGAACTTGCGCGAGCAATTGGCGCCATTCAATGATGTGCCAATTATCTTTACTTCTGCGATAGAAAAGCAACGCATTCACCGCGCTCTTGAAACGGCGATGCAAGTCTACGAAAACAGAACGCGCAAGATCCCTACGCACGAGCTCAATGAAGTGATGCTCGAGGTTATCGCTCAAACGCCACCGCCTGCCATGAAAGGCAAATATATCCGCATTAAATTCGTTCAGCAGCTTCCTACACACGCGCCAAGTTTTGCTTTTTTCTGCAACTTACCGCAATACCTCACAGATGCTTACAAACGATTCTTGGAAAATCGCTTGCGCGAGCGGTTTAACTTTGAAGGCGTTCCTATCAAGATTTTCTTTAGAAAGAAATAGACCTCCATACACTTTATTGAACCTTATAGAAACAAAAAAGGCGAGCTCATGCTCGCCTTTTTTGCTTGATAAGAGATTGGACTACCTGATGAGGTTCAGGTGCCCAGTGACAATCTTGCGATAGTCGTTTTCTTTGGTTTCGAACTGGAGTTTCCAGGTGTACATTCCGGCTGGTACTTTAAGTGCGTCTGGGCCATAGGTGCCATCCCAAGCTTGAGTGGCATCTTTGGTTTCCCAAATGACTTCGCCCCAACGGTTGAAAACCGCCAAATGGAACGCATGAGGATCAAAGCCGGTAGTAAACACAGCTTGCCAAGTTTGGTTGTGCTCGTCTTCGTCTGGTGTAAACGTATTAGGTACGTAGTAAATTGGTTCTGCAATTACGGGAATGTTCAATTGGTATTCATCTGAACATCCTAGAGAAGTATAGGCGGTGAGTGTGACCAATAAGTTCTCAGTGACGCCAACGTACATGTGGTTTGGATTGACTTCTGTACTCGTTGAGTTGTCGTCGAAGTCCCAGACGTAGGTGATCGCTCCGACAGAATTATTGACAAATTGAATTGGCATGGTGCTTTCCGTGAGTGCGCCTGGCAATGCTGCAAAAGATGCTTCTGGGTAGCTTTCCATATAGATGTAGTCGTTGTAGGTAGTTGTTTCAATACAACCCAATAGATTATACTCAAGTGTGATGTCGTGGTATCCACTTGCGTCGAATGTATAGGAGAAGTTGCTGCCTTGTCCGATCTGCGTGCCGCCCCAATACCAAGTGTATACTGCACCCTGGACTGCGCCAATTGTGGAGAGATTGACAAGTAATGGATTACAACCAGAAAGGGTGTCTGCTACGAATACTGGTGGAACAGCTGGCACAATGGTAACAATCATGTCTACGGTGTCACCGCATTGCCCTGGGTCTGGGAAGAAAGTATGGGTAAGAATACCCGGAATTGAAGTGTCGATGTTTGGCGGAGTCCAAGAGCCCGTGATCCCAGGAACGTTATTAGAGGTAGTAGGGAAAATTGGATTGGCGTCGTCTTGACATAATTGTGGTATTTGAGTAAACTGCGGTACAATGAGTGGATCTACGGTAATAGGGAAGGTGAGTGTAGAGGCACATTGGTTCGGGGCAGGGGTAAAGGTATAGTTGACCGTTCCAGGGCTTGTGGTGATGACGGTAGGGCTATTCCAAGTACCTGTAATGAGCGGACCATTGAGGTAGCTAGTTGTATTGGTTGCAGTTGTCGGAATCACCACGTTGGTCATGTACTGACAAATTTGCCCCATTGGATTGAACTGCGGGGTGGTGAGCGCATGAACTACGATATCCATAGTTGCGGGGAAGGCGCACTGACCAGCAGTTGGTGTGAAGGTAAAGGTGAAAGTGCCAGCAACGGCTGTAGAGATAGTGGCTGGGCTCCAAACGCCTGTGTAAGGGATATTATTCGTTGAAGTGGCTGGCAATGCAGGCGCAACATCATTGATGCATAGATCAGGGATTTGGTTAAAGGTAGATTGCTCGTTTGGCAAAATTTGAATGTTCATGGTGGCCGGTGTGGCACAAATTCCTGCATTAGGTGTAAACGTATAGGTAGTGGTTCCTGAATTTGCCGTATTAATTGCAGCAGGGTTCCAGGTGCCTTGGATTACTGGGTTGTTTGTAGACAAGTTTGGCAAGCCAGGAGCAGTTGCGTCTTCACAGATAGGAGCGATCTGGTTGAAGGTAGGCACTACTGGCGTATTGACAACCACGGTTGTTGAGGCAGTAGAAATACAACCTCCGGCGTCGTAGGTTACGGTGTAAACACCGCCCATTGCTGCTGTAGAATTCGGAATGGCTGGGTTTTGAAGGTTGGACGTGAAGCCATTAGGACCTGTCCAACTGTAGGTTGGTGAACCGTTGCCAATAGATAAAGCAATTGTTGCGCCTTCACAATAGGGCCCTGTATTACTTGCTGTAAGAACTGTGGAGCCCGCAACGTAGGTAATCACGACTTGGCCATGGCCGGTTTGAAAGCCTTGTGTACAAGTTCCGCCAGCTGGGTAGAAGCTCGAGCCACCGCCGCCGCCTCCGCCGCCATTGGCGCCTGCACAGCAGTTGTCGCCTCCGCCGCCTCCGCCGCCAAAATAACCGCCTCCGCCTCCGCCGCCAGCAGCAGTCGCAAAGAAACCGCCATTACCACCTTGGCCGATGCTTCCAGCGGTTCCTGGTTGACCACCACCCCAAGGTGGGCCACCGTTTCCGCCGGCAGTTTGTGTGCCGCCTCCGCCGCCAGTTCCTGTGAAAGGAGAGCCAGTTCCGGTTTGACCGGTAGTGCAACCTCCTTGGCCGCCCGTTGCTTGGTAATTAGTTTGGCCTGAACCACCGGCACGACCACCGCCGCCACCAGCAACAACGATGCGATTGGTCATTGCATACGGTGCTATTCTTATATCAGAAGCGCCTCCGCCTCCTTTAGATTCATATTGGGTGTTTGAAGGAGCTGCATGCCCGTTTCCGCCGCCATTCCAACCACCTGTTGGGCCGGTTGGGTTGCCACCCACTCGGATTTCTAATACTTGACCCGGTGTAACGGCAATGCTGGGGTGCTGAACGCGTGCGCCATTACCTCCTTGGCCTGAGCCAACAAATGGGGTTGCAAGTACGCCTCCACCTTTTGCGCCGCGAACATCTACTTGGATGGAGTAAACGCAAGGTGGAACGGTCCATGTTTGAACGGCGCCTGTATAATTAAAGGTTGTAGACTGTTGGGCCTGTGTAAAAAGAGAAGTGAGAGAAATAAGTGAGAAGATAATCTTCTTGATCATATGCGTATAGGTTATGTAGGTAGGCAAATTTAAATTAAATAATCGTGAATTTAGAACGTAATTTGAGTGTTCGGGTTGCTTTGAGCGATAAAAATTTGTACTTTGTAGGTAAAATTTACAAATATGACGCCTTATTCTGGCCCCTGGACCTCCGCTGAAGCAGCTCATTTACTGCGGCGCTGTACTTTTGGGGCAACTTACGCCGATATTCAAGCCGCTGTACAAAATGGCCTCAATGCCACACTTCTCAACTTGTTTGCGCCCACGGTTATAGACCAGCCATTGGCTTATGATCCGGCGGAGCAAATAGTGGTCCAAGGTCAGACCTGGGTTTCGGCGGTTTATCCTAGCAATACGGCGGCGAATCAGCAAACAGAAGGTGCAAGAATGAAATCGCTCGGAGCTTGGATTGCCAAGAATCTCAACCAAGAGAGTTTGAGCTTGACAGAAAAGATGCTCTTTTTCTGGCAGAATCATTTTGGCGTCACCTCTTCTGGCGACGCAAGGGCTATGTATCAATATTTGTCCTTACTTCGGCAACATTCATTAGGGAACGTCAAGCAACTGGTGAAAGACGTAACAATTGACCCTTGTATGCTGCTTTTTCTGAATGGCTCAACCAACACTGTTTTCTCACCCAATGAAAATTTCGCTCGCGAATTACTCGAGCTATTTACAGTGGGTAAGGGTGCTCAACTCGCTGCAGGAGATTACTCAACATTTACAGAACAAGATGTAGCTGCGGGGGCTAAAATATGTACAGGCTATATCGTTCAAGGTGTGCGCAGCGATACGCAAACCCAAGTAACGAGCCAATTTATGCCCTTGCTGCACGACAACACCACAAAAACCCTTTCCTATCATTTTGCAAATCAATCTTTAAGTAATGGTGGTGCAACAGAATACGCAAATTACATCGATGTAGTATTCAATCAAGCCGATACCGCCCACTACATTTGCCGTAAATTGTATCGCTATTTTGTTAACTACGACATCACTCCATGGGTAGAGCAAAATATCATTGCAGATATGGCCCAAACTTTTGTAACCAATAACTACGAAATTGCGCCAGTCCTCAATGAGCTTTTGTCAAGTGCGCATTTCTTCGACATGAGTGTGCGCGGTGCTATTATCCGCTCTCCGCTTGAAACACTTTGCGCGATGCTCAATACGTCGGCTACAACGGCTAATTTTGATTTGCAAAGCACCTATCAGATCTATTTATCGATGTATGGTTTGGCCGATCAAATGGGGCAGGGCTATGCGGCTCCACCGAGTGTTGCCGGCTGGACCGCCTATTATCAAGCGCCAGCATTTTACCGTTTATGGATCAACTCTACCTACATAAAGAAACGCTTCGACGTAGCAAATCTTTTAACTTCTAATAGTTACAACGTCAACGGCAATATCTTCAAAATTCAGGTGCTCGGTTTGTTAAACGGACTCTCCGCACCAGCATCAGCACCACAGGTAATCGAAGATTTATGTTTGGTATTGTTTCCTAAAGATATCCCCGCAGTTGATAAACTTGCGATTAAATCTGTTCTTACAGGAGGTTTGCCAGATTTCGAATGGACACTTCAGTATAACGAATACCTCGCTGACCCTACAAATCCAACCTTCTACACACCGGTAGAATTGCGCATGCAAGCGGTGCTAAATGTCATGTTCAAAATGCCTCAATTTCACGTCTGCTAATGAAAAGAAGATCCTTCCTTAAAAACGGTGCGCTTGCGAGTCTTTCTTTGCCTTTTGTGCAAAATGGTTTTTCCATGCAAGCAGTTGCCAAACAATTATTTGAGGTGCCGAAAAGTGCTGAAGATAAAGTGCTCATCCTGATTCGAATGAATGGTGGAAACGATGGCTTGAATATGGTTTTCCCGAGAGATCAATATGCCGAAATGCTAGTGCAACGCGCCAATATTTTGGTTCCAGAAACAGAAATCTTGCCATTGACCTTAGAGGTTGGTTTACATCCAAAAATGACGGGCATGCAAACGCTTTTCGACGAAGGAAAGTTGAGCGTCATACAAAATGTGGGTTACCCAGAGCCCAACCGTTCGCATTTCAGGTCCATGGATATCTGGTCAACAGGGGCTTTAGATATCAATCAAACCAGCGGTTGGTTAGGCCGTTATTTTGACAGCGCCTATCCAAATTTTCCGGATGCCTACCCAAATGTTGACTTTCCGGATCCGTTCGCTATATCTATGGGTTCTGAAGTTTCAACAACTTGTCAAGGACTCATGGGTAATTTTAGCCACGCGGTTTCTGATCCTTTTAACAATTCCAATCTTTTGCTCACCTCCGTCACCAACGATGGCACTTACTACGGCGGACAAATCGAGTATATCTCCACACTCATCAATCAAACCAACGAATACGGTCAGCAAATCAGCAGTGCGGCAAGCGCTGGAAATTCATTATCCAATTTATACGATCCCCTGAATCCGATTGCGGTTCAACTCAAGTATATCGCTCAAATGATTTCTGGAGGCCTTCAAACAAAAGTTTACATCATAAATGTTGGCGGTTTTGATACGCATGATGCACAAGTGGATCAAAATGATTTCAAAGAAGGGGTGCATGCCAATTTACTCAAGCGTATCTCCGATGCCGTTCGGGCTTTTCAGCACGACTTACAACTCTTGGGTCTCGAACAAAGAGTGGCGGGCATGACATTCTCTGAGTTTGGTCGCCAAATTGCCAGCAACGGCAGCATGGGTACAGATCACGGCGACGCTGCGCCTGTATTGCTTTTTGGCGCTTGTGTAAGCACTGGTATTGTTGGGGCGAATCCGCAAATACCCAATCAAGTGAACAACCAAGCGGGCGTCCCGATGGCCATCGATTTTCGGGATATCTATGCGAGCATTCTCAAAGATTGGTTCGAGGTGGATCTGCAAGTCATTCAAGGATTGTTTGAACAGAATATCACCTACTACGACCTTTTACAGGGTTGTACCAATAGCATCAGTGAAAATGCTGCCATGCAGCTTCAAAAACCGCTGGTGTTTCCTAACCCGAGTTTAGGTCAGCATCAATTTAGGTTTCAGAGCACACAAGAGTATATGGAGATTTTCCTTATTGATCAGAGCGGCAAGGTCTTGCAAAAGTCTTTTGAAGGTCAACTCAATAGCGGTCAGCAATTACTGACTTTTGAAATCCAGTACCTCAATGCGGGGCTTTACCATTATTTGCTCAAATCAGCTTCCCGACAAGAGTTGGTTACTTTCCAGAAATTATAGCCGCGCTTAGTTGCCGCGTTGCATTTGCTCTAGGCGCTGCTGACGCTGCATTGGGTTTTCGCGCGTTTGCTCTTGTTTGTATAATTGGTAACGCGTAGGTTGCAAGACGCGAGGCCAAGTATTGTTGTCTAGGTCGGTGTCTGCTGTTTCCAAGAAGGGGTCAATTCTAAAAGAAACAACCGCTTGGTCGTAAATAAAGACCTTACTTACTTTGAGTTCTTCTATGCGCCAGATTTCTGCCGGAATGCGCTCAACTTTAGTGCTGCCATCTGCAAAAGTGGCTTCGATAATGAGCGGCATGACAAGCCCACCGAGGTTTTCAAAGGTGAGTTCGTAGAGTTGTTTTCCTGCGTTGAGGTAAGCGAGGTCTTCGGCACTGGTTTTGGCAACAAAGCTCTCGTAGGCCTTTTGGTCGAGCGCATCTACTGCGTATATGTTGCGTTTGCCGTAAAAATCATCGATTTGAGGGTCGCGTTCATTGACCGTTTGGCCAATGGCTGTTTGGTTGCGTGTAACGCCAATATGCACATCTTTTTGAGCATCTTTTTGCTGTAAAAAGGCTTTTTCGAGATCTGGGTTTTGGGTATTCAACTGAAACCATTTGACATCAGTTAATGCGATATCGACGTGGTCGGTGGAGTAAAACCATCCGCGCCAAAACCAATCGAGGTCTACGGCAGAAGCATCTTCCATGGTGCGGAAGAAATCGGCAGGGGTTGGGTGCTTGAAAGCCCAACGCTCGCAATAGGTTTTGAACGCGTAATCGAAGAGCTCTCGGCCCATAACGGTTTCGCGCAAAATATTGAGAGCCGTTGCGGGTTTTCCGTAAGCGTTGTTGCCAAATTGCTTGATAGACTCAGAGTTGGTCATGATGGGTGAAATACCGCTGATGTCGCCGCGCATGTAGTCTGCGATCATGTAAGCTGGCCCGCGGCGGCTTGGGTAGTCGCGTTCCCATTCTTGTTCGGTGAGGTATTGCACAAAAGTGTTGAGGCCTTCGTCCATCCAGGTCCATTGGCGCTCATCAGAATTGATGATCATCGGGAAGAAGTTGTGACCAACTTCATGGATGATTACGCCCCACATACCGTATTTTTCTCCTTCAGAGTAGGTGCCATCTGGTTCTGGTCTGCCGCCGTTAAAGCAAATCATGGGGTATTCCATGCCGATCCATTTGGAGTGTACTGAAATAGCGACCGGATAAGGATAATTGATGGTGTATTTTGAATAGGTTTTAATGGTGTGGGCTACCAATTTAGTAGAGTAGCGTTCCCAAAGTGGATTGCCTTCTTTGGGGTAGTAACTCATGCACAGCACGTCTTTGTTGCCAACTGTTTGCTTTTGGGCATCCCAAATGAACTTTCTAGAGCTGGCAAAGGCAAAATCGCGGACGTTTGTGGCTTTGTAAACCCATGTTTTGGTTTGGCTCGTTTTGTTCTTTTCGGCGGCCTCCGCTTCTGCTTGGGTCACGATGATCACTGGTGTATCTGATTTGCGCGCTTGCTCTAGGCGTTTGCGCTGCTCTGAGCTCAGGATGCTCGCGTAGTTTTGGCATTCGCCGGTTGCACCGATAATGTGGTCGGCAGGTACGGTAATACTCACTTCGTAGTCTCCGAAAGGCAGCGTGAATTCGCCGCGCCCAAGGAATTGTTTGTTTTGCCAACCTGTAACATCGTTGTAGACACACATGCGCGGAAAAAATTGGGCAATGGTGTAGAGGTAATTTTGATCGGCCTCGAAGTATTCATAGCCTGAGCGGCCACCCACTTGCATGCGGTCGTTGATGTTGTACCACCATTTGATTTGAAACGAAATACTTTGCCCCGGAAGCAGCGGTTTGGCCAAATCGATGCGCATCATGGTCTTGTTGATGAAGTATTTCATGGGCTGGCCGCTCATGTTGGTGATGCGTTCTATTTTAAAACCGCCGTCGTAATAAAATTCGCGCTTGCGCAAATCGGAAACACTCTTGAAATTCTCCATCTTTTCGACCTCAATGACTTTGCTATCTGCATTTTGATCGTAGATATTTTGATCGAGTTGTAGCCAAAGATAGGCCAGCGGATCTGGAGAATTGTTGGTGTAGGTAATGGTTTCGTTGCCATCCAAGCGCTGTTTGGTGTCGTCTAGCACGAGGGTCATTTTGTAATCTGCTTTCTGCTGGTAATAGGCATGGCCTGGTGCGCCTGAGGCTGCGCGGTAGCTATTTGGCGTCGGCAACATTTGGTCGAGCTGCGCAAATTTGGTTTGTGCCAAGAGCGTGCTGCTTGATAGGGTTAAAAAAGCGATCAATAATTTTTTCATGACTTAATGGAAATGGTTTGGGTTTCTTTTCCTGGAATAAAATTCAAGGTTTCTTTTTGGGTTCTGTAAATTAGAGTTAGCTTGTTTTGTTGCCCCGAAAAAGTTTCAAATAAGGCATCGAATTGCATATTCAGAATGGTTTTGTAAGGAAGCCCTAAGTGAGTTGGTAAATATACGAGTGTTGCAGGGGCTGAGATGTAGCATTCTATGGTGCCGTTGAGTGAGGGAGATATGCCTTCGAGCGTGAATTGTGTTTGGCAAACGGCATCAGACGCATTTGAATCGAGTGCACAACCGTAAGTAATGCGCAAGTGTTGATTGATATATTTTTCTAATTGATTTCTGATGGGCGAGCTTTCGTCGCTTTGTTCTAATTTGCCTATCAATGATCCTTTGGGCTCTAGTGCTTTTTCGAGGTCATGTGTGGTGAAAATGAGCGTTCCTTCAAATTTTTGATTCATTTCGTTGTAGGCCAATTCGGCGTAAGCAAAATAAAATTCATGGGCCCAGCTTTTAGAAAAACTCGAGCTTATCACGAGGAGTAGAAAAAGGACCTTGCGCATGACTACGAAAATACAAAAAGCAAACGAAATGCTTATCTTTAGAGCATGAAACAAATTCTATTCTTTGCCAGCCTTTTCTTTTTAGCGAGTTGTTCTTCCTTAGACCCAGATGCCTGTACTTGCGGTAAAGAATTAAAAAAGCAAATTGCCGATCAAGATCAAGACATGATGAACGCTTGTGCTCAAAAAGGAGAAGCCATGTCTGATAAAGAGAAAGTGCGTTGGTTTGAAGACGTCATGAACTGCGTGGAGTAAAAAAGGAAAGTCCTGCCGAAGCAGGACTTTCAAACAAACAACAAACAATTCTTGCGTGCCCCATGTGGCATTGTTGCAAGAATACCTTTTTGTCCGTTGCCCGGATAAATCATGAGTTGCTTGTCCTTAACGCAAGGAGTAAAGGAATGGTTACAATGTCAGCACAGAAATTAGGTATTTTACTTAAAATCGGAATTATTGACAGCTAATAGATCTTAAATCCGGCAATATTGTCAGCTTTTAAAGGGCTGGTGTAGCATTTGAGCGTTGCATTTCAATCAAAAATGTAATCATGGATTTTGAAAAATTCACGCATCGCGCCCAGGAAATGCTTCAAAAGTGCCAAAGTTTAGCGCTCGACAAGCAGCAGCAAGCTATAGAACCTGGTCATTTACTCCTGACGCTACTAGAGCACGATACCGACGTTATTGGCTATTTGCTCAAGAAGAATAACCTGCAGGCCTCGGAAGTCATCAAAGGAGCGAGTGCAATTGTTGCCTCGTATCCAAAGGTAACCGGCGGTGGCCAAACATATGCCAGCGCAGATTTTCAAGCGCTCTTGCAGCGCTCAGTTCAAATTCAAACAGCATTGAAGGATCATTTTGTAGCCATTGAAGTGCTGTTTTTGGCACTTCTAGAAGGCAAAGACTCCGCGGCGCGCTACCTCAAAGACCTCCAATTAAAAAGTTCAACCATTAAAACACAAATTATGGACCTCAGAAATGGTGAAAATGTAAAATCAGCTGGCCAAGACGCCAGCTATCAATCACTCGAGAAATACGCCAAAAACCTCAATGCTTTGGCCAGCGAAGGTAAATTAGATCCTGTCATTGGCCGAGACGAAGAAATCAGAAGAGTCCTGCAAATTCTAACGCGTCGCACCAAAAATAACCCCATCCTGATTGGTGAGCCCGGTGTGGGTAAAACCGCAATTGCTGAGGGTTTGGCGCACCGCATTATTGCTGGTGACGTTCCCGAGAACCTCAAGACCAAAACCGTTTATTCTTTAGATATGGGTTCTTTGGTTGCGGGTGCAAAATACAAAGGAGAATTCGAAGAGAGACTTAAAGCGGTGGTCAAAGAAGTAATCGCTGCTGAGGGAGAAATTATTTTGTTTATCGACGAAATCCATACGTTGGTCGGAGCCGGAGGAGGCGAAGGAGCTATGGATGCGGCCAACATCTTAAAGCCAGCGTTGGCAAGAGGAGAGTTGCGCGCAGTGGGCGCCACCACGCTCAATGAATATCAAAAGTACTTTGAAAAAGACAAAGCACTTGTGCGTCGTTTTCAGACTGTGCTCATCGATGAACCAAGCACCGAAGATGCGATTTCTATCTTGCGTGGCATCAAAGAAAAATATGAAAACCACCATAAGGTACTGATCAAAGATGCGGCTATTATTTCTGCTGTTGAGTTGTCTCAGCGCTACATCACCGATCGCCATTTACCAGATAAAGCGATTGACTTAATTGACGAAGCAGCGGCCAAGTTGCGCATGGAAATCAATTCAAAACCCGAAGAACTCGACGAAGTGGAGCGCAAAATCATGCAGTTAGAAATCGAGAAGGCGGCCATCATGCGCGAAAACGACCCTAAGCGTCAGCAGCAGGTAGCGCAAGATCTGTCTCGATTGCAAGAACAGCGCATGAGTTTGCAGAGTCGTTGGCAAGCAGAAAAAGACCTGATCGAAGGAATTCAGCGCGCCAAAGAAGCAATAGAAGCCCTGAAATTCGAAGCCGATGCGGCAGAGCGTATGGGTGATTACGGCAAGGTAGCCGAATTGCGTTACGGTAAAATCAAAGAAGCGGAGGCTTCGCTCGAACAAATGAAAACTCAGCAGCAAGCGCTAGAATCTCAGGCTAAGCTGATCAAAGAGGTGGTTGATGTCGCTGAAATTGCGGAGGTCGTCTCTAAATGGACAGGTGTTCCGGTAGGTAAAATGTTGGAGAGCGAGCTCGGTAAACTGCTCAGATTAGAAGAAGAGCTGCACAAAAGAGTTGTGGGCCAAGAAGAAGCCATCACCGCACTTTCCGATGCCATTCGTAGAAGTAGAGCAGGTCTGCAAGATGCCAAAAGACCTATCGGTTCGTTCATTTTTCTTGGCACCACAGGTGTCGGTAAAACAGAACTTGCCAAAGCCTTGGCGGCCTATTTATTTAACGACGAGCAAGCCATGACGCGCATTGACATGAGCGAGTACCAAGAAAAACACGCAGTAAGCAGACTCGTAGGAGCGCCTCCGGGCTACGTTGGTTACGAAGAAGGCGGGCAGCTCACTGAAGCGGTACGCAGAAAGCCCTATTCAATTATCTTGCTTGACGAAATTGAAAAGGCGCACCCAGATGTCTTCAATATTCTATTGCAAGTACTCGATGACGGCAGGCTTACCGACAACAAGGGCCGCTTGGTTAATTTCAAGAATACACTTATTATCATGACCTCCAATCTTGGCTCTCAACTCATCCATGAGCGCTTTGAAAAAGTAAAAGAAGCAGATTATCCAACGGTTGCTGAGCAAACCAGAACAGAGGTCTTGGAGTTATTGCGCCAAACCATCCGTCCTGAGTTTTTGAACCGCATAGACGAAAGCATCCTCTTTTTGCCACTGACCAGAAATGAAGTCGCTCAAATTGTAGAAATGCAACTTGCTGAACTCAAGCACAAACTCCAAGAAGCAGAAATACATTTAGTGGTAACGCCAGATGCTTTTGAGCATATTCTCACCCTAGGTTATGATCCGTTTTTTGGCGCGCGCCCTGTAAAGCGTGTGATTCAAAAACAAGTACTCAACGAATTGTCTAAAGCGATTCTCGCTCAAAAAGTCGATAAAACCCAGAATGTGGTGATGGATATGTTTGACGGTAAAATCGTGTTTAGAAAACCAATTCACGCGCACGAAGAATTGGGCTTGGAGGCTTGATCGGAATAAAATTGCCCTTACTTAGATGCGGAATTTTTTGAAAAAGGCGTCCCAATTCCAAACAAAGTTAGCCATGACTTCATCCATGCGCTTGAGGAATAGGGGGTTGGGCGCCTGCATGCGCTTGAAGTAGTCGTCTTGGAATTCGTAAAGACCGTATTTGTGAAAAATCGCTTTTGACATTCCGTAGATCCAGTTTTTGGACGGATGATTGACGCGCATGATAAAGCTTTGGTAATCGCGGATCATGTTCTGAAAGTCACCTACGCTCATTTCATAAATGCGGGAAAGTTTTTCAAAAATCAATTGCTCCACTCTTTCCGCTTGCTCTGCCTCAAAGGTGCTCTCTAGAAAAGATAAATTGCCCACAATAACAATGAGTCCAAATTGTCCGGAGTCTGAGGTAGAGATATTTGGGCTTGTTACAAATGCGCTGTCTTCGTTGATCATTTCGGCAACTTCTGCAAAGCCGTTGTCAACGCTATCAAAAATACCATTGATAAATACGTTGGCTACTTGGTTGTCCGATAATTTTTTCTTCGTGAACGAGCTAAACATTTGACTATATAATTTGCTTCATTACAAATTTAACATTCGGTTCATCTGATTCAACTTCAATGAAAAGTGCTTTATCAACTGAGTTTTCAACAAAATATCCGCTAAAATAGCTGTAAATTTGCGGCAAAAAGAAAATATGAAAGCAATCATCTCCACCAACAAAGGGGACATGCAAGTACAGCTATTTGCTGCAGATGCACCCAACACTGTTGCCAATTTTGTCAAACTAGCAAAGGACGGATACTATAACGGCCTCAAGTGGCACCGCGTTATTCCAGATTTCGTAATCCAAGGAGGTTGTCCGAATACCCGCGAGGGCGCAAACGGCATCCCTGGTACAGGTGGCCCTGGCTACCAAATCGACTGTGAAACAAGTGGCGAAAACCAATTTCACGACCGCGGCGTACTTTCTATGGCACATGCAGGCCGAAATACAGGAGGCTCACAGTTTTTTGTATGTCATTCTCGCAACAACACCGCACACCTCGATCGCCAACACACCGTTTTTGGCAAGGTTTACGAAGGTTTAGAAGTGCTAGATGCAATTCGCCAAGGCGACAGCATTGACAGCATTACCATCGTTGAAGAGGCATAATAAGTTTTGCTAAACATAAAAAAAGCGAAGGGTTCACCTTCGCTTTTTTTATGGAATCAAAATAAGGAGGTTTTTATGCTTCCTTGGCAAAAGCAATGATGAGCTCAGCGAGCTCTTCTCCAATGCGGTCTTGTGCTTCTAGTGTTGCTGCGCCAATGTGAGGCGTGCAGGCAATTTTTGGATGATTGAGCAGTTCTTTGAGCGGGTTGGGCTCGTTGTCATAGACATCGAGGGCTGCAGCTGCAACAGTACCATTTTCAAGTGCTGCCAAAAGGGCTTGTTCGTCAATGACACCACCGCGAGCAGCGTTGACCAAACGCACGCCTTTTTTCATGAGTGCAAATTCATGGGCGCCAATCACTGCAGAACCGTCGGGTTGCTTCGGAACGTGAATGGAGATGTAGTCAAGTTGCGGTAGCGCCTCTGGAAGGTTGTCTACAACTTTAACAGGAATTTCGAGGGTTTGACCGCCAATTTTGAGTGTGATCGGCTGGATGCGTGCGCGTCTTTCAATGGCAATGACTTTCATGCCGGCGCCGAGTGCGTAGGCTGCTAAACTTTGCCCGATGCGCCCAAAGCCAATAATCCCGATGGTTTTGCCACGTAGCTCTACACCTTTGGCGTAATTTTTCTTGAGGGTCGAGAAATCTGCGCTCGACATGTTTTTAAATGAGTCTTGCAGAAAACGCGAAATCGAAAACAACTGACCCATCACGAGTTCGGCAACAGATTGCGATGATGAAGCTGGGGTGTTAATGACTGTGAGTCCTTTTTCTCTGGCGTAAGCTACATCGATGTTGTCCATGCCAACACCGCCGCGGCCAATGAAGCGAAGGCCTGGGCAAGCGTCTACAACTTCTTTGCGCACTGTAGTGGCACTGCGCACCAATACAGCGTCGAAACCTTGTTGATTAATGATGTTAATGAGTTCGTCTTGCGAGACTTTATCTGTGCTCACTTCGTGTCCGGCGGCTTCTAGTAAAGATTTGCCGAGTTCAGAGATGCCGTCGTTTGCTAAAATTTTCATGCTATCCTTTTCTGTTAAATTCGCTCATCACATCTACCAAAACCTGAACGCTCTCTATTGGAAGTGCGTTGTACATGGAGGCGCGGTAACCACCAACCGAGCGGTGGCCAGGCAAACCTACAATGCCTGCTGCTTTCCACATGGTGTCGAATTCGGCACTACGGCTTTCGTCGGTAAGCAAGAAAGTAACGTTCATTTGGGAACGATCTTCGGAAGCTACGGCACCTTTGAAAGACGGATTGTTGTCTATTTCTTGATAAAGTAGTTGAGCTTTGGCTTCGTTTTTAATTTGTTGTTCTTTGACGCCGCCATTTGCTAAAAGGTGACGCAAGTTGAGCATAGAGACATAAACACTGAAAACGGGTGGTGTGTTGAGCATCGATTCTTTCTCGATTTGTTGTTTGAGATCGAGGTAGGTTGGCATGAACTGAGCGGTGCTTTTGCCCAGCGCGTCGTCTTTGACGATATAAAGCGTTGCACCGGCTGGCCCAAGGTTTTTTTGCGCCCCAGCGTAGATGAGATCAAAATCAGCTACGTTGATTTCTTTAGAGAATATATCCGAAGACATATCGCAGACCAAAGGCAGGTTTGTTTTTGGAAAATCTTTGAATTGGGTACCGTAGATCGTGTTGTTGCTCGTAAAATGGATGTAATCTACGTCAGTTGGAACGGTGTAGTTTTTAGGGATATACGTGAAGTTTTGATCTTCTGAAGAGGCAAAAACATTGACGTCGAGGCCAACTTTTTTTGCTTCTTTAATGGCGCCACTTGCCCAAGTACCGGTGTTCATATAGCCTGCGCGCTTTGTTTGGCGTTGCATATTCAGTGCTGCAATTGTGAAGCCAAGAGTGGCGCCACCTTGTAAAAAAGCAACCGAGTAGCCATCTGGTACTCCGAGCGCTGTTTTAACTAATGCGATGGCTTCGTCCATTACGGCCACAAAATCTTTGTGTCGGTGAGAGACTTCTAGGATAGATAGACCATTGAAATCTAGGACAGCTGCAGCTGCCTCTTGGAATACGTCTTGGGGTAAAATACACGGCCCTGCGCCAAAGTTATGTTTCATAAAAGTTGATTAATGGTTGCTAATGCGTTGCAAAGTTGCAAAAAAAAAGAGCTGCGAAGGCAGCTCTTTGAATCATTCAGATTTTTTTGTGGTCGTTTTTTTGGCGGCCGGTTTTTTAGTGGCTGTGGCGGCCTTTGCTTTTGGCTCGGCTTTCACAGGCTTTTCTTTCTTTTCCTTTTTAACCAAAACAATAGGCGCGTCTTCTTTGCGTTTTCTGGTCTTGCCATAAGAGCCCATTGCGCGTTTTCCCTTTGCTGTTTTTTTGTCTCCTTTTCCCATAAGTGTTTGTTTATGATACGTGTACACTCAAAGTTATCAAACTTTTTTAAATTCCTCGCGAAATTTTTGCGCAAGTTGTGGTCCGCCGTTGAGGATGCGCTCGCACCATTCAATTTTGAGTGCCGTTCGCTCCTTTTCTGACAAGAGCCAACTGTAATTGCTCGCTTCTAAACGGGTGCGCAGGGCACTCAAAACGAGCGCAGCCGAGACCGATAAATTGAAACTTTCAGTGAAGCCATGCATCGGAATATGTAGGAATTCATCGGCGTTTTGCTTTAATTCTTCTGAAATGCCATGTTTCTCGGCTCCAAAGAAAAGTGCGACGGGCTTATCTAAGGTCAAATTTTGAGGCGTTTTGGCTTTGATATGCGGAGAAGTGGCCACGATTTGATACCCTTTGGCACGCAGTAAGTTCATGCTGTCAAAAATGGGTTCTGGCGGGTTTTGATGTTGCACAACATCTAGCCATCTTGCGGCGCCAAGTGCGATGTCGCGTTGGAATTGATAGTTATTGTTTTTTTCAATGAGGTGCAATTCTTGAAAACCTAGGCAATCCATGCTGCGCATGATCGCTGAAGCGTTGTGGTCTTGCTGGATATTCTCGACCCCTACAACAATGTGTTTGGTGCGCTGGGCTGCAATGCGCTCAAACATATTTACTTTGTTGGGCGTAATGATTTTATAAAATTCCTGCAATACGAATGCGTCTTCGGTCATGACTTATATCAATTTATGCATCAAAAAATGTTGGATTTCGCCAAAGAGGAGGTGAGAAGGTTCATCGAGTTGATAGCCTAATTTTTGATAAAAAGGCAGTGCAATTTCTCTGGCGTGCAAGATAATTTGTGTATAGCCTTCTGCTTTTGAAACGCTTTCCATTTCTTCCATAAGCGCTCTTCCGATGCCTTGCCCTTGCAAATGATCGGCAATGGCCATGAACCTAATTTGAGCGGTATGATCGGAAAGGTAGTCTAGCCGACCTACACCAACTAGTTGATTTTCATCGGTGAAAAAAGCAAAGTGTTGGTGGAGTTGCTCATCGGTAGTTTGTTCGCTTCCAATGGGTTGCCCCCAAGGTGCGCGCAAGACGTCATAACGTAGCTGGAAATACGCTTGCCATTCGGCGTCTGTTTGAGGGCTGCGGATCATGCTTCAAAATTAAAAGCAATTTGCGAAACCCGCTTGGTATTTTGGCCATTGATTTGTTCGGTCTTGACTAAACTTAAGGCTTTCGGGTCTTGGAAAACTTCGTCGAGCGACTTGATTTTGGCCACCGGTACGTTCAGTTCTAGGAGAGAGGTAATGATTGGAGTACTCGTTTGGTTAGAAATGACACTTTCTAAGTAATTAAAAAGTACCCCTCTGTTTTTTACTCTTTCCAAATTCGTGCAAAAACGAGGATCCTTGGCGAGTTCAGTCAGACCAAGGTATGTAACGAGTTTTTCAAAATGTTGGTCAGAGCCAATAGCAAAGGTGAGTAATTGACCATCTTGCGTTTGAAAGATTTCGCCGTAAGGAGCAATATTTGGATGCAAACTACCGATGCGTTTTGGAATTTGTTGTTCCATCAAGAAATTCGTAGCCTGATTGGCCAAGCTGCATATAGCGGCATCGTACAAAGAAACACTCACCAGCTGCCCCTTGTCTTGCTCGCGTTGTAAGAGCGCTAATAGTAAGCCTTCTTTGAGCTGATGCGCGGCTAGAACATCTATGAGTGCAACTGGCATCTTGACTGGCCCGCTCTCTGGCGTACCGTTCATAGACATAAAGCCTGTTTCTGCTTGAAGGATAAGGTCATAGGCAATGCGGTCGTTATCGGAGCCAAAACCAGTGATTTTTCCGATGATTAAGCTCGGATTGATTTTCCAGAGTTCGGAAGGTGTGACTTTCAGTTTTTGATCATCCCCTTTTTTAAAGTTCATGAGTAAGATATCCGCATCTTTGAGCTCATCTATAAAAACGTGGTAATCGGTATCGAGCCCTAAGTTCAATTTCACCAACTCTTTTTTATAATTGACACTTGAATAATAAGCGCTTTGCTTGGATAAATCGCTTTCCTGCTTGAGGCGCCAGGTATTGGTGACATCGCCGTGTTGTGGATGCTCTATTTTGAGCACGCGCGCTCCGAGTTCGGCAAAAAAAGTGCCGACTGAAGGGCCCGCTAGTACGGTAGAAAGGTCAATTACTTTGAGGTCTTGAAAAGGCAGTTTGCTCATTTGCGGGGTAGGGTATCTATTAACTTGAGCTCAACTTGTGCCAAGCCATCGCGCACAAAATTAAGTTTTTTGGCCGCAGCCCAACTTACATCGATGATTCGACTACTGGAGGCCGACATCCGGTCAATGACGCGCAGTACCACGACCGAATCATTTTTAAGATTGCGCACTTCAACTCTTGTTCCAAATGGCAAGCGCGCATGTGCGGCCGTCAAGCTATCCGAACAGTAACGCTCACCAGAAGAGGTTCTATGGCCATTCATCGATTGGGCGTAATAAGAGGCTTTTCCGCGCTGATAGACGTTATCGCTTCCTGAAAGAAATACTAAAAAGAGCAATGCATAAATCTGATTCATCATTCGTTTTGAAAAGTGGAGGCTTATTTTTTATGTAACGTTGTAAAGTTATCAAGAGTAATATCTTTAATCTTTCCATTGCAATACTTAATGATCTTTGCAAGTTCGTTTTCGTCACCAATTCTAATGTGCGTAGCGCAATTGTTTGCTCTGTTGTCGGTGTATTCAGTTACAAAATATCCCACACCTGTTTGCTCATCTATGTTTGATTCTGGTCCAAAAAAGAAACCTGAACTAATGTCTGCTTGCCCAGTTTGCGTGTGGTTGGCCTTGCCAAATTCTACCATTTCAATTCGATAGTCAACCGTCGTGTAATTGATCCGCTTAATAGTAACCGCTATTGCTAAATTCCCTTTTTTGCCCGTGTATTCGCGGGATTCTCCAATTTTTGGTGTGCGAGAAAATAGTACAGTGTCTTTATTGTCAATGATTAATAAACTGTCAATTAATTCTATTTTTTGATAACCAAGTTCATTAAGTCCTTGAATAAAATGTTCTGAATAATCTGCTTTGTTTTTGACGACTATTTCTGTGTTGTCAATGGGAACTTCATTATTGTAAACATTTTGGCCCTGTATGGAAGGTACAAAGGCCAACCCGATTAAAATTCTTAAAATATTTTTCACTGTTATTGTTTTAAACACCTGTACTCTTTGCCACATGAACCAGTTAATAGATAAATTTAAGTGATTTTGGTAAATTATCGAAAGGAGCGCTTATTTGTGTCGATTTTTAGCAATAGGAACAAGTGAAAATGGTTTAAATTCCTTAAATTTGGTGCGCATTAAAAATCACAATACCGCACTATGAAAGTTTTTGACCTCGACATGATCCAACGTGTATATGAGCGCTACCCTGCTCGTATTGCTGCAGCACGTAAAGTAGTTGGCCGCCCGCTTACTTTATCTGAAAAAATTCTTTATGCTCACCTTTGGGAAGGAGATGCTACAGCTGCTTTCGAAAGAGGAAAATCTTATGTTGATTTCGCACCAGACCGCGTAGCGATGCAAGATGCAACGGCTCAAATGGCGCTTTTGCAATTCATGCAAGCAGGTAAAAAACGCGTAGCGGTACCTTCTACGGTTCATGCAGATCACCTCATTCAGGCTAAAGTAGGAGCGAGCAAAGATTTGCAAGAGTCTTTGAATCAAAACAACGAAGTTTTTAATTTTCTTTCCTCGATTTCTAACAAATATGGAATCGGTTTCTGGAAACCAGGTGCTGGTATCATTCACCAAGTTGTACTTGAAAATTACGCCTTCCCTGGAGGCATGATGATCGGAACTGACTCCCATACCGTTAACGCTGGTGGTTTGGGCATGCTCGCCATTGGGGTAGGTGGTGCCGATGCCGTAGACGTTATGGCCGGAATGGCTTGGGAGCTCAAATTCCCTAAACTAATTGGTGTCAAACTTACGGGTAAACTCAACGGCTGGACCTCCGCCAAAGACGTCATCCTTAAAGTAGCAGACATCCTTACCGTTAAAGGCGGTACAGGTGCTATTGTTGAATACTTTGGCGATGGTGCACTTTCATTGTCTTGCACCGGCAAAGGAACCATTTGCAACATGGGTGCAGAAATTGGTGCAACCACATCTACTTTTGGTTACGATGAGTCTATGCGTCGCTACTTAATCGCTACGGGGCGTCAAGAAGTCGTTAATGCTGCAGATGCCATTGCTGAGCACCTCACCGGTGACCAAGAAGTATATGCAGAACCAGAAAAATACTTCGATCAACTCATCGAAATCAATTTAAGTGAACTCGAACCACATGTCAACGGGCCATTCACCCCAGACCGCGGTACGCCTGTTTCAAAAATGCGTGCAGAAGCTACCGCTAATGGTTGGCCATTGCAAGTAGAGTGGGGCCTCATCGGTTCTTGTACGAACTCTTCTTACGAAGATTTAGCGCGTGCGGCTTCTATCGTGAAGCAAGCTGTTGCACAAGGCATCACACCAAAAGCAGAATTCGGTATCAATCCAGGTTCTGAGCAAGTGCGCTACACCGCAGAGCGCGATGGCATTCTTGCTGACTTTGAAAAAATGGGCACCAAAGTATTTACAAACGCTTGCGGGCCATGTATCGGTCAGTGGGCTCGCGAAGGTGCAGAAAAACAAGAGAAGAACACAATCGTACACTCTTTCAACCGCAACTTCTCCAAACGCGCCGATGGCAACCCAAATACCCACGCTTTTGTAACGAGCCCAGAAATGGTAGCAGCATTGGCTATTGCTGGTGACCTCGGCTTTAACCCACTTACAGATACCCTTACCAACGATAAAGGCGAACAAGTGAAGTTGCATCCGCCGGTTGGCGACGAATTACCAACTAAAGGATTCGCAGTCGAAGACAACGGTTATCAAGCACCTGCAGCCGACGGCAGCAGCGTAGAAATTGCTGTTGCTCCAGACTCACAGCGCTTACAATTGCTAGAGAACTTCCCTGCTTGGGATGGTCAAAATATCCTCGGTGCGCGTTTGCTCATCAAAGCGAAAGGAAAATGTACCACCGACCACATCTCTATGGCTGGCCCGTGGTTGCGTTACCGTGGCCACCTAGACAATATCTCTAACAATATGCTCATCGGTGCGGAAAACGCATTCAACGGCGAAGCCAACAAAGTGAAAAACCAACTTACTGGTGAATACGGAGAAGTTCCTGCCGTCCAGCGCGCCTACAAAGCAGCTGGTGTAGCTTCTATTGTTGTCGGAGATCACAACTATGGTGAAGGTTCTTCGCGCGAACACGCCGCAATGGAACCTCGTCATTTAGGTGTTCGTGCAGTTCTGGTTAAATCGTTTGCACGCATCCACGAGACCAACCTCAAAAAACAAGGTATGCTAGGTCTTACTTTTGCAAACGAAGCAGACTACGACAAAATCCAAGAAGACGACACCTTCGACTTCATCGACCTTCAATCTTTTGCTCCAGACACCCAACTTACGCTACAAATCAATCACAGCAACGGTAAGTCTGAGCAAATCAAGGTGAACCATACTTACAATGCTTCTCAAATTGAGTGGTTTAGAGCTGGGTCAGCACTCAACCTCATCAAAATGATGGAAGCATAATCTTCTACAAATGAAAATTTTATTTTCACTCATCTTGAGCTTGTTCTGCGTGTCGGGGCAAGCTCAAGGTCTTTTTAGGGGTAATGTAGTCTTGAATGCCTATGCTGGTTACCCCAATTTTTTAAGACTCAATATGGCTGCAAGTGAGGGAATTCCTAGTTACGCGAATCCGTCGTATTTTGGTTTGGCTCCTTCAGGCTTGCGCTTCATGTACATGGCTTCAGATGATGTCAGTATTGGTTTGGATCTTATGTATGGCATGGCCAATGCGCAATACACAACAACCGATAGCTCGTTTTTTAATGGCGAATGGCTCGTTCAAAATCATGCTTACCTCATCAAAAAACAGCGTTTCAGACCTCAATTTCGCATAGATTTTCATTTGGGCGCTCTAGACCCAAACCTAGATCAATACATTGGTTTGGCCATCGGCGGAAACATGCGAAAAAGAGAAGTCTACATGGACAATCTCTTGATTGATCAAGCGCCAAATGAACTTGGTGTAGTGATTCCCGTTTCTTTCAGATTTTGTTATGGTTTTAGGTATTTTATCGACTATAACTTTGCAGTTGGTGGCGAATTCGGTCTAGGTGGCCCGCTAATGCAATTTTCTCTTAGTTACCGCATTTAGTTCATCAGCCTTTAAGCAACAGTAACAAGATATTCAGTAACAAAAAAGGCGAGCCAACGGCTCGCCTTTTTTGATAGTTCGTTTTGCTATTAATAGCGATAGTGCTCTGGTTTGAACGGGCCTTCTACTGCCACACCGATGTAGTCGGCTTGTTCGGTAGAAAGGGTTTCAAGCTCTACACCAATTTTGGATAAGTGCAAACGCGCTACTTTTTCGTCGAGGTGCTTAGGAAGCGTATAGACGTCGTTTTCGTAGTTGGCGCTGTTGTTCCAAAGCTCTAATTGCGCGAGCGTTTGGTTGGTGAAGGAGTTAGACATTACAAATGAAGGGTGCCCCGTGGCGCAACCGAGGTTGACCAAACGGCCTTCAGCCAAGATAATGATGTCATTTCCTTTAACGTTGTAGAGGTCAACTTGTGGTTTGATTTCCATTTTACTTGAACCGTAATTGCTGTTCAACCAAGCCATGTCAATTTCGTTGTCGAAGTGACCGATGTTACAAACGATTGATTTGTCTTTCATGGCCTCAAAATGACGGCCAACAACGATGCTCTTGTTGCCAGTTGCGGTAACGATGATGTCTGCAAGGTGAATTACTTTGTCGAGTGGCTTCACTTCAAAACCGTCCATTGCTGCTTGGAGTGCGCAAATTGGGTCAATTTCGGTAACGATCACACGTGCGCCAGCACCTTGTAAGGATGCTGCAGATCCTTTACCTACGTCTCCGTAGCCACAAACAATCGCTACTTTACCTGCCATCATGACATCGGTTGCACGGCGAATGGCATCAACAAGAGATTCTTTACAACCATATTTGTTGTCAAATTTAGATTTGGTAACGGAGTCATTGACGTTGATTGCTGGCATCACAAGTGTACCGTTTTTCTTGCGCTCATAGAGGCGGTGTACACCTGTTGTGGTTTCTTCTGAAAGACCTTTGATGTCTTTGGTGAGTTCTGGGAAGCGGTCAAAAACCATATTGGTGAGGTCTCCGCCGTCGTCGAGGATCATGTTGAGGGCCTTACCGCCTTCGAAGGCAAACAAAGTTTGCTCAATGCACCAATCGAATTCTTCTTCGTTCATGCCTTTCCAAGCAAAAACCGGAATACCAGCTGCTGCAATTGCCGCTGCTGCATGATCTTGAGTAGAGAAGATGTTGCATGAAGACCAAGTAACTTCTGCGCCGAGTTCAACGAGTGTTTCGATCAGGACAGCCGTTTGGATGGTCATGTGCAAGCAGCCCGCAATGCGCGCGCCTGCTAAAGGCTTTGCAGCACCGTATTCTTCACGGAGCGCCATTAGACCAGGCATTTCTGCTTCTGCCAATTTGATTTCTTTGCGACCCCAGTCTGCGAGACTGATGTCTTTCACTTTGTAAGTGAGTTTTTCTGTTTGATTCATATATAGTTACTACAAATAAGTTTGCAAATGTACGTCGTTTATTTATCGATTTCAAGTATTAGTGCAGCTCTTTTTCAAGGAGCGCGCGCAGCCCCTTGACAAATAGTGGGTGTGTGTTAGAGCTGGGTACGAGCTGTACTTTTTCTCCGCCGTGTTCTTCAAATATTTCTTGGTATTCATCGCCAATTTCGATGAGTGTTTCGAGGCAATCGGCTACAAAAGCAGGACTAAAAACCAAAAGTTTCTTTGCGCCTTTGCGCGCCCATTCTTCTACCACTTTATCAGAGAAAGGCGTGAGCCATTTTTTGTCGAGTCTAGATTGGAAACAAACGGTGTATTGGTCTTCCTTTAAGCCAAGGCGCTCGGCAATGAGGCGTGTTGTTGCGTAGCAAGTGGCCTTGTAGCAGAATTTGTTGTGGTCGTTGATTTCGGATTCACAAGGTTGGTCTTGGCATAAGTCAGAGCCGTCATAGACTTTATCAACTTGGCGCTCTGGCAAGCCATGGTAAGAGAATAAAATATGATCGTATTGCGAGAGGTCGAATTGTTTGGCGTTGTCTACGATAGAGTCGAGGTAGCCCTCGTTGTCGTAGAACTGACTAATGACCTTAATTTCGGGAATGACCCACCATTTGCGGATGATGTTCATGGCTTTTTCTACCGCTGATCCGGTGGAGGCAGATGCATATTGCGGAAAGAGGGGTAAAATCACGATGCGGTCGTAGTTGGCTTTGCGCATGCGTTCGAGTACGGTGTCTAGAGATGGGTTTTTATAGCGCATGGCCAACTCAAACGTAACCTCTTGGTCTTTGAATTCTTCTTGTAGTAGCGATTGCAGTTTTAAGCTGTGGGTCAGTAAAGGAGATTTTCCGTCGCCGAGCTCCCAGAGTTCTTTATAGACTTTCGCTGATTTGGGCGCCCTGAAAGGTACAATGATACCATTGACAAGAATGGCGCGCAAGAGAAAAGGAATGTCAATGACGCGGGGGTCATTGAGGAATTCTGATAAGTAGCTGCGCACATCTGAAACACTTGGTGAATCTGGTGTGCCGAGTTGAATGAGGAGAACGCCTGTTTTTTTCATGTTATAGGTCCAACAACTTGGAATTTTCTTTGTTCAAATTTACCGATTTATTCGCGATTGCTGCCGCTGATGCCTTAACTTTGTTCTGTGGAAGCGCTACACTATTTACAACAAATTGATTCAAGTAACTTTGAGGCAGCCACTTTGGCCACTTTCAAGCGGCAATATGCCCAAATTCCCGTTTACCGCCAATATGTTGATTTAATTGGAGCTGTAAATCCGCAAACCCTTTCTGAAATTCCTTTCTTACCTATTGCTTTTTTCAAAAGTCATGAAGTGTTGGCAACAGGAAGTGCCGTGGAGCAAATCTTTTTATCGAGCGGCACCACACAACAAACGCGTAGTCGGCATTTGGTAGCAGATTTATCTGTTTATCGCGCCTCCTTAACGCTTGGTTTTGAACGTTTTTTTGGCGCAGTATCGGATTACGTTTTCATTGCACTTCTTCCGTCATATCTAGAAAACGGCGACTCCAGCCTTATTTATATGGTGGATCAACTCATTCAAAAAAGTGGTTCAGCGCTTTCTGGCTATTATTTAGCCCAAGAAGATCAAGTGCAAGAAGTCTATTACAAAGCGTTGGCTGACGGTAAAAAACCATTTGTTTTCGGCGTCTCCTATGCTTTGCTCGATTTAGCTGAAAAAAATGTAAGGCTTCCCGAGGCGCTCATCTTGGAGACGGGCGGTATGAAAGGCCGCCGTCAAGAACTGACCAAAGTTCAACTACATCAAATTCTACAAAACGGTTTTGGGGTGTCGCAGATTCTTTCTGAATATGGCATGACCGAACTGCTTTCCCAAGCCTACTGCCTAAAAGAACAGATTTTTACTTGCCCGCCATGGTTGCAAATTCGCATTCGCGATGCCTATGATCCCTTTCAAGAAGTACCTAAGGGGCAAAAAGGAGGCATCAATGTCATTGACTTAGCTAATCAAAATAGTTGTGCGTTTATACAAACAGATGATTTAGGGCGTCTGGTAGACGGAGGTTTCACACTAGAAGGTCGCTTGATGGCCTCAGAAGTGCGGGGTTGCAATCAACTCGTCGATTGAGTCTAAAACTTATTACATTTGTTCTGATGTCTTTACAAACTATTTTACTGCTCACTTTAATCGGACTCGCTGCTGGCATGCTCAGTGGTATGGTTGGTATTGGCGGTGGTGTGGTAATTGTTCCGGCACTCGTTTTTTTATTGGGACTGAGCCAGCATCAAGCACAGGGCACTTCTTTGTTTATCCTCTCCCTGCCAGTTTTGGTACTCGCTGTTTTTAATTATTGGCGAACCGGAAATGTCAATTGGCGTTTTGGGCTCATTATTGCAAGTACTTTTGTGATTGGCGCTTTTTTGGGTTCTAAGCTCACTTTGCGCTTGCCCGAAGCTTGGGTCAAACTGATTTTCGGAGTCTTGATGGCTTATGTCTCTATACAATTGATTTTAGCTGGTTATACCGGCATACAGAAAAATGAACCCTGAGCAACTTCAACAGCAAATCCGAGCAATTGCGCCGCAAATTGTGGCTTGGCGTCGCCATTTGCACATGCACCCCGAACCTTCTTTTCAGGAGTTCGAGACCATGGAATTCGTCAGTTCTGTGCTGTCTAGTTTTGGCATCGCACACCAGAAAGGTGTGGCGGGCACGGGTGTTGTTGCCTATATTGCAGCTGAGCACCACGACCCTCAAACACCTTGTCTTGCGCTGCGCGCCGACCTCGATGCATTGCCCATTCAAGAACAAAATGAAGTCGTATATAAAAGCAAAGTCTCTGGCTGGATGCACGCTTGCGGACACGACGTGCATACAAGTATCTTACTCGGCGCAGCAGTGATTTTACAACACAACCGCTCGGCCTTATCACGCCCTCTTAAGCTGATTTTTCAGCCTGGAGAAGAACAAAACCCAGGCGGCGCCAGCCTCATGATCGCAGCAGGTGTACTCGAAAATCCGAGCGTTGAAGAATTGGTGGCCTTGCATGTGTACCCCGAAATGCCTGTTGGGCAAGTAGGTGTCAAGCCGGGTTTGTATATGGCTTCAAGCGATGAAATACACGTCGAAATTGAAGGTGTTGGAGGTCACGGTGCCTTGCCTGAGCGTTTTGTGAATCCCATAGATGTTGGCATCGCCTGGATGCAAACAGCCCGACAGCACGTCGTGGAAAAGTGCCCTTCAGATGTACCTCAAGTGCTTACTTTTGGTCGTTTTGAGGCACTAGGCAGCACCAATGTGGTCAGCGCAAATGCAGTGATCAAAGGGACATTCCGCACCATGAATGAGCAGTGGCGAGCTGAGGTGAAATCCATCTTAAAAGAAACAGCTGCGCAAGTTTCAGCCGCTTATGAAGCTACCATAGACGTCCAAATAGGAGAAGGCTATCCTTTTCTTAAAAACGATTTTGAACTGACGCACAAAGTCAAAAATATCCTCGAAAAAGAACTCGGTACTTCAAACGTATCGGAGCTTGGTCTGCGCATGACCGCCGAAGATTTTGCTTTTTATAGTCAGCAGCGTCCTGTTTGCTTCTTTAGATTAGGCACCAGCCGACCAGATCAAACTCAGGCGCCGGCAGTGCATCATCCGAAGTTTGATATCGACGAAAAGGCCCTAGAAATTGGGGTGCAGTGTATGGTTGCAATTGGGTTGTCATGAGTAAATACCTTTCTTTTTTCTTATTGATCATGCTTGTCTCTTGCTCTAAATTGGAGCAAAAGCAAAAAAGGCTACAAGGCAACTGGAAAGTTCAGGTTGTGCGCATCGAAGATGGCGAAGGATTTATGTTTTACGACAGTGCGGCGGTGGGCAATTTTTCTTTTGAACAGGCCCAACTTTCTGGAGAGGTGAAGTACAGTTATTCTTATTTTGGCCAGTATGAGGTCAATGACTCCGTAGCGTTTAGCAATGCTGTTTTTTCGTTGAGTTCGGATGCGGCTTATATCGATATTGTTCGCCCCACAGATACACTGCATGCAAAAATTATTATGCTGACTCGAAAGGAACTTACTTTTGAGTATTACGATTACATTCAGTATAGACTCAAGCGCTTTAGTTTAGAGAAATCCTAGCTCTAGTTTTGCTTCTTCACTCATCATGTCTTTGTCCCAGGGTGGGTCAAAAACGATATTGACCTTGGCACTTGACACGCCATCAACGCTGGCTACTTTGTCTTCAACTTCTTTAGGAAGAGATTCGGCCACGGGGCAATTTGGAGAGGTGAGTGTCATGTCGATGAAAACATGATTATCGGTCTCGATTTTAACTTCGTAAATAAGGCCGAGTTCGAAAATATCGACTGGAATTTCGGGGTCGTAAATGGTTTTGAGCATCTCGACGATGCGGTCTTCTAATTCGTTCATTGGGCAAGACTTTGAAGTGCTTCTGTTTTCATGCGTTTGACCATACTTAAAAGGCCATTGGCTCGGGTGGGTGAGAGGTGTTCGGCGAGCCCAATTTCGTTGATAAAGAAAAGTTCAGATTGTAGAATAGCAGCCGGGCTTTCATTGTTGTAGACTTGAATGAGCAGCCCGATGATGCCTTTGGTGATGATAGCGTCGGAATCTGCACTGAAATGCATTTTGCCTTCTTTGAGCTCGGTAGCCAACCACACATTAGATTGGCAGCCTTCGATGAGGCGGTCTTTGGTTTTGAGCTCTGGAGAAAGCGTTGGTACACTTTTACCGAGTTCGATGATGTATTCGTATTTGTCCATCCAGTCGTCGTAGATGGCAAATTCGTCGATGATGTCTTGTTGTTTTTCTTGGATGGTCATGCGCCTAGAATTTGCATGCTGCGCTCGAGGGCGGCAACAAAAGTGTCGATTTCTTCTTTGGTGTTGTAGAAGGCAAATGAGGCGCGCACTGTTCCTGGAATTTGGTAGAAATCCATGAGGGGTTGGGTGCAATGGTGGCCAGTTCTGACGGCAATGCCTTGTTTATCTAAGAGGGTTCCGATGTCGAATGGATGCATGTGGTCTATGGTAAACGAAACCACACTGGTTTTGTTCTTGGCTTCTCCGATGATGTGCAGCCCTTCAAAAGTATCCAAGATGCCTTGCGCGTATTTGGTAAGTTCGAGTTCGTGTGCGGCTGCCGCTTGCATGTCGATGCTTTGCAAAAAAGAGATGGCGCTGCCCAAACCAATGGCACCTGCAATGTGTGGTGTGCCCGCTTCGAATTTGAGCGGTAAGGTGTTGTAGGTACTGCGTTCAAAAGTAACTTTTGAGATCATGTCGCCTCCACCTTGATACGGCGGCATGCTGTCGAGTAGTGCTTCTTTGCCATACAAGACACCAATGCCTGTAGGGCCGAATACTTTGTGTCCAGAAAAAGTGTAGAAGTCGCAGTTGAGGTCTTTGACGTCAATTTGGAGGTGTTGAATACTTTGGGCGCCGTCTAGCAATACTTTTGCGCCTATTTTGTGCGCTTTTGAGATAAGCTCTTTAACGGGGTTGATGGTGCCAAGCGTATTGGAAATGTGGGTAATAGCTAGCAATTTGGTGCGCTCAGAAAGCAGTTCTTCAAAAGCATTGAGGTCGAGCTCGCCTTTTTTGGAAATGGGGATGACGCGCAGCGTACAGCCTTTTCGTTCGCACAAAAGTTGCCAAGGAACAATATTGGAATGGTGCTCCATGGCAGAGATCAGGATTTCGTCGCCGGGCTTTAGGCGCTCGCCAAACGAAAAGGCAACGAGATTGATGCTGTCGGTGGTGCCTTTGGTGAAAATGATTTCTTCAGGAGCATTGGCGCCAATGTAATGCTGAATGGTGCGGCGTGCGGCTTCGTAGGCAGAAGTGGCTTGCTGGCTGAGGTAATGAACGCCTCGGTGAATATTGGCGTTTTCTAAAGCATAGTATTGTTGCAGGGTATCGAGTACCACTTGCGGTTTCTGGGAGGTGGCGCCGTTGTCAAAATAAATGAGTTGTTTTCCGTATACTTTTTGGCGCAGGGCCGGAAAAAGCTCGCGGATCGCTGAAACGGAAAACGTAGTTGGAGCCATACTTTAGATTTTAGTACAAAAGTACGGATTTTCGCTATTTTGAATGGTTCTAAAGAAGCAAAATAATCGAAAACTTTTTTGTCAAATTAGCTTTGTTTGGCCGTGAGTTCAACAAAAGGAATCAAAATTTCTTCTAATGAAATACCGCCGTGCTGAAAGGTTTGGCCGTAATAGTTCACAAAGTGATTGTAATTGTTCGGATATACAAAGAAATCTTGCTCGCGCGCAAAAACGAATTCTGCCGAAAGCTTCAGCTTGGGCAATTGTGCTTCTTGTGGGTTTTTGACGACGAATACTTCTTTGGCGTCATAGCTCAGGCCTCGGCCAACTTTATAGCGCAGGTTGCTATTGGTGTTGCGTTCGCCCACAATTCTTACGGGTTTGGTCACTTTAATGGTGCCGTGGTCTGTGGTGATGATCAATCTGTGCCCGGCGTCGGCAATTTTCTTTAAGATATCTAGCAATGGCGAATGCTCTAGCCAACTTGTGGTAATGGAGCGGTAGGCTGCTTCGTTGTCGGCGAGTTCGCGGATTACTTCCATTTCGGTGCGGGCATGCGAGAGCATATCGACAAAGTTGTAGACAATAAAGTTGACGTCGTTGTCTTTCCATTGATGAAACTGATCGCCTAATTTTTTACCGGCCTCTACGTTCGTGATTTTATTGTAAGACCACTTGACATTCTTGCCAAGCCTCTTGAGTTGCGCTTCTAAAAAGTCTTTTTCGTGCATGTTTTTGCCGCCTTCGTCGTCTTCGTTTTTCCAGAGTGTAGGGAAGCGTCTTTCAATTTCGGCCGGTAAGAGCCCCGCAAAAAAAGCGTTGCGCGCATAATGAGTGGCAGTGGGTAAGATCGAAAAAACGATGTCTTCTTTTTGCTTTTGGAAATAGCGTCCTACGATTCCTTCAATGGTTTTCCATTGGTCGAAGCGCAAGTTGTCGATGACCAAAACCGCGAGTTTTTCTTTACCAATAAGCGGAGCGATGCGGTCTTTGATAAGGGTGTGGATCATGGTGGGGGCGTCGGGGTCGCCGTTGGTCCAGTCTAGGTAGTTGTCTTCGATAAAGTCGCAGAAGAGTTTGTTGGCTTCTTTTTTCTGCATTTCGAAAATCTCGCGCATGCCGGTGTCTTCGATGTTGTCTAGTTGGAGTTCCCAGAATACCAATTTGGCATAGAGTTCTTTCCATTCGTCGGCATCGAGGCGCCCAGAGAGTTGCATGCCGAGTTGGCGAAACTCTTGCTGATAGCTGGCGTTCGTTTTCTGACTAATGAGCTTGCTGTGATCGAGGTTTTTTTTGATGCTCAGCAAAATCTGATTCGGGTTGACGGGCTTGATGAGGTAGTCGGCAATTTTGGAGCCGATGGCCTCTTCCATGATGTGTTCTTCTTCGCTTTTGGTGATCATAACGATCGGAACCAACGCCTTTTGCTCTTTGATTTGCGCCAGCGTTTCTAGACCGCTTAGGCCTGGCATGTTTTCGTCGAGGAAAATAATATCAAAATGCTGAGCTAAGGCTTTTTCGATGGCATCTTGGCCGTTGGTAGCGGTTTCTACTTGATAGCCTTTCGATTCCAAAAACAGCACGTGTGGCTTGAGTAATTCGATTTCGTCGTCGGCCCAAAGAATTTTACCTTGCATATGTCTTATTTTTAATAGCTTTGATTGAATTTTTTAAAGTTAGCAACTTGCCAGCGAACACAGCCCCTAACAACAAGAAGAAAATCATAAACGACCCAGTCTATGGTTTTATTTCCTTGCCACACGAAATAATTTTCGATATCCTAGAGCATCCGTACTTGCAACGCTTGCGTCGCATTCAGCAATTGGGTCTGAGTCATTTGGTTTATCCGGGTGCCAACCACACGCGTTTTCATCATGTGTTGGGCGCCATGCACCTCATGACCCAAGCGGTCAATAGCATACGCCGAAAAGGGCATCCGATCAGCGATGAAGAAGAGCGCGCCGTTTGTCTGGCTATTTTATTGCACGATATCGGCCACGGGCCATTTAGTCATGCACTGGAATACGACATCGTTTGCGGCGTGAGTCACGAACAAATATCTGCCTATTTTATTGCAGAACTTTCTGTTGAGTATGGCCAAGACCTCGCACTCGCTTTAGAAATCTTCAAAAATGACTACCACAGGCCTTTTTTACACGAGCTCGTTTCGAGCCAGCTCGACATGGACCGCCTCGACTACCTCAACCGCGACAGCTTTTACTCTGGCGTTTCTGAGGGGGTTATTGGCAGCGAGCGCCTCATCGAGATGTTGAATGTCCATGAAGGGCATTTGGTCCTTGAAGAGAAAGGCATCTACTCCGTAGAAAAGTTTATTGTAGCACGCAGGCTGATGTATTGGCAAGTATACTTGCACAAAACGGTGGTGGCCGCAGAGTTCATGCTCATTCATGCGCTGCGCAGGGCCAAAGAATTGGTCAAAAATGGTACGCCACTTTTTGCGAGTCCGTCGCTGCATTTTTTCTTGTCTCAGGATATCAAAAGCGAACATTTCGAACGCGACCCCATGGTACTGACGCACTTTGCACGCCTAGACGACTACGATATTTGGAGCGCCATCAAAGTTTGGCAGTTTGCGCCGGATTATATTTTGGCAACGCTTTGTTCTGGCTTGGTGAACCGCCAATTATTCAAAATTGAGATCTCCAAAACGCCGTTCAGTGCCGAGCGAATTGCCCAAGTACAAGAGCGCGTCAAAGAGGAGCACCAGCTCACCGACCTCGAGTTGCCTTATTTTATTTATTCAGATATCCTGACCAACAAGGCCTACAACGAGCAAAAACATAATATCAATTTGCTGCTCAAAAACGGGAACGTGCAAGAGTTGTCGAAGGCCTCTGATAACCTCAATATCTCAGCGTTGTCTACACCAGTAGAAAAGTACTTTCTATGTTACCCGCGTTAAAGCGGAGCGCTCGACTTAATAATAACTGTTTTATTGAGTACCGCTGAGGTCGGAATCGTTACCAAATGACCTTCGGCTGAGCGGATATACATAAAAAAGAAACTCAAGTCAATGAGCTCGCCTTCAATATCAAATTCTTTGTCGTAAATGCGTACAATTTCACCAATGTTGAGCGGGTGATTGAAGTACAAGATCAAACTCGCGGTAATATTCGATAAGATAGACCAGTTGGCAAAAAATGCGATACCAATGACGGTAATGGTAGAGGTGAAAAAGACCAATAAATCCTTGGTTTCGATGTTCCAAATGGCTGCGAATATCAGGATAAAGAATATCGATAAAAAGAGGTTGATGATGCGAATTGAAACCCGTTTTCTTTTGATATCGCCCTCAAACTTGGCTAAAAATCGAGTGACTGCTTTTCCGGCAAAAAAACGAATCAATAGCGTAATAGCAAGTAAGACTAAAGATTTGATGCTATATTGATAAAATGCGTCCATAAATTGACATTTAATAAGGTGAGCAAGTATTTTTATTCACTTTTCTTCGCTAATTCCCAATAGGTATCCAAGGTCTCTAAAGTTTGATCCTGGACCAACAATCCTTCTTTAGAGAGCAGTTGCTCCATTTGTTTGAAGCGCGTAATGAATTTCTGATTGGTGTTGGCGAGTGCGTTTTCTGGCGATATATTCAAAAAACGAGCGTAGTTCACGAGTGAGAATAGGACATCTCCAAATTCGGCTTCTACTTTATCCGTGTTTAGATCGATTTCTGTTTGGAGTTCTTTGAGTTCTTCTTGGACTTTTGCCCAAGCATCTGCCGCCTTTTCAAATTCAAAACCAACACCTTTCACTTTTTCTTGAATGCGTGTCGCTTTTACGAGTGCTGGCAGCGATGCGGGAACACCTTCTAATACTGATTTTTTGCCTTCTTTGAGTTTGAGTTTTTCCCAGTTGGCTTTGACCGTTTCTTCGTCGTCGGCTTTGGTGTCTCCATAAATATGCGGGTGTCGGTAGATGAGTTTGTCGCAGATTTTATTCAAGACGCTCGCGACGTCAAACAAGCCTTGCTCGCTGCCAATTTTAGAGTAGAACACAAGGTGTAGGAATAAGTCTCCTAATTCTCCTTCGAGGCTGTTGTAATCTTTATCGGTGATGGCGTCTGCCATTTCGTAGGTTTCTTCGATGGTGAGGTTGCGCAAGGTTTCAAAGGTTTGTTTTTGATCCCAGGGACAGCGCTCACGGAGTTCGTCCATGATTTGGAGCAGGCGCGAAAAGGCAATTAATCTTGAGTCCATAATGCAAAGTTAGCAGTTGCATCGAGCTTTTCATTAAATTTGACTATGCGTCCGATTTACTTTTTGTTCCTGGCACTTGGCTTTGGTTTCAAAATACATGCCCAACCGGGTTTTGAATACCGTCAGAAGCTCGGTTTTTTGATTGCACACCGCAGTCTCATGGCTCATTTGCCTCAAGCGCCTGCAGTAGCGGGTGAGTTTTCATATATCTTTAGAGTTGCTGATCAAAAGACCTGGCATCGGGCTTATCGTCAGCCTTTGCTTGGGGGTACGCTCTTTTTTGGGTCAGTTGGGAACAACCAAATATTGGGTCGCTTTACCGGGCTCTATGGTTTTGTGGAGCTTCCCATCGTGAAGAGAAAGCACTACCGACTCGACTTCAAATTTGCGCCAGGGGTAGGTTACACCAATCGCCCTTTTGATCCTGTGCTCAATCCAGAAAATGTAGCTATTGGTTCAAGACTCAATGCCATGATGTGTTTTGCACTCAAACAAAGTTGGCGTTTTCAAGATTACGGCCTCACCATGGCTATCGACATGACTCACTTCTCGAATGCGAGTTTTAAAATGCCTAATTTGGGCGTCAATGTTCCTTTTGTGTCACTTGGCCTACAAAAGTTTTTTGAGCCAATAACCAAAGAAAACGAGCAAATGGAGCTACTCAAACCGGACTTTTCTTTAGGAGTGCGCGGCATCATAAGCGGTAAAGAAATGAATCCGAAAGGTGTAGGGCGTTATCCCGTTTATGCTGCCTCGTTGTTTGCACGCAACTATTTTGGTCCGAAAGCAGGTTTAGAGGCCTCTTTAGATGTGATTTACAAAATGAGTTTGTTGTCGCACCCAAGTTACCCTCAGGCTGAGGGTCTTGACCCGCTTCAAATAGGCTTATTCGTAGGTTTTGTGCAACCCTTTGATCGCTTGCATTTTATCTACGGCGTCGGGACCTACCTTCGCGACGTCTTGCAGCCAGACGAAGCCATATACATGCGCCTTGGTAGCCGCTACGCCCTTACCAAAAATATAGAGCTCAGCGCAACACTCAAAACGCATTATGCCAAAGCAGATTACATGGAATTTGGTTTAGCTTATCATTTTTAAAATGAACAGAATCTGGATCATCTGTATTGTTGCCCTTTTCTTGTCTTGTCAGAAGGCGCCGCAAAGATCCTGTTTTAAAAGTACGGGCAAGCCTGTACAACTGATCCAACAACTCGACCCTTTCATTTACTTGCATATCGGACCCTATATCGAAGTGGAATTAATTCAAGATTCACTCAATTATATTGAATGGAACGCAGGTCAAAACTTAATTTCTTTTTTGATTGCAAGTGTAAATACCGACACCTTATATCTTCAAAATAAGAACAAGTGTAGGTTTTTAAGATATGCAAAGGGAGAAGTCAAGGCTTCAGTTCATTTTACCTCGATACATGAGCTGCATTTAGCAAACAGCGAAAAGGTGAGTGCCTCGGGCACTTGGTCTCAAGACGATTTGCTCCTTTACCTGCATGAAGGCGTGGGAGTGGTCGATCTTCAGCTCGATGTTCAAAAAACCACTGTTCGCAATAATTATGGCTGGCAACAACTTGTGCTCAGCGGTCAGGCTAAGGGCTTATTTGTAGATTTAGATGGTTCTGCTGCGCTAGACGCTCGGGAGTTACATGTTTCTGATTCCATTTCTTTCCGAAGTTCTTCTTTGTTAACAAGCTATATTTGGGCCGATCAGCTGCTGTTAAAGGCACAATTGTACGGAGCGGGCAATCTTTATTATTCAGGTAATCCGCTCGCTGTTTTGAAAAAAGAATATGGGCAAGGTAGGGTACTCCAACAATAAGTTTGTCAAAATGATGAAAGTTTTAGCGTTCGCGGTTTTTGTTTTTGGTATTTGTAATATGCATGCCCAACTGAGCGTTGCGGGTACCTATGATGGCTACGCAGCATTTTCCAAAAAAGGGATCACGAGTCTTCCTTTCATGGTTTCTCATTCAAAAATGGGCACTTATGATATCAATTTATTGGAGTTGGAGCTACGCTACACCAAAAAAGACTGGGCTTTTCAGTTTTCGCCGGCCGTGGGCTCCTACATGCAAAACAATTATGCCTTAGAGTCACCGTATCGTCGCTTTCTATATGAAAGTTACTTGCAGTATAAAAAGGGTAAAAATGAATGGGCGGCTGGTACATTCAGCTCGCCTTACACCCAAGAAACGCCTAGAGCAGTTGATCAGCTCTTACCGTCGCGCAGTTTATCGGCAGAATACGTGCCATATTATGTTTCTGGTTTGCGCTGGACCCATCAATGGAAAACAAATTTTAAATCCCAATTTTTTATAACAAACGGTTGGCAGCGTCTGGCTTTTTCAGGGGCGAGGCCGAGTTTGGGGATGTTGCTTCAATGGGAATTTAAAAAATGGAAGTGGAATTGGAGTCATTTTTATGGAGATGTGGCACCAATTGGAAAGTTGAGTCCTGAACTTGGGCTCAACCGTTGGCGCTTTTTTCAAGAACTCAATTGTGCTTTCCAACACAACAACTGGACCCTTCAATCTTGTGCCTACTTTGGTGCTCAAAAACGAAACGGCGAGGCAAAACTCAGTTGGTGGGGGCAAGCTAATTGCCAGGCATCTTATGCCGTTCATCCTGGCTTGGCTGCCTTTACAAGAGTAGAGGTTTTTTACGACCCAAACGCCGTCGTTTTTAGTGATGATCAGTCCTTGTTTAGCTCGAGTTCTGTAGGCTGGATGCAACGCTTGGGCCCAACCTTACAAGTGGGCCAGGAGTTCAGGTATTTTCTAGGTAAACAGACGAATATCCCTGTACTTTACAGCTTTTTGCGCCTAAAATTTTAGTATTTTTGGGCCTAAACTCGTTCCATGAAAATCCTTTCTTTCAATGTCAACGGCATACGCGCGGTTGTTGGCAAAAGTTTTATTGCCGATATGCAGGCCCTTGCCCCAGATGTCATTTGCTTGCAGGAAACCAAAGCGACACCCGAACAAGTGGCAGCCGCCGTTGAGCCACTGTCGGGCTACCATGTTTACGCCAATTCAGCAGAAAGAAAAGGTTACTCAGGAACGGCAATTCTTTCCAAGGTAGCTCCAATAGCCGTGAGCTACGACATCGGCATGGCCGACCACGACAGCGAAGGTCGCGTTATTTGCGCCGAATTTGATCACTACTACCTCGTAACCGTTTATGTTCCAAATTCAGGGAGTGAGCTCTTGCGCTTGGGTTATCGTCAAACCTGGGATGCCGCTTTTCTCGCCTATTTAAAGAACCTAGAAACGAAAAAGCCTGTTGTTGTTTGCGGTGATTTTAATGTGGCTCATCAGGCCATCGATTTGGCTCGCCCCAAAGAAAACTACAACAAGGCAGCTGGCTACATGCAAGAAGAAATCGACGGCATGAACGCCTTTGTTGGTGCGGGCCTTTTAGATAGCTTCCGCGTTTTGCATCCTGAGCAAGTCAAGTATTCTTGGTGGAGCTACCGTGCAGGAGCCCGAGAAAAAAACGTAGGCTGGCGCATCGATTATTTCTTAATCAGCGAAGCACTCAAGCCAGTACTCAAAGAGGCTTTTATTCTCAATGACGTCTTTGGTTCTGATCATTGCCCTGTTGGTGTCGTAATTGCTTAAGCGTCTCAATGCAACACCTCAAAGATACCTTCAAGCACAAAGGACGCCGCCGCCAGCTCATCGAAGAACTTGCCGAAATGGGCATTCAAGATCAGCGCATTCTCGCGGCATTCGATGCTGTGCCTCGTCACTATTTCTTAGACCTCGCTTTTGACGAGCAAGCCTATACCAATATGGCTTTTCAGATTGGTTCTGGGCAAACTATATCGCATCCCTTCACCGTAGCATTTCAGACCGAACTTTTGCAATTGGAAAAAGGCATGAAAGTGCTCGAAATTGGGACCGGATCTGGTTTTCAGACCTGTATTCTTTGTCAACTAGGCGCTAGGGTATACTCCATAGAACGCCACAGACCGCTGCACTCCAAAGCCAAATTAATACTGGAGTTTTTCCGATTCAACGCAAACCTATCTTTTGGCGATGGCTACAAAGGAAACCGTGTTTATGCCCCCTATGATCGCATCCTCGTGACCTGCGGTGCGCCAGAAATACCACAAGTTTTATTGGAACAATTAAAAGTAGGCGGCCTCATGGTGATCCCCGTTGGCGAAGGTGCAGAGCAAAAGATGCTATGCATCCACAAAACCTCAGAAACCGACTATAGCTCTCAAGAATTTGGTACATTTAAATTTGTGCCCATGTTAGAACGCACTGTAAAAGAATAATATGCAAGTCCTACTCATTGATGATGAGCGCGCCATTCGCAGGGCGCTCCGCGAAATATTAGAATTTGAATCTTGTACCGTAGACGAAGCAGAAAACGGTGCTCAAGCCCTCGATAAACTCAAATCGAAAACCTATGACTTGGTGTTTTCAGATATCAAGATGCCGCAAATGGATGGGCTTGAACTCCTCGACCAAATTCTAGTATTAGGCATCGAGACCCCCGTCATCATGATTTCAGGTCATGGTACCGTAGAAACGGCTGTTGGCGCTATAAAAAAAGGTGCCTTCGATTTCATCGAAAAACCCCTAGACCTCAACCGCATCCTCGTGCTCTTGCGCCAGGTCAAAGACCGCAATTTATTGGTGCAAGAAACCAAGACCCTCAAGCAAGTAGTCAAGAAAATCAAGGGTTCTGCTATAGTCGGAGAAAGCCCGGAAATCGAAGCGATCAAAACCATGATCGAAAAAGTAGCGCCCTCAGACGCTCGCGTGCTCATTACAGGCGGCAACGGTTCGGGCAAGGAACTAGTGGCACGCTCTTTACACGACCTTTCTAATCGCAACAAAATGCCCTTTATCGAGGTCAATTGCGCGGCTATTCCTGCCGAACTCATCGAAAGCGAACTATTTGGGCACGAAAAAGGCGCCTTTACCTCTGCGGTTAAAGACCGTAAAGGGAAGTTTGAGTTGGCCTCGGGCGGAACCTTATTTTTGGACGAAATTGGCGACATGTCTTTGCCAGCGCAAGCAAAGGTTTTGCGCGCCTTGCAAGAAAACGTCATCCAGCGCGTTGGTAGCGAAAAAGATCTGAAAGTAGATTGCCGCGTGTTGGCTGCTACCAACAAAGACCTTCGCGAAGAAATCAAAGCGGGGCGTTTCCGAGAAGATCTCTTTCATCGTTTGGCAGTCATTCTCATTCATGTGCCGTCCTTAAACGAGCGCCGCTCTGACATCCCTCTTTTGGTCAAACATTTCTTGAAGTTAGTTTGTCAAGACCACGGTATCGCAGAAAAACAAATCGAACCAGCGGCTATTGATGCCCTGACCGCCCTTAACTGGACGGGCAACATCAGGGAACTGCGCAACATTATTGAACGTCTCATTATTTTATCGGATCAATGCATTAGCGCAGCAGATGTACAGCGCTATGCCAATCCGAGTTAATTCGAACGCCTTTTGCTCAGGCTTATTTAAAATTTCTGAGTTCGTCTAGGGCGCGCACTCCAAAAGTGGTGTTGTGCCATGCGCGTTTCAAGTGCTTATGGTCAAAAAGCAAATAACTCGGAAAAACCCCTTCGGCTGCCATCATCCATAAGGTGGCATCTTGGGTGTAACGCATCTCGATGCGCTTATTTAGGGTTTTTCTAAAAACACGTGCTGCACTCGGGTCCTCTGAGATAAAGTAATAGACAATCTTAAGCTTTGTATTTTGGTCTGCTAGGCGATTCATTTGTGCTGTGGTTTGTAAGCAATAGGGGCAACCCGGCAATACAACTACTGCTAAAGTAAGGTTTTTGGGTTTTTCATTAGGCAATACTTTGGGTCGGTAGGTCTGATTGAAAAGGTCTGGCTGATAAATCGGAAAAAAGAAAAAGTAGAGCGAAAAAGGCAATAAAAATAAGCTCACGCCAAGTGGTATACGCAGCCAAAAGCTGAGCCGTATTTTTGTGGTAAGTTTCCAAAGAAAGAAACCAAAAAGTAAAGTAAAAAAATAGGGCAAAAATTTAGCTAGCGTCCAGCTAAAGCCTAAATCGAGTAAGAAAAATTCGACGGGGTTATTCACTGCAGCTTAGGCATTGAAGACCTTTGTTTCGAGCTTTTTCAGGGCCTCTGGCAATCCCGCAGGGTTTTTACCACCTGCCGTTGCAAAGGCAGCTTGCCCGCCACCGCCTCCCTGAATGAGCGGCGAAACCTCGCGGATCCATTGCGCTGCATTCCAGTCGTTTTGTGCGGCAAGTGCTTCGTCGATAATGACAGTGAGCCCGCATTTGTCGGTATCTTTGTGTGCGAGTACACCCACAAAAGGTGCAAATTCTTGGCGCAATTGAAAGAGGATGTCTTTGGCGCTTGCGGCGTCGGTTTGGATTTCTTTGAACAAGAAGTGCAGACCATCTTTGTTCTGAACATCTTTTTTAAGTTCGTTCTTGAGGGCTTGCGCTTGCAGTTTAGCAAACTTTTCGATCTCCTTGCCTAGCGCAGTGTTTTTTAGCTGCAGCTCTTCAATGGCTTTCACGATGTCGGCTGGTTTTTTGAGCAAGGCTTCAATTTGCTCGAGTTGCGCAGCTTTGTCTTTGTAGTAAGACATAGCGGCGTCGCCTGTAATAGCTTCGATGCGGCGAATACCGGCTGCAACAGCGCTTTCAGCTACCAATTTGAACACGCCAATTTGGTTGGTGTTGGCCACGTGTATGCCACCACAAAGCTCGATAGAAGGGCCAAATTCGATGACACGAACGGTATCGCCGTATTTTTCACCAAATAAAGCCATGGCACCTTTTTGCTTGGCGCTTTCGATGTCAAGGGCACGGTTTTCAATGAGTGCTTGCGCGTCTTGAATGGCGTTGTTGACCATATTTTCAATGGCCAACAGTTGTTCGTCGGTAACTTTTGAAAAATGCGAGAAGTCAAAACGCAGACCTTTGTCGGTGACCAAAGAGCCTTTTTGCTCTACGTGCGTGCCTAAAATGCTGCGCAAGGCGTGGTGGAGCAGGTGCGTGGCGCTATGGTTTTTGGCCGTTTGTTGTTGTTTAGCTAGATCGATGCGGGCCTCAAAAGTAGCATCGAGTTGACTTGGCAATGCAGTACTGAGGTGCACAATGAGGTTGTTCTCCTTTTTGGTATCGAAAATGTGGATACTTTCGCTGCCATGTTGTAAAACGCCGCTATCGCCAATTTGGCCGCCGCCTTCTGCGTAGAAAGGCGTTTGGTCCAATACAAGTTGGTAAAATGCTTTGCCTTTTTGACTTACTTTTCTGTATTTGATGAGCTTGACGCTTGCAGTTTTGTCATCGTAACCAATGAATTGGGTGGTGACATCAGGTTGTACTTGTTGCCAGTCGTCGGTTTCGATGCTGGTGGCTGCGCGCGAGCGGTCTTTTTGTATTTGGAGTTCTTGCTGAAAACCTGCTTCATCTACCTCGAGTTCGTTTTCACGGGCAATGAGGGAGGTGAGGTCTAGCGGAAACCCATAGGTGTCGTAGAGTTCAAAAACTGCTTTGCCATCGAGTTGCTTGGCGCCTTGTGCTTTGACACTTACAATGAGGTCGTCTATGCGCTTGATGCCGAGTTCTAAGGTTCTGAAAAAGCTGAGTTCTTCTTCTTTGATGACTTTAAAAATGAGCTCTTTTTGACTGATGAGTTCTGAGTAAGGGTGGCCCATTAAATCTGTGAGTACCATGGCGAGGTCGCAGAGAAAAGGTTCTTTGAGGCCAAGCGTTTGGTAACCGTAGCGAACCGCCCTGCGCAAGATGCGGCGAATGACATACCCTGCGCCGTTGTTGGCTGGCAATTGGCCATCGGCGATAGAGAAGGCAATGGTGCGCACGTGGTCGGCAATGACGCGCAGTGCAATATCGGTGGCTTCTGCTTGTTTGTAAGGAATGCCGCAGACTTTAACGGTGTGGGCAATGAGCGTCTGAAATAAGTCGGTGTCGTAGTTGGATTGTTTGCCTTGGAGTGCCATCGCCAAACGCTCGAGACCCATACCGGTGTCTACGTGCTTGGAAGGTAGCGGCTCTAGGCTGCCATCGGCCTTGCGGTTGAACTCCATGAAAACGTTGTTCCAGATTTCAATGACTTGTGGGTGGTCTGCATTGACCCAGTTGCGGCCATCGCCTTGTGCGCGCTCTTCAGGGCTGCGTAAATCGACATGAATTTCGGTGCAAGGGCCACACGGGCCGGTGTCGCCCATTTCCCAGAAGTTGTCTTTTTTGGAAGCGAGAATGATGCGGTCTTCGGCAATGTATTTTTTCCAAATGTTGAAGCTCTCGGTATCTTGTGCCACGCCGTCTTTGGCATCGCCTTCAAAAACCGTAACGTAGAGTTGGTCAACAGGAATTTTGTAAACTGTAGTGAGTAATTCCCAAGCCCAGCCAATGGCTTCTTCTTTGAAGTAGTCGCCAAAAGACCAATTGCCCAACATTTCGAACATGGTGTGGTGGTAGGTATCTACACCCACTTCTTCGAGGTCGTTGTGTTTACCCGAAACGCGCAAGCATTTTTGGGAGTTGGCCACGCGGCGGTTGGTAGGGGTCTGGTAACCCAAGAAAAAATCCTTGAATTGGTTCATGCCGGCGTTGGTGAACATCAGGGTAGGGTCGTTCTTGACCACCATTGGGGCAGAAGAAACGATTTGGTGTCCTTTACTTTCAAAAAAGTCGAAAAATTGTTGGCGGATAGCTGAAACGGTCATGTGTAATTTCTGAATTTACAAATTTAGAAAAATGCGCCGAGCTTCGCGTATCTTTGTGCAAATACAAGTCAAATGGAATTCATTTCACCAGAATTACAGCAATACGTCACCGACCATAGCTCAGCCGTTTCTCCTTTGCTCAGCAAAATAGACCGCGAAACGCATCTAGAAGTGCTGCAGCCACGCATGCTCAGCGGTCATTTTCAGGGGCGCGTGCTCAGCATGCTGGCCCAACTCCTGAAACCTACAGCTATTTTAGAAATTGGCACCTACACCGGCTATTCGGCTCTTTGCTTGGCAGAAGGCTTGACGCCCGACGGCAAACTCATCACGATCGATGTCAATGAAGAACTCGAACCGAGGGTGCGGGCCTATTTTCAGGCTTCAGACTACTCCCAACAAATCGATTATCGTATTGGGAATGCAGCTCAGATCATCCCTACACTTGAACACACCTTCGATCTTATTTTCATCGATGCCGACAAACAACAATACCCACTTTACTACGAACAAGCACTCGAGAAACTCAAGTCAGGCGGGTTTATCTTGATAGACAACGTGCTGTGGTCCGGAAAGGTGCTCGAGGTCAAACACCAAGACAAAGACAGCGTGCTCTTGCGCGAGCTCAACCTAAAAATCAGTCAGGATGCAAGGGTAGAAAAGGTGTTGTTACCGATCAGAGATGGTCTTTACCTCATTAGAAAAAAATGAAACAAGAATTGCGCCTCACAGCCGACGGCTCGCCAACTTTGTATGTGCCAGAACTAGATGAAACCTATCATTCGATGCACGGCAGTGTACAAGAAGCACGGCACGTCTTTATTGAAAATGGTTTGCGTTTTGTCGCATCTGAATCGAAACAAGTGAACATTCTCGAAGTTGGTTTTGGAACGGGCTTGAATGCACTTCTCACGGCTCAGTTTGCACAAGAAAATGCCATCAACGTCAATTATGTTGGCCTAGAGGCTTTTCCTGTGGAAGAGCAGATTTGGAAAGCAATCAATTATATAAATGAGCCCGCCGCAGTAGCTTTATATTTGCAAATGATGAATTCTCCATTCTATGAAACCAATCCATTACATTCTTATTTTACCCTTCAAAAAATAGCAAGCACTGTTCAAGACTGGTCCAGCACCAAAAAGTTTGACCTTATTTATTATGACGCCTTTGGCCCAAGGGCACAAGCCGAAATGTGGGAGCTTTCTGTTTTTGAAAAACTTTATTCGCTACTAAATGCAGGTGGCGTGCTTGTTACGTATTGCGCACAAGGGCAATTCAAAAGACATTTAAAAAGCCTTGGAATGCAGGTAGAAGGCTTGCCTGGCCCTCCGGGAAAACGCGAAATGACGCGCGGTGTTAAAATTTAACAATTAATTTACATTCAAAAGTTTGCAGATCCAAAATGACGTCGTAAATTTGCATCAGAATTACAGTTCATAGTTGTAGTTTTAGTTTTATAGTTTTAGCATGGTTTAGCAGAAAGAGGAACAAATAGCGTTTGTTCCTCTTTTTGTTTTTTAGGGCTTTTTGTTAGCTCAACATCATCCTCACCTCATTCAACATCAACGCGGTAGCGCCCCACACAATTTTATTGTTCAATAAAAAGCAGGGATGGGCTTCTAGAATTTGACCGCCTGGGATTTCAATATCTTTTAGGGTGAGGCTTGAATGGTCTAATAAATCTTGTAGCGCGACCTCTTCAATTTGTTTTACTTCTCTGGGGTCGGGTTGGAGCAGAGGAGCTTCGTCGTGGAGAAAGACATAAGGGCTGACTTCAAAACCCGATACCGGTATCCAAACGTTTGAAAGGGTGCCAATATGTTGCCCTTGGTCTATTATGATGCCAATTTCTTCGAAAGATTCTCTGCGGGCGGTGAATTCGAGGTGTGGGTCAGTGGGTTCGGGTTTGCCGCCGGGGAAAGCCATTTGGCCACTGTGTTGACCGTTGTAGGTGCTGCGCTTGATTAAAATGAAATGCCACGCTGCATTTTTTGGGTAGAAATGAATCGCAACTGCTGCAGGGCGTCTTTGTTGTAAGTCGCGGCTTTGTTCAAATTGCTGGCGGTAACGCTTGTAAGGCGCGTGAGCGGCTTCGCCAGGAAGTTCTTTTTCAAAGCAACTGCGCAACCAATCTTTATTCATATTGCAAAATTGGCTAAACTTTAAGAATTGTATGAAATTTTATGATTTTTTAATTTAATGTTAAAAAAGAGGGGGTTCTGTTGAAAAAATGCGATAAAATTTTGTTTGACCCCCTAAAAATTAGATACCTTTGTCAAAAATTTATAAAAATGGCAACTAAAAGACTAAGAGCATACCAAGACGTACTGCACCGCGAACCAAAGCACATTGACTACAATGGCAAACTTTCGGATCTTTTCGGTCAAAATGTATTTCACCAAGACATCATGCGTGAATACCTTCCTTCTGACACCTATAAGTTCATGACGGAAGCTATTCAAAATGGAACGCGCCTCGATCGCAAATATGCTGATCAGGTAGCGAGCGCCATGAAAGATTGGGCTATTTCTAAAGGAGCCACACACTATACTCACTGGTTTCAGCCGCTCACCGGCACTACCGCTGAAAAGCACGATGCTTTCCTTAAGCCAATTGGCCCAGGTAAAGCTATTGAGCGCTTCGACGGCGACATGCTCGTGCAGCAAGAACCAGATGCTTCTTCGTTTCCGAACGGCGGAATCCGCAATACCTTTGAGGCGCGCGGCTATACCGCTTGGGACCCATCTTCGCCAGCTTTTGTCATCGGCAAAACACTTTGTATCCCTACCATCTTTATTTCTTATACTGGTGAGTCCCTAGACTACAAAATGCCTTTACTCAAAGCGCTACACGCCGTTGATCAGGCAGCAGTAGAAGTTTGTCAGTATTTCGATAAAAATGTGACTAAGGTAAATGCTACTTTAGGTTGGGAACAAGAATACTTCTTAATTGACTCCGCGTTGTTCAATGCGCGCCCAGACCTCATGCTTACAGGTCGTGCGCTCTTCGGTCACGCGCCAGCTAAAGGGCAACAATTAGAAGACCACTATTTTGGTTCTATTCCCGAGCGCGTTAACGCATTCATGCGCGAGTTTGAAGTCGAGTCTTTATTGTTGGGTATTCCAGTAACAACGCGTCACAACGAAGTGGCTCCAAACCAATTTGAGTGTGCACCTATCTTTGAAGAGTGTAACTTGGCCAATGACCACAACCTCCTTTTAATGGACCTCATGGAGAAAATTGCGCGCAAGCACAACTTCCGCGTGCTCTTGCACGAGAAGCCATTTGCAGGTGTGAACGGTTCGGGCAAGCACAACAACTGGTCTTTAAGTACCAACACCGGTGTCAACCTTTTGGCGCCAGGTAAAAACCCGAAGTCGAACTTGCAGTTCTTGACTTTCTTTGTCAATACCATCATGGCCATCCATGAAAACGCAGACTTGCTCCGCGCGGCTATTGCCTCAGCAGGTAACGACCACCGTTTAGGTGCCAACGAAGCGCCTCCTGCCATCATCTCCGCATTTATCGGAACGCAGTTGTCTCAATTGCTCGACGATTTAGAGAAGAATATCAAGGCGGGTAAAATGACCCCACAAGATAAAACAGAGCTCAAACTCAATATCGGTAAAATTCCGCAAATCTTGCTAGACAATACCGACCGCAACCGTACCTCTCCTTTTGCTTTCACCGGCAACAAATTTGAGTTCCGCGCGGTAGGTTCTTCTGCAAATTGCGGATCTGCCATGATTGTCTTGAACACCATTATGGCCAAACAATTGCGCATTTTCAAAGCTGCTGTAGACAAACGCATCGAAAAAGGCGAAACCAAAGACGAAGCCATCCTCAAAGAATTGCAAGTCTTGATCAAAGCGTCTAAGAAAATCCGCTTTGAAGGCAACGGATACGGCGACGAATGGGTGAAAGAAGCAGAAAAACGCGGTCTTTCTAACCTCAAAGACACCCCACGTGCTTTGAAAGTATGGCACAACAAAGACGTCGCTAAACTCTTCTCAGAAATGGAAGTGCTTACCCCACGCGAGTTAGAAGCCAGAGCAGAAATCGAATTTGAAAATTACATCCTTAAGATTCAAATTGAGTCTCGCCTCATGGGAGACCTCGTTCAAAACAATTTCATCCCGGCAGCCGTCGAATATCAGAACAAGCTCATTCAAAACGTACAAGGGCTCATTAGCGTGCTCGGAGACAAACCAGGAAGAGCTGCTGCCAAAGCACAAATTGAATTGCTCGAGAAAGTATCAATGCACATTAATAAAATGAAAGAGGCTTCCGACACGATGCTTGCGCAACGTAAAATAGCCAACAAAATTGAAAGTGCTGAGAAAAAAGCATTGGCATACTGCGATCAAGTCAAAATTCATTTTGATGAAATCCGCTACCATGCAGATAAACTCGAACTTCTCGTCGAAGACGAACTTTGGCCACTCCCTAAATTCAGAGAGTTGCTCTTTATTCGCTAATCATTAGGTTTTAGTTTGTAATAAAAAAGCCCCGTTTCTTTTGAAGCGGGGCTTTTTAAATTACGGAGTGTAGCACTTAGAATTTTTGAAACTTTTCAGTTTGATAACGCTCCATTTCATCCTTGGTTACAATGGTGTAAATTCCAGCGTTCAATGCCCGAACGTCTATTGCTGTATTTTTATCGTTGGCAGCTGTCTGCAAAACAATTTTACCTTGTATGTCGTAGATCTCGATCGTTCTTTTATTGGCTTCTTGGGAAAAATTCAGATACAATAAATTTTCTGTCGGATTCGGGTAAAGCTGATAAGACTGATATGAAAGTGTTTGAAGCGAAGCGTTTTCCAAGCGATATTCAATTGCTAAGCTCGGTCTTCTTGCGGTGTTTGCAAATTCACTGCTGCAAAAAGCAAGGCTAGCCGTTTCAACTTCATTCACAAGGGCAAGTCTGAAACCAAAACTTGTGTTCGGGTTGTTAACCATGTCTTGAACAAGATCAGTGACGTTGATATTGAGGTAATCTTGGTTTGGTGCCGTGCTTTGATTGAGCGTAGTTTGATGCAAGGTTGAAAACGTTGGTTGTGTGTTCCAGGTGACAAGATTTTCAGTCCAATTAGAAGTAATTCTACTCAATGTACTTTCGTTCTGTCCGTAATGCCCATCTTGAAGCGGCGCCAGTGTAAAGTCGGTGTATGCATAAAGATTCAGTTTGGCAGAAAGTACGGTAGAACCAACTGGAATTTGCGACAAATCAAAGGCCATTAAAGCTCTATTTGTATTGACTCCACCTTGTGTGCCTGGGGTTTCAAAGGCCGCTAAAAAATTAGTGCTCCCGTAATTTTGGTTGGCAGAAGGGTAGTTATCGTGGTAAACGATAGGGCTGTCATATGCTGCTGGTAACGTAATAAAAAGTTGACTCCAGGCAGGAGCCGCTAAGCAGAATAGTGCGGTGGTGAGTGTGATTTTTTTCATGAGATAGGTTTAGTTTTTGGGCTTTTAGAAAAGGTGAAATAAAGTTAGTAAATATCGTAATACGTTGTTATTCAATAAGTGTTCCAAAAAGCTTTAGAAATTCTCCGGCGGCGTAGTATTCTTTTTTAAGTTCCCAGCGGATTGTATTTTGGCTGGTATGAACACGAGCGGTGCGCTCAGAGAAGTCGGAGATGCCGCGGTAAATGGGGAAGAGTTCGAGGATAGCCGCAGCCCAACCTGCGTTGTCTAGTTTGGTGAGAAGTGTGGGGTCGCCGGAGCAAGTAAGCGGTGAACTGCTGAGCTGGCTGGCGATATTTCCGTTGTGGATATATTTCGTAGGGTTGCTGCAAATAAAGAGCTGCTGTTTTCCTTCTTTTTTCAAGGCATAAACGGCATTGTTGACTCTTACAAAGTTTGTAGCCCAATCCCAATCGGGAAGGCTGCGCTTGCAGGCGTCAAGAAAGTCGTTGCGTTTGGCGTCGTTTTCAAAGGTGAGTAGCGCTTCAAAATCTAGCGTCAATTCTTGTTTGGCATTGAGTTTTGCGCCATAATAATTGAAAGAACAAGCTTCAATATTTTCTAAAAATTGCAGTGAGTTTTGCAGGTTGCTGAGGGCAATTGGGCAACTCAAATGAAAACCATTGGGCTGCAGCATGCGTATTTTTTGTTGGCCTGCTTGTGGTAACTCTAATGCAAAAGCATGTTCTTCCCAAAGGAGGGCGTAGGTTTGACCATCTAATTCGAAATGATGTTTGCGGGCCTCAAATTTTTTGGATGTTAAGCGCATCTGTTGAATACTCTGCTCAAAAAAATGTCTTTGTTTGTTGCTGAGCTCATTTGGAAAGAAAAACACCCCAGACGTGATGCCGAAGTATTGATCGGTGATCCAGCCCTTTTTTTGTCCACTTCCGGGAAGGTAGATGCACGAAAATTGTTTTTGAGGATGATCAATCAGGTAAAAGGCGAGCGCGCCATCAGTATCAAATTGAAAATCAGTTAGGGCTGCATTGCGTTTATTCTTGAACTGAAGTGCCAAGCGCTTGAGCGTTTCTTGTACAGCAATATCTTTCGATTCGAGCTGTTGTTCGAGTAACCAGCTTTGAACCACCTGCTTAGGCAGGGCCGCAAAACAAAAGGCTTGCTTCTGGAATACAGGGATTTGTGCGCTTTGGGTTGTAGCGATATCCAAGAACGGACTCAGGGCATAGCTCAGCCAGAGTATGAGTACCAAAAATAGGCTCCAAGCAAGTTCTTTGAGCAACTTCATGATGTAAAGATAGATGAAAGATGAATTGTTTATCTTTAGGGCATGAAGTTCGTTGCAAAATTTATTTTTTGGTTGATCGGCTGGAAGGTAGACCCCGCACCCCCAGAGGGCATACAAAAATGTGTCATAGCCGTTGGCCCACACACCTCTAACTGGGATTTTATCTTAGGGCGCTTGGCATTTTATCAATACGGCGTAAAGGGGCGCTACCTCATGAAAAAAGAACTATTTTGGGGGCCGCTCGGCTGGTTTTTAAAAGCGATTGGCGGGATTCCTGTAGACCGCAGCAAAAAAAACAACCTTACAGACACCGCCGTCCGGTATTTCGAACAAAATGAATCTATGTATATGGTTTTTTCTCCTGAAGGAACCCGCAGTTATAACCCCGATTGGAAAAAAGGATTTTACTACGTGGCCGAAAAAGCGAAGGTGCCCATTTATGTAGCCTACATAGATTTTGCTACTAAAACAGGAGGTTTCCACAGCTTAATTTGGCCATCTGGTGATGCCGATGCAGATATCCAACGCATAAAAGACATCCTGAAGCACTACAAAGGAAAATACCCAGAACTGGGTATCGACTAATTTTTAGGGGTCTCGGCGATGCGCCCTGTTTTAGGGTCGTAACCGTAGGGGCAATGTTTACAGCCGCTCTTGCAGCAATAACCGCGCTTTAAATGATACTGTTCCGTAAAAACAATATAACCCTCTTCAGATAAATAGTAATCTTCGTCGTTTAAGTGACTTTTTTTAGAAAATCCGGAAAAATCTTCGCTCATGAGTACTGATATGTCGCTGTGGTTTGCAAAGTTAAAAAAGCGCTCAGAGTTGCAACGCTATTCACTACACAACGCTAACAATACTCCGCTTGATTTGTTCGTCAAACGCGACGATTTAATTGATCCTTTTATTTCAGGCAACAAATTGCGCAAATTAGAGGGCAATCTGTTGGAAGCCAAATTAGCGGGGGCAAATCAGTTGATGACTTTCGGAGGTGCCTACTCTAACCACTTGCTCGCTAGTGCGGCCGCGGCTAATTCGATGAATTTACCCATAATTGGAAAGGTCAGGGGAGAGGAATTGCATCCAAATAGTAATACCTTGTTGTACAAATGTCAAGAACTCGGCATGCAACTTGAGTTTATTTCGCGAACGGCCTATCAAGAACTTAAACTGATCTCAGGTCTTGACCTCAAGTCCAAAACTTGGGTTATACCAGAAGGCGGCGCCAATCCAGAAGGCATTTGGGGCTGCACTCAAATCTACACCGAAGCAGTTGCTCAAAATAACAACGAGCATTTCGACGCCGTTTTTATAGCGCAAGGAACCACTACCACTAGTTTAGGTATATTGGCCTCGATTCCTTCGAGCACCCATTTATTCGTTGTTCCGGTACTCAAAGGTTTTGATTCATTGGCCGAGATGCAAACACTCGCCCATCTGGCTCAGAAAAATTCACTCACCAGCCAACTTTCGTTCCCGTTTGAGCAAGTGACGGTCTTGGGTCAATACCATTTTGGCGGCTATGCCAAAACAACGCCACTTTTACTAGACTTTGTTTCTCACTTCAATCAAACTGAACAATTCCCCATCGAGCCCACCTACACAGGCAAGGCACTCGCCGCCCTCACTCAAGAACTTCCCAATCTAAAACAAGCATTCAGAAGCATTTTGTTTGTGCATACCGGCGGCATCTTTTCTGTCTGAATTTGAACAATTTAGGCGCCAATCTTTTATGCAATTCAAGCCGTTGTGTATAAGCTAACCTAAAATGTGTACATCTTGCCACATATTATTTTGCATAAGCTTAATACATCCTTAATTTTAGCAAGCCTAAACTAACAGAACTTTGTACTTCAAACATTTTATGCTCATGCCATCTTTGTGCCAATCCATCTCATCAGCGTCTCACCCCCAATCCAAGTCCCTCCGCACTCAAGCACTCACTCTCCTCCTCTGCATCTTTTTCGTTGGAGTCAGTTGGGGGCAGGTGATTGCTGGTTGGGATTTTGAAAATGGTTCATTCCCTGGCGGTACTAATAATTTTGGGCCTTCACCAGCTGTTCCAAATACAATAAGTTCTAATTGTTCTGTGGTAGGATTAACTAGAAGTTTATTTACTACAACCGGTTCATCAGGTGCTGCCAATGCTTGGGGAGGTATTGGTAATGGTGTTGTTACATTTTCTGTTACTGCAAATAGTGGATATCAATTGAGTATTACTCAAATTGGTGCATACAATGTTCGAAGATCGTCTGCTGGTGCCACTACAGGTCAATGGTCATACAGTCTTGATGGCGTAAATTTCACCAACATAGGTAGTCCAATTACTTGGGGAGCGACAACTTCTGCTGCAGGGAATTCACAATCACAGATAGCACTCTCTGCGATTAGTCAATTACAAAATGTTTCATCTTCAGTAACAATTACCTTTAAGTTAACTAATTCCGGTGCAACCACGGGAACATGGTATTTGAATAAATATCAAACAGGAGATGATTTTTTTATAATTGGAACTGTATCCTCAACTAGTTCATCAGTTACTTTCAATTCCAATGGTGGAACCGGATCAATGTCAAATCAAACTGCAAATACGGCTACAGCTTTAACTTCAAATTCATTTACCAGACCGGGGTATACTTTTGCAGGTTGGAATACCGCAGCGAATGGTTCCGGAACGGCATATGCGGATGGGGCGAGTTATTCGTTTTCCTCGAGTACAACGCTTTATGCTCAATGGACCTGTAACTCCGGCACCTACACAGGGTCTACTGGAGGTAATTGGTCTTTGGGTTCAAATTGGTGCGGGGGTTCTGTGCCGACGAGTGCGTCGAATGTGACGATTCCTTCGGGGGTTTCCGTGACTTTAGATGCGGCTTCTACGACAATTGCAGATTTGACAATTAATGGTACGCTTACAGTGGCGGCAGCAAATCAATTGACAGTTACAGGTACGCTTACGAATAGTGGTACTTTGACACTTGAAAATGGGGCAACCTTGGTTCAGACAGGTTCAAATGCAAATGCAGGAAGTGGAGGCACATACAATGTGAAGCAAGTAATTAGCGGCTCTAATTCTGGAGGTGCTCCGAATGGTCGCGGTTGGTATATGGGTTCGCCGGTAAGTGGTGCAACATCAGACTTATTTGCGCCGAGCAATTCGACTAATTTAATTTATCATTGGAATGCTAATCAGACTACACCTAGTTGGGCTCAACATGCAGCCGGATCTGCATCTAATTTAGAGGTAGGCAAGGGCTATGCAGTTCGTATAGGAGAGACCTCTCCAACGATTACTTTTTCGTCCTCAACTTTAAACAACGCACCAACTCCAATAGCTATTCCTTGTTACAAACAAGCATCCACAACCTATCAAGGATATAATTTAGTGAGTAATCCCTTCGCTAGTTATTTAGACTGGGATGATGCCTGGACCGGAACAAACGCATCCAATTTTGAAAGCACGATTTATTACAGAGTTGCAAATGGATCAAATGTGATGGTATTTGACACATACAATGCTCAGAATGGCCAGGGAACATCCAACTCTACTGCTGGATCTTATGCAACGAGATATATACCGCCAATGCAAGCATTTTGGGTGAAGATGGCGTCTTCCGTTTCTGCGTCTACCAGCGCAGTAAACCTGTCATTCAGCAACAGTATGCGAGATCACTACACCTCCGTTGTCAATGGTTGGTCTGCCGGCCTCAAAACTACTGCTCAAGATTTCCCGATGTTCCTTAGATTGAATCTCGAGCAAGGTTCATTTAAAGATCAGATGTTGGTTTTCTTGAAACAACAAGCCTCTTCACAATACGACGGCTATGATTCTGAAAAAATGTTCTTAGCGGGTTATCCTCAAATATATACGCAAATTGGAAATCGCAAGCTCGTCTTCAATGGGCTAAATAGTCACAAGAAGATAACTGTTATTCCAGTTACCATAGAAATTCCGAATGCTGGTTTATTTACATTGAGAGCAGAGGAGTTTAATGTGGAGGATGGTTTGATCTTGTTAGTAGATAAGCAAGAGGGCATTACGCAAGATCTTACAAATAATGATGCCTATACCTTTTACGCTGATGCCGGCACGTTAAACAACCGCTTCTTCATTCGTTTTCATCAACTAGATCCAACTATTTCTGCACAAGGACCGAGCAATAGTTGGGCAGAAAGTGAAACTGAAATTGCAGAAGGAGGTAGCATAGTGGTTGCCACAAATGGCAGAGGAAAAGTCACCATTCAACAAGATATTGACCCAATGGCCTCTTGTGAAAGCAAAGTGTTCATTCACGACGCTGCCGGACGTGAAGTATTATGCGGAACGCTAAGTGGTATAGAAAGTGTGTTTCAACTAGACGTTCCTTCCGGAATTTACTTTGTCCAGGTGCAGCTCAATGGTCAAGTAGAAGTCAAGAAAATTTTTGTTCAACAATAAAAAAGGCACCATGAAAACCAATTCAATAAAGAAAAGCTATCAGCAGCCAAAAGTTGAGCAAGTTCAACTCGATACCGAAATATCTTTGGTGATGACATCTCCTCCAAATGACCCATGGAGTTCATCACCACAAAACCCGAATAATGCACCAGGCGGTTTTATCCAAAAGGTTTTTAAAATTGTTTAGTGAGTCAGAGTCGTCAAAAAGATATTTTTTGGTTGAATTGGTGTAAGGATGAATTGCGACAAGGGCGTGATGTCCGCATTAAGGCTTTTGGCATGAGTATGTATCCTGTGATTAAATCAGGACAAGAGATTCAAATAAGTTTTATTGACATGCAGTCTGTAGTTTCTGGAATGCTGATCGCTTTTCAGAGGCAAAACCATGTCGTTGTTCATCGTGTCATTGATACAGATTTCATTGAAAAAGGTCAGATTTATTGTCAAGGAGATGCCAATTTCTACCAAGATGAGCCCATTTCCGCGCACAACTTTATTGGGTCTGTTGCTTTATTAAATGGGGCATCTAGTCAAAAGAAAAAAAGCCACAGGTTATTTAAAATGCTGATCTACAGCTTTCGTTTGATGGTTCGGGTGTTATCAAAATCCAAACAATTTGCCAATTCGTTTCAGCCAAATAAATAAGTAAGGCCCCTTTCCATAATGCTTATTGAGATAAGCTTTATTTGGAAATAAACTATAGAAATAATGTTTGGGGTGTGTAATTTGGAGCGGTGTCAAAATAAGTCGACGGTAAAGAATAATAAATTTCATGGCAACCGGAACCGGTTTTTGACTCAGTGCATAGCTTGCAGTTCTGCCGAGAAAGGTCTGATCATATGCTCTTTTTTGCCAGGAATACCAGAGTGCTTTCATTTGATGCAATTGAGTCCTTGCTTTCCATTTTCCAGACAACTCTTCTAGTGCTTCAAAATCAACAAATTGAAGATCGTATAAGCCTCCAAATTTAAATAAGCTGTTGAAATATAAGTGTTTGTGAATGTGTAGTGTATTAAAAAGTACAGCTTCATTCGGATGCATCACACGAACAGAAAGTTGGTTAAATTGAACCCTAGTTATATGTTGTAAGATTTCATGAGTTGAGATCTGATAACCACTATCTTTTCGAAAAAGTCGGGTGTGTATATCCACACTTAAACCATTTTTATAGGCCTGAATTGGAGCGTGTTCTATTTGTTCTTTTTGATGCCAAACTGACTTGTATACAGCGTTTTCTACCGTAAAATGATGTTCCTGTAATAAGTTGAAAACGTCTTGAATTTTGTTTGGATCAATGAGTATGTCTATATCTGAAATCTGTCTTTTTTTGAAATCGTAGGTGCCAGCAATCAGGCCCGCACATCCTTTTAATACAGCATAAGATATTTGCTTGTGTTCGAGTAGCAAAACGATTTCATGGAGTAAATCAAGTAGTTGAATACTGTGCAGTTGGATCCTTTGCTGGTAACTTTTGATTTTCGTTAAAACAGATACTGGATAGTATTTTTCAGCGAGCTCAGGGTAGGGCAGCAAGTAGCCAGCTAAATTTGTAGCAATGGCGCGCTCCAAGAAAAAGTGCCAATCAAAGGAAGGGCTGATTGATTTTAATGTTGTTTCAAATGCATCCGAAGATATGTTTGGTTTGCTGAGTTGGAGGAGGGCTTCGAGTTCAACTCTAAGTTCTTGCTTACTCATGCGCTTTGATAAATTGGATTATTGCTTTGTTTGGAACAACACCAAGTTTGGCGACGTTTAAATCTAAAACAAGTTGTTCGGCTAGATGGCTATGATGCAGGAGGTGTTGGGCGTCGTAGCCGTGGTGAATTGTGTAGGCCAAAACCGTGGCCAACGCTTTGGCACCGCTCAACTTTTCAATTGTGTTGCTGCTGTTGTGAAAAGGAAAATACACATGATTCAATACGCAAGACTTGTTTTGATCGGGGTAAAGCATGGGTGTATTGAACATTTGCCAAGTACCATCGACGTGGCGCTTGAGTAATAAGCGGTCGTCGTTGATCAATTGCGCACCATTGCTTTCCCAAATGCCTGCCAATGTGCTTTTCCCAACGCCGCTGAAGCCTGAAAACAGACGGCCTTTTTGGCCGTCAAAAATGCCAGAGGCATGCACGAGCAATAGGGGTTCTTCTGTGCTGAGCACATACCATAAGAGTGGTGCCATGGGGTAGGCCAAAGGATTCAGCACTTCTTCATTGCTATGCTCGCTTTTTCTGGCGTAAATTTTCCAGATGCGGCTTGCTGCATGATAAAAAGCTTGTTGCTGAAGGGCGCCTGTTTCTGGATGATACACCAGAAATAGCCGATGGTCTTGGTACGGATGAATTTCCCAAAGGAGTTGAGTGCCATTTTTAGCCTGGTATAAGGCTTTCTCTAATTTGATATCTTGGAAACCCTCGTGAAAGTGTAGCTGAAAGTCGGCATTTTGTTGGGGCCCCTCTATGAAGTGTTGAAAGCCTGTTTCGAAGACCAACGGATAGGCGCTTTCATTGGTGAAACTAAAGTTGTATTCGGCAACACAAATGCTCCCTACAGCTTTCATTTGAGGCAAGTGTATTGATGTAATGTTGGGATGAATTTTTCTAAGTCTTGCTTGATTTGCTCAAGGGGTGCATCGAATTCGTTGAAAACAGCTTCTTGAAGAGAAGAGAGAGCGGTTTGTGCACCAATTTGCTCCCAAATAAAGGCACCAAGTTCGTTGAGCACTAAATACTGATTGAAATCAGCGACGTTGTCTTTGAGCGGAATCAGCAGGAGTTCTTGGCCTGTGTTTTTACAGACAAAGTTGTTTTTTCTATGATAGATATCTTGTAGCAACTGATTCATCGTTTAAAAATAGCAATTTTTTTGCAGTCAATTCTGAACGCAGGGTGTGGATTGACATGAATAACAAAGACATGTAAAGCATTCTAATTTTTATGTAAGCAGCGCCCTTAGGGGTGGCGGTAATTTTGAAAGAAAGCAAACGTTATGAAAACAAAACTACCCTTTCTTTCTCTTTGGCTGCTATTTGGCCTAAGTATGAGCAGCTATTTGAGCTGGTCTCAGAGTGTCATTACTTCCTGGGATTTCAATGGCGCAAATAACAACCCTATAGTTGGATCCGGAACGATTCAACTATGGGGCAATCTCAATACATCCTATCCGAATTCGACCTACAACAAGTGTCTGCAGCTCACCAACTTTGCCAATCAGTCTTCGTTGAATGCGACACGCGGTTTGGGTATGTTGGTCAATACCACAGGTTATGGCGGCATCACTTTGCAATTTACACAGCGTGCCTCAGGCCCAGCCTCGAGATGGGCTCGTTTGGATTATACCTTGGATGGGCAAAATTGGGTGCTGAATTTCTGGAATAATTCAGGTGGTCTAACTCCTCAAGATTCTTGGCAGACCTTCAACATTGATTTCAGCAGTGTTGTTGGTGCCGATAACAATCCAAATTTTCAGGTACGCATCGTATCTGTTTTTAGTCCTTTGGCCTTCGATGAGTCGGTGCAAATTAGCCCATATGCAGCTAATACGGCATACATGATGTCTGACAATACGGCTGTGTATTCGCCTAATTCAAGCAATAATGGTGGTTCCTATTTAGCAACGGGCTCTTGGCGCTTTGATAACATTGGTTTTTCGGGTCTTTTATTACCCGTTTGGGCGAATCTAACTCTGCCGCAAGCCCTGAGTTCTACCTACGGTACGGTATCCAACAGCGCGACTTTTACGCTAAGTGCCGGAAACTGGGCTGTGCCCATCAGTGCAACACCTCAACAGGGCTTTGAAATTTCTACCCAAGCTACTTCAGGTTACACCACCAATACACTCACAAACCTCATGAGCGGGACAACACTGTACGTGCGCACCACCTACAACAAGTCAGCAGGAAGTTTTAACCAGAGCGCTTGCATGGTGCTCAATAGCAATGGTGCGCCAGCAGCAACAGTGCTTTGCTCGAGTACAAACAATTTAGTAGCTCAAAAGCCGCTGAGCATCACTGCCACAGATGTCAGCAAGGAGTTGGGGCAATTATTGGTTGGCGGATCTGGACAGTTGGGCTTCACGACTTCAGGGCTTATAGCAGGTGAAAACATCCAGAGCATCACGATTAGCTACGGACCTGCTGGCCTGCAGACGGGGCAGGGCGCCACGGTAGGTGTGTATGCGGGGCAGGTCGTTGGTTCGCTCGCGGTCGGCAACTTTTCTGCGCTTAATTACCTGCTTACTTATATTCCTGGAAGTATCGCCGTTAATGGTTTTACACCTGGCTACCTTTTGGTCAATCGGATCGGAGATGGCAGCAATCCATTAGGGTCAATTGCTTTTCCTTTGCGCTTGCAGGAACTGATTCCGAATGGAACGCTCGTGCAAACTTTAGATCAGCAGTTTGAGAACAATAATTTACTGACAGAAACCGGCGAATTGAATGTTTCTACGGGTTACTTGAATTCGGTCAATAATTTAGTAGGTGTACCTGGTTTTGCAGCTCCTGCTGGCACGGTTAATTTGGCACAAACTCAACCGAAAGTCACCAACATCTTGAGTACAGGAGCCTCCGTAAATACGCGCGTGGTTTTCCCAACTGCAGGGGCAACCCTGCCATTTGTAGATGGCTACCTAACGGCACTTGTGCCTTTGCCCAATGGTTGCTTTTATGCAGCGGGAATAGGCAGCGGTACTTCAGGTGGAGTCTGGTATTTCGACGGGCTCAATTTTATTCAATTGACAGCTGCTTTTGCCGCAATTCGAACCTTAGAGGTGTTCAATGAGCAATTGTATTTTTCGACGGCTGAGAGCCCTGCTGGAATTTATCAACTAGGCAATGGTTTGCCCACCACTGCAGGGCAATCCTTAACACTTCTGTTGGCAACGAACTCTCCACGCGGCTTTTCGTTGAGCCCCGATGGGCAAATGGCCTTTGTAGCCGACGATCAAGCGGTCAATGGTCAAAATGGGGGTGGAATTCAAAAATGGTTGCTACAAAACGGCAGTTGGTCTAAAATTTACACGCACGGGCACCGTGCCAATGGCTTATTAGTAGACTACGCCGATTCTTTGCCGAAGATTTACGCCAGTACTTTTTTAAGTAGCCCAGGTCAAGACAATAATAAAATCATCACGCTTACTGATTCTAGTCAGTTTGCGTTGGCACAAGAATTGGCCTCATCAGGAACGCATTTTATTTACAAAGGTCTGGACTTTTCACCGGCGCCTCCGCCTGCTAGCCCGCAGATTGCACAGGTTGAACAACCCGATTGCACTCATCCGTATGGAAAAGTTCATTTGAGTGGGTTACCGGCAGGGCAGTGGCGCATCACGGGTTTTCCTGGCGGGTCAAAAACAGGAACAGGCACAACAGCATTTCTAGACCAACTCGCACCTGGCCAAACCTACACGTTCAAAGTAACGAGTTATACCGGCAGAACTTCGGTGCTAAGTACTTCAGTACCTATTCAGGCAGGGCCTGTATTGCCAGCGACGCCAACTGGCTTGCAACAACAAAAACGCTGTCAAGGCGCACTTTTATCTGACTTGAGTTTGAATGAAGCCAACTTGATTTGGTATCAGACGCTCTCAAGCACTACGCCATTAATCAATACCACACCATTGGTGCACCAAGCACATTATTTTGCCACTCAGTTAGCCGCGAATGGCTGCCAAAGTAGCAACCGCTATGAAGTTGAAGCGCTCGTTTTGGCAAATGGTGCCTGGAAAGGAGCAGCACAAGGGCAATGGAAACATGCTGCGAATTGGTGCGGTGGCGTACCGGCCGTTGGAGCAAGCGTACTGATTCCGACGGCCACAACCGTCGAATTTGATACCAATGCTGTACTTTCAGACCTGACCATATCTTCAGGAGCACACCTCAGAATGCACGCGAGCAAACAGCTATCTATGAGCGGCGATATCGCGCTTAACGGCTTGCTTACGTTGCAAGACAAGGCAACGCTCATTCAGCAAAGCAATAGTGGTTGGTTGGGTTCTGGCTCCGTTCAAGTACAACAATTTGTTACAGGGTCGGGGCAAACCACACCCAACGGAAGATTCTGGTTTATGGGTGCGCCAATGTCTACTTCCTTAAGTGCAGACTTTGGGGCGCAAACGACGAATGTACTTAAGTATTTCAATGAGCCAATAGGCAATTGGCAAGAAATCAATAATGCCACCACACCGATTGAGGTGGGGCGTGGGTATTTCATTCAAAGTCTTTCCGACGACACATTAAAGTTCAATGGCTCGAGCCTCAATAACGGTAGTTACACACTTGCTTGCACTCGGACAGGTACGACGAATTATTACCGCGGTTTTAATTTGGTCGCTAATCCCTATGTGTCTTACCTCGATTTTGCCGCAGCTAACCTGAACAATTTGCTGCCCACCATGTGGTATCGCACAGCAGATCCACTGCAAAATATGGTATTCGACACCTATAATGCGCAGAGTGGGTTAGGTACCAGCTTGAGTGGTGTAGCAGTGACGCAATACATTCCGCCTCTTCAATCTTTTTGGGTCAAAATTCCGGATGGTTATACGACCGGAAGCATTAGCATCAATAATTCCATGAGAAGTCATTATCAAAATGGTTTTGAAGGCTTGAAAAGTACAGCTCAGGATTTTCCTGCATTTATTCGACTCAACTTAGAAGATGGCTTGCGCAAAGATCAGTTGATCATTTACATGGATCAGCAAGTTTCTTCTCAGGTTGATGCGTTTGATGCAGAAAAAATGCTGGTGGCCAGCTATCCGCAATGCTACACTGTAGTAAACGGTAAAAAACTAGTTATCAATGGACTGCGCCTGAATAAAGCTAAGAATCAGGTGCCAATAATCCTTGAATTCCCTAGCGCAAAATCCTATACGCTCAATGCCGTTGAGTTAAATGTGGAAAATGGACTGGTCTTGCTAGAAGACAAACTACTCGGCGTATTTCAAGATTTGAGTATCGCACCTAATTACACTTTTGTTGCCAATGCGGGTCTGAATTCGACGCGTTTTGTATTGCATTTTAACGTGCCAAACGGCTTTGTCAATGGCCATCAGATGGCACCCGAAATGAACCCCGAAGTTTTATCCGAGGAAATCATAGAGGTGTACAGTGGCGCCCAAAACGAGATTAATATAGTGCTAGATGAGGCCTACATCCCAGCTGGTATCATTAAACTTTATGATCATACGGGCAGATTAGTCGACGAACGTCATTTTGAGCAACAAAAAGAGTGTTTGGCTACTCCTGCAGTTTCTGGTCAATACAGTTTGCAAGTCACTTACCAAAATCAAGTTTTCACCTACAAATTAATGATCATTCGTTAATTGTATAACCTTACAACAGATGTCTAAAGTAAAGCAACCAACACAGGTCAAGTCAAAACGACCTTATACTGCTCCAGAAATTGAAGTGATTCAAATTGATCAAGAAATTGCCTTAGTGATGACCTCAGAGAGTCCGCTTCCACCACCGGAATTTTTGAAGCTTCCTCTATTGACAATTTAGATCAAGAAAAAAGGCCCGCTATTGCGGGCCTTTTTGTTGCTGAATAATAGCAATAACTTATTTCATGCGAGACTGCGCATTGAATTTTTTGAAGTTCAACAAAGCTTTAAAGTAAAGCTCTGCACCACCAATACCACCTGTTGCTTGGTTGAGTTTAGAGGTGTTGGCATCAAATGAAAGACCAAAGCGGAATTGTGCGACTTTCATACCGAAAGTAGCAACAATTGCATCGCCATGACGGTAATAAACACCGTAGTTGACGCAATTCGATTTGTTGATTCCGGTGATTTTTGACCCTTCTTTGATCGTGCTTTCAAAGGTAACTCCTGCGGTGAGGCTATTGGTGTTGCCGGTTCTGAAGAACACAAAATTGGGTTGAATGCGAAAGTCGGTGTTGCGCGTAGCAAGATCTGCTCCACCTTGGAGTACCATTTGCATATACATTTTGTCACCGCTGAAAGACCACGCCATTTTTGGTTTGATCAGGTGATTGAGTGCATAGCCGGCATAAAAAGAAGAGCGGTTATTGAGTTGGTGTTGAAAGTAGATGCCCGTACCGAGATCCATGGTGGCATAGCTGCCATTGATGCTGTTTTCGACGCTTGTTGCTGGGTCAAAAATTGTTCCGTTCCATTGGTTTTCCCAAGTTTGGCTCGAGCGATCAGAGGCCTGTTGAATAAAGCCCGGGGCTACACCAATGCTTAATTTGTTTTGACGGTCTAATGCCAAGGTATAGTTCAAAGGCAACGAAACACTAAGGGTGGTGAGGTTGGCAGCACCAGTTTGATCGCTGAGGATGCTAAAGCCAACGCCGAAATTATTGCGGTTGGTAAGGCCTTCTTCTTTGATTTTGAATTCGCCGTTGATAAAATTGCTGCGCATTCCAACGCCCATATCAGGAACTGTAAGCCATTGAGAGCGGTGGTTGGCAAAGAAACTCATGTCACCTTGGCCCGTAGCCACGGCACCTGGATTGTAGATCATTTGCGACTGCGACCAATTGGAAATAATGCGGTCGTGCTGTGCAGTTGCATTTAATGCAGCTGCAATCGTCAGGGATAAGAATAGTTTGCGTTTCATGTGCTTATCTGAAAAGGGTCACGTTTCCTTTGCGCGAGCCTGAGCGGCCGTCAATGGTGCGGAAGTTTAAAATATAGGTATAGGTAGCAGGGTTCATTGGCTTGCCTTTATAGGTGCCATCCCAGCCTTCAAAAACGTCAGTAGTGCGGAAAACTTGCTGACCATAACGGTTGAAGACGCGCAAGTCGATTTCTGCAAGTGCACCGCCTTCTTCAAAACCATTAGCAAAGTTGCCATCGGCGTCTACATTGGTAAGAACACGGAAGACATCGTTTTCGCCGTCTTCGTTTGGAGAAAATGAATTTGGCAATTCAATTTTAACTTGATTGGCAAAATTGACATTCACCAAAACAGTATCGTAAGCAAAACAACCATTGAGGCCATATTGAACGACGTAGTAAGTGGTGTAAAACGGTGTAACGGTGAGGGAGTCACCAGCGATACATGCTGTGCATCCTGAAATGCTGTCTGCAGCTACGCCGCTCGGAAACCAAGTAAGGTTACCACCAAAAGGTGCGCCTTCAGCATATAAATAGGCTTCTTGAAACATATCGATAGTAGTGTCGGGGATCACGACATAAACACCGGCAAGCGTATCGGAAATGGTGCTCGTCACCGTAGGCATAGGCAGCACAGTGACGAACTGCGTAATGGTACTAACCGCACCTTGCTGGTTTGTGGCATTGAGTGTGATTGCAAATGGGCCGGTTGTACTTGCCATATTGAAGCAGATTGGACCCGGGTTTTGCCCAATAAAAGTAGCTGGGGTAGCATTCTGGAAGGTCCAGACGTAGGTGAGTTCGTCGCCGGTAGAGTTGTTCACTACATAAATGCAATCGCCCTGACAAAGATAGTTGTCAGAGTCAGAAATTGTGAAGTTAGCGGAAGGGGCCTGTGCATAAGATAACCATGCGAAACAGGTTGCGAAAAATAATGTTAAAGCTTTCATACGCTTGTTAAAGATGTACAATCATACGAAAGTACGCAAAAAAGTTTCAATTAATGCAAATCTTGGCTGTCTAACAACAGAATCAGCTCCTTGACTTGAGCCACGTCATGTACTCTAAAGATGCGCGCACCCTTTGTATAGGCAAGCGTATGCAAGATGCTTGTGCCATTAAGAGCTTCCTCAGGGCTACAATCTAAAACTTTGGTAATCATGGATTTTCTCGATACGCCAACTAAAATTGGCGCACCCAAAAGATGCAGGTGTTCCAGTTTTTGTAAGAGCTCATGGTTTTCAGCTAAACTTTTGCCAAAACCAAAGCCGGGGTCGATGAGGATGTCTGTGCAACCCAATTCTTGAAGAGCTGCGCGTTTCTCAGATAAAAAAGAAAGCGCATCGCTAACGATGCCTTTCTGGGTGAGAAATGAGGTGGCAGCGTTGTTCTGGCTGGCTCGGTTGTAATTAAGAATGTAAGGTACTTTTGCTGCGGCAACTACGGGCCAAAGTGTGGGGTCAAACTGCCCGGCTGAGATATCGTTGATCAGGTCTGCACCCTGATCGATTCCTGTTTGAGCGACGGCACCGTAATAAGTATCGAGAGAAATAAGGGTTTGAGGGAAGTGTTTTTTGAGCAAGGAAATGCTTTGCCCGAGGCGCTGGAGTTCGGCTTCTGCAGTTTGAATGTCGGCTGCAGGCCTTGTTGAACTAGCTCCTAAATCTAAAATATCTGCGCCAGCAGCAATCATTTCTTCGGCGCGTTGGAGTAGGGCGGTTTCTGAAGCAATTCGACTCGTTTGGTAAAAGGAATCGGGCGTAATGTTCAAAATTCCCATTATCTTTGGTTGGCCAAAATCGTGGAGGCGCCCTTTGATATTCAAAAAGCGACTTTTCTGAAAAACGGTATTTTGTTCCTTAGCTAGACTCATGACACAAACGCAAATTCAATACACAAATGTAATGACTATTTGTCGAGAGATTTTCGAAAAAAAAACTCTTGACTACGGCTTGTCTTGGCGCATCTTGCGTCCGAGTTCCCTGACCGATCAGCTTTTCATCAAAGCACAACGCATTCGCACCATTCAAGAAACCGGTAAAAACTTAGTGGGTGAGTCTTTCGAAGACGCTTTTCAAGCAATCGTCAATTATTGCATTATGGCCATCATACAAGTGCGAGAGCCTGCGCAAGTCCAAGACAACATGCAGCCTAGTGAGGCCATCGAGCGCTATAAGCAAATTGCAGCAGAAGCAGAGGCGCTCATGCAGCGCAAAAACCACGACTACGGGGAGGCCTGGAGAGACATGCGCGTGAGCTCGCTCACCGACCTGATCCTAAGTAAAATTATGCGCATCAAGCAAATCGAAGACAACGCTGGTGCAACACAAGTATCAGAAGGGGTAGAAGGCAATTATTTCGATATGCTCAACTACAGCGTGTTTGCACTCATTCACCTCGAAAATTGTTAAGAGGCTGTTAAAGTGCATGTTTTTTCGGATTCGGCGCTTAATTTTACCTTAAAACCAAAAACATGCAACCAATAGAACGTTATTTGCCTTGGAGTATCCGCATCTTAATTGCTGGGCTTTTTCTTGTTTCGGCTTACGGAAAAATTTATCCAGATCCATCTGCCTACGGAACCATTTCTATGTTCGAAGTCAAGCAATTATACCCTTTAGGTTTTTCAACTGAATTAGCTAAAATTTTCTCTCGTTCGCTTATTGGTGTAGAATTCGGATTAGGTCTTTTGCTTTTGTTTCCATTCGACCTTAAAAAATGGGTCATTCCTGCGCTCATTGCCATGTTGTCCGTTTTTGTAGTGCATCTAACGATTGAATTAATTACTGTTGGCAATAAAGGCAATTGCGGTTGCTTTGGCGCTCTTTTACCCATGACACCTTTAGAAGCGATTATGAAAAATGTACTCTCCATCGGCCTGTTGGCCTTGCTCTGGAAGCGCTACGGCGCTGGATTACCAGAAAAAAGCAACATTTGGTTCTTGACCACCATTTTAAGTGTTTGCATGTTGCTTATGTTCATTTTTATCCCAACCTACAAAGCAGCAACCGTCGCAAGTCCTGCAGCAGGCGTGCCGAGCCCAGACAGCACTGAAATTAGCCAAGGAGTCCCTGTTGCTACGGGCTCTCAAACACCTAGCGGTAAAACCGAGGCAGGTAAAGACACCACTAAGGTTGCTAAGCCCAAAGATTTAGGGCCAAAACCAAAGAAATCAGGTTATGAAAAGTATTTTGCGAATATCAATGAGGGCAAGAAAATCATCTGTTTTTTTGCGCCTAGCTGTGATCACTGCCGCGCCACCGCAAAGCAACTGACTGCACTCAAAAACAGCACCCCAGGTTTTCCTGAGGTTCAAATCCTTTTCATGGACGAAGCCGCCGAAGAAATACCAGATTTCTTCAAGTTTGCAGGGGCCTCTTATAATCATAAAGTACTTGATATCATTGAGTTTTGGGGCGTGCTTGGCGGCAATCGCGATGTGCCTGGCGTGGCATATCTCTGGAATGGCAACCTCGTCAAAATGTATCACAGTCCAGAGGGTCCTGAAGCTTTCAACAAAGAAGACTTGAAAACCCAATTGCAAAAGCAGAAATTGCGCTAATAAAACGCGTATTTTCGTTTCATGCGAAAAAAGATCCTCGCGGCAAATTGGAAAATGAATTTGACGCAAGCACAAGCAGAGGCCTGGCTTCAAGAATTTAAGAGCCTGTTTTCTCTTGTCGAGCAACAAGAGCTCCGTATCTATCCGAGTGCCATCTACCTTAAAGAGGTTTATGCCTTTGAATTTCATGCAGGTGCTCAAAACTTTTATTTTGAAACAGAGGGCGCCTTTACCGGTGAGCTTTCGCTTGCTCAACTCCAGAGTATAGGTGTGAGTTCCGTTTTGGTTGGTCATTCCGAACGCCGCCATCTTTTTCATGAAAATACCGCATTAATACAAGATAAAGTAAAGGCTTGTGCTCGGGCGCAAATGCCATTTGTGTTGTGTTGTGGTGAATCAAGTTCAGTAAGAGAACGCGGCCAACATCTTGCCTACATCGAGGCTCAATTAAAAGCAGCCTTGCAAGATTTCAAAGCGGAACAATATTCTTTACTCACTGTTGCCTATGAGCCCATCTGGGCCATAGGTTCGGGTTTGAGTGCCAGTGTAGAGCAAATTACAGAAATGCATCTGTTTATTCGGCATTTTCTCGAAATGCAACTTGGCCCTAATGCTCACAAAATCCCTGTTTTATATGGTGGAAGCGTGAGTTTTGAAAACGCAGCAGACATATTTAGTTGCCCATCTGTAGATGGCGCGCTTGTAGGTGGTGCTTCTCTAGATCCGCAGCATTTTTATCAACTTTGGCAAGCTCTTTCTGCATGAATTACTACGAACTCCAACTCACATTAACCCATTTCGATGATTGGCACGATATCTTTGTGGCCTATCTCGCAGAACTCGATTACGAAAGCTTTGTAGAAGAAGCGCCGTTATTAAAAGCTTATATACCAGAAGAAAGTTATAATGGTGTGGCGCTGCAAACACTTTTGGGTGAACTACAAGCCAAAGGAGCTCAAATGGCCTCTTTTGATGTTGCCTTGTTGCCTCAACAAAACTGGAATGCCACTTGGGAGGCGCAGTTTGAGCCTGTCTTTATCAATGAGCACTTGCGCATTGTAGCGCCTTTTCATGAGTTGCCTCCTTTTGAAGGTCTAGAGATAAAGATCTTACCTAAAATGAGTTTTGGCACTGGCCATCACCAAACCACGCATCTGATTTGTCAGCAAATGTTAGGCATGGAGCTCAAAGATAAACTGGTCTTGGATATGGGTGCGGGCACCGGCGTCTTGGCCATTTTAGCTGAGCTCTTGGGCGCGGCACAAATAATCGCTATTGAAATTGAAGCGTGGTCTGCTGAAAATATCCTCGAAAATGTTGCTTTAAACGGCAGTAAAAAGATCACCGCAATTCACGGTGGTGCTCCAGAAATACCAGCGCTCGCTTTTGATGTAATTTTGGCGAATATCAATAAAAATGTGCTGCTCGAACAACTTCCTGCTTACAGCAAAGCACTCGCACCAAACGGCACATTATTATTAAGCGGCTTTTTTGTCACAGATGCACCCGATTTAATAGCCGCTGCAGCAAATGTTGGCTTTGAATGGATCGGTACAGAAGCCCGAGAAAATTGGGCGGTTGTGCTCCTTAAAAAAATACCATGAAAAAACTCCTTTTATTGATCATTGGCATGCTTGTGTTGCTGCCTGCAATTACGGCTCAAAACTTTCCTGCTGACCGCGACAAATTTGTAAAAACATGGCAGCAATTGGTATTAGATGACGCTGCTCAGCCTTTTCTTAAAGATCAGTTGCCACAACTGATCAAAGGCTCAACTCTCAACGATACCCAATTCAAAAAACTGCAAGATAACTGCAATCAATTACAAGCCAAAGAAGTGCCCGCTTATCCGGATTTATTCAATTTTTTACAGGCCAGTATTGCGATCGTTCAAAATAAGGTAAATCCAGATTTAGTCACGCCTTGGTCTAAATATGTATTCGATTACGCCGCGAGCCCCGATGAGCAACTCACGCAATTCCTTGATTTTTCAGTGGACTTTTTTAAGTATGGCGCCTTTTATAAAGAGCGCAACTACCTCTGGACTTATCAAGGAGGTAGCATTCGTTGGCTCAATGGCAATAAACTCTTTTTAGAAGCTTCCGGAGTCACCCTCAAATGCATTAAGTTCGATGAAAACAAGCAGCCCGAGGACTCTATTGTGGTCTACAATACCTCTGGCACCTTCGATATGCAGACCAAGCGCTGGGAGGGTAAAAGCGGCACACTCACCTGGGAAAAAGTCAAATTGCCTAAAAACGAGACCTTCGCCACGTTAAAGTCTTATAAAGCTGATTTTCAGACTGCACAACTTAAAGCAGATTCTGTTTCGCTTGCAACACCTTACTTTAGCACTCCCATTTTAGGAAAGCTCACGGATAAAACAGCGCTAGATTTAGCAGAAGGCGAGTATGCTCCTCAATTTAGCTCTTATGAAAAACGTTTGACCATCAAAGACCTTCGGCCTCAAATGGACTACGATGGCGGTTTCACCTTAGAAGGAGCAGATTTCATTGGAAAGGGAGCAGCAGGTAAACCTGCCAAACTACTGTTCAAGCGCGAATCCAAGGTGCTCTTTGAAATCAGCGCAGCTGGTTTTGAGATGTCTCCGCAGCAAATTTTAGCCCGCGATGCCAGTGCGGTTTTGCGTTATAAAAACGGAGATTCACTCAGTATTCAAGAGTGTTTTTTTACTTTTGATGAACAGCAACAACAATTGCGTTTGGCAGCCGCACAGCGCGGCACCGACTACTTTCCTTTCGTAGACAGCTATTTCAAGTTATATTGTTATGCACCGGTACTCACCTGGAAAAAAGGAACTTCAGATCCCTATTTTACATTTGACATCGGTACGGCTCAAGAACGAAAAATGGCGCGCTTTGAATCGATGAATTATTTCGATAAAGCTCTCTATTCAAGATTTGCTGTTTCGGGTTCAAGTAATCCGTTTGTCACGTTTTCGCAGTTGGTTCAAAAGCAAGGTAAAACTCTTTTTACAGAAGGAGAACTCGCCAACGCGCTCAAGAAAACCATTGATCAAGTCAAGCCACTTTTTGTCGATCTCATAGCAGCAGGTTTCTTAACTGCTGACCCTGTTCAGAAAAAAATCCTAGTCACGCCCAAACTTTTGGCTTATGCTGCGGCCACTCAGGGGAGTGGTGACTATGATAACTTGCTTATTGTTACGGATTTAAGAAAAGTAAAAAGCCCCGCTTATGCCACCATTGAACTCGAGAAACAAGAGTTACTCCTGCGCCATGTGGAGCAAATTACCCTCTCTGAGGCGCAACAAGTGCGCATCTTTCCGGATACCACGCTTGTCTATATGTATCAAAACCGAGATATCGGTTTCTCCGGTTGGCTAAAGGCAGGTAAATGCGAGGTTCAAACCAACTTCGCTAAATTTGATTACGAGCAGTTTTTGGTCAATTTACTCACGACAAAAACCACCTCGTTTAGGGTTAAGCCACTCAGAAAAGAAGATGGTCAAGAGTCTATCCTCGTGCTCAACGATATCAAAGAATTGCGCGGCACACTACGCATTGATGCGCCAGGCAACAAAGCTGGGAAATCCAATGACAACGGTCAGTACCCATTACTCAGTACAGTTGCGCCTGCAAAAATATTTTACAATGATCCCACGATTCTAAAAGGCGCCTACGACTCTACACGATTTTATTACGAGGTTGCGCTCTTTGAACTCGATAGTCTAGATAATTTCTCCGAAGCAACTTTTCAGCTCGATGGGCAGTTAGTCTCTTCTGGCATATTTCCTAAAATGCAAGTGCCCGTGCGCATCATGAACGATTATTCACTTGGCTTTATCACGAGCGCGCCAGCCGAGGGCTATCCTTTCTACGAGACCAATTCGCGCTATAAAAATCAAATTTATTTGTCGCACAATGGCCTCCAAGGGGCGGGTACCATACAGTTTTTACACACTACTGCTATCTCGAAGAAACTCACCTTTTTACCGGATTCGGCAATTGGATTGGTCGCATTTTCAGCACCCGAACAAAATACTGGTGTGCGTTATCCGTTGGCAAAATCGGAGAAAGCATACATGAGTTTTGAACCGCGTCAGGACCGCCTTAAAATTGCGAGCTATGGCGATACGCCGCTTTTATTATTCAACGAAGAAGTGTTGCTCGATGGCCAGTTGTTATTGGATAAAAAAGCGATGACCGGAAAAGGGACTTTATTCTACAAAGAAGCCCAGCTAAGCGCGCGTGATTTCGAGTTTACAGACGTAGACATACGCGCGCAAAACGCAGCCTTTGCACTGCGGAATCGTTTTTCAAGCTATGGAGAAAACCCATTGGCTATTCAGTCTGATGAGATGAAAGCCCACATTAGTTTCGCCACACGAATCGGCGAATTCACTTCTAATGGCACTAAGCGTATTATGTTTCCAGCTAATGAATATTATTGTCAGATGGATAAGTTCACTTGGTTCATCGACGGCGAATCTCTTGACTTCAAGAAAAATAAGGGTGGCGAAACCACCTTTGAAAGTGGTGCAGACCTCGCCAGAAACAACTTTTTTTCGACCAATGCCAAACAAGATTCATTGCAATTCAAATCTTTAAGTGCAAAGTATGACCTCAAAAGACAACTCATTCTTTGCGATGCTGTCGATTATATCCAGGTTGGCGATGCGCGTATTTTCCCGGATTCTTCGCGCGTGCGCGTTCGCAAGGCGGCCGCTATGGACACCTTAAATAATGCCAGGGTTTTGGCCAACTACATTACGAAATACCACAACTTTGAAGCGGCTACAATCCATATTTCTGGCCGTTTGTCCTATGACGGCAAGGGTGTTTATCCTTATTATGACCGCGATAGCACCCGCAGCCTGATCGATATCAAGTCACTTTCTTATGTGCAGACCAAGACTGTTGCCAAGGGTGAAATCCCAGAAGCGGCATTGTTTCGCCTGAGCCCAGAATTTGCTTATTTTGGAAAGGTTCAGATCGAGGCGAATCATCCAGGGCTTTTATTAGAAGGCTCTACCAAACTCGAGCATCCGTGTCAGTACAACAAATCTTGGATGACCTTCAAAGACACCATTTTAGCCAAGCAAATACAAATTCCGATACCAGAAAAACCCACAGATGCCAAAGGCAATAGTTTGGCACTTGGCTTTGTGTGGCGCAATACCGAACGAAGCGACAGCTTGCGCATTTACCCAGCGTTTCTTTCGCAAAAAGTGGGTGTGAATGACCCAAGTTTGTTTCAAGTGGCCGGTTACTTGCAATATGATCAGCAAACGAAGCAATTTGAAGTGGGTAGTAAAGCGCGCCTAGAGCGCACCGATTCGCTCAGCAATCTTTTGGTACTATCTACGGAAAACTGCAGTTTAGCAGGTTATGGCCATATTGCGTTAGGCGTTGCAACAAGTGAAGTAGAAATCGATCTTTACGGCAAAATCAGTTACGACACTGAAAATAGAAGAACCCGAATTGCCGCAAACGCCAAAATCAGTATGCCAGTAGACAACACCGTCTGGACCGAAATGGCCAATCAGCTCAAAGCACAAGAGGGCGTTCCTGAGTGGAACATCAAAAGGCCAATTGACGGCTTGCTCAATAGCCTTACCGCTTGGTCTAATCCAAAAGATGCCCAAGAGGTCTTCAAAGATTTTGACGAGGAAAAACTCAAGAAAATGCCGAATACTTTAGAGCAAAGCCTCATTATCAGCGGCATTGTTTTGGAGAGTTTTGGTAGCGACAAACCAAATGCGAGTAAACAAGGCAAAGGGCTGCTTAGTCAGGCGCAAAGCGTTGGGCTCATTTCTTTAAATGGAACAGCCATTGCGCAACCTATAACGCTAACGCAGGCCTATATTCAGAGCTTTGGAGATGCTGCGAGCCCTGCATTTTATTGGTCCATGGAGGCTTTTGACGGAACCCGTTATATTTTTGGTTACGCTCAAGAAAAAAGAGATGGTCTCTTGAGTATATATGCAACAAATGTAAAGATGCTCGCAGCTATCGAGGCCATCAAGCCAGACAAGCGAAAGACCAAAAATTTTGATTATACGGCCACTCAAGAACAAGCTGCTTCAGTAATTTTATCTAAATTAAGGGCTTATTTATTAAATAAATAAAATTGATGACCCTTTTATTTGTTTTATTGACGGCGTATTTTTTAGGGAGTATACCAACAGCTGTATGGGTTGGGCGCTCCTTTAAAGGAATTGACATCCGAGAGCACGGCAGTAAAAATGCCGGTGCAACCAATACATTTAGGGTATTGGGCAAGCGTTACGGTTGGTTGGTTTTACTCATTGATGTCGCCAAAGGTACAGTCGCTGCATGCTTGCCTTATTTTTTGGCAAAAACAGCCTTTAGCGGTTACAAAGATGAATTCCTAATCTTACAATTAGTAGGGGGTTTTACGGCGGTTGTGGGGCATGTATTTCCGATCTTTGCACAGTTCCGAGGAGGTAAGGGGGTAGCCACCTCTCTAGGTATTGTCGTCGGGATCAATCCTCCGGCAGCGGCCATTTGTCTGTCTATTTTTTTGGTTGTGTTTGTCACTTCTCGCTATGTATCGCTCGGTGCCATGATCTCCGCGCTTTGTTTTCCAATCGTTTCTTATTTTTTTATACACGACGACACCCGCATCATGATCATCTTTACTATAGTGCTTGGCACCCTAGTTATCTGGGCACATCGCAAGAACATAGAGCGGCTTTGGCACGGTACAGAAAACCGCATGAACCTTTTTGCCAAAAAATCGTAAGCCTTTAGGTTATTGTACTTAAAGTGGGCTTCAAAAAGCAATTTTATATCCTTTTCATCGCTTTGTTGTTTTTGCAAAACCAAAGCGCTATTGCCCAAAGCCAGAGCAGTGTAGAAAAACGTGCCGAGCAGGCTTTCGCTCAAAAGAATTTCCAAGCGGCAATGATTGATTACCGTCAATTGCTTGCCAAAGACCAACAAAATCCCAAATTCAATTTTTGTTACGGCGTATGTATTTACGAGGTAGAGGATCATTTTGCAGCCGCAAAGTACTTTGATGTCATACTGGGTCTCAAACAAGAAGTTGATCCTTTGGTCTATTACTATCGGGCCCGCATTTACCAAGAGCAATATTTTTTCAAGCAAGCTTTGAGCTTCTATGAAAAATACCAACAAAATGCAGCGGTAACCAAAAATCCGTTGGATGTCAATGAGGCAATCCAACAATGCAAAAGAGCTGATTCAGAAATTCAATCATTTGTGCGCTTGCCATTGTTGAACGTTACAAGCGTTCAACATCAAAAGTTCTATACGGCTTACAAATTTAATACGGACGACTACACATTTTATGAAGCCCCTGAGGTCCATAGTAAGAACAACGCAAAGCACAAGCACGTTCCAGTTTATGCCTACAAGCGCGGCATGAAATACCGTATACTGGCATCGTATGGCGCAAAGGGCGAGCAACTCGATTTATATCTTCAAAGAAAAGACGCCGACAACAATTGGGGCGAGCCAGAAGCAATTAGTGGTGGCGTCAATCAGCCTAATGCATCGGAATCTTTTGCATTTTACGATCCAGCAACTCAAGTCTTGTATTTCAGTTCTACGGCCAATAGTATTGGTGGGCATGATTTATTCAAGGCCAGTTTTGATCTCAACCAAAATAAGGCATCTTCCATTGAGAAAATGCCGTATCCTTATTCGAGTCCGAGCGATGACTTATTTTACGTCTGTGATGCAGCTCAAAATCAGGCCTATTTCGCCACTGCTCGGCTAGGAATCGTTGGTCAGTACGAAATTTACACGCTTCAATTAGACCGTCCAGTTTCTCCTACTTTTGTTTTTGAGGGACGTTTGCTCAACGAATTGAATCCGGCATCTAAGTCGCTTAGCCTCCGTTTTACCGAGCAGCGCAGTCAGGAGGTCTACGGACCTTTTGTTGCCGATGAAGAAGGTGTGTATCAAATTGCGCTTCCTTTGAAGGGCGAATTCCTAATGGACATCCAGGTAGCAGGCGCTTCAAGAATATATCAAACCCGCTTCAGCATTCCTAATTTAAAGCCGCAAACGGCACTGCAGCAACAGGTGCGCTATTTTAGCGACGAAATGGGTAGAGAGCAGTGGCAAGTACTCAATCAAGTCATTGACCTCGATCCGCAAACCCAGCTTGCCAGTCTTTCGAAACTCCAAATGAATGTGGCCAGAGGTGCTTTGGTACAGACTAAAAAGGCCGTTACTCAAGAATCGACGATTGAAACGACACTTGCAGAAACATGGGGCTTCGGCACGCTTGACACCGCCTCATTTATGTCTAAAATGACCGATACACTCTTGGCAGCAGAGGTAAGTCTCGAAAACCAAGTGCGCCTCATGGAGCTCTTGCGTCAAGACTTCGAGCAACAACTCAATGCCCGAGAACAATTGCTCGCAAAATTGAGTCGACTCATTGAAGCGCCAAGCACCGAAAACGAGCGTGCACAAATCATCAAGCAATTAGAAGAAGTAGAACAGGCCTTAGCGTTTGACCAGCGTTGGATAGAAATCAATCGGGCAGCGAATATTCCCGATTTAGTGTTGCTCGATACCTTGCGCGCTATCAATGAACGCAATCAGGCACTCATTCTGACCAAAGACACACTTGCTTTGGTCAGTGCATGGTCTCAGGCCAAAGAAGCCTTGCAACAGTATTTGCAAATTGCAGCTTTTGACGGTGCAAGCGCCCTAGATGCGGCGTCACTAGCGCAACAGCTTCGCCTTCAAAAAATCATTAAAGAAGAGGCCGCCCTTAAAGAACAGCAGCAACAATTAGCCCAGCAAATCAAGCAGCTCCAAACGGCACTCCCGCTTCAAACAAAAAAAGAGCAAGCTCAAACTCAGTTGCAAATCACAGCACTCGAGCGCGATCAGCAACAATTGGAAGTCGTTGCCAAACAATTGCGCACCACGCGTGAGGCCGAAGCGGCGCAATTAAAGGTTTTTGACCAACAATTGCGCAAAGAATCGTTTGTATCAGCTGCGGAAAATCAAAGTTTGCCAGAGGTTGATATGCAAATGAGTTATGACGAAATGTTGGCTCAGTATGCCCAGCAAGAAGTCCTTTAAATTCCGAAACCGCAAACTCGAATCGAGCTTCCAACGAGGTATCAAACGAAGTATCAAATGAATCCTCGAATGTAGTTTCAAATGAGGTTTCAAATCAAACTTCGATTCAAGGATCAAATCAAGGATCAAATCAAGTTTCAAATGAATCCTCGACTGCAGTTTCTAATGAGGTAGCAAATCAAACATCGAATCGAGCTTCCAACGAGGTGTCAAACGAAGTATCAAATGAATCCTCAAATGTAGTATCGAATGAGGTTTCAAATCAAACTTCGAATCAAGGATCTAATTTAGAAGGGAATTCAGTAAACGAAAATTCCGAAACCGCAAACTCGAATCGAGCTTCCAACGAGGTATCAAACGAAGTATCAAATGAATCCTCGAATGTAGTTTCAAATGAGGTTTCAAATCA
>JBEEOT010000001.1:0-133130 GCA_041191505.1 Bacteroidota bacterium | reverse complement strand
GCCGTTACCGTAGCCATCTAGACGCGTGATGCGCGGCGATGAACCATAGGCCACTAGCTGGTTTGTACCGCCAGCTTCTGGCATTGGGTTGTGCGGAATAGCTGTTACTGGAGAAATTGCCGTTCCGTCAAAATTCAAGCGGCTTGAGATATATGGAATTTTTTGACCATCTAAAAGCAAAGGATCGTTAGGATCGTATTCTTTGAATTGGTTGAAGGCATAAGCCACAGCAACGTAATAATATTGTTTGTGGTTCACCAAGGTGCGCGATCCTTGAGCAAATGCATCTTCTTTGATAGAGAAAGAGTGACTGATGCCGTTGTTCTCGCCATCCACTTTTTCTACTGGAACTGCAAAGCCAAGGGCTTCGTCGAATTCAAAGTTGATAACTTTGGAAATGTTGTTTTTGATATCGCACTGAGCTACTAATCTTGCTTTATCTGGGTCTGCGATATCTGCAATTGAAACATCTTGTGCCTTTAATTGGAAGATTTGGTAACCCTCAAAGCGATAGAAGCGATCTACTGACGGATCAGTGATGTTGATTTCGTCGATTTCAGCGTACGCCTCTTGGTAGTTATTTGAAGAGACAGGGTTGTCGAGCATCAAGATCAATTCGTTTTCAAGCTCTTGGATAGTCAAACGCGGTGCGTCTGGTGGAGAAAGAATCTTGAAACATGCATCGAATAAAGCCTGCGCTTTTGTATCGGCGCGTTTCATTGCTTCTACAGAAGCCATTAGGCCACCGTCGGTGCTGCGACCGTAAACAATACCAACAGTAATGTTATTGATTGCACCAGGACGAAGCGTAAACGGACCCGCAGATTGCACAAAACGACGGTCACCTGAAGGGTTGTTGCTTGTTGTTTCATCCCAACCATTCGGGAAAGAAGCAGACATGTCCTCTCCTTGTGTAGACCAATGCAATGGATCTGAAGCTCCAGGGAACATATAATCAGAAAGCGTCTGAGATACACCTGTTGAACCTTGATAACCTAAGCCACCATAGAACATCTCTGAGCCATTTGCCCATTGCCCTTCCATGAAGTTGTAGAACTCTGCTGCTGGCCCTGGGTCATTGTAAGGGTATGCGGATGTTGAAGTATAGTAAGTAAAGCGACGCATACCGAAACGCTCGTTATCGACGATGCCATCAGAATAACCAATTCCAATTCCTTTGTATACGATACCATTGTTGGCAAGTGCATCCACTACTGTTGGAACCACCTCAGTCTGAGTTGCATCATCAAAATAAGGGCCAGGGTTATCAATGCCATCGGCATCTTGATACGGGCCTTCGAAGAAGTCACAACCAATTGATGGTGGATTCTCGCCATAACCTAATTTACCACCATCAGACTCATCAATAAGGTCTCCATTGTACATGTAACCTAAACCGCGAGATACGTCACAACCGGTGTAGTCATCGGCGTAGTTTCCGACATCGGCATCTAGGTATTGAGAGAAGTAAGTATTGTAAAGGGTTTGAGTTCCGCGGTTGATCAATTCATAGTTATAGAAAGTCATGCGGTTTACTTCGTCATTTGTAGCAAATGAGAAAGCTTGTGCACGGATTTCCATACCAATTGGATCTCCGTTGGTTTCTGTGTGGATATTTCCTTTATCGTTGAATACCCACCAATGCGTTTCGTCTCCGTAAAGAGAAATACGACGGTCAATGCCACACTCGATGTCGTCACGACCTAAGATGTCGTCGTACCATGGGTGGTCACCGTTGTCTGGGTTGTAGTTACCATCTTGGTCGCGGTCATAGAACGGGGCCAAGAAGTAATCTTGACCTCTTGATACATCACCGTGAGCTGGCCATCCGTAAATGCGATTCAATTCGTCGTTTGTAGGAGCGGTGATTTCGTCACAGCCTTCTGTTGTAATACCTGCATTACATTCCCACCAAATATTGAATTTGACAACCTCGGCTTTGCGAATGGTATAAAACTTATCGTATGCAATACATTGGTCTGGATCGATGTTGGCTTCGCCGAAATCGCGAACAGCATCGTCACCAACCGGATTAAGTGGATTGAAGTTTCCTGAACCTGGAGTCACGGTGAGTGGACCAGGCCAGAAGTCGTTGCCTGAGCGGTAGCGCAATGCAGCTAACTTGAGCTGACCATTGACGTCGGTACCACCCATCCAAAGGGCGCCTGCGAAAATAGCAAAGCGGTTACTTCCTTTTGGAACTTCGTAGGCAGCAACACTGGCTGCTCTGTTTTGGAACATGCTTCCGCCCTGCTCAATCAAAGCAGATACATCGTTGAACTTCATTGTCAACTTTGCAGTTGCTGGGCTACAGTTCGCCTTTGGCTTTACTGTAGGCTTGTAGTCTTTGTCATTTGGGCCTAGGTATGCAAATGCTTGTGAGCAAGTTACGGTTAGACCAATAAACGCGGCAATGAATTGCTTTTTCATAATACTTCGTTAATGCTTCTTAAAAATCAAATTTGACACCCAAACGAATGGTTCGAGGTACACTGATATTAAACGGATTTTGAATCTTCATGGTGTAGTAGTCACGGAAAGATTGCTCATCAATTTGGTTCTGGATAGATGTTTGGCTCGCTGCAGCAGCAAGATAGCCGTCGTCGTCCCAGTTGCCGGTAGCGCGGTAAACGTTCAAGACATTGAACTGATTGAACAAGTTTGTTGCACGCACATAAACTTGTAGGAATGCTGTCTTTTTCTTGTTCTCTTTACTGCCATATTCAATATTGATGGTTTTATCTGCTTGAATATCCAAGCGATATTGCCATGGCAAACGCGAACCATTCAAAGTACCATTGATACCCGCATTGAGGTTTCCAATTCCTTCGTCTGTGATAAATGTTTGAGAAGAGTAAGGAGAACCAGAGTTGACATTAGCGATAAGGTTCAAACCTGTATTTTCTAAAATGCGCGTCTTACCAATCATTGGACCGTTGTAGTCTTGGCCTTCACCGTAACGGTAGTCAAAAGTAAAGTTAAACGCATGACGTTGGTCATAGCTGTATGGGAAGATCACACGCAAGTTTGGTAAGCCAGCATTAACCAATGCTGACATTGAAGTCGCGTCTGAACCAGTACCGTCAGCAAATTGAAGGGTGTAGTTGGCGGTCATGCGGATATTGCCAGTCTGACGCATGTCGTAGGCTACCGTTAATCCTTTTACCGTACCGAAGTCACGGTTACCAAAAGTTTTGTAGGTAACTGGATATGCTTCAAACACGTTGATTAATTGTACGTTGTCGCGCTGTTCGCGGTAGAATGCTGAAATTTTAACCGAAGATGTACGCGTTACTACTTGTTGGAATCCAAGTTCGTAGTCAACTGTTTTTTCTGGTAATAAATTTGCGTTGTTGATGACCGCATTGCGAGACTGAATAAATTGGTACTCGTAAGGGTTAAAGCGGAAACCTGAAGTTGGACGCTTTGTAAGGATGTCGTAGTGCGCAAAGAAAGATGCCTCTTCTGAAATTGGGAAAGAGAAGGCGATACGTGGCATAACATTTACCTGTGCTTTGTAGTCCTCGAATGCGTCTGCTGTAGGTGTTTCTAATGATGGATCAACTAACCATGGAGCAATACCAGCTGCACCGCGAATTTTAGATGGATCTTCGATTGGTGTACCTGTTGCATCGTACCATTGTGATCCGTTTCTGAAACCATTGATACTAGATGGATTGTTGACGTCATTGACATATACTACGTAGTCATCGCCCATTCCAGAAGGAAGATCTACCCAACTGTATTGGTTAGGGTCTGTTTCCAACAATTTTCTAGCTTCCTGAACTGTTTTCGCAGTGTAGAATAAATATGGGTCTTTTAATACGGGTTGGTTTGCATCAAAAACGTCGACGCGAACACCAACATTGAAGACGATATCTTTAAATGCAAATTTATCCATGATGTAACCAGCCATATAGATTGGTTGGAAGGCACCTACAAAACGCTTGAAGTTGCCATTGTCATCATATTCATTGAAATATTTATTGATATCCGTGTTGCCACGTACTTTTTGACCTGTATGATCATAGCCCCAGTAAGAAACATATGATTGACCACTGTTCAATAATTCGTCTGGAGAGAACATGTCAAGTTGGAATAGATTTGGATCGTATTGGTCGATATCGATGAAATCTGTACCGGCTGGATTGTAACCTAATTTTTGACGTAGGTTATAGTCAAAGAAGGATTGTTGGTCATTATTATCTTGACCACCGTATAAACCGGTACCTGTTTGGTATGCATCGCCAGCGTTCAAGCGGTTGTATGTAATGGCTTTAAATGAACCAGAGTCTGTTACTACACCTGAGTTGAGATCAAGTTCTTTGATGTGGAAGTTTGCCAACTGACGCGCAATTGACCAGATTCCGGCTGGGCCAAAGTCTCCGCTTGTCCAGCCGCGGTCTACGCGTTGTTCGTATTCAAAACCTAAAGAGATAGAGTGGTCACCGAGCACAACCGAACCTGCGCCGGTAACACGGAATTGGTCGTTTTCTGATTTTCCGAAACCATTTGATGGTGCTCCGATGTTAGCCCAAATACCATAAACGCTATTCGGTAAGTCACCATTCCTTAGCGCATTACCTTGTTGGATTTGGAATAGGTTTTCATAACGACCAATTGGGTTGCCTTCGTAAATATCAAAATACTGAGTAGTAATTGAAGCTAGAGCGGCATTGGTTTCAGATGGAGTAAATGCGACCTCTACATCACGGAAACCGTTGTGCACATACATTTGGGTTGCTGGGTCGAATTCATAAGAAGGCACACGGGTAGTTACGAACTTACCTACGTGACCATAATTAAAGATATTGTACTTGTGATTTGGGTCGTAAGACTCATTGAAAGACTTGGAGTAGTCTACCATTAAACTATAAAGTGCAGACTTGATTTTAGAACTTGAGCCTTCGCGATCGTTGTTGAAGCGTTGCGTGAGTCGTGCGTAGACGCGGTAATCTAAGTTTTTACTAACGCCGTAGTTTGTAAAGTTCAATAGTGAACTACCGTAACCATAAGATGTGCCCTGCGCATAGTTCAAGGAACCACCAAACTGAAGGTTGACGGATGGCCCTGTGTTGACGTCGATTTTTCCTGATGCCGAGAAGACGTTATTACGGGCATTCATGCGCCAATCTGTTTTCTCGAAATCATCGGCTCTTAAAAAGAGTGCATTATGGAAAGTGCCAAAACCAGTTGAGGTTGGGCGAAGCGGGTTGGCAAGGAGCTCTTCGCGCGCCTCTTTCTTAATGCGATAAGACCCACCTGCTAAAGGACGAGGATCGAGTTGGTCTGTGTAGTTCGCAGAAACTAAGAAACCTAAACGCGGTTTGGTTTTGTTGCCAGCGGAGTCGCGTTGCATCCAAAGCGGACCAGACAACATTCCTTCAACAAGATTGTAACCAAATTTATCCAATCCAATTACTTTTCCGTCGTATCCGTTTGGATCAACACCTTTTAAATAAAGTCCGGAAGTTACCGCTTCAAGGCTACCAAAGTATACTGATGACGGGCCACGTGTTGTAATGGAGATGATACCACCTGTAACGTCACCGTAGTTGGCCGGAACACCACCAGTAATAACCGAAACCTCTTCTAGTGCCGACTTTGGAAGGTTAGATGAGCCTCGAACTTTGATACCATCTATATAGAAGTAGGTTGCATCTGAGCGGGTACCGCGAACAGAAATGGCTCCGGAGCCTTCGTTCACGTTTACACCACCTACTGTTCCAGCAACAGCAGTTGCAGAACGAGCAGGTAGACGCGCGATGTCTTCGCGGGTTACTGTTGCACCCGAAGCACCACCATCTTTGTCAATGAGTGGCACCTTATATCGGACCACTTTTACCTCTTTTGTTTCTTGGGTTTTGGTAGTTAAAGCCAAGTTATCAAGGAAGGTTATGCGATCGGGAGAGATTGATACGCCTTCCATGGTCAGGTTTTGATAACCACCTTCGGCATTTCTTACTTCTACATCATAAGAACCAGGCTGAATACCGTTGATTTGGAATTTTCCTTTTTCATCGGTTAGCGCGCTACCACGTATCGCACCTGCCTGTTTCAATAGGACCTTACTAAACTCCAAAGGAGCTTTTGTAGCCTCGTGATTGTGAAAATGCATAAGTGCTTACAAACAAAACACTTAAAAGCAATAATTTCAGTCTACCCACCATATGAATGCGTATAAATTTTACTATTTCTCGTTTTTTAAAGATTGTAAATATAGAAAAATCCATAGTCTTAACATAAAATTCATCAAAATTCTATCAGATGTTTGCGCATCTTTGTGGAACTATTTTGTGTTTTCCTCCAGATGACCCATACACTAGATTTTCAGATTCCTTACTTTCAATTGATCTATATCAATACGGCGGCTCATGATTTGCAAGATATTGAGCTGTTCGAAGATGAAATAAATCAATTAGAATCTATCACTAACCCCAAACGTAAAATTGAGTTTTTAGGGGTGCGCTTACTGCGTAATTCACTTAATATCAAGGAGAAAATTAGCTATAAAACCTCAGGAAGACCATTTTTTTTAGGGGCTCAATGCCAGATTTCTATCACTCACTGCCAAGATTTCGTTGCTTTTGCCACATCTCAAGAAGCAATCGGTATTGATATGGAACTAGAAGCACGCGACATATCATCTGTCATTAGTAAATTTACTTCTAGCCATGAGAAAATTTTATATTCCGGAGCCACATCAAATTGGGCTATTGAACTCTGGTGTGCAAAAGAAGCCGTTTACAAACTATTCGATATTCCTGGCTTGGCTTTTCGCGAAGAAATATGTGTAAAAGAAAGGTCACTAACTCATGAATTTGTCCACTTGACTGGAGAGGTTTGTACACGTCTACTCCAAAAAGACTTTGTGGTCAAAATAAAATTTGAAAATGAGTTGGTTATTGCTGTTGCGCAATTTAAATAACAGCCTTTAGGCTCATGTCTAGGGCCTTTACAGAATGAGTTAGTGCGCCAACAGATATAAATTGAACGCCAGTTTCAGCATAGGCTCTAATTGAATCGGAGGTGATGCCTCCTGAGGCTTCTGTTTCTATATCAGATGGAATAAGGCTTAACGCCGACTTTAACGCTTCTGGGCTAAAGTTGTCCAGCATAATTCTGTCGTAATTTTGTTCCAATGAGAGGAGCTCTTGAAGTTCATCCATGGACCTCACCTCAACTTCTACTTTCAAATCTAGATGAGCATTCGTTAAATAGGCTTTGGTCCGATCTAGTGCTGAACGTAGGCCGCCTGCATAATCGATGTGATTGTCTTTGAGCATGATCATGTCGTAGAGTCCAAAGCGGTGATTTGCGCCTCCTCCTATTTTAACGGCATATTTATCCAGAAATCGAAGCCCTGGTGTGGTTTTTCGTGTGTCCAATAAAGTACAATTTGTACCTGAAATCAGAGAGACGTAAAAAGCGGTTTTTGTCGCTACGCCACTCATGTGCTGCATGCAATTGAGGATCAAGCGCTCTGTGGCTAAAATCGAGCGTGCAGGGCCTTCTAAAGTGAAAGCAATTTGACCAAATTCAACACGGTCGCCATCTTGGAGCTGCGGCGTAAAAACCAATTGTGGGTCGTAGATTTCGCAGATTCTTTGAGCGACTTGCATGCCGGCTAATACCCCGTTTTCTTTGATCAGTAAAACCGCTTTTGATCGGGCTTCTTGTGGCACACAGGCCATTGAGGAATGGTCTCCGTCTTGGATGTCTTCTTTTAGAGCGGATGTGATAAATTCATCTAGCATACAACAAAGATAAGAAGAGCTACAGATTCCGCACAATGTTTCTATTTTTGACGTATGATTCCAAGAGAACAGCTATTTGAAAAAGTGAACACCCTGCCGCACAATCCAGGCGTGTATCAGTTCTTGGATGAGCAGGGAAAAATCATCTACGTTGGAAAGGCCATCGATTTAAAAAAGCGAGTGAGTTCCTACTTTCAAAAAGACCACCTCGATGGCAAAACACGCACGCTTGTTAAGTTGATTCGCGACTTGCAATTTACGGTTGTACAAAACGAGCTAGATGCTCTACTGCTTGAAAACAACCTCATCAAGAGTTACAGACCTCGCTACAACGTCTTACTCAAAGACGATAAAACATACCCTTGGATTGTCGTCAAAAACGAAGATTTCCCCAGAGTTTTCCCAACTAGACGCAAGTTCAATGATGGCTCCACTTATTATGGCCCCTACCCCAACGTCAAACAAATGCATCAGTTGTTGGCGCTCATCCGCGAACTTTTTCAGCTTCGAACTTGCGCGCTTGATCTTCGGCCTCAAAAACTCGAGCAGTCTAAATATAAAGTTTGCTTAGAATATCACATAGGCAAATGTGCGGGGCCCTGTCAGCAATTGCAAACTGCAAATGATTACGAGCAAACACTACAGGCCGTTCGGCTATTACTCGAAGGAAAAAACTTTTCGTTAGTTCAGCAACTCAAAAAAGAGATGCTGGCCCACGCTAGTTCTTATGAATTTGAAGCTGCTCAGCGTTGCAAGGAACTCATAGAAGCGCTTGGAAAATACCAAGCAAAGTCAATGGTTGTATCTGATCACACCCAAAATTTTGATGTGTGTTATGTCGAGAAAAATCAGCCAGATGCTTGGCTCAGTTATATGGTGATCCGCGAAGGAAGCATTATACACGCCTACACATCAAAGGTGTCGGATCCATTAGACATACCTATTGATGCGCTGTATATGCAAATCATTCCACAACTCAGAACTCATTTTGAAAGTACGTCCAAAGAAATTGTAATTGGGGTAAATAAGTCATTGCTGCTTTCAGATGCCAAGAGCCTCTTCCCGAAAATAGGAGAAAAGAAGCAACTGCTAGAAATGGCTATGAACAATGTACGCCATGCTCAATTGCAAGCTCGAAAAGCAGCTATGAACAAAAGCTCAAATGTTCAAACGGCGCCCATGCAAGCGGTTTTAGAACTACAAAGTGTACTTTCCCTAAATAAACCACCGCTTCATATAGAGTGTTTTGACAACTCTAATCTACAGGGTACCAATCCGGTATCCGCTTGCGTTGTATTCAAAAACGGTTTGCCCAGCAAGACAGATTACCGCCATTTCAATGTAAAGAGTGTTGTTGGCCCAGATGATTTCAGCACCATGAAAGAAGCCGTTGGCAGACGCTACCAACGTTTGAAAGAGGAAGGGGCTCCCCTACCCGATTTAGTGATCATCGATGGTGGTAAAGGTCAATTAGGTGCGGCATTAGAGGCAATAGAAGAAATCGGGCTACAAACAGAATTGAAACTTGTCGGACTTGCCAAAAGATTAGAAGAAATCTACAAGCCGGGCTTTTCTAAATCATTGATTTTAGATAGGCGCTCTTTAGCGCTCAAACTTGTACAACAACTCCGCGACGAAGCGCATCGTTTTGGCTTGAGTCACCACCGAAACAGACGCAGTAAAAGCGCTGTAGGATCAGAGCTTGACCAGATCAAAGGTCTTGGGCCAAAAACAATTGAATTGCTCTTTCAAGAATTCAAATCTGTATCCAAAATGCGCGAGGCCAATCAAGAAAGCATGGCAAAAAAAATAGGAGCCTCGAAATCGAAACTCCTATTTGCATATTTTGAAAAAGAAAAGGCGTAAAAACCTGATTTTTTATTCCACAACAAAGGTTTTGGTGCTTGACACACCATTGAGTTCTAAAACCAAAAGGTAGCTTCCGCTGGCAAGCTGTGTGGTATCGGTTATCACCAGATTCTGCCCTACTTGAACATACAAAGGATAATATGCAATCACTTTCCCGCTTAAATCTGTAATGCGCAACTGCGCTGCACCGCCAATTTGTGCGCTGAATTCCAAATGAACATCGCCATCTGTAGGGTTCGGATAAAGGACCAAGTTGTTGAACTGATTTTGTTCAACTGCAGCCAGAACCAACTCATTCGATGGCCCTCCGCTATACAAATTGATGTCGTCAAGAAAGAAATTATTGCCTCCCTCACCTTCAAATCTAAAGCGCATGCGGAAGTTATCTGTGAAGTAATTGCTCGTTACGTTCGTCATGTGAACAGTAACCCAATCAGCCTGACTTGTAGGAGCCCACGCCGTAAAAGAGGCTTGACTAGAAAGCTGGTTGCCGCCAAGTGTTTTGCGCTGAGCCCAATTTTCTCCGCAGTTGCCAGTGATGAATACTTTCAAGTATTCGTAGTCGGCAGCAAGCTTTTTGCGATAAGCATAACGGAAAGAAAGCGTCACAGATCCGGTTGTAGCATCGATACCTGATAAATCGATATTGGTTGAGGTGAGTTCATCTACATTAGAAGCCGCTTGTCCAAAGTTATTGAGTCGTGCACACTTGGTTCCTGAGTGCCCAAAATTGGACTCGATGACGTAAGTGTTGTTGTTATTGGCGTTGTATACTTCCCAATTTGGGACATTACTTAAAGTAGTGTAATCCTCGAAGCCTTCCCAGTAAGGAAGTGAAAGTGGCGCGCCCAATACGCGGATGTAGGCTGATTTCGTTTCTGAATCGCTGTTGGTGCCATCTGTGGCAGTTAACTGAATATCGTAAAGGCCGGGCGTATCAAAAGTAACGGCAGGATTCTCTGAGCTTGCAGATGTGCCATTTGCAAAACTCCAACCAGTTGATGGTGTGATGACCCAACTCCAAGTTGTGACGGCGTTATAAGACTCATCTTGAAATTGGACGGTGTTGTTCAGGCAAATCGTCGTTTTATCGGCACTAAAATCAGCCTTGCACAGGTAAGGTGTGCCGGCTGCACCAACAGCTGCTAGGTTCGCTGCAGAGATGACATTAGCACGTCCAGTGCTGTTAACCTGTAAAGCGTTACGCATTCGGGTGCGCTGACCTTCTGTGAACATTTTTGAACAATAGGAGTAATCCATGTAGTTCTCAACGTTGTCACGTATATCAAAACCCCAAAAAGCGTTGTCGTTGTTACATGTATTGGAATTCAATAAACATGCTGATACACCGATACAAGTGGGTGTATCTTGAACGTTGTCTCCGGCGCCAGGACAGCTACTTGCATTACCTGGGTTATTGTTTCCACCCCAAGTATGATCTAAGTTAAGCCAATGGCCAACCTCATGGGTAAGGGTGCGGCTTGTACCAACAGAACTTGTCCCAATGGCTCCTACGTAATCGTGCAAAACCCAAATGCCATTTTGCATGCTCGATGCAGACCAGTTTGCAGGTTTGTAGGTATAACCAGCAGCACCTCCGATATCCCCACAAATAAAAATATTCAAATATTTATTGCCGGCCCATTGACCGTTGTAGACATTATTGCCTGCCACAATAGCGTCTACCTGAGCACCACCATCATCTCCTTGCAAACTCATTGGAGAAAAAGTGCGAGTGATACCGCTAAAACACTGACCATTAGGCGCAATGGTTGCTAATTTGAATTCAATTTCGATATCAGCTGGCATACCCTGAAAATCTGGGTGTACGTTGGCAGTATCGGCGTTTTGTTTGCGATAATCTCTATTTAAGATAGCAAGTGCATTCAGGATCTGCTCGTCAGAAATGTTTTCTACACCACCAAAATGCAACACATGAAAAACTACTGGAATTGTGTAAATAGTTGCCTTTTGAGCACCGCCTTTTTTAGCTACCTCTGCATACTCAGCCTCAGAAATAGCAAGACTTTTTACATAGTCTGGATTTTGTAATAATGCTGCCTGTTTTTTATGTGTGATGCAGTATTCTACATTTTCGCCCTCGCGCATGTTTTGCTTGTCTAGGACGCGCTGCGTGTTTTGGGCTAAAATTGCTGAAGAAAGCGACAACGCAAAAGCTAATTGCGCCAAAAAGGAGTATCGTTTCATAGTTGTTTCAGATAGAGCATGATAGTTCGTTGTAAAAATACAATAAGTACTCCGAATTTTTATATTGTCTTCATAAATAATATCGATAACATGGATTCATTAACTTTGTCATATGAAAGCTAACAAAGCCAGCGAAACACTCGCTATCACCACCAAAATAGTGTTACCTAACGACACCAACACACTTGGAAATCTTTTTGGTGGTCAACTCCTCGCCTGGATGGACGTCATTGCAAGTGTTTCTGCTCATCGTCATTCCAAACGCGTTGTGGTAACGGCGTCGGTCAATAATGTTTCCTTTCAGAAGCCTATAAACCATGCTTCAATTGTGACCCTAGAGGCAAAAGTATCGCGTGCATTTAATTCATCTATGGAAGTTTTCTTAGATGTTTTCGTCGAAGATCCTGTTACGGGTAAACGCGAAAAATGCAATGAGGCCATCTATACTTTTGTAGCTGTAGACCAAAACGGAAATCCGATACAAGTTCCGGACCTCATCCCCGAAACCGAAGAAGAAAAAATGCGTTACGAAGGTGCACTAAGACGCAAACAACTCGCGCTCATTTTAGCAGGAAAGATGAAGCCTTCAGAGGCTACAGAACTCAAAAAATTATTTTTAGATCAAGCGTAATTTCTTCTCTAAACCATTTGTAGACTAAACATTGAGGGCAGCAGCAATTTGCGTCAAGTCTTGCTTGCGCATGCAAGAGAAGTGACCTTTCGGACACTGTTGATATCCAATTTTTGAACAAGGTCGGCAAGCTAAATGAGCCACCTCGTAATGAAAAACATTTTCTTGTTCCAAACGGTACGGATACATCCCAAAATCTTTTACGGTATTGCCCCAAATCAGGTGAATAGGCACTTCAAAAGTTGCGGCAATGTGCATTAGACCGGTATCGTGAGTGAGTAATGCTTTGGCGTTCTTGGCCAACCATGCAGACTCGTGAATAGATGCCGCGCCAACCGCTGAGACCACTTTTGTCTGCTGACAACTTTTCAGTATGAGATCGGCAGTTTGTAGGTCTTCTTTACCTCCTAAAATTACAACAGGGTGCTTGAGTTGCTCTATGAGTTCAATCAGCAAATCTGTTGGCAATCTTTTGGTGGCGAATTGCGCGCCAATAGCAATTGCAATATATGTTTGAGGCGCTACGTCAAACCTAGAAGCGATATCAAAATGTGCATCTTGTGGAATATAGTATTGAGAAGCTGCATGAAAAGGATGAAAATCAGCAAGCAAGCGGTGCAAGGGTTGCAAATACCGCTCAACAACATGGATGCGCTTCTTCGGGAAAACTTTAAATGTGGTGAGCAACCATTTTTCTATATTATTTTTTGGGAAGCGATACACAGGTGCGCTCGAACCTAATAACAAAAGGCGAGTTCGCAGGTTATGATGAAGGTCCAAGACAGCATCGTATTCCTTGAAATCTATTTGCTTGCGAAGTTCGGATAAGGAGTCATTTAAGAGGAATACGCGATCTAGCTCTGGACATGCTTGCAGCAATGCAGCAAATTGTTTTTTAGTCACAAAATCTATTTGACAATGTGGAAACAAGGACTTGATTGTTGAAACAACAGAAAATGTCAAGACGATGTCGCCAATAGAACTAAAGCGGACAATTAAAATTTTCTGAGGAACGGCATTTCGCATGATACGAAAGTACGAAATCTACTTTGTGTGCTGAAATAGAACGCGATCGCGGTCAATTTGACTTTCTAAGGCGTCAAAGAATGCCGAGCGTTGGTCATTTTCAATGCAGTCTAACGGAAAGGAGAGCTGAAGCTCTTCGATGTAGTCAAAATAGATGGTTTGCTGACTTATTGAAACTTTGCGCAGGCCATTGAGATAAATTAGAACAACCTCGCGGTCTGCGACGAGTATAGCTTTTGAGCTCAGCCCTACCCGGAAGTTACTGCGGTGGATGAGTAAAAAAAGAAAGGAGTCGGCAGCCAAAATCAGGTAGACAATCAAGACAAAAACAGCCGTCGGGGTGAGAAACCAATGGGCAAAGGCCAAACTCAAGAAAACCAAACCTTCCAAAGAGTTGTATACAAAAACACGCAACTGACGCTCCTTGCTAATGTGGGCATTCCAAATAAATCTTGAGGTTTGCTTTGCCATAGAAACGCCCATCCAGCGGCGAATACTGCGTCTGAGGCCGATGATGAGGAGCAATAAACCTAAAACCAAATAAACTTCTAGGCCATACGGAAGGCGTTTTCCTGTTGTGTGTAGGACATCAATAGGGAGATCAAAACCCACGAATACTGAGAGTAAAAGCGTAGGTAAACTGATCACCAACAAAATTAAATTGATGAAACTATTCATTTGGGATCAGTTTGAGCTTAGCCTTAAGACCTTGGATTTTCTCTTGAGCGGCAGCTACTTTCTTTTCAACTTCTAAACGAAGTTGATCTGCGCCTTTTGAACGGGCAAAAAAGCCAAGGTTATTTTCTAGCGTGAAGATATCTTTTTGCAAGAAATCGATTTGCTTGCGGATCTCTTGACGCTCAGCTTGTAATAAGCGTTGTTTGTCTGGAGAAGCTAATAAGCCTTCTAGTTTAGCTTGAAAGAAAACGCGCTCTTTCTCTTGGCCTTCTAGCTTGAGGTCTTTGTAGAGCTCGTCCATGCGTGTTTTAAAGGCCGTGTAGGTATTTTGCTTTTCTTTGATACCAACTGGACCTATTGCGTTAAATTGTTGCTGGAAATCGCGCAATTCTGCTAATGCAGCTTGTTTGTCTGCTGGCAAGGTGTAGTTCTGCAGCGCAGTGATCAAAGCAAGTTTAGCTTCTAGGTTTTGCGTATTTGCGGCATCTTGCCCCTCAAAATGAATTTGGCGGGCATCAAAAAATGCATTGCAAGCTGCTCTGAATTCTTTCCATAACTTATTTTCATAGCGCTGCCCGGCAGAGCCAAAGTCTTGCCATTGCTTTTGAAGTTTTTTGAGTTGATCTGCGGTGTTTTTCCAGTCGGTTGAGCTACTCAAAGCTTGTGCTTTCTCGATAAGCCCCCTTTTCTTCTGAACGATTTCTTGGCTCAGTGCATCTGCATCTTTAGAGAAGTTCTTTTTGGCTGCAAAAAATTCGTCGCAGAGCGCCCTAAAAGCTTGATAAACGGCCTCGTTTTCTTTTCTGCTTCCAGAACCGATTGTTTTCCATTGAGCTTGAAGATCTAGGACAAATGCCGTTTGGGTCTCCCAATGCTTGAAAGTGTTCCATTGCTCCGTTTCTTTGAGACGCTCTGATAGTGCATCGATCAGCTTCTTCTTGGCGTCAATATTGGCCTTTAAAACTTGTCTTTGCGCTTCATAGTGCTCGTTGATTTTGTCGTAGATACTTCTAACTGCCTCCCAATAAGCTGTTTTCATGAGCTCCCAGTCTTCGTTCTGAACTGGGCCAATTTCTTCCCATTCATCTTGGAGTGCATGGAGCTGAGCTTCTAAATCGCGCTGCTCTAGAGAGGCCACGCGCAATTGCTTCAGTTTGAAAATCAAATCTTCTTTGAGCTGTTTGTTGCGACGGTAGTCGTGGTCTTTGAGCTCTTTGTAAATTTTGATGTTGTAAAAGAAAATCTCTAGTAAACGTGAGTACTCCTTTTGGATGGTTTCGCGTTGCTCCCTAGGAATAGCACCAATTTTTTTCCAGGTTTCGTGAATTTCTTTGTAGGCCTGAAATGCAGTGCCAATTTTTTCTTCGTTGTCAATGACTTCTTTAAGCCGTGTAATGAGGTCTTTCTTGAGTCTGAGATTCTGCGTCTCTAGCGTTTGTTGCAATTGTTGCTGCGCTTTGCGCTTGGTCACAAAACTATTGTAGGCCTCAAAAAATGCTTCTTTTAAAGGTTTGAAATCAAACTCTTCATAGGTTTCCCCTTGGTCATTAGCCTCTAGGCGCTTGATTTGTTCTTGGCGCTCGAGTTCGAGGAGTTGGTCTTCAAATTGTTGTTTGAGCTCACTTGCACTGCGGCCCAACTGCAATAAATCTTCTTGCTGGCCAAGGGCCACAATTTGCTCTGTTAAATGCTGTAGTTCCATTAGGCTTCTAATTGAAAGGTAGATAGCGATACAAATTCTTGCATTCTATTTTGCAAGTCTTGGTGTGTGATTTCGAGGAGGCGTTCGGTGCCGAACTTCTCTACACAGAAAGAAGCAAGTGCCGAACCGGCAATAATGGCGCGCTTCATGGTGTCAAAATTTATTTGTGGTGCAGCGGCAAGATATCCCATGAAACCTCCTGCAAAGGTGTCTCCGGCTCCGGTAGGATCAAAAACTTCTTCTAACGGAAGCGCCGGTGCATAAAAGATGTTGTCTTCGTGAAATAACAAGGCGCCGTGCTCTCCTTTTTTAATGATCAGAATTGCAGGGCCCATTGCGCGAATAATGCCTGCTGCTTTGCGCAGTGAATAAACACCAGAGAGTTGGCGCGCTTCTTCGTCGTTAATAATCAGGACGTCGATGTGTTTAAGTGTTTCTTTGAGGTCATCTAATGCGATATCCATCCAGAAATTCATGGTATCCATGGCGATTAACTTTGGACGAGCTGTCATTTGCTGAATAACCGACAGCTGAACAGCAGGGCTAAGATTCCCAAGCATTAGAAAAGCAGCCTGCTGTGCATGAGCTGGAACTACCGGCTTGAAATCTGCAAGTACATTGAGTTCAGTCACGAGGGTGTCGCGGGAGTTGAGGTCGGTGTGGTAACGGCCAGACCAAAAGAATGTCTTTTCGTCTTGTTTGATTTCAATGCCGCTGACATCTACCCCTTTGGCTTCTAATAGTGTCAAAAATTCTTTCGGAAAATCGCCACCCACAACGGAGATAAGACTTTGTTCTTTTACAAAGAAAGAAGAGGCTAATGCGATGTAGGAACCTGCCCCACCAACGATTTTGTCTGTTTTCCCGAAAGGCGTTTCTATGGCGTCAAATGCGACACTGCCAACTGCTGCTAAATTCATAGTTCTAAATTGTGCCGCAAAGATAGGTAATTTCGCCGCTTAGCCTATTAAATTATGGTGTTTTCAGTGCTCTTGGATGCGCGCTGCCGTAAGCCTTGCGCAATTGTGCAAAAGAATTGTGGGTATAGACTTGCGTTGCGGATAAATTTGCGTGCCCGAGTAGGTCCTTTAGGGTTTCTAATCCGGCGCCATTATTGAGCATGTGCGTGGCAAATGTATGACGCAAAACATGCGGGCTGCGCTTCTCGACACCACTCAATGCACCTAGAACTTCTCTGACGAGTCTGTATACCAATTGCGGGTAAAGCGCTTCCCCATTTTGACGCACTAATAAATTTGGATGATCGATACCCAAAGCGCATTTAGCAGCTTTGTATTGGTTGATTTTTAAAATTAACTCCGGTGCTATTGGAATGATGCGCTCTTTGTTGCGCTTACCTAAAACCTTTAGATGCTGTGCATTTACGGCAGCTTCTTTCAAATCAATGAGCTCGGACAAACGCATTCCGGTTTGGTAAAATATTTCGATAATGAGTTGGTTTCTGAGCCCTTCAAAATCTGAACCGAAAAGTGCATCGACTTTATGAATATCGAGTTCGGATTCTTTGACAAAAACAGGAAGTCTTTTTTCGCCTTTCGGGCCCTGAATGCGGGTCATTGGATTATCTTCTAGCCTTCCCTCCTTTCGCAACCATTTAAAAAAAGTACGCAAGGTGGCGAGTTTTCGATTTACTGAGCGCTTGCTAAGCCCGCTCTCTAACAAGGAAACCATCCAGCTTCTGATGGTGGCGTTATTTTGTTCTTGCCAATCGGAAAGGGCAGTACATCCGGCAAATTCGCTGAACTGCTGAAGGTCTTGGAGATAGGCCAAACAGGTGTGATCTGAGTAGCGCTTTTCTTGCCGGATATAATTTTCGAATTCTTGGAGCATAAAAAAAGGAGCCGAAGCTCCTTTCCATACGTATTTTGTGGCAATTGGTTACAATTGCTGACTTTGCATTCTTTGTTTGTAAGCAGCGCGAATCACTTCCTGACGACGAGTAATAGATGGCTTCTCGAATTCTTTGCGGCCACGCAACTGTTTCATCACATTGGTTTTTTCGTACTTCTTTTTGTACTTCTTCAATGCGCGTTCGATGTTTTCGCCTTCTTTAATTGGAATGATCAACATATGCTTTAATTTCTTTGTTTTAAACTTAGGGTCGCAAAGATACGAGAGAAATTGAATTCTACAAAATTATTTCAAAATTTCTCGAGAAATTACCAACTTTTGGATTTCTGAAGTGCCCTCCCCTATGGTCATGAGTTTGGCATCGCGCAAAAACTTCTCGGCAGGATACTCTTTGGTGTAGCCATAACCTCCCATTATTTGCACTGCTTCATTACCGCATTTGACAGCTACTTCAGAGGCAAAATACTTTGCAAATGCTCCTTCTTTAGTTACCGGTAGTTTGGCGTCTTTTTTAGCAGCGGCCTGAAAAGTGAGGAGCTCTGCAGCCTCAATTTGAGTAGCCATGTCGGCAAGCTTAAAGCTTATGGCCTGAAAATGCGCAATTGGCTGACCAAATTGTTCGCGCTCTTTAGCGTACTTCACAGAAGCTTCAAAAGCACCGCGAGCAATACCGCAACTCAAAGATGCAATAGAAATTCGGCCACCATCTAGTATTTGCATGGCTTGCTGGAACCCTTGACCAACCTCGCCAATGACATTTTCTTTTGGGATGCGTACGTTATCAAAAATGAGTTCTGCGGTTTCACTTGCGCGAACGCCAAGTTTTTCTTTGATCTTGACCGCTGAAAACCCCGGGGTGCCTTTTTCGACAATAAATGCGGTAATGCCTTTGCTGTCGAGGAGTTCGCCGGTCCGGATTAACACAACAACCACATCTCCTGAAAGACCATGCGTGATCCAGTTTTTGGAACCATTCAAGACCCAATGATCGCCATCTTGCACTGCCGTAGCTTTCATGCGCATGGCGTCCGAACCCGTATTCGCTTCGGTAAGGCCCCAAGCGCCGATCCATTCTCCGCTGGCTAACTTGGGTAAGTATTTTTGCTTTTGTGCTTCTGTTCCGTGGTAATAGATATGACCCGTGCAGAGCGAGTTGTGAGCGGCAACGCTTAAGCCAACACCACCACAAACCTTGCCGAGCTCCATTAAAACGGTGGCATATTCATTGTAGCCAAAACCCGAGCCGCCATATTGTTCGGGGATGAAAATTCCGAGCAAGCCAAGCTCGCCCATTTTTTTCATGACCTCTATTGGGAAGATTTCGTGATCGTCCCAGTGTTTTAGTTGCGGGCGAATTTCTCGCTCTGCAAAATCTCGCACCATTTGGGCAAGCATTTGCTGTTGTTCAGTGAAATAAGTACTCATGTTGTTGATTGATGGATTGTTGATGAAGGTAAATGAAGTACGATTAATTCATATTAAAGTTTAATAATGTACGATGGCGTTGAGCTGCTCGCTAAATGGCGCCAACGTTTGCGCACCCCCTAAAAAATCTAGGGCAACCAAAAAGTCAAAGCCCGCAACCACTCCCCCACTCTTTTCAATAAGTGTGGCAGCTGCAGCTGCAGAGCCACCTGTTGCAAGAAGGTCGTCGTGGATCAGGACGCGCTGACCTGCTTGAACGGCATCGGTGTGCATTTCAATGACAGCTGAACCATATTCGAGTTCATATGCATGTTTGATTTTATCGTAAGGCAACTTGCCTTCTTTGCGAATCAGTACAAAAGGAATCCCCAAGCGCATAGCCAAAGGGTAACCAAATAAGAAACCTCGGCTCTCGATGCCGGCAATAGCATCTAGTCCTGCATCTTGATACTTCAAAACCAAATGGTCTAGAACCGCATTAGAAACTTTTGGGTCTAACATGATGGTTGAGATGTCCTTGAAAAGAATGCCAGGTTTAGGGAAATCCGGAACGTCGCGGATTACTGCTTTGAGGTGCTCGTGAATTGTCATGTCACAAAGATAAGTAAGGCAGCAGTTTTTTGTATGTCTCTTCGTCAATTAAAACAGATTCTTTGAGTTCTTGCAGTTGCTTGAAAGCCCCACGCTGCTTGCGCATTTTGATGATTGAATTGGCCTGATTCCAGGTCAAATAAGGGTGCTGTCGCAGTGTTTCTATCCCGACTTCATTGACCATCATTTTTGTAACGCCTTGTTTGAGTTCCAAAAAAGGCAATGCCTGCTGCACGATTTCAGGCTTGAGTCCGGGTATTTCGCTCAACTGATCCAAAGCTAAAAATCCACCGAGCCGATCTCGATAAGCAATAATTTTAGAAGCTGAATACGCACCAATTCCTGGTAAGGCTACCAACATGACTTCTGTGGCAGTGTTCAGCTCTAATTTAATCAATTGCTTTTCCTGCTTTTGAGACAGCACCTCATTGCCATCTTTTGCGACAATTTGGTTTTCTCTAATCATTGGGGTGTCAAAGCGCAAGGAATCTGCAATGAGTTGCAATAGTTCAGAAGGTAGGACTCGAATACGCTGCATTTGTGCTAGAGAATGAAGGCCATACTTATCTCTGTAGCGTATAATTGATGCGCTCTGCTTTGAACTGAGGCCCAGGCGCTGCCAATCTGCTGCATTTAGGGATTCGGGATTGCAACGCTTCCAAAGCGGCTTAAATCGGCTTAAACCTGTCTTTTCAGGCGTTTTAAATCGTTTGAAAGCTTTCCGTTCTTGCGTATAGCTCCAGGAGTAAGAAATAGTTGACGGATAAAAGTAAGCCTCGATGCGGGGTAAAAAAACCACGAGCGTACAAATCAGCAACCAAATCAGCGTGCCTCTTTCCAGACGCTTCGAGAAAATAACAAAGGGTTTCTTCATGAAAAGTCCAACGCGAACTTTCTCTAGAAATTTGCTTACTTGACTGCTCTTTTCGACTCAATTAAGTAATATACCGGAATTCCGAGCAATACAATAAAAAGGCCCATTCCGGCATTTCGAAAATCATAAATCAATAAATCGACACAAATGGCCAGCGTGAGCACAATGTAGAGTGCAGGAATAAGCGGATAACCCCAAGCTTTATATGGGCGTGGTGTATCTGGTTCTAATTTGCGCAACCTGAAAATACCATAGATGGTTAAGATGTAAAACAACAAACTCGCAAATGTGCTGTAGGTCAGCAAGTCGCCGTATTTTCCAGACAGGCACAAGACACTTGCCCAAGCACATTGGATCCAGAGTGCTTGAGAAGGGACTCCGTTCCCGTTCAAACGTGCTGCACTCTTGAAAAACAAACCATCTTTGGACATCGCATAAAACAAGCGTGAACCAGCCAGAACCAATCCATTATTGCAACCAAAAGTAGAAACCATGATAAGCCCAGCCATGAGTAAAATACCTGCATCGCCAAAAATCACATAGGCAGCCGACGCACCAACGCGGTCATTACTCGCAAAGAGCATGCCTTGGTCAACGGGCGTGAGGCCGTCAGGGCTTCCATTTACCGGCAACAAGGCTAGATATGCTACATTGGCCAGCACATAAATTACAGTGACGATTAAGGTGCCAAAAAACAAACTTTTGGGAATGTTCTTTTTGGGGTCTTTGATTTCACCGGCAATAAAAGTGACGTTATTCCAGGCATCTGCCGAAAACAATGAATTGATAATCGTAGCGCCTAGTGCCCCGACCAAGGCCCAACCGGTAAGGGAGATTTGAGTAATGCTTCCTTCATCGGAAACAACGGTTTTAGTGGCTTTCCAGGCGTCGGCAAAGTTGAAGGCAAAAACATCGGTTTTAAAGCCCAAATAAATTCCTAAAACAATCAAAGCGCCGAGCGCAAAAAGCTTGGCAGAAGTAAAAATGAACTGGATGATTTTCCCGTTCTGAACCCCTTGCGAGTTTGAATAAGTAAGTAAAACAACCGAGGCGATGGCAAGAACTTGAGCCCAAGTAACGGTAAACAAAGAAGTCTCTAAAATACTTGCATTCAATCCAGGGAAAAAGACAGCCGTATACTTTGCAAAAGCAACGGCAACTGCAGCGATAACCCCAGTCTGAATAACGGTAAAGACGGTCCAGCCATATAGAAAGGAGGCCATTTTACCGTAAGCGCGTTGAATATAAACATACTGACCACCTGCATTTGGCATCATGCCTGCAAGTTCGCCGTAGCTCAAGGCCGCAAAAACGGTGATTAGGCCAGTGAGAACCCACAAAACCAACAACCAAGCCGGCGAACCGATATCGCGCAGCATCAGTGTAGAGACAATAAAAATTCCCGAACCAATCATGGAACCCGATACCAATAAGGTGGCATCGAGCAGGCCGAGTGATTTTTTAGCGTCGGATTGCATCAATCTTCTTCTGAAGCATTTACAATCGCATCATGACCTTTGAGTGACTCCTCAAAAGCATAGTTGTTGAGATTGCTGTGCTTGCGCGAATACAAGAAGTAGACGATAAGGCCCAAGGTTGACCACACGATGAATGCCACCCAGGTATCAGGACGTACAAAATACATTAGGCCAAAGTTGAATGCCGCACCGGCAATGGCCACAAACCATACTGCAGGCGTTTTGAACGGACGCTCTAATTCTGGTTGGCGAATACGCATGATCAATACTGCAATTGAAATCATGGCAAACGCGAGAAGTGTTCCCATGGAGCACATTTCAGATACTTTGTTAATCGGTGTTGTGGCAGCCACAACAGATACCACGGCTCCAACTAAAATAGTACTTCTGAATGGCGTTTTATAAGTTTCATGGATTTTACCAAAAATCTTAAATGGCAACAAGCCATCTTTGGCCATCCCTAAGAAAATACGCGTCTGACCGAGCATCATGACCAACATCACGGACGTTAGCCCTGCTACAGCAGCAATGGTAATGAGCTTAGTTGCCCATGGCATTCCGACACCCTCAAAAGCAGAAGCTACAGGCGCCTTGATATCTAACTCATTGTAAGGAACCATTCCGGTTAAAACCAAAGAAACGACGATATACAAGATAGTACAGATGACCAAAGACATAATAATGGCAAAAGGCACATCTTTTTTCGGGTTAATCGCTTCACCCGCTTGCGTTGAAACTGCATCAAAACCAATATAAGCAAAGAAGACAATAGTAGCAGCGGTGACCACACCAGACCAACCAAAAGAGGAAGAGCCGTCGTCATTGTGAACGGTTTCTGGGATAAAAGGAACGTAGTTGTCTGTATCGATGAAGAAGAAGCCAACAAAGATCACGAACAATACTACTGCTACTTTAAGAATAACAATAAGGTTATTGGTTTTGGCAGCTTCTTTGATGCCTTTGATCAAGATGGCAGTTACCACCCAAGTAATTAGAAAGGCAGGAAGATTAAAAGCAAACTCTGGTTCTGCCATGCCAGCTTCTTTGGCTTTTGTAGCCGCGGTAACTGCGTCGTTCATAAGCCACATAGGTGGGTGTATTTTAAACTGATGCAGCAGCTTTTCAAAATAGCCGCTCCAAGCAACAGCCACAGTGGTGGCGCCCATCATGTATTCCAAAATGAGGTTCCAGCCAATGATCCAAGCGAAAAGTTCACCCATTGTGCCGTAAGAATAAGCATAAGCCGAACCTTCAACAGGTAATATTGAGGCGAATTCTGCGTAACAAAGCGACGCAAATAAACATCCTACTCCGGCAATGACAAAAGACAAAGCAAGCGCGGGGCCCGCGTGATCATGGGCAGCTATACCCGTAAGTGTAAAAATACCACCTCCAATGATAGCGCCAATTCCGAGAGAAGTAAGACCCCAACGGCCAAGAACGCGATTCAATTCATTTTTTTTCATGTCACGTTCAAAGTGACTCACTGGTTTTTTTCTCCAAACACTCATAGTTCGATTTTTTTTAGGTAGGTAAAGATAAATTTTTTTCTCTATTTCAAGAGCGCAAATGTTTGCTCGAGGGTACTCGGTTCGTAGCCCAAAATATGGCGTGCTTTATCGAGTTTAAAGCCAGTTCGAGGTGGGCGTTTGGCTGGCTGTTGAAGCTGCTCACTGCTCACTTTGCTTATATGTTCTACGGAAAGGTTGTAAAAACGTGCTAAACGCAGCACAATTTCATAAATGGAAAGCGTTTCAGGCCCAGAGATATGGAAAATTCCGGTCTGATTGAGCTCACAGATGCGCAAGCAAGCCCAAGCGAGGTCATCTGCCCAGGTTGGCGCCCTAAATTGATCATCAACCACTTGAAGCGGCTCGCCATTTTGGAGTGCATTCTTGGCCCAGATAATCAAATTGGACCGCGAGAGTTTTTCACCTTCTCCGTATACAATAATGGTCCGAACGATAGAAAAATGTAAGTCTTGAGTTGTTTGTGCAATTTTTTCTGCCTCTACTTTAGATCGTGCGTAGATACTTAATGGGTTGGGCTGATCCGCTTCTGTATAGGGGCCAGCTAAGCCATCAAAAACGAAATCTGTAGACAACAACTGAAAATGGATTTGATGCAACTGACAATAATTAGCCAGCATTTGTACCGATTGACGATTGACTAAATCACAGGCCTCTGGATGCAATTCGCACTGATCGACATTCGTCATGGCTGCCGTATGGATCAGGTGTGTCGGTTTGTATGCATGTAACACCTCAGTGATGTTTTGTTCGTCGGTAATATCTAAGGTTGCATAGTTTTCTTGAGGGCATCTGGAGTTGCGATTGGCCCCGCTTGAAGTGGCTAAAAACGAAATGCTTTGGCCCAAGCATAGATCGACAAGCTTTTGGCCTAAAAGACCATTGCTACCGGTTATCAGCACTTTCATAAATCCCAGATAGATTGTTTGCGTTTGGCTTGAAATTTAAAATAATGCTTGTGCTCAAGAATCCAGGCCATAATGAGATACAATAAAACAGGTGAACCCAATCCTATAAAACTTAGGTAAATGAATCCCAACCTTACTTTATTGGTTCGGATACCCAAACGACGTGCCCACCACTCGCAAACTCCAAAAGACTGGAGTTCGAAGAAGAAAACAATTTTTTGAAGGAGGCGTCTCATGGTTTAAAACAAAAGGCGCCTTCCGACGCCTTTTTTATTATAATCTTGGAAGTTGTTTAAACTTGCGGTATTCTGGGTCTGCCGGAGGGGCAGAATTTGGATCAAAGGTTGTGCTTGTGATTTTGGCGGTTGTACGACGGTTGATTGTGTGTAGCATTTCGTACTTCGCTTTGTCAGTTGATTTGAATTGTTCGATATATTCCGGCGAAAGAACTACTGTTTTACCCGTTTCATCTACCCAAGTTGCTGGCTCAGCCTCTCCTTTGCCAATAGGGCGAATGCGACGTGGATCGATTCCACAAGTTTCTACCAAATGCTTGTAAACGGCCTTAGCACGGTTTTCAGATAACATTTGGTTACGTGCGTCGCCACCACGTGCATCTGTATGTGAAAAGAGGTCGATGGTGATATTAGGGTATTCTTTGAGCATGCTGTCGAGGAATTTCAAAGAGTCTAGGGACATACAAGTTGCGTCGTTGATGAACACCCATTGGTCAAATACGTATCTAACCTCTGGCGTACGAATTACACCAACAGGCAACAATGGCATCTCAATTAAGAAACTTTGACTTTGGTCGAGGCCAAGTGTAGAAATTTTTGCTCCTTTTTTATCTTCGTAGAAGCCTTCTTTCTCTGCTTTGAGTGTGTATTCTTTACCCGTTACGATATAGCGACCTTTTTTGTCTGGGCGCTCTTTCCAGATAATTTTTCCTTTGGCATCTGTAACGCCTTCCCAACTTGTGCCATCGGAAACAGTTACATAAACTTTTGCACCGGCAAGCTTGTTTCCTTTTTTACCAGACTCGTAGACAGTAACGCGGAGATCAAATAGATTAGGCAAGGTATTGAAACTCCAGATGTCTGGTGCGTATTCTTGGTTGCTTGTGGTTTTGCGCTCAGAGGTAAAGAAACCAGACTTGCCATCAAAATCAGACATCGCGTAGTCATTACCTTGAGAATTAAACGGATAGCCCATGTTCTTGACGGCTGTCCATTTGTTTTCTCCTGCAACTTGTTCGGCTACAAAGATATCTAGGCCACCAATTCCTGGTAAGCCATCAGAAGCAAAATATAACTGACCATTAGGGCCCAAAGAAGGGAATAATTCATTCCCTGCAGTGTTGAACATAGCACCCATGTTGTGTGGAACGGAATCCCAAGTTTTGGTGCGCTTGTCAAAATTAACGTACCAAAGATCGCGGCCACCAAAAGATTTTTCACCGTTCGGGCTCACGCGCATGTCTGATGCAAAAATGAGCATTTGGTCGTCTGGAGACAAACAAGGGTGTCCGACAGAAATGGTATCTGAAACTGTTAATGAGATTTTACGTGGATCGTCGAAATCTTCACCACTCATGGTAGCTGTCCAGATTTCACAACCGAGGTCCATTTTTTCAGCGTTCGGGCAACGCGTAAAGTAAATGTTCTTGCGCTTAGAATCGAAAGTTGCTGAACCTTCGTTAGCAGTAGTGTTCACAACACCTTTTGTGTCGAGTGACTTCACGTTTGTAGGGTTGCCATTAACATCGTATTCAGCGATGTAGAGGTCCATGTATTTTTCGCCGGAAATTGGATCCCTTTGAGCGCCAGTGCTTTCGTCACGTGACGAGCTGAAAACGATTACTTTCCCTTTTTTGTCCATGAAGGAAGGGGCCATATCCATTTGCTTTGTGTTGATTTTCACTTCTGGTTTGATGACCAATTTAGAAGTTTCAAACTCGTCAAAGTCTTTGTATTTTTCACAGGCCATGATGGCGCCGTCTACTTCTGTTGTTCTGGACTTTGGTGCAATGCGCTTGAATTCGCGGTAGCTCTTAATAGCGTTGTCGAAGTCTTTCATCATGCGCTGCATATCGCCTTTGTAGTAATATACTTCTGGCACGACATCAAAGTATTTAAGCTCTATGCAGGTACCGTACCAATCATTGGCTTTGTCGAACATTTCTAATGCGCGGTAAGATTCAGCAATTTTAAAGGCCATATCGCCTTTTTGACGCAGTGAACCGCGTGCACCTAACTTTTTGTAAGCATCTTGACAGATGTTGATCGCTTCAAAGTAATTTCCTGAAATGAATACTTCGTTGGCTTCACGTACAAATTTAGGGTCAGGAGCGGTTTGTGAAAAGCTCACAGATGCAGTGAAAAGTGTTAAAATGGCGGCAATGAATAATTGTTTCATAAAGCGTAGTTTTAGCCCGGCTAAGTACCAAGGAAAGCAAAAATAGAGAAATTTTATTTAAAATCCGAACAATAGGTGCGCCAGCGTTCCAATAAGCGCTGAAAACCGTTAGGTAGCTCAGAATCAAACTCTAAATATTGTTTGGTAGTAGGTTGAATAAATCCGAGGGTTTTGGCATGTAAAGCCTGCCCTGGTAACAAATCAAAATTATTGGACATGAATTTTTCGTAGGCCGTTGATTTAGTGCCCTTTAAAATGCGATCACCACCGTATTCTAAATCGTTAAAGAGCGGATGTCCAATGTGTTGCATATGCGCTCTAATTTGGTGCGTGCGCCCTGTTTCCAATTTGCATTCGACAAGTGTCACGTAACCAAAACGTTCGAGAATTTTGTAGTGTGTAATGGCCGGCTTTCCGTAATCGCCATCAGGGAAAACCGTCATCACTTTTCGGTTTTTAAGCGACCTGCCTATATGACCCACAACTGTTCCGTTTTCACTGAGATCACCCCATACCAATGCATAATATCGACGCTCTGTGGTTCGGTCATAAAATTGTTTTGCTAGGTCGTTGAGCGCATTTTCTGTTTTGGCAATAACCAATAAGCCAGTGGTGTGTTTGTCGATGCGATGCACTAAACCCGGACGACCAAAATAGTCTTTAGGGCGCGTCGGAAGGTGCTCAAAATGAAAAACTAAGGCATTGACTAAGGTCCCGGAATAATTGCCATAGCCCGGATGCACGACCATATTTGCAGGTTTATTAACCACCAACAAATCTTCATCTTCATAGGCAATCTCAATGGGAATATCTTGTGCAATAAGCTCAATTTCTCTCACCGGATAAGGAAGAACTATCGCGATTTCGTCACCTGGTTTGACGCGGTAGTTTTGTTTGACCGCTTGTCCATTGACATGAATATTACCGTTTTTGGCGGCCACCTGGATTTTATTTCGAGAGGTGTCGGCCATGCGGTCCAGTAAGAATTTGTCTATGCGAATGACTTCCTGTCCGGGGTCTGCCTTAAACCTATGGTGTTCAAAGAGATCCGCTTCTTCGACTTCAATTTCGAGATTTTCTTCGCTCATTAGTGGTTAATGATCAGCTTTAATGTGCTTAAATGAGTAGATGGGCACTGCAAGAAATATATACCATTGGGTAAAGTACTGATATCAAATGTACTTGATGCCTGAGCCATCTGAATTTTACCCATTGCATCCAAAAGAATGATTTGTTTGCCTTCATATGCTTTCGGTAACACAATTTGCACTTGGTTACTTGCTGGATTTGGAACTGCAGCCCAAGTGGCAGCTGCTTCTGTTTGTTGTTTAATGCCGAGCGACGCATCGAGTGCAGTGGAGAAAATAGGATGTATCATGGCAGAGCCTTCAAAAGGAGAGGTATACCAAGTAAAGCCACCATCTACGCTATATTGCACTTTGTCTGAATGATCTATGTTGCGGTCTAGACCTAAATTCAAGCGCTCTGCATCGAGTTGTCTCCAGCCGACAAAGAAAGAGCTTGGAACACTCACTTTCTGTGTGTCTGCAAAATAATAGGGGATAAATATACCGCGTTCGTCTCCGTACAGCGGCGTTCTAGGGAAGAAGACGTCATCTTCGTAAAGCAATTCACCAGGATGGCCATTTTCATTGCTCCAAACACTCACCAAAAAGAGTTTTTCGGATACATCGATTACAGATGGAACAAAATGAAAGGATACACCAATGAGTGAATCTGCTTCGTAAGCGTTGTATTCAACAGCTAAGCGAGACTGCACGCCGGTTGGGCCAAATGCCGCCTCGGCACTACCGTCATCATAACTGTAGAAATTAAAAAACGGCTGGTTGAAACTGGTAGTGTCGTTGAGTGATAAATTAGGAAATTGCACGTTAATAGCGCCCTTTACACGAAACGCTTGTTCGTTGCCCCCTCCGTTTACCGGGAAAGACCCGAAGGAACTGATATTGTGGGTAGAGAAGTATGTGGTATTCGGTTCATAGTTCAAATCTCCATTTGACAGCTGACTGCCGGCAATTGAAAATTGATTGAGTTGAATACCGGCTTGGTCAATAGTAAACTGCCCTGCAAATTGGTTGTTTTCAGGAGTAGGGCTGCCATTGTGGAGTGCCACTGGAAAATCGTTTCTAAAAGGTTTTGGCGTGTTTTTATAGTGATCCCAGGGAACAGAGGTGTAGTCTTGTAATAATGAGTTCATAGGGTACACCCAAGCAAAGTCCTTGAATAAGGTATCTGCTACATTTGATTGCGCACGCAAGTGCACGTAGTCAATATGGAAATGATCGAGGGCACCGGATAAAGCGCCATAATTGCTAAATCGGAACTGGAATCCTTTTTTAAAATACTTGGCCTCTTTTACAGGAATATGAACCACCTTAAATGGCGCCGTGGTGTCCCCGGCTATTGCCCAAATATGGAACCATTGATCGAGGTCTTTGGCGTAAAATTCTAAGCGCAACGAATCTGTAGCTTCGGGGAGGTCTCCCCAGCCTTGAGACTGAACTAAAAACGAGAAATACAGAGAGTCACTAGCGTTTAAGCCACTCAAATCAATGGGTTTGGAATGTAAGATATCGGCTGTATTTGTGACCGATGTGCCGATTGCGTACGGGAAGCCTGAAGCGTCTAGACCGTCAAAAGTTACGACACCCAATGAACGCGGCGCTACACCAAAACGGCGGTTCAAATAGGCATGATCATCGAGCCAGAGCGCAGCTGGGTCATTAATTGTCGCAAAGAAGATGCGGGCAGAATCTTGGAAATAACTTGGGTTTTGCACCCAAACGGTATCTGGGGTATCTACCACCCCTATTGTATCGTAAATGTAATAAGGCGGGTATAAATTTAGGGTTTGATAAACCAAAGGGAAAGCTGAAAAATCAGCGACTTTAACTGCCGTTACAGGAAAAATAGAATCCGTAAAAGTACTAGTCGATAAATCAAAAGTGCGGCGAAAAGTAGCCTGATCTGTAAAGGTTTGAGCAGCGGGATAGGCTATCAAGGTGCTGGGATCAAGCAGTTTGTAGTAGAGTGTTGAACTCACGCCCGGATCGTTGTATTGGGCCGTGTATTTTTGAAATTTATCCGTAGAAAATTCATCAAAAAAAGGCAAGTCTAAGGTATCTGGGGTATAAAAAAATGTGCTGTCAATGGAGTTTACAGCGCTTTTTAGTTGTCCGTTAGCTTTACCGAGGTCAAAATTTCGGCTTATAGGGCCCACTTCAAAACCTTGTGCCCAAAGCGACGAAATCGCCAGGAAATTGAAAAAAATAAGAATGAAGCGCATCATAAACTATGGATTTTGTCCGTCTCCTCCTTTTTGCATGGAGAGGATAAATTGAGTGGATTTAAAAACGGTGGTTCCTTCAATATATTCTGGTGATTGCGAAAAAATTCGGGCAACCGCAGAATCTTGACTTGTTTGACAATCCGGACAAATAAATGAATAGCTACTCACGCCGAGCGTATCAAAAATATAACTCGCTTCTGACATCGTAAGACCAAGCAAATTTGGCAAAGCAATAGGCTCACCTTCATCGTTTTGGCCCACAATAAGCGTCACGACCGCGCCAATTGGAAGACGCTCGCCTTCTTTGATGCGACGTCCTTTGTAGCGCTGATCGAGTACAGAACCATTTGCCTCGGCAGTAGGTTGGTATTGAATGATAAAGCGCAGACCACGTTGCTCAAGAATACTTTGAGCGAACTGGATTTGTTTGTGCAACAAACTCGGCATTTCTACAAGTTGGCTTTTTTTGGAAAGGCGCAGCCCAATAATTCGACCCGATTTGACATAAACCTGAGATAATGAAGTCGGTTCAACAAGTTGTTCAACAACAGTTCCTTCTGGCAATTTTGGGTCGTAAATACTATCTAAAATTTGGTACGTGAGATCCAGACTTTCGATGCGCTTTTTGGCTTTTTCACCGGAAAGGCCAACTAAGTTCGGAACTGCAATTTTTTCGCCGTGGTTGGTGGCAAAATCGAGGTAAAGAATGGTGGCAAAGACCATTACCAAGTAAAATAAAATCACCAAGCCAAAGTGTTTCCAGAAGTGTTTGGTCTTCATAAAAGGGATGACCAGTCGAAGCGTACTTTTGATTTTATCCAACATAGAGAAACGGTATATGTATTACAAAGATGCTTAGAAATTTGGAGAAAGTGCATGAGAACTGAAGAAGTCCTCGATAAACTGCAATGCTTCGTCGGTAGAGTCGGTGATTTTGAACAATTCGAGGTCTGCTTCCGAAATATAACCCTCGGCAAGTTGCACATTTTTGACCCAGTCAAATAAACCTTGCCAAAATGCAGTTCCAAATAAGACAATCGGCCTTCTTGCGATTTTACGGGTTTGGATCAAGGTAATGGCCTCGAAAAGCTCGTCTAGGGTGCCAAAACCACCTGGCATGATCACGAATGCTTGTGCATACTTGACAAAAATGACTTTGCGTACGAAGAAGTAATCAAACTCTAGAAAATGGTCGCGGTCTATGTACTGATTGTGAAATTGCTCAAAAGGCAAATCGATGTTGAGCCCTACAGAAGTGCCTCCACCCTGCTTTGCTCCTTTGTTACCTGCTTCCATAATTCCTGGGCCACCTCCAGTAATGACACCATAGCCAGCTCTTGCAATTTTCTCGGCAAGTTCTACCGTCTTTTCATAATAAAGGTGCTCCGTATTGGTGCGGGCCGAACCAAAAATAGAAATACAGGGGCCCGCTTTGGCCATTTTGTCATAAGCCTCGACGAACTCAGCCATGATTTTAAAAATAGACCAAGAATCATTGCTCTTGATCTCTGACCAATCTTTGCGGTGGTTTTCCATGTGCTCTATTTGATGATGCTAACTTCAAACATTTTAGGCCAATATTTGCCCGTCATGTAGGTTTTGCCTGTCTTTGAGTTGTAGGCAATGCCATTCAAGACCTCGCCATTCCCTTTACCTACCGCAACCAAATTGCCCGCGTCGATAAGCGCAATTACTCTGCCTAAGACCGGCTCAATGACCGCTACGAAATTTGTTGTGTAGATATTGGCATAAATTAGCCCATCAATGAACTCAAGCTCGTTGAGTTGTGGCAATGGCCCCTGATCAGAATAAACTTCGATTGTCCGGATAGTTTGAAAGGTTTTTGGGTCTTTAAACGTAAGGCGCTCAGTACCGTCGGACATAATGAGTTGTTTGCCGTCGGTGCAAAGCCCCCAACCTTCACCTGTATAGGCGAGCTCTCGTTTGAGTTGGAAGGTTTTGAGGTCGTAAACAAAACACTGTTGGTTTTTCCAGGTGAGTTGAAAAATTTCATCGCCAAAAATGGCAATTCCTTCTCCGAACTTACTGGCATCCAGTTGTTGTTTAAAAGTGGTTGTGCCTTGCTGAATTGGCGCGCCTGTTGCAATATTGATTTTAGAAACCATAGAACTACCATCTTGATTAGGGTCGCCGGTAGATTCGTAGAGTTCGCCGTTCCAAAAGGTAAGCCCTTGGGTATAATTAGCTACATTGTGTGTGTAAGAAGCTCCTAGTTTGAGAGACCATCGCTCTGGCTTGATATCCGATAAAATACGGAGGTTGCGCTGCTCCGAATAAGGACTCCCGTTGGCGTCTAGGACTTGTAAATCGAGAAGAAAAGCACCCGGCTTGAAATCTTTGGTGTCTAAAAAGTAGACTTCCTTTTTCTTTGGTTTTGCAACTTCTAGAACAATTGAGTCGGCGATTTTGAGAACTAATTTAGAGCAGTTTTCGGATATTTTAAGCGGGATTGCAATAGTTTGGCCATAGGTGGTAGCTAAATGCTCTTTGAATCCAAATGTGGCTGCTGTGTTCTCGGCGTCGGTAGATGACGAGCGTAGAAATGGAGCTAAGAACCCGACTAATAAACCGAGTACCAGAACCCAGATGATGATTTTTTTCATTTGTTGAAGATCAGTTGTTGAATAGTTTTTGCGTCAATAGAACCGTGACTTTCTGCATAAATAACTTTGCTTTTATCTATTACGATGCATTGCGGAGATTCATGCCAAACCTGGGTTTCGGTAGCAACCATATTGGAGAGTTCTCGGTAGGCAATCAGGTCTAGATACCAAAAGGTCATTGCCTCAGATTTAAATAATTCACTGTTTTCAAAGCGATTCAGCACCATTGAAGAGATTGAGCAGCGCGTGCTGTGCTTAAAAAGCAACTGAGGCGCCTGCTCAGACGCATTCAAGATTTCTTGCCACTGGGCTAAAGCTGAAAATGGATGCCAACTCATGCCATGCCAGGTTTAAACTGACGCAAAAAGCGTACGTCGTTTTCGGAATATAGGCGCAAATCGGTGACGCGGTATTTCAGCTGAGCAATGCGTTCAACGCCCATGCCAAATGCAAAACCAGAATATACTTGTGAATCAATGCCACAGGCCTCCAATACATTTGGGTCTACCATACCACAACCCATAATTTCTAACCAGCCAGTATACTTACAAACATTGCAACCTTTAGCAGCACAAAGCGAGCAAGATACATCGACCTCTGCACTTGGCTCGGTGAAAGGGAAGTATGAGGGGCGCATACGTATCTGGGTTTCGGGTCCAAATAATGCTTGAGCAAAGTAAAGTAAGGTTTGTTTGAGGTCGGCAAAAGAAACGTCTTTGTCGATGTAAAGCCCCTCTACCTGATGAAAGAAACAGTGTGCTCTGGCTGAAATGGCTTCGTTGCGATAAACGCGGCCAGGAGAAATTGTGCGGATTGGGGGGGCTTGATTCTCCATAACGCGAACTTGTACGCTGCTGGTGTGGGTCCGAAGTGCAATTTCTTGCTCTCCTTTTTGTATAAAAAAGGTGTCTTGCATGTCGCGGGCAGGGTGTTCTGGCGGAAAGTTAAGCGCGCTGAAGTTGTGCCAGTCGTCTTCAATTTCGGGACCCTCTGAAACAACAAAGCCAATGCGGTTAAAAATCTCAATGATTTCTCTGCGAATCAAAGATAACGGATGGTGCGCGCCCACTTTTGCATCGCCTGCGGGTCTTGTAAGGTCTTGTGCTTCACTTGCAGCCTGAACTTGAGTCAGGGTCGCTTTATTTTCGTGAAAAATTTGTTCAGCACGCTCTTTGAGTGCATTGACCTGCTGACCATATGCGCGCTTTTGATCATTAGGGATGTCTTTAATAGCGGCGTATAAATCTTTGAGTACATTTTTTGAGCCCAAAAAGCGAATGCGAAACTGTTCGAGTGCTTGTTCGTCTTGGATTTGGACTTCAGTCAATTCTTGAGATAAATCTGCTATGTTCATTTTTAAATGGTTCTGTTGTAACCTTTTGACCCTTCTTGTTGTTTAACAACGAAAAATCTTGGTATTCATGCAAATGTACAAGAAAAAAAAGCTGCACACTATTGCTGCGATCTCATTTCTATCGCTATTTGCCACGGTGTTTTTGTTCACATCTTGCAAAGATACACCTGCAACAACTTTGGAAGTGACTGTTGTCAATACAAACGGAGCCATACTCTCGGATGCAAAAGTTTGGCTTGTGGCCGAACCTACTGACACCGCTCATAATGCGATCGCCGTTAAAGACAGCGCTTTCACCGATGCTGCGGGCAAAGCCTATTTTAACCTCTCTTCTTTTTACAAACCTGGGCAAATTGGCGTCATGCAAATTAAAGTAAAGGGCTTTTATTTTGGCTTAACAGGCGAGGCACTTGCAGAAATTACGGAAGAGCAACGCAATCAAGTCTTACTTCAAATACAATAAACACCACTTTCTAAGTTTTAAAATTCAAAAATTAAAACGTAAATTTGAGACATTCAAAACCTATGAAAACTATACTTACCAGCTTTTTCGCACTTTCGCTGCTCTTTATTTTGGGCGGTTGCGAACCTAAAGACCCCGCAATTATTAAGGTATTTGTGCGTTCATCATCGAACCAACTCATCGATGGCGCCAAAGTCATCATCGTTGGTGATCAGCAGTCTACACCAGCAACACTTGCCTACGTAGATACCACCTACACCAACTCTTCGGGTTTTACCTCCTTTGATATGGATCCTTATTTTTCTATCGCAGGAGAAAGCAACAAAACTGGCTATTTCGACATCATCGTCAAGTACAATAACAAAACAGCTTACGGATACACGCGTGCTAAAGTGCACACTACCGCTGTTGAGACCATCTACTTACCCAACTAAACACCATGAAAAAGATTCTTTTATTTGCTGTGGCAGCTACCTCTTTAGTTTCATTGAGCGCATGCCGTAAAAAAATGGATACCGTTGCACATATTTATGTGAAAGACGAAACCAATGCAAGTGTTTCTAACGCCATGGTTGTCTTATACGGTACCAATACACAAAGCACGCCACAACAAGTTGCTGTCTTTGATACCGCTTACACCAATGTAAACGGTCTTGCAACCTTCAACTACAACGAGCTTTATCAGCTTGGGCAAGCAGGTGTTGCAGTTCTTGATATCAAAGCCCAAAAAGGAAATAAAGTTGGGCAAGGCATCATTAAAATTGAAGCTGAAAAAGTGAACGAAGAAACCGTTTACATCCAGCCTTAAGCTTTTAAGCAACAATTTTTCTTACCATTTTTTGATCTGCACCTATCACTTCTTCGAGTGGCAGGTAGCATTGAACTTCTGCCGGAAAGCTAATTTCATATTCGGTAATAAATCCGAATTCGAAACGACACATATACTCACTTACTTCAATATCAGCAGCCTTCTGAATTTTTGAAACAACGCCATTAAGCGCAGACATCTTAATGACTAATTTAGTTTCATAGACTAAAACATCGTCTTGAATGAGGCCCGACAATGTAACATCAGCGTCGTGATTATTGAACCAAATGTGTTGAATTGCAAATTTTTTGTTCATGGCGTTTTGTTTTGATGATACAAAGTTGAGATAGTACATCGTAAACAATTTACGTTCATCTTTTTCATCTTTCTTTTCCAGAATAAATCCTTAATTTTACGGCATGTCTGAGGATAAGCCAATGTCATTTTTAGATCACCTTGAAGAGCTGCGCTGGCGCTTGCTGAGAGCTGCTTTGGCCGTGATTGTATTCTCAATTGTCATTTGGATTTACCAACGTGAAATCATGGAAAACATCTTCCTTAACATGGTAGACCCCGATTTCATCACATTTAAACTTCTTTGCCAATACCTTGGCGTCTGTGTTGAACAAATAAACGTTGATTTTCAGAGCACCACCTTAGCTGGCCAGTTTTCTTACGCCCTCATGATGAGCATCATGGGCGGGGTGGTCATTTCATTTCCATATATCTTTTACCAACTTTGGGCTTTTGTTAAACCGGGTCTCAAGGGCAACGAAAAGCAAATGGCCAGGGGCATTGTTTTTTATGTCAGTTTGCTTTTCTTTCTCGGGATTCTATTTGGATATTACGTTGTAGCGCCGCTAAGTGTCCAGTTTTTTGGCGCTTTTCAAATTACACCAGAAATTAAAACCGACGTCACTATTGCATCGTACATGAGTACCATTCTATCCACTGTTTTTTACACTGGCCTCTTCTTTTTGTTTCCGATTGTCACGTTCCTTTTGGTTAAAATTGGGCTCTTCACCCCTGAATTTTTAGTCAAATACCGCAAACACGCCATTGTGGTGATCCTCATTTTAGCTGCGGTCATTACCCCGCCAGATGTCATCTCACAAGTTATTGTTACCATCCCTATTTACTTGCTTTTTGAGATCAGCGTATTGGTCGCAAAACGCGTCGACAGAAGTGAAAAAAGCTAATGAGACTCCTTAGTTTCTTCCTACTTATTTGTTGCAATTATTTGGCTATTTGGGGCCAGCAAACCGTCGTCACGGGAAAAGTCACCGACAAGAAAGGAGAGCCGCTCAGCTTTGTGCAAATTCAATTCTTAGATTCCAAAATTGGCACCAAGTCAGACTCACTAGGGAATTTCTATCTCAGTACCTACTACCCCACCGATACCCTTCTTTTTAGATTGTTGGGTTTTCAGACCGAACGTGTTCGCATTAACAAAGACAAAACCCAGGAGGTCAACGTCAAAATGTCTACCCAAGATAAAGAGGTTGCGGAAATCTTCCTGAAGGCGCCCACTGAAACACGCGGCGCACAACTCCATCGGCGTATCATTACCTACAAAGCCATCAACAACAAAGAAAAACTAAGCGCTTATCAATACCATCTTTACAACAAAATTCAATTAGATGCGAGCAACTTAGATTCTAACCTCATCAATAATCCGCTCGTTGACCGACTTTCCATCGTAAAAAATTACCTGCAAACAGACTCTACCGACAAAAACCTTTTGCCAGTCATATTGTCGGAAAGCGTTTCAGATTATTACTATCTCAAAGATCCAAAGCTTAAAAAAGAACTTGTAACGGCTAGCCGCATCACTGGCGTCGAGAATATGCAGATGACGCAGTTCCTCGGCGACATGTACTTGGAACTCAATATCTACGACAACATTTATGATTTGTTCAATAAATCATTCATTAGTCCTTTAGCGCCTTATGCACGAAGCTACTATCAATTCTATCTCGACGACTCTACATTTATAGGTGCCGATTGGTGCTATAAATTGCGTTTTGTGCCCAAGCGTAGCGGTGACCTCGTTTTTGAAGGTCATATGTGGGTGCACGACACCACCTATGCAGTCAAAAGATTCCAAGCGAACATTGCTCCCGGCGCGAACCTAAACTACATTCAAGAATTTTATATTGAGCAAGAATTTGAGCAAGTCCAAAAAGAAATTTGGATGCTGACCAGCGAAAAAATGGTGCTCTCGTTCAAAGTCACGGAAAAATCCAAATTCATGGGGCTCATTGGCCGAAAATACAGCACGCGTAGCCAGTTTGTCATCAACGAGCCTGAGCCTGAAGAATTCTATAGATCCCCGAACGCCGTAGATATACAGGCGAACGCCAAAATACGCACAGACGAAGAATGGGCTGCGCTCAGGCCTGTAGCCCTCAATGAAAAAGAATTGCGCATACAAGAAATGGTCGATTCATTAGAAGCGCAACCATTTTACCAAAATATGCGCAAGCTGACCTACTTCGCAACCACCGGTTACTGGCCCATTCAAAAAATAGAAATTGGTTCGGTCGCCTCATTAGTTAGCATGAACCCCGTCGAAAATTTCAGGGTGGCACTGGCGCTGCGCACCTCCAATGATTTCTCTAAAAGACTAGAACTTGGGGGGCGTTTGGCATACGGTTTTGGCGATCAGCGCTTCAAATATAACCTTCGTGTTCGCTATAACATCACGCCCCAGAAACGAGGCATGGTCAATGCCTATTACAATTACGATATAGAGCAAATTGGCCAGTCTCCAACGGCTGCCTCCATGGGAACATCATTTGTTACGTTCCTGAGTACCGCCCCTTTTGACAAACTCACCTTTGTAGAAAAAACGGGGCTCAGTTTGGAAAAAGACATTAAAAAAGACCTCATCCTTTTTGGTGCTTTTGAATGGAAAAACTACACGCCACTTGGCCTGGCAACCTATCAGCAATTCAACGGCCTTGACACCGTAAATATCAGCCAAATTACAGCAACAGAGCTCACCACCCGCGTCCGCTGGACCAAAGACGAAGAATTTCTTTCGGGGTCTTTTGACCGAACGGCTTTGCGTTCACCCTACCCTATTCTTTCTTTTCAAGGCATCTTCGGATTTAAAGACGTGCTCGGCAGTGACTACAGCTATCAAAAATTTGAATTTCAATACGAACACAACACCCAGCTTGGCGTGCTTGGCCGCATGCGCTACGGCTTTACCTTGGGTTATATCAATGGAATCGCCGCTTATCCGCTATTAAAAGTACACGAAGGAAACCAATCTTTATGGCTACTCACAAGTACACCAAATATGGTCAACTTCTTAGAATTCATCAGCGATCGCTACGTGGTTGGTTTTGCAGAAAATCGTTGGGAGGGACTCATTTTTGACCGCATACCACTCATCAAAGCCAGTAAAATCAGACTCATTACCACCGAACGCATTATGTTGGGCAGTTTATCGGCTAAGCAAAATCAAGCACTTTTGATTCCTTCTTTTGTACAACCTTTTAACGGAATTCCATACATCGAGGTCGGGGTTGGTATTGAAAATATCTTGAAAGTCATTCGCATCGACGTGATCTACCGAGCCACCCATCAAATACCAGGAACAAGCCCATTCGGAATCAAAGCCCGCTACTCACTTAATTTTTAGTAATTTCGATTCATGAAACTCAGAACCCTTGATATCTGTAAAACCTACCGCGGCCGTTCAGTAGTAAACGGCGTGAGTGTAGAAGTCAATCAAGGTGAAATTGTCGGCTTACTCGGTCCAAACGGTGCCGGTAAAACCACTTCATTCTACATGATGGTGGGTTTGGTAAAGCCCGATACCGGCCAAGTTTTTCTCGACGACACTGAAATCACCAAATTACCAATGTACAAGAGAGCCCAACTTGGGCTGGGCTATTTGCCTCAAGAAGTCTCTGTTTTTCGCAAACTAAGCGTCGAAGACAACATCATGGCCATTTTAGAAATGGGGCCATTGAATAAAGCGGAGCGCGAAGCAAAATTAGAACGCTTACTCGAAGAATTCAGCCTCACTCATGTACGCAAAAACCTCGGAGACAGACTTTCTGGAGGAGAGAAACGCAGAACCGAAATTGCACGTGCCTTGGCCACAGACCCCAAATTCGTTTTGCTAGACGAACCATTTGCAGGTGTTGACCCCATTGCTGTAGAAGACATTCAAGCAATCGTTTCTGAACTCAAAAAGCGAAATATCGGCATCCTCATTACCGACCACAACGTACAAGAAACCCTTTCGATCACCGATCGTGCCTACTTGCTTTTTGAAGGTAAAATCTTGAAATCAGGTACAGCAGAGGAGTTGGCCGCTGATGAACAAGTCAGAAAAGTCTATTTGGGTCAAAATTTTGTCTTGCGCAGATCTTAAACTATCGCAATAAATGAACCACGCCCTCGCGCTGGCGTCGGATGTACGGTTCATGACAGGGCCTAAATTTCAGCACATAATTATAGAGTCCATCTTGGCACTGTAAGCCTTTGTAGGTGCCGTCCCATCCTTCGTTCGGGTTTTGCGTTACAAAAACACGCTCGCCCCAACGATTGAAAATTTCTAAAGACCAATCGCTTACACCAAATTCAGTGACCACTTTAAAAACTTCATTGCGACCATCGCCATCTGGAATGAAGGTGTTTGGTGCATAAATACTAAACGGTTCTACTTCAATACTTGAATATGCAGTATCGGTACAACCAAAACTATTGGCAACCACCTGCATCGGGTAGTCGGTGCCACCGCTTTGATAAGCGTGTACAAAATTGGCAGTATTGTATTGGAAACTGCGGTCCTCTACAAAATACTGATACGTCACGGCATCTACAGATAAATCAGTGAAAACCGCCTCGTTTTGACAAACATCGACTTTATCCGGACTAATCGAGAACCCAGCCTGAGGTGAAGGATGCACCGTTACGAGGTCTTGTTGCGCCATAAATAAGGTGTCTTGGCAGCCAATTTGCTCGATGAGCGTGAGGGTAACGGTGTAGTTTCCTGGTTGGCTATACGTGTGCAATACGTTTGTTGCTGAAACTTGTATGCCATCGCCTAAATCCCAGATGTAGTTCGTTGGCACTTCACTTTGACTCAAATTGACAAATTGTGCCTGAGATGGCGCACACTGTAAGGTATTTAAAAACATGAAATTGATACTAGGGTGGCCAAAAACCCGCACAAGCGCGGTAATGGTATCGGCACATAGCGCATTTTGCCCCATCAGCAAAACCTGTTGATTGCCGTTTTGATCGAATAGGACGTTATTGCCCGTCAATTGGGTGCTAGTGGCGGGCGTAGCATGTGGGCCGAAATCCCAATTATAGGTCGTTCCGACAGGGCCGCTTACCTGCGCATCAAAAACAAAAATGTCGTCAATGCAAAGCGAATCAGAATGGGTCAAATTGAGTACAATAGGTTCGGCAATAGTGACATTTACCACCGTAGTGTCCAAACAATTAGGCGAAGACCCCGCAATCAACGTGACCGGATAATTCCCAGGCCCTGGAAACGTTACTACTGGTAACATTTGTGAACTAGTAAGGCCGTTTCCGAAGTCCCAGTCGTAAATCATCGCATTTTGAGAAACGTTGCCAAACTGAATGGTGTAACCCAAACACTCCACTTGAGGGGGCACAACAATGGCTGCGCTAGCCTCTCCAAAAATAAAAACTGAATCTAAATAAGACTCCTGACAATAAGTGGTGGTGGCCTCAAGTAAAATTGGATGAAATCCTGCCGTATCAAAAACCACATTGGGCACCGATGTGCCATTTGCTGTCGCTATTGAAGCACTCGCAGGGAAAGTCCAGGTAAGGGTAGCTGTAGGATCTGATACTTGGGCTGTAAAGTCATGTGAATTACCGGTCAGACACAAAGAATCTTGAGTTTGCCAAGTTAAGTCTAGGGGTTCGTTGACAATGATTTCTATATATGCGGTATCCGTACAGTTTTGCCCTGGATTGACAATTAATTGGGCCGTGTAGGTCCCTGAACTTGGGTAAGTGTAGGTAGGCTCAAAAAGCGTACTGACGTCGGAATTTGTACCCGAGACTCCAAAATTCCAAGCGTAATTGGTTCCGCCAAATGATTGGTTGTCGAATTGTACGGTCAGACCATCGCAATAACCGCTAAAATTTGGCAATTGCGGTTGTAGGGGAAGAATGGCCGCTAATTGGATATTGCAATCAAAAACACGGAACAAAAAATCGCGGATAGTTTCTCCGATGAGCTGACCATTTCTAAACTCTTGAACGCGCACACCTACGACAAATAAGCCGATCAAATTCGGACTCACCGTAAGCAGCCCTGTACTGGGATGAATAATGGTAGACGAGCCAGGACCAAGTGGTACTGGGGCATTGAAATTGGATTGCCATGTGACCGGAAAATATGGTGGCGGGGGCATTTGCAAGGGTTGAGGGTTTCCTGAATTCGCGCCAGCATAGGGGGTCACTAACGAGTAGACGAGCTGATCGCCATCTGGGTCGGTGGCGGAATGATCAAAAACGAGTTGGTCGTTGTTGCACAACAACACCGGCGGATAATTATTAAAACGCGGGCTACTGTTGTTACTCGCCCCCGTATTCGAACCCGGCACATGGGCCACTAGCGTTAGCCCCGTGTCATCTGGAAACTGAAGATTGGTAATGTTTGGCCCTCTGCAACATCTCTGATAGGACACGGTGTAACCACCAGGAATGGGCGGCAGTGTAAGAACTACCTGATAAATAGCGCGCTCTACGCAAATTCCGGAAGGTTGCGTTGCGCAGGGATTGTTGAAATTAATGGGTAAAATAACAGAGCCTGGAAAAGGAACTTGCACCGTTTGGTAATGAACGTTGCCTTGCGTAAAAATAGAAAGGTAAAGCGGGTCATCGTATTGAGCTCCTGTAGATGCGCAATCGCGATAAAGTGTAATAAAGAAGCGGTATTGATTATTACCGAGAAAGTCATAGTAGATGTCTCCGCCAATAATGTGCGACGCAGCAACCCACCCCGAAAGTAGCAGTGAAAAAGATAAGAAGAGTGTTTTTAACTTGTGCACAGCGTTACAACGCAAAATTAAGGCTTTGGTTGTTCGTGTACAAACAGTAAATTTGTAAAAAAATTGTAACGATGGAAACTTTTGATGTGGTAGTAATTGGTTCAGGTCCTGGCGGATACGTTTCAGCCTTGCGTTGTGCACAACTTGGACTCAAAACAGCTTTAATAGAAAAATACAGCACTTTAGGCGGAACTTGCCTCAATGTTGGCTGTATTCCATCCAAAGCGCTCCTAGATTCATCGGAACATTTTTACAACGCCCAGCATAATTTTTCAGCACACGGCATCGAAGTAAAAGGGCTTAAGGCCAACCTCGCGCAAATGATCACCAGAAAAAACGAAGTGGTGTCGCAAACCTGTGCGGGAGTTAAGTTCCTCATGGATAAAAATAAAATTACTGTTTACCAGGGCGTTGGTAGTTTTCTTGACCCACATACCATTGAAATCAAGGGTGAACAAACGAGCCAAATCAGCGGTAAAAACATCATTATTGCAACTGGTAGCAAACCCAACTATTTCCCAGGAATGGAACCCGACAAAAAACGCATCATTACCTCTACGGAGGCCCTCAACATGAGTGAAATTCCAAAGCGCATGTTGGTGATTGGTGGCGGAGTCATTGGCCTCGAACTCGGTTCTGTTTACGCGCGTCTTGGCGCTACCGTTGAGGTAGTAGAATTTGCGCCAAGCATACTTCCAACTATGGATGCAGGAATAGGCAAAGAATTCACCAAAATCCTGAAAAAAGAAGGCTTTAAATTCCATATGGAACACAAAGTACTTGGAGTTGTCAATAACGGAAAACAAGTGGTGCTTACCGCCGAAAACAAAAAAGGCGAGCAAATTACGCTCGAAGCCGACTACTGTTTAGTGGCCGTGGGTCGCAAGGCTTATACTGATGGCTTGAACCTCGATAAGGCAGGTCTTCAAATCAATCAAAGAGGTCAAATTGAAGTCAATGATCATCTTCAGACAGCAGTTTCACATATTTATGCAATTGGAGATGTTGTGCGCGGCGCCATGCTCGCTCACAAAGCCGAAGAAGAAGGCGTATTTGTTGCAGAACAAATTGCAGGTCAAAAGCCGCATATCAATTACAACCTTATCCCTGGCGTGGTATATACTTGGCCAGAAATCGCTGCGGTTGGCCAAACTGAAGAAGAACTCAAAGCAGAAGGACGCGCCTACAAAGCCGGTTCGTTTCCAATCAAAGCGTTGGGTCGTGCAAGAGCAAGTATGGACACCAGTGGGTTTGTCAAGATTTTGGCAGATGCCCAAACAGATGAAATTTTAGGTGTACACATGATTGCCCCACGTGCAGCAGACCTCATCATGGAAGCAGTAACCGCAATGGAATATCGCGCCTCTGCCGAAGATATTGCACGCATTTGCCACGGGCACCCTACTTATTCAGAAGCAATTAAAGAAGCTGCACTTGCTGCAACGGCAGATCGCGCGCTTCACGTTTAAATTTAAGGCCTAGGACTGAACGCATCTTTAATGTGAGTGAGGTCCGTGTGGTTACTGTTGTGCACGATAGAAACGACATCAAAGCGCACTTCTTGCGGCCATTGAATCGATTTGGTGTAGTAATTGGCAACGCGTATAATTTGTTTTTGCTTGGCTAAATTAACTGCGCGCCAGGGCTCTCCGAGCTCAGCACTATGCCTCGTCTTGACTTCAATTACAACGAGCGTTTGGCCGTCGGTCATGACTAAGTCAATTTCCATCCGATTGAATTTATAGTTACGAGCCATAAGCACGTAACCAATGCCGAGCAAATGCTTTAAGGCAAAGGCCTCGCCCCATTTGCCCAATACGTCGTGCTTCATCTCTGAATTTCTTTCCATCATTCGGACGAAATTAAGTCAAAATTGCCCTTATCTTTACAGTGAAAATACGTATGCGCAAACAATTTATTAAGAATATCAAAGGATTGGTGCAAGCCGGTGAAGGGCTACCCGAAATGTTGCGCGGTCCGCAAATGAAGCAGCTCTCCATTATTGAAAACGCCTATCTCGCTCTCGAAAACAACGAAGTCATAGCCTACGGGCCAATGAACGAATGGCCTGGGATTACCGATTGGCGAGATGTCGAAGTCATCGACGCTACCAATTGCTTCGTTTTGCCAGCATTTATTGATGCGCATACGCATACTGTATTTGCGGCGAGCCGTGAAGAAGAATTTGTAGACCGGATCAATGGACTGAGCTACGAAGAAATAGCGGCCAAAGGTGGTGGTATTCTCAATTCTGCCGCAAAACTGACCTCAATGTCAGAAGAGGAGCTTTATCAAGCCGCCCTCCAACGCATTCAAAAAATGATTGCCTCGGGTACTGGTGCACTCGAAATCAAATCGGGCTATGGGCTTAGTGTAGAAGGCGAACTTAAAATGCTGCGCGTCATCAAAAAGCTCAAAGAAACGGCCCCAATTTCCATAAAGGCCACTTTTCTTGGTGCTCATGCCATTCCCCAAGAGTACAAAACGAGGCGCGAAGATTACATCGCCCTACTCATCAATGAAATGTTACCGGCAATTGCAGCCGAACAACTTGCAGACTACATCGATGTTTTTTGCGAACGCAACTATTTTAGTACGGCCGAAATGGAAGAAATCTTGGAAGCCGGAGCACAATATGGGCTCAAACCAAAAGTGCATGTCAATCAGTTTTCGGTATTAGGAGGTGTGCCTGCAGCCATCGCAAAAGGAGCAATTTCTGTTGATCACCTCGAAGAACTTGACCAAAATGACCTCCATGCATTGGCCAATAGCAATTGTGTCGCCACACTCCTGCCGGGTTGCTCTCACTTCTTATCGATTCCTTACGGAGCCGCAACTGACCTCATCGATGCAGGGGCTGTCGTAGCGCTCGCAAGCGACTTCAATCCAGGATCATCGCCAAGTTATGACCTCATGCATGTGCTGTCTTTGGCTTGTATCAAAATGAAAATGACACCCGAAGCAGCCATCAATGCACTCACAATCAATGCAGCAGCAGCTCTAGAAATGCAACACTCTCACGGCAAAATAGCGCTAGGAAGAACCTCCCCTATTTTACTGACTCATGAGATTCCATCTCTGGCGTATTTAGCATACGCATATACAGAAAAACACATTCAACGTGTTTTTATTTGATTAACTTTGAGTAAATGCGTTTAGCCCTTCTTTTTCTTGTTTATATCTCCGCCAATATTGGTCGGGCTCAGACTTTAGAGCTCGATAAAGAACTTCTTTGGGAAGTGAGCAACCCTAAATTAGGTGTCAAATCCTATATTTTTGGAACGCTACATTCCAACGACCGCGAGTTATTCGCGCTTTCAGACAGCGTATACATCGCCTTTGATCAAGCCAAAAAGATTGTTTTAGAAACAGACATTTACAGTCTGTTTGCAACCATGGATACCCGTAAAAAATTACCAGAAACGCGCATCGACGACAAAGGAAAGGCCTACACAAGCTTGGTCATGACCTCTCAAACATTGTATGGCTCTGAAGACGGCATGCCGCAATTTCTCGATGCCTATTTTCAAATACTCGGTCTGCAACTTGGCAAAGAAACCATTGCACTCGAGAAGCTAGAGGATCAATACGCACTTTCCAACGAATTCAAACTGAGTGAACGTCGAATCATCGACAATCAAATCAACGCATTTACCCAAGAAAAACTACTTGAACTTTATTTGCGCGGAGACCTTGATGCGCTCCAACGTTTCATGAAATCTTACTTATCTGTTCAAGATAGCCTCTACGAAGAAGTCATTGTGAAGCGCAATCAACAAATGCTCGACAAACTCATTGGTCTGCTAAAGGTTCCCGAATCCTTTTTCTGTGGCATTGGTGCCGGTCATTTAGGTGGAGAGGAAGGTATCCTACAGCTGCTTAGAGCCAGAGGCTATAAAGTAAGGCCCGTCCGCTGGACCATCAATTCCGAAGCGCCGAAAAGTAAAATCTTCCTCAAGAAACAAAACGAATTTGTATCCATTGACCCTATTTCGGGCCTCGTTGCCAAATTTCCTGGCAAGCCCTACATTTCCAAACTCGCAGACGGCACTCAAAGAATGATCTACCGAGAATTAGGGCAAGGCAATACATTTGAAATCAATATTCAAGCGCTAGATGCTACAATTTCTCCGGAAGAAATCGCAAGCATTTACATTAACCCTCCTGCAGGCGCAGCCATCACAAAAAAAACACTAGACGATGGCTCAATTGTTTTTCAAGGACTATCTGATACATACCCAGAAGGCCTCAATTATGTGCAAATTCAGTTTGGTGCCAATTACTTTGCTGTGATCAAGTGTTATGGTGGGCATAAATTCATGCACTCCAACAGACCTTTTTCCTTTTTTGAAAAAGTTTGGTTTGAATAAGTATTCAAAACTATCGGCATGAAATTCCTAGACCAACTGGCTCAAGATATTTTTTCGAGAGGAATTCCTCCAAAAAAACTAACTATCCTACTGCCATCCGATCGGGCCAAGCGTTACCTCATCAACGCGCTTTATAAAGCAAATAAGGGGCCCTTGATTTCTCCTCATATCCTGACTATAGACCAGTGGGTTGCGTCTCTATGCTCACAGGATATCCTTCACCCCACGCGGTCTTTGCTCGAACTCTACAAAGTGTATCAAGAGGTTCAAAAAGAAGAGGCCCTGCCTTTCGAAGATTACCTAACCTGGGGCCCAATACTCCTATCAGATTTCGACGACGTCGATCGATATTTGGTAGACCACCAACAACTCTATAAAAACTTAGCTTCCATTAAGGCCTTAGAAAGTTGGCAAATCGATGAAGAAGTTTATTCAGCTTCCCAAAAAAAATTCATGCTATTTTGGGAACTCATTCCACAGCTTCATACAGGCCTACAAGAAAAAATGAAGCAGCTCAACGCTTGCTCTAAGGCCCAAGCTTACCGTCGATTAGCAGAAAATCCTGCTCAGTATCTCGATGAAGATATGCACTATTTATTTGTGGGTTTCAATGCGCTTTCCGCAGCAGAACAACGCATCATTAAATATTTAATCGACAAAAAACAAGGCGAATTCATCATTGATTCAGACCACTACTACCTAGAAAATAAGTTTCATGAAGCCGGTGATTTTCAGCGTAAAAACCTCCAATATTTTGGGCAAAAAAATCCTGAAAACTTACCAAAAAGACTCCAGACAGCTTCATATCAAGTAAAAGTAATTGAGTGTGCTCAGCACATTGGTCAAGTAAAAGTTTTAGCTACAGAACTCCTCGAAAATCCAGTCCAGGACTGGAGCGAGGTTTTGGTGCTGCTCGCGGATGAATCTTTAGTGCATGCTGCCATTCGCAATATTCCTAAAATTGTAGGTCAGGCCAACATTACACTGGGTTTGCCCCTGGATCAAACACCGGTACGCACTTGGGTTGATCTCTGCTTTCAGCTTCAGGAAAACCAACTTAAATTCAAAACCAAAGCTCTTTACTACAAAGATTTTCAGCGCTTTTGTCACCATGCTTTTACCACACTGGCATTTGACCCCCAACAACAAACTCAACTCGCGGCAGTCGAATACCAAACAATAAAAAACAACCGTGTATTCCAAAATGCCGATCAACTCAAATTAGACAGCACCTTATTGGCCTTTCTCCAACTGCTCTCTACAAATTGGGAGGGTAATTGGCAAAAAGCCATCCAACAACTGCGCCAACTCAATGGCCAATTGCTTCAATTGATACCAGCAGCAAACGACTTTGAACGAACAGCCTTGCTCTCATTCGAACAAGCTTGTCGTCAATTTGAGGTATTTATTGATGCCGATTTTCCAAAAATGGCACTGAGCAGTTTTAAAAAACTGTTCTACCAGCACTGGACACGTACCAACCTAGCTTACCTCGGAAGCCCAACCACCGGTTTGCAGCTCACCGGGCTCCTTGAAACAAGGCTCCTCGACTTTCAGCGCATTTACGTACTGGGCATGAACGAGGGTAAGTTACCGCCCACCAATCCAATTCAGAGCATCATCCCGATGGATTTGCGCGCTGCATTTGGCATGCCAAACAACCGCGACAAACAAGGGCTTTTTGCCCAACACTTCTATCGTCTTTTGCACCATGCCCGCGAGCTCATTTTTACCTATACCTCCACAAGTGAAGTTTTAGGGAGCCATGAGCGCAGCCGCTACCTACTTCAACTCAAAATGGAGTGGCTTCAGCAAAACCCGAACGTCAGCTGGCAAGAATTTTTCTACCAAATACCTGCTGCTCAGCAGAACAACGAACAAAATACCATCCCCAAAACACCTGCCATTCAAGCGCGCATAAGAAACTACCTAACAGGCAATGTTTCGGCGTCTGCGCTTCGCAAGTTTGTCACATGCCCACTTGATTTCTATTACCGCTATGTAGTTGACTTTGGTGAAGAAGAGGAGGTCGAAGAAGACCTCGCAACAAGTACATTCGGGTCGCTTATTCATAGCTGTCTCGAAGAACTCTTTACGCCCTATGCTCAACGCGACAAATATGGCGTAGCCGTTAGCCCGATACCTGGGCCGGTAACGGAGCAAGCCGTCTCGCACATGCTCAGCATTTATCCCGGAGTTCTGAGAAAATACTTTCTAGACTACTTTGATCAAAACGAAACGCTATTTAAGCGAGGAAAAAATTTACTCAGCTTTGAGATGGCGCTCGACCTTACCCAACAATTGTTACTAAAAGAACTTGCCTTTGTCAAAAGCCTTAGCGAACCGCTTCACATCATTCAATTAGAAGGGCGCTTTGAGCTCACGCACTCCATTCAAGTGGGGCAAGATGCCATTCCAATTCATTTTGTAGGCTATATTGATCGCATCGACTGCATTGGCGCCGATCATTACCGAGTCATTGACTACAAGTCCGGGAAAGTGAAAGAAACGGATGTAAAAATGAGCCAAAAAGAAGATGCCTACGCCAATCTGACCAGTCCGAAACATGCCCTGCAACTCTGCCTCTACACTTTATTTTTTAAAGAAACTTTTGGTCACCTACCCACGGAAGCGCGGATAGAATCATTGATCAATCGAGACGACAATTTTGCGCTTTGCATGGAAAAAAGTACAGATTTATCAATTGTGCCAAGTATTTTTGATAAGGGTATTCAAACACTCACCCAAAACTTACTTGATCCTGAGGTGCCGTTTACGCATGACCCTATTGCTAAATACTGTCAGTTTTGTACATAAAAAAACCTGGAACGTAATTCCAGGTTTCTCTGCAAGATAATTAAAACCAAAATGAACAATGACTTGCTCCTTTTCAACGAGACGAGTTGACTCGTGTTTTGGTTGCTTAGTATAATTCTAATTTAAGTGCTGAACGGTAATCTTTGATTTCTTCGCGGTTGATTTTGTGCTCAGCATTTTTGAGTAGGTTCAAGAAATAAAGCAAGTTTTCTTTGTCTTCGATTTCGATAGGATACTCGTTACCTTCTTCATCTTCTTCGTATTGGGCCTCGACATCGAAGCATTCGTTTTCTTGAAGAAATTCATAGGTAAGGCGCAATGATTTTACGACCAATGGGTCTTGTTCGAGCAAAGCCATTTCTCTGAGTTCTTTGAGATCGTCGATGAGTTTTGGGGCTTCGATACCCTTCTTTTCGACGTTGGCAATAATTTGTTCGAGTTTTTGATTGGCGCGCAAAGTTTTCATGTTGTCTTAATTGTGTAGCAAATTTAGTGCATTTCCTGAAATAAACATCGCGCTGTCCGTAACATTAGCATACTAAAAACATTTCTAGCTCTTTTAAGGTTATTTTTGTTACATGGATATGGTCTTTCACGCATTTACGATTGGTCTCTTACTCTCCATCATTCCGGGGCCCGTATTCTTTGTCTTGCTTGAAAACAGCATCACAAAGGGTATTCGCAGTGCGCTAGCAATAGATTTTGGCGTCATGCTCAGCGATGTAGTCTATATTTTGCTTTCGGTATTATTCGTCGAACAAATCAATTCACTCCTAACAGGCAAAAACAAAGAACTATTCGATGTGCTTGGCGGGCTCATCTTTATCGCTTTTGGAATTGTCAATTTATTCAAGAAGTCCAAGATGCACAACGGCGATCAAGAATTGGAAGAGGTCACTGAAAAATATCATTTGAGAGAAAGCAACGATCCTAAAAAGAACTTCGGTCTCATGATCGCTAAAGGCTTTTTGCTCAATTTTGCAAACCCGCTTGTTATTTTCTATTGGCTGAGTGTCGCATCGGTGGCCAAGCATGATAGTCCCGATGACAGCAACGGATTTTTGTTCTTGTTTTTAGGCATCATTTTAGCCACTTTCTTCACTTTTGATGTCATCAAGATCATTACCGCTAAGAAAATTAGAAATTTGGTTACCGTTCAATTACTCAACCTCCTCAATAAATTTATCGGAACGGTTTTCATTGGGTTTGGTCTCTTCTTCATTTTCCGCGTCTTTTTTTAGGTCCATATGCGCATTAAAGCTCTCCTCGTTTTTATTTGCTTAGCGGGAACTATTCTCGGTCAGGAAGTCAAAGTTCTGAAAGAAAACCTCAGCCCTAAAACACGTATTTTCTGGGATGCAGCCAACAAACACTTGCAAGGTGTAGGATCCTATTTTCGCAGTGATGCGACGCCAAACACAACCGAAAAACATGGCAAATGGCTTTTTTATTCTTATGACGGTGTCCTCGAAGAAGAAGCCAATTATTACCGCGGTCGTTTGCATGGCAAACGCGTATTTTACGATGAACAAAAGCGGATCAAACAAGAATCTTACTTTAAATTCAATGTGCCAGACTCTATTTACCGCGAATACGCTGCCAATGGAAAAGTACAAGTGCGCGGGCAATTTGAGCTAGGAAGCCCTGTAGGTTTGTGGGAATACTTCTACGAAGACGGACGTGAGAAATCCATTGAAAACGTGAGCAACGACACTGTTTATCTCATGGCTTTTTGGAAACCGGATAGCGCGCATACACAAACAATCAAAGACGGCAACGGGCAAATTATCAACTACTTTGTGGACGGCGTTGTCAAAGAGCTTTACACCTTCCAAAACGGGCTCAAAACTGGTCCGTTTGAAGAAAGAACTGCGAATGGCGTACTTTCTGTTGCCGGTGCTTTTGATAAAGGTAAAAAAGATGGCGTTTGGGAATTTTACCACTTCGACGGCGTTTTAGAGAAAAGAGTGGGTTATCAGGCAGATTCTTTACACGGAATTTATCTTGTCATGGCCAATGAAAGCGATACACTCACTTTTGGGCACTATGATAAAGGGCTCAAAACAGATAACTGGAAGTGGTTTACCTCAGACGGAAAACTCGACATGGAGGGCTATTTTTCAAAAGGGAAACAAGATAGCATTTGGCATTATTATTTTTCAAACGGACAGCTCTCCTATATTGCGCATTTCAAAGAAGATTTGCGTACGGGCAACTGGACCTATTATTACCCAAATGGCGCCTTATACAGGACAGGAAGTTATCAAACTGATTTGCGAACAGGGCTTTGGCAAACTTGGTACGAAGACTCAACACTCTTAATGACAGGTAAATACCTGAACGGGAAAGAAGAAGGAGAGTGGCTTAATTATTGGGAAAATGGCCGCCTCAAAGACAAAACCACATTTAAGAATGGTCAATTAGATGGTGCCTGGGAATCCTATTCTCCAGAATCGGTCTTGAAGCTCAAAGGCAATTATAAAAATGGCTACAAAGTTGGTGAATGGACGAGTTATTTTAATAATGGTAGGCTCAAAGAAAAGCAGCATTTCAAGGTTTTCACGCACAGAAATGTCGCAGATGGGATGGCAATAATGGGGCTCAAAGAAACCGAAAGCGATTTTCATGGTTCTTATGAAGCCTACTCTCAAGCTGACTTCCAAATCAAAGAAACGGGCAAATACTACCATGGTCTCAAGCATGGAACCTGGACCAACTACTACCCAGGTGGGGTGGTGCCAACGATTGTTGCGCAGTATCGCTACGGTCGCCTACACGGTGTTTTCAAGCAATTTGATCGCTACGGCAGACTAGTCTATGAAATTCACTATAAAAATGGCTTAAAGGATGGGCCTTTTTATGCCTACAATGAAAACGGACAACTCGTCAGCAAGAAACAATTCAAGAATGGAGTTGAACTAGGGGAACAAAGGCAAGAAGGATTTAGTCCTTATTAGCCAAATTCTCTATAAAACAGGTCAGCTCGATAAAATCTTCGACGCTCAACCGTTCTGGCCTTTGCTGTTCAAATTTCTCAGGTAAAGGCGCATCTTTTAACAAAACGCGCAAAGAATTTCTCAGCGTTTTACGCCTTTGATTGAACGCTACCTTAACAACTTGAAAATATAATTTTTCATCACACGGGAGCGAATCACGCTCATTGCGTACGCAGCGAATCACACCACTTTTCACCTTTGGCGGCGGAATAAAGACGTGTTCATCAACTGTAAAACAATAATGGATATCATAATAGGTCTGCAACAACACACTGATGATGCCGTACTCTTTTGACCCCGGTTTTTGGGCAACCCGAACGGCAACCTCTTTCTGAAACATACCCATAATTTGAGGCACCTGATTGCGGTGTTCAAGGCACTTAAAAAGAATTTGCGACGAAATGTTGTAAGGGAAATTACCTACCACAATAAAAGAATCATTGCCAAATAATTCTGAGGGGTCGAGGCGTAAAAAATCGCCAAAAAGAATGCGCTCTGAATGTTCAGGATAAGTGGCGCGCAAATAATCGATCGATTCGATATCGACGTCAAGCAGCCACAAATCAATTGCTGGAATATCCCAAAGATATTTGCTGAGCGCGCCCATACCTGGCCCTATTTCTAAGACTTTGCGGGTGTCGTTGGTCCAGATGACTTGATTGGCAATTTTCTGACATGTTCCGGCGTCCTTTAAGAAATGCTGACCGAGTTGCTTTTTGGGTTTGACGTTCATCGTTTGTATTCTTCTATCACATTGAGTGTGGTGCGAAAAGCGGCAAATTTACCGTTATAACGCGTAGCGTGGTCTTGCTGCAGCGCCGGTGCAAATTGCGCTTGGTAATGATCTAAAGTCGCTTGGTCTTGGGCAAGGTACATTACGGAATAGGTGCAACCACCGTCTTCTTCTCCATTGACTCTCGAAAGCCGACACTCTAAAAAACAACCTGATTGTAAGACCTCTGGAATATGCGTACTGCGCATCCAAGAAAGCCATTCAAGTTCTACCGCTTGATCGATGCTGACCGTTACATTGTAAATTACCATATCACAAAGGTAGCCAAAGCAACTGATAGAAAAAATTGGACTCATTAGGTATTATTACGCTAGATTAACTATAAAAATAATAGTACTTTTAACACAGAAACTTTAATTCAATGCTATGAAAAAACTCTTACTTTCTACTTTATTTACAATGACTTATGCCCTTTCTTGGGGCCAGTCTTGTACGCCGGGCGCCAATTTTGTAGACTCCACTTACGGAATTTGGCCAGACACTACTCAGAACTTGCCCCCCGCACTTCCTAACGTTGCCTACTCTACAGATATCAACTTTAAAGTACCTGCTTCGGTTACGCCAGAGATTGATCCAAGTGGACAATTTGTAGGTTCTGTAATCCAACAATTCACAATTGACGGCCTTCAAGGCTTACCTCCAGGTTTTGACTACGCTTGTAATATCTCTAATTGTACTTACCTAGGCGGTGCCAATGGTTGTGCTAACATCTTTGGAACTACCGATTCCATCGCTGTTTTCCCCGTCACAGTAGATGTAACGGCAACAGTACTTGTTGTGCTTTTCCCAGGATTGCCGCCAACTCCAGTTACCCAAACAGTTTCATTTGACGGCTACAAAATTGTAGTTGGTTCAGGAGGTGTCATTGATCAAGTGATCAATCCTTTGACCTTACAACCTAATCCGGCCAACACATCTATAGAAGTGACTGGTTTATACGCCGGCACCACTGCAACAGTAACACTCCGCGACCTCACAGGAAAAGTGATTGAAATTCAACAAACAAGCGCAAGTTCAACTAGTTTTGACTTGAGCAAACTATCGAGTGGAACTTACCTAATTGAGCTTTCTGATTCTTTTGGAACGCAACAACAAAAATTTGTGAAGCTCTAAGCTCAACCATTTTCATATTAAGGGGGAGGAAACTCCCCTTTTTTTGTGCACTTATTTTTGATACAAACCGCGTTCTGCGATATACATAGCAACGGGCTCTGTTACTAGAAACGAACAATCCTTTCCTTCAGCTAAGCGTGCGCGTATATGACTTGCGCTGATTCCCAAAATTGGGACGTCTTTGACCATTTCGATATTTGGATGGGCTAATAATTCAGGCTTGATTTCATGATCTATTCCATCTTCGGCAATTCTAGGATAAACAAAAAGGCGATGATGGGCTATGATTTGCTCCCAGTTATACCACTTGTGAAAGGTTCGCAAATTATCTGCGCCAATCAATAAACTAAATTCATCCTGTGGGTACTTTTCTTGCAGATGCGTGAGAGTAGAAATCGTATAATTGGGTTTTGGTAAGTGAAATTCAATGTCACTTGCTTTTAAAAAAGGGCTGTCGTAAATGGCGTCTCTGACCATGTCTAAGCGCAAATGATCAGCGAGTAAGGTAGATTTCTCTTTGTGAGGATTATGTGGCGTCACGACCAACCATACTTGATCTAGTTGTTGGAGTTGGGCCATATGATTGGCAATGATCAGGTGCCCAACATGAATGGGGTTAAAGGTTCCAAAAAACAAACCTATTCTCATGGCTCAATAAATGCTAAAATGAGTTGCTCTATTTGCTCAATTGCGACTGTGAGGTCGTCGTTAATGACGACATGATCAAAAGCACTAGAATGGCTCATCTCTTCGGCAGCTTTAGCGATGCGCAACTGTATTTTCTCTTCAGAATCTGTTTGTCGCTTTCGGAGTCTTTGTTCTAAAATAGCAATACTCGGCGGCTGAATAAAGATGGAAAGCGCCGCTTTTTGCAACTTTTGCTTGATGTTGATACCGCCAATGACGTCTACATCAAAAACAACTATTTTACCTGCTGACCAAATGCGCTCGAGTTCTGATTGCAAGGTACCGTAATACATGCCATTGTAAACCTCTTCCCATTCAAAAAAAGCACCTTCCGTAATTTTTTGCTTGAATTCTGCTGGCGCTAAGAAGTAATAATCGATGCCCTCTTGCTCTTGCCCTCTTGGGGGTCTGGAGCAGGCAGATACAGAAAATGCCAATTGTGGGTACTTTGCAAGCAAGGCCCCAACGATGGTTGATTTACCAGCGCCTGATGGAGCAGAAATTACGATGCTGCGTCGGGTGTCCATTTCTAAAGAGCGTTGAGAACTTGTTCTTTGATTTTTTCTAAGTGATCTTTCATGATCACTACCCTTCTCTGGATTTCTGAATGGTTGCATTTGCTCCCAAGTGTATTGATCTCACGACCCATTTCTTGGGCAATAAAACCAAGCTTTTTTCCTGAGGCTTCTTGATTCAGGGTTTCCATGAAATAATTGAGGTGCTGCTGCAACCTTTGTTTTTCTTCCGAAATATCGAGCTTTTCGACATAATAAATCATTTCTTGCTCCAATCGATTGGCGTCTATACGGCTTTCATCTATCGAAGCCAAACCTTTTTGGATGCGCTCTTTGACCTGAGCTACTCTTTCTTGTTCAAAAGGAACAATGCCTTGAAGTTCGTTTCGGATTTGCTCCAAATTAGCAATGAGATCTTGCGCTAAACTAAGCCCTTCTTGTTTGCGAAATTTCTGAAGTTGCTCACACGCTTGGCGCACCAAATCAGAGATAAATGCTGCCTCTTCATCGGAAAGCTCCTCGTTCTGACTTGTGAGCACCTCTGGCATGCGCAACACCAACGCCAGGTAATCTTGGGTGTTGGTTCCCCAAGCAGTATTCAAAGCTTTGAGTTTTTCAAAATAGGCGGTGGCTACTTGTTCGTTGATCAGGCCGGCAATTTGATGTTGTTGACTCTCTATGTAAATACCGAGATCCATTTTGCCACGCAGCAAAGTCTCGGTAACTAACTTGCGAATGGGTGACTCAAGATCGCGATAGCTAGATGGAACCTTTAGGTTGAGGTCTAGGCCTTTTGAATTGAGCGAACGAACCTCAACAGAGATTTTTTTATCTTGAAAATGGCCATTGGCTTTGCCAAATCCGGTCATTGATTGCAGTGCAACTTGATTCATTTTTAGTCGTTGTCTATTAGTAAGTCAGCATCAATGCCGTCGTTTTGTTCTTTCACAAACCATGCAATTTCGCTCATGATTTGTGCTTTTTGGTCAGTTTGAGGCGCGCGCTCTTCGATGTATTCCTTGAGCAAGAGTTGCGACTCTAGCAATTGAGATTCATCAAAGGGGCCTGACATGTTTTCTATTATCGTTAGGCAATCAAGGGCCTCCAAGTAATCGCCTTGTGAGGCTAACATGACAAAAAATGGCAAATGAGCATCAAAAGGTAATTTAGAATTCCAAATAGCCGACAATACCAGCTTGCGGTTATCGGCGTTGGTTTCTTCTTCTAAATAAGTAATGAAGGCATCTGTTGCGTCGGTATCTTGGATATCCGAAAGAAAGCCTAAAATGAGTTGTTGTTCGGCGCGTTCACGGCCTTCTAAGGTTTTGAATAAGTCAGGAAGGACCGAAGGATGCCCGTAATCTTTATATATAGCAAGTGCCGCGTTTAATGAACTCAGGTCTTTTTTTTGTAAAAGACCAAAAGCCTCTTCTAACTTCTTTTGGTTTTTCTTTGCAACAGTCATGCTACAAAGGTAAGGAATTCGACTTCTTTGTACACCAAAAAGCCCAGATGTGTTACTTTATACAATATCTAGTGTTTATAAAAACAAAAAAAAGACAAATTCAATACCCGATATTCTAACAACTTTGTAAAAAAAGCTAGATCCATGAAAAATATCTTGTTGTTCTCCTTTGTTGCCACTTTGATTTTCACGGCTTGTGTTCCGTCAAAAAAATACAACGAACTGCTCGAACGCGAAAAATCTTGCAGTGAAGAACTTGCCAAATACAAAAAGAGTAGTAGTGACTACGAAGTCTTGTCTAAAGACTTACAAACCAAATACGATTTAGCTGCCAAAGAAGTAAGCCGTTTGCGCGGTGACACCAATAATTTGGGCAATCAAATGCGCCTCTTGAAACGCGAACAAGAAACCTTAGAATCTCAATATGAAGCGCTTGAAAACTCTTTTGACAAGCTCAAAAGTTTAAGTGCCAAAGAAACGGCCACACTTCAAACAGAACTCGAACAAAAAACAAAAGAACTTCAACGCAAAGAAGATGCGCTTCTGAAACTAGACCAAGAGCTCAAAGCCAAGCAAGTATTGCTCGAAGAACGCGAAAAACGCGTCAATGAACTAGAAGAAGCTATCCGCAAAAAAGATGCGAAGATTCAATTGCTTAAGGCGCGCGTAGCCAATGCACTTCGAAACTTCGAAAATCAAGGCCTTACGGTGGTTCAAAAAAATGGTAAAATTTACGTGAGTTTAGAGGCTAAGCTTCTCTTCAATTCAGGATCAACAAAGGTAGAAGATGAAGGGAAATCAGCACTCGTAGAGCTCGCACGCGTACTCGAAACAGAACGCGATCTAGAAATTGTTGTCGAAGGGCATACCGATACGGATAAATTGAATAGCACGGTTTCTCCAAAAAACAACTGGGAATTATCTGTACTCCGTGCAACTGCCGTTGTTGAATTGATGCTTGCCAACTCGAATATGGCTCCAACGCAAATTATGGCTGCAGGGCGCAGTGAGTATCATCCGGTAGACCCTAACGATAAATCGAAAAACCGTCGCATCGAAATCATCATTTCGCCAAACTTGAATGAATTATTCGAAATCATTTCGAACGAATAAGTAAGGCGATCAGCGAATCACATTCACATGACCTGAAAGGTCTTCGTAGATGCCTTTTTCAATTTCGTAGATCAGATACCAAGTATAGGTTCCGTCTTGAACGGGAATACCCTCATACTTGCCGTCCCATACAAAATTGAGTTGATCTGAAAAGAAAACTTCCTGCCCCCAACGATTGAAAATATAAAATCGGGCACTCATCAGACCAATAAAACGGCCATAGAAATACTCGTTTAGGCCATCTTCGTCTGGAGTAAAGGAGTTTGGAAGATAAATATAGCGTTCTGGTGCGATGTCTATCCATTTGGAAATACTATCTATACAACCTTTTTGATCAGTTGCAATGAGTGTAATTTCGTAAGCTCCGGGCTGCGTATAGACGTGCGTCGGATTCACTAAAAAAGAAGTATTCCCGTCGCCAAAAGACCAGGTATAAGACCACGCGTTCAATGAGGCATTCGTTAATTGAACAGGTAAGCCTTGCATTGGTGCTTGTGTTGCTACATAGAAATTTGCCAATGGCTTAACGACTTGAACAATGCCTACCGCAGTTGTGCTGAACGTCTGACACTCATCACTGACTTGCACAAAATAAGAAGTTGTCGTTTGTGGCGCTACCGAAATTCCGGGTGTTGTAGCAGAAGTAGACCAATTATAGTAGTAGTTGCCATAACCACCTGTAGCGCTTACGAGCAGATCTACAGAATCGCCAGGGCAAATTTCAAAGGGTCCGTTCATCTGTAATACGAGAGGTGGGCTCAAAATAGTATAAATAACAGAATCTTGTAGGCTGTTGCCGCATTGATCACTTACTGTAATGAGGTATGTGCTAGTGCTTCCTGGATTGACGAGCAAAGAATCTGAAGTTCCGCTTAAAACATTGTTGGTCGTCCATAGGTAAGAATATTGACCTGATCCTCCGCTCGCTTGAACACCTATAGTAGCAGGGATATAAGGACAAATTTCGGTGATATCCTGACTTACCGTGAGTGCCATTGGGCTAAAAACAGGGACAACTACCACAATTGTGTCGTAGGCCGGAATTCCGGAACAAGCATCGATTACCTCTAACCAAACCGTGGTTGTTAGGCTTGGCGTAATGGTAATGCTTCCGGTTGTTTGCCCTGTACTCCAGAGATAAGAATAAGGCTGCACCCCACCGCTGATTTGAGAATTAATGATGATCGGATCACCGGGGCAACTAGCGGGTGTGTAATTCAATAACACTTGCATCGGTTGGTTGTCTTGAATCCATAGATCGAGAACAAGCGGAGTTACGTTGCCACAAGGATCAGTGATGGGAAATGTAAGTGTAAGGGTTTCCAATCCTTCTAGCAAAGCATCTGTAAGTGATTGTATCGTGAAACTCACTGTAGATTGACCCGGCTGGAAGGTCACGCTTGCAGGTATGCCGTTGTAGTCTACGCCATTGGTTGCAGTACCACTTAACTGAACAGGTATGGTTAAACTTTGAGTGAGATTGGATTGACGGGTGAGGGTAACGTTGGTACTCACGCAACCTTCGGCCATCCAATCAGGATTCGCAAAAACTTGCTGCGATAAGGTATGATCGATCTCAATTGGAGTGATTGTAGAAAGGCTATTTGCTTCTAGAAAGATACCGGAATCCCATTGGCCGTCGCCAACGTCTGCAATGGCAATAATAAGATGATAAGTTTGGCCGCACTGCACTTTTGAAACGGCTTCGAGCACCTTGGTAAAACCATCGTATTGAATATATTGTGGGCTTTGATTGTAAGGTGCTGTATTGCCATCGCCATTGTTCACAAAATAGAATGGATTGGTGATGGCATTCACGTTATTAATTGATACCACAGAACCATTTGGCAAAAGAGCTATATTCTGAAAGCCCGTAATGCCTGGCCCAGAAATAAAGAAGCCGAAAACATCGTTGTAAGTGGTGTTATTTGGCGGGGCAAATTCAGGATATTCGTCGGAGCCAAACACGTATTTGAAACGGACGGTATCGGCATAAGGAATTAAATCAAATTCTAAGATCGCTGCATTGTATGTCTGGGTTCCTTGTATCGCTTGAGAAAGCAAATTAAAGCCGCCCATGTTGTTATCGACACCTGCTCCCGGGGTGTCGTTGGGGCCTTGAGGGCCGTCGCCATTGGGCAAGGTTGTTCCGGTAGTGAGGACAATTCCGCTATTGATGCCTAGCGTGGTGTTGGCTGCGGTAAATTGCGCAATTGCAACTGGGCTTCCATTATAAGAAACGTTTGAAACCGTTACGCCATTGCCCAGTAAGACATTCTGAACTAATCCTTGCGGATTCAACGAGTTGTTGGTGAGCAATTGGGCATAGACAGACATTTGGAAGAAAGTCCAGAAAAATAAAAAATATGTGCCAAAGCGCTTGCGCATCCTATCTAAAACGGATTTCAAATCATTTCGTTGTCATTTTTGGCATTTTTTTTCAAAAAAAAAGGATGCCGAAGCATCCTTTCAAGTATTGTGCCAAAACCGCACTACTTTTTATTAAAAATAATGGGTTGAAATGACATCCAAATTAAAGGCAAAACGAATAAACATGGAATGGCAACGATAGGTAAAAAAGTAGTGTCAATTTCTGTATTGGTGTATTTCAATGGGACGCCCATTGAGGCAACAGCAAAAAAACTGATCACTGCGTTTATCACAAAAAGACCCCTATTTTTCCATTTGCTTTCGACGAAATATGCCAAAAGTGAAAGACTCAAAGCCAATAAAAAGTAAACAAATACTACCTTCCAAATGGGTAGAATTTTTACCGTTTCGTCAAACTCAAAAGCGTAGAAGTAATTTAGAAAAAAACCAATTACAGCAGATGATAACGAGGCGATGATCAGGCCGAAAATAAGGGTGCGTTTCATAATTCTATTTTTTAATGACTGGAATTGTGGCTGTAATTTTAATTGTTTCAGCTACGCCTCCATTTTTTTTACCAATCTGAAAATCAGATCTGTCTACGCTAAATTTAGCGTTAAATGTTGCTTTATTGCCTTTTTCAGAGAATGTAAATGGTATACTAACCTCTTTACTGACACCATGCATTTGAAGTTTTCCTGTTGCTTTGAAGCCTTCAGCTGTTTTTTCGATCTTGGATGACGTGAATTCAATGTAAGGATACTTTTCTGCATTGAACCACTCTTCACCTTTAGCGTGTTTGTTCATCAGGCCATTACCAGTATTAATAGAACTCACTTCTAGCTTTAAACTGAGCTTTGAACTGGCTAACTTGGCAGCGTCAAAAACTATTGACGGCGCACTAAGCTCATCAAAAGTACCACTGACGTCAGGATTCGTGAAAGAAATCTTGTAGCCATCGGCAAGTTTATAGGACTGACCGAAACTAGTAAGGACCGATAAGCATAAACAAATCAGGAAAAAACTTCTCATCTAAATTAGTTTTTAGCAATTTCTAAATCTGCTTGAAGCTTCACTTCGTCAGCCAAACCTGGGCTTACTTCACCCATTCCAAATTCTGAACGCTTAACAGCACCTGTAATTTGCAAACCAGCAACTTCAGTGCCCTTGTAATTTTTACCGTTACCAGTATGAACACCATTGAAAGTTACTTTCTTGGTTGTGCCGTGCATGGTGAGTTCTCCTTCGATCACATAAGTGCCTTTCGCTTTAGCAGCAGTAACAGAGGTGCTTTTGAAAGAAATTGATGGATATTTTTCAGAATCGAAACAATCAGCAGTACGCAAGTGGTTGTCGCGGGCTTCGATTCCTGTGTTTACAGAAGCTGCATCGGCATTCAAAGTAATTGTTGCGCCTGTGAAGTCTGCATTAGGGGTAGTGACTTCCATTGTGAATTTATTGAAGTTACCATGAACGTTTGTGATGCCGTTGTGAAGGATCGTAAATCCTAAACGAGAGTGTGCGCCATCTACAGACCAAACGCCTGCTTGAGATACAACAAAAGAAAATAAAGCAAAAGCGCCAACTAATCCAACTAATAAATTTTTCATGTTTTAAATTTTAAGGTTATTGATTAAACAAAATTGAGACCACAAAGTTGCAACATCGACCGAAAATTTCTCTTGACGTAGGTCAAGGAATCAGTTTGTGAGTTCTTGCAAGGCCTTGAGCTTCTCAAATGCATCTTTAATATGCCGTATTGGTTCGATGACCAATCTAAGTTTATCTTCTTTTTGAACAAGTCTGTAACCTGTTGGTTGAGCTAAAATGCGGTTGAGGATGCCCTGAAACTGTTCGGTTTCATAGAAGGGGGATTGCGGATTGGCAATAAAATGACCAACGAGTTTCTCAGATTTGAGTACCAAGCGCTCGAGCCCCATTGATTCTGCCAACCAACGCAATTCAAAAGAAAACAAAAGCTCCTTCACTTCTTTGGGAAGTGGGCCAAAGCGGTCTTGGAGTTGGGCGCTAAAGGCACTCAATTCTTCTTGGTTTTTAAGGTTGTCCATCGCTTGATACAAACTAAGTCGTTCGGCCACTTGATTGACATATTGATCTGGGATACGTACCTCCATATCAGTTTCAAATACACAATCCTGAACAAAACCGTTGAACTGATCGGTGGTGCGCTCGTCAAAAAGTTCCTTGTATTCGCTTTCGCGGAGTTCTTTCATGGCTTCATTGAGGATTTTTTGATACATCTCAAAACCAATTTCGGCAATAAAACCGCTTTGTTCGCCACCCAACATATTACCTGCCCCACGAATATCGAGGTCTTTCATGGCAATATTGAAACCAGAGCCCAAATCAGAGAATTGCACGAGCGCCTCTAAACGCTTGCGCGCCTCTGAGGTCATGATGCTGAATTTTGGTGCAATGAGATAGCAAAAGCCCTTTTTATTGCTGCGTCCTACTCGGCCACGCAATTGGTGGAGGTCGCTTAGGCCAAACTGATGGGCGTCGTTGATAATGATGGTGTTAGCATTCGAAATATCGATGCCCGACTCAATAATCGTTGTGGCCAAAAGAACATCGTAAGCACCTTCAATGAAATCGAGCATGATTTTTTCGAGTTGCTTACCATCCATTTGGCCGTGGCCGATACCAACACGCACTCCCGGACACAAGCGTTGGATCATGCCGGAGAGTTCTTTGATATTGGATAGCCGGTTATTGACAAAAAATACTTGACCGCCGCGCCCTACTTCATAAGCAATGGCATCGCGGATTTGTTCTTCGTTAAAAGAAATGATATCGGTTAGCACCGGCTGCCGATTTGGAGGCGGCGTATTGATGATACTCAGGTCTCTAGCGCCCATTAACGAAAATTGTAAGGTGCGCGGAATTGGTGTGGCGGTTAAAGTAAGTGTATCAACGGTTGTGCGAAGTGTCTTGAGCTTGTCTTTGACTGCCACCCCAAATTTTTGTTCTTCATCGATGATCATGAGGCCCAAATCTTTGAACTTAACGCGTTCAGCCACTAAAGCATGGGTGCCAATTAAGATGTCAATTTGGCCAGCCGCCAATTTCTTAAGTGTTTCTGTGATTTCTTTGGCAGATTTGAAGCGATTGATGTAGTCGACGGTTACCGGAAAAGTCGAAAGTCGGTTCTTAAAACTTCGATAGTGCTGCAAGGATAAAATGGTGGTTGGGACCAATACTGCCACTTGTTTAGAGTCAGTAACAGCTTTGAATGCAGCGCGAATAGCCACTTCTGTTTTTCCGAAGCCGACGTCGCCACACACCAAACGATCCATCGGACGCGGCGCTTCCATGTCGCGTTTGATATCTTGAGTGGCTTTATACTGATCTGGGGTGTCTTCGAACATAAAAGACGCCTCGAGTTCGTTTTGCAAGTAGCTATCCGGAGCAAAAGAAAAACCTGGTTTACTGCGCCGCTGGGCGTATAGTTTGATGAGGTCAAACGCAAGTTCTTTGATTTTCTTTTTGGTCTTGTTCTTGAGATTAGACCAAGCTTGTGTGCCGAGTTTATTCAGCGTTGGTGCACTCCCCTCTTTGCCGGTGAATTTTGAAATGCGGTGTAAGGAGTGAATGCCAACGTATAGTACATCGCCATCTTTGTAAACCAAACGAATCGCTTCTTGAGGCTTGCCATTGACATCGATTGTTTCTAGGCCTGAAAACTGACCTACTCCGTGGTCAATGTGCGTGACGTAATCTCCTTTCTGAAGCTGATAGATTTCTTTGAGTGTCAGTGCTTGTTTGGCTTGCTTGAACCCTTCTTTGAGTCTGAAACGATGGTAGCGCTCAAAAAGTTGGTGGTCGGTATAACACACCAACTTTAGTGTAGGGAAGATAAAACCTTCGTGCAAAGCCAAAGGCAATGCGCTGAACTCACCCTCTTCACCAATATCACTGAAAATTTGGTAGAGTCTTTCTACCTGACGAGGCTGATTCGAGAAAATTAAATTTTGATACCCTTCTGCCTTGCGTGCTTTTAGATCGGCGTTGAGCCTCTCAAAATCTTTATTAAAGCTGGGTTGAGGGATGCAATCAAAAGTCTCGGTATGGCTTGCTTTGAAATGAAAAATCGGGCCGTATTCAATGACGCGATGAGCTGCTAATTGGGTCTCGAATTCGAGATGCGAAACAAATTTATCTTGCGGGAGCGCATATTGGACAGGGCCTTCATGCTTACTGTGGATTTCTACAGCGCGCTCGTATTCCCGTTTCATGATGTCAAAAGTTCTTTGAACATCTGCCATCCAGCAAATTGTTTGAGGGCCTACAAAACCAAGCAATGTTTCTTGAATTTCTAGACTATGCCCAGATTGAATGTTGGGTACTACATTGAAAAATTGATGGCTGGCAATTGAAAGCTGACTTGCGGCATCAAAGGTGCGAATGCTCTCCACCTCATCGCCAAAAAATTCGATGCGAAAGGGATGCTCATTCGCAAAAGAAAAGACGTCTAAAATGCCCCCTCGTATCGAAAACTGACCTGGCTCATAAACAAAGTCTACGCGCTCAAACTGGTATTCTAAAAGCAACTCGTTGAGAAAATCTGTGCTGTAAGTTTTAGCCACCTCTAGGCGCATGGTATGCTTGACGAGGTTCTTTTTGGTTGGGATTTTTTCAAAAAGAGCTTCAGGATAGGTAACAACCCATGTATTTTGTTTGTCGCTGAGCTTTTCCAATACCTCAGCCCTAGCCACTACATTCGAGTTGTCTGTTTGCTCTTGCTGATAAGGTACTCTATACGAAGCCGGATAAAATAAAATGCGTTTGTCTTCTGGGAACAAGCCTTCAAAGTCATTTAAGAAATAGGCGGCTTCTTCTTTATCTGACAATATAAAAAGATGTGTGCCCGGAACCTGCTGGGCCACCATTAACGAAAGTAAAGATTTGGCCGACCCAACCATTCCCTTCCAATGCAACCGTGCTGTAGGAATTTGCAAGGCCGCTGCACTTCTGTCAAGTGCGGGATGTTTGGCAAGAGTTTTGATGAAGGTGTTGAGTTCCATAGGGGGCTGCAAAATTACGCAAAGTATCCGCGGAGCGAAAAATTTTGTGACCTTTTCGGCTTATAACGTTGCAAATAACAATTCAGTGTGAATATCTCCAAGTGTTCGCAGCAAGTTGCCTAAGGTCTATTACTAATTTTAGCGTACCAAATTAGAACCCAAATATGAAGTTTTCAGTCAAATACACATTAGTAGCCGCGTTCTTGATGAGCGCAGGAGTTTTGAGCGCTCAAGTAGCAGAAGCTGCAACCGAAGAATCTTTAAAAACCGTCGAAGAAATTTCGGCAATTGACTTCCTTATGAAAGGAGGGGTTTTCCTTATTCCTATTGTATTGCTTTTATTCTACACGACCTACGTGGCAGTAGAGCGCTTCTTGTACATTCGCCGCATGACCAAACAAAACCAAATGCTCCTCAACGAATTGCAAACGCAGCTCAATGCAGCCAACATGCAAGGGGCGCTAGACGTAGTCAATCGCGATCAAACTGCATTTGGAGCGGTCGTAAAAGAGGGTGTCCAATCGATTGGTCGTCCGATTCCGCAAATTGAAGCAAATATGGAGAAAGTAGCCAATATCGAAATTGGCAAAATGGAGAAAAACATCAATCATTTAGGTCTGATTGCAGGTATTGCACCTACACTAGGATTTATCGGTACGATTTCAGGGGTAATTAAAATTTTCTATAGTATCTCAATTTCCGAAAATGTATCTATCGGTAACATCTCAGGTGGTTTATACGAAAAAATGATTTCCTCAGGTTCAGGTTTGGTTGTCGGTATCTTGGCCTTTACAGCATATCACTTACTGAATGGCCTCATCGATAATTATGCGTTGGCCATTCAAAAAATCAACCTTGAATTTGTCAAATTAATTAGTTCCAAAGATGGCCATAAAGCGTAATAGAAGGTTCCATGCAGAGGTGGCTACTTCTGCATTGAGCGACATCATGTTCTTCTTGCTATTGTTCTTTTTGATCATCTCTACTTTGGCCAACCCGAACGTTATCAAAGTTCCGTTGCCAAAGTCCGATGCAAACGAAAAGACGCAACAACAGCACGTTACCCTTACAGTCAAGTTTGATGAAAATCAGCAGCGTCATTTCTATGTAAACAACGACGAAATTGCATTTGACCAGCTAGAAGGCGTACTTATTGGCGAAACCAAAAAGCTCGGAGACAACACCGTCATTCTCCGCCTGCCATTTGATGCGCAAGTGCAAGAACTTGTTGACCTCCTTAAAATTGGGATGTTGAACGATCTAAAAATGATTATCGCTACCAAAGAGGGCTAAACTCCTAGGGTTAAGAATCATTAAGAATTGAAGTACTAAATAAAAGCTTATGGATGCCTATCAAATAGAAATCATTCGTGCACGTGAAGATTCCAAAAAATCATTGGTCTATACCTCTGTGTGGTTGTTTTGTTTATTGCTTCTAACGATCATTATTAAATTCGACGCAAGACCCGATCAATTGGTCGATACTCCTCCACTCCGTTCAGATGAAGTCATTGAAGAATTTCAAATAGACAACGTTGAGCTCGAAGAAGCTGCAGGAGGATCTCGCGGTGGTGGCACACCAGGTTCTGGCCGTATTGCGCCGCCTGCTGAACAAACCGAAAGAGTAGCGACGGCAAGTCAGAGTGATTTTTCACACACCAGTGGCAATTCTGACAACCACAATGCTTCCAATAGTAACAATACGAGCTCGACGACAAGCCGAGTCACCGATCCGTTTAGTGGATCGGGCGGGCGTGGCGGAGGAAATGGTTCTGGTAATGGCCCGTTTGGAGGTCCTGGAAAAGGGAATGGCGAGGGAGATGGTATTGGAAACGGTCGCGGTTCTGGAAAAGGCAGAATACGCTTGAATAATGTCAGTTTGCCGAGGTATGAAAGTGATTTTGACTGCCGTATCGGTTTCAGAGTTCAAGTCAATGCCGAAGGGCAAGTTGTTGGCGTTAGATCTATTAAATCATTGACTACTTGTATCGACGACAGAACGATCAATGATATCAAAGAGCGCATCAAGCGCGAAGTAAAATACAATAAAGAACCAGGAGCTGGGATTGTAGAGATGGACTATACCATTAATCTGAAAGCTTCGAACTCTTAAAGCAAGCCCATTGCTTTTTCTACCATTAGTTTAGAGCCAATATAGAAACCTACCCGTTGATGCAAAGCGGTTGGTTTGATATCCAAAATGCGCTGCTTACCGTCTGTAGCTAAGCCACCTGCTTGTTCTGCTAGGAAAGCCAACGGATTACACTCGTAAAGCAAGCGCAAACGCCCATTTGGTGCAGAAGGCACTGTTGGGTAAATGTAAATTCCGCCTTTGATCAGGTTGCGATGAAAATCGGCAACCAAAGAGCCGATGTAACGACCTGAATACGCTTTGCCTGTTTGGTTGTCATTGGATTGACAGTAAGCGAGATAAGCGCGCAGCTGTGGATCGAAATCGTTGAGATTGCCTTCATTGACAGAATAAAGCCGCCCGTTCTCAGGCATTTTCATGTTGGGATGTGACAAGAAATATTCACCAATAGAAGGGTCTAAGGTGAAACCATTGACGCCATTGCCTGTGGTGTAAACTAAAAGTGTTGATGACCCATAGAGCACATAGCCGGCAGCAACCTGCTGAGTGCCTGGCTGTAGCATGTCTTCGAGGGTTGCTAAAGAGCCAACAGGAGAAACGCGTCGGTAAATAGAAAATATAGTGCCAATAGACACATTGACATCGATGTTGCTAGAACCATCTAATGGATCGAATAAGACAACATAATTGGCATGTTGAGCACTTTGGGAATCAAAGGCAAGGAAATCATCGTTTTCTTCGGAGGCAATGCCACAAACTTCGCCGCCATTTTGAAAAGCGCGGATAAAGGCTTCGTCGGCAACTACATCTAACTTTTGTTGCTCTTCACCCTGCACGTTTTGGCCACCTTGGGCTCCAAGAATGTGATCTACTAAGCCCGCCTTGCGGACGTCGTTGCTAACGATTTTGGAAGCTAATGCGATATCGTGGAGCAAGCGAGAAAGCTCACCGCTCGCAAATGGAAAATCTTTTTGCTTACTGACAATAAACTCGTGTAGGGTAATGAGTTTAGACATGTCTTACATCGAGAACATATTGCTGTAGTCCGAACCTAAGTGGATTGGATTGACAATAAGTGTTGGAATCAGGGCGTCATTGGTGATGATGTACTGCTCGTGATTCGAGGTTAGCGCTGTAAAGAGGTTGTTGCGCTGTAGATTCATGATGGCAATGAGGTCGGCATCTACACTTACCGCATATTTGACAACTTCTTTGTCGAAACCTGCGCTCGGTACAAGAGCGCTGGTCATTTCAATACCGCGGTCTTTGAAGAAACCTTCAGAGAATGTGATATTGGAACGCACTTGGTGACGCAAAAACTCATCGGATTCGTCTGGGGTAACGACGTGCACTTTTGAATTGAAGTATTGAGCCAAATTGGCAACAATAGAGAGTTTTTGTTTGGTCTCTTTGTGGAGGTCCATCGGGACAACGATAGAGTCGTAGCCAGAAGCTTTTACTGCTTTTTCTTGAACAATAATAAACGGAACCTGAGAGCTAGTTACTACCTTGAGTGCATGGCTACCCGTAATGTGTTGCCAACCGTGAGCACCATGTGTGCCCATTACAATGAGTTCAGCTTGATGTTCGGCAGCAAACGCGCCGATATCTTCAAAAATACTGCCGATGCGGACATTAGGCTTGAGCAACACGCCTTCTTGTTCGAACTTACCAATTACATTTTCTAGTTGCGCAAGTGCTTCAGGGATTTGGGTGTCTTTGGAAACAACGTGAAGTACTTGGATTTCAGCACCTAGAGGCTTGGCTGTAGCAATGGCATGTTGAAGGGCGATATCGGCCACTGCGGTGAAGTCGTGAGGAACAATGAAGGTTTTAGTTGGCATAGTGAAGTTTTTTACAAATTTAAAACAAAGTGCAGTAAGAACGCACTAGTTTTCTCTTTATTTTTGTGTGAAGCCTCTGCTAAAAAAGCTTCTTTTCAAATGGCCATAATTGGTAAGCTCATACAACGCAGTACTGCAATTAGTTTCAAGCGCATCTCACGCGTCAGCGCAGACTACAAACAGCAACTCGAGGCCTTGCGCCTAAACATAGACCACGCCAGGAAGACCGCTTTTGGTCAGCAGCATCAGTTCGGCACAATTCTGCAAAAAACAGACCTCGTCTCGCGTTACCAACAAGTTGTTCCAATTACAGAATACGATCAATTTTACACCGATTGGTTAAAAGAAACAATCAACGGTAAAAAAGACGTCATTTGGCCGGGTCGCATCAAGTATTTTGCATTATCATCGGGCACAACAGGTTCGCCAAGTAAAAGAATTCCGGTATCTACAGAAATGATCCGTTCTTTTCAACGCGTATCATTGCGCCAATTCTCGATCCTTCACGAACTGAATCTTCCAGATTCATTCTATAGTGCCAAAGTATTGGCCGTTGGCGGATCAACTAAACTCAAAAAAATAGACCAACACTTTGAGGGAGACCTCAGCGGAATCCTAAAAAAACATACCTCCTTAATTGCAGCACCATTTACCAAACCCACCAAAAAAATCACGCATCTCAAAGATTGGAAAGCCAAATTACCTTTAATGGTACAAGAGGCTCCAAAATGGGATATTGGGATAATGGCTGGTATTCCAAGTTGGTGTGTATTGCTTTTAGAGGAGATCGTTAAACATTACCAACTTCAAAACATCCACGAAATTTGGCCTAATTTTCAAGTTTACGTTCACGGTGGGGTTTACATGGATCCGTTTGTCGAAAGACTGCAAAAGGTTTCTGGAAAACCAGTGGTATTGCTCGATACTTATTTAGCGAGCGAAGGCTATTTTGCGTATCAAACGAGTCCAAAGAAAAGAGGCATGACGCTGCTGATGAACAATAGTATCTTCTACGAATTCATTCCGTTTAATGCAGAGTACTTTACCGAATCTGGAGAGCTCAAAAATCAATTCAAAGCATACACCATCAGTGAGGTCAAGCCCGGAATCGACTACGCGTTGGTCATCAGTACAAATGCAGGTCTATGGCGTTACATGATCGGTGACCTCGTTCGATTTATAGACACCAGCACCCACGAAATCATCATTGCCGGCCGCATCAAGCAATTCTTGAGTTTGTGTGGCGAACACCTCTCCCTAGACAATATCAATCAGGCACTCAAAGAGGTGAGCGCAAAAGCCAAGGGCTCGTTTTCAGAATATACCATTCATGCCGACGAAGAAAACCAACAACATTGTTGGTATATTGGCTCTGACGACCCAAATACGGATCCTAAAGTCATAGAACTCATCGATGCCGAGCTGCAGCAAATCAACGACGACTACGCCTACGTCAGAAAACACAGTATGCCAATGCCACAGCTTCAATTAGTGCCTACTGCAGTGTTTTACAATTACCTGGAAAGTATTGGCAAGCTAGGCGCTCAAAACAAAGTGCCCCGCGTCATGAATAAAGAGCAAGCTAAACAATGGCGGAATTATCTTAGCGCAAACGGCTTCCTTTAAAGGCAGACTTTTTAAGAAACGTATAAGAAGCATTGAGTTCAACAGAGTGTCGGAAAACCGAAGATGTTGCGCCGAGGTCTGCGTCATAAGAAACACCAAAATCAAAAGCTCCAAAATCTAAAGAAAAGTAAGGCGCAATTGCTGCCGTTGATCTGAAATATAGACCAGCACTCATGTAGCGCGTACTCACCTCGTTTGTGATTTGCGAACTACCGCGCAACTTCATGCGATAGATGGCCCCTAACATGCTTTCTGAATGAGTGCCTTGTCGGATGTGTGTAAGTGAGACCTGCAAAGTAGAAATTTCATTGAGACCCAATGAAAAGCAGGAGTAAGCCACTGCTTTTTGATACAAGCGGTCGGCAGACAAGGTGTTATATTGAAGTCGTGGGCGATTGACGTGTTGTAAGGAAAATCCGGTTTGCAAAGCCCATTCGCCATCGCGTAGTTCTCCGCGCTGGTTGGGTTCAAAACGATAAGCCAAGCCAAGGCCTGCATCTACAAACGCAAAATTGACAAAGTCGTTTTCTTCACCAGAATAAACACTTGGGTCGAGTGCGCTACCGTTCCATTGCGAATAATAAAGCAACTTACTGAAATCGGCACTGCGTTGCTGAATCGCGGTCTGGATACCTGCGTCTAGCCAATGTCCTTTGGCAAGCGGAAGATGCCCACTTGCAGTAAGGCCAAATGATTTTTGGGTCATGCGGGAATCACCTCCTACATCATTGCTAAAAGAAGCGGCAATACCAGCATAAGCACGGTCAGCTTGGCGTGTTCTACCCGGCGTAAATTCTGCCATGCCATAACTCGTCAAAAATTGAGTTCCGGAACCTATCCATTGATTGCGGTTCAGTAAAGAAATACGTTCAAAACCTTTATATGCCCCAACGTAAGCTGGATTCAAGAAAGCAATACTTCTATCTGCCTGAGTGAGGTGAAAATCTTGTGAAAGCACGCAGGCTGGAAGGCTAACAAGCAGACCAATCGCAACTAACTTTGAACGGAAAAATCCTTTTAAGAAGCGCATCGCTTATCGAATTAAAGTGATGTTTCCTGTGAACTTTTTGGTGCTGCCGTTATCGTAAGTTACATCGCATACGTAAGCATAAACACCACTATTGCACGGTTTATCTTTATAACTGCCATCCCATTTGAATAATTTGTTATTCGATGAGAAAACCAAGTTGCCCCAACGATCTACAATTTTTATATTGATACTTGCAATGTCTTTACCTGCAATTACTTGGTAAACTTCGTTGAGGCCGTTGCCTACTCCGTTCGGAGAGAAAGCGGTCGGGAAGAAAATTCCGGTAGTACACTCAGGGCTGCTGCCGTCAGGATCACAAGGATCTAATGGATTCGAACCATTGGCTACTTCGGTGCCGTCATTGATGCCGTCGCCGTCGGTATCTGGGTTGAGCGGGTTGGTGCCCAATACCCCTTCTTGTGCGTCTGTGAGTCCATCAAAGTCGGTATCAATTTGACAACCTGGCAGGGTGTCGTCTGGGTCGCATGGGTTCAGCGGATCAGAACCATTCGTTACTTCTGCTCCGTCGCTCAAACCATCGGCATCGGTATCAGGATTGGTCGTATTGGTTCCGGCAGCGGTTTCTTGACTATTCGTGAGGCCATCGCCATCTTGGTCGCATGGGCCCGCATTTGGGTTTGGAATACAAGGATCGGTATTGGCAGGGTCTAATTCATCCGAAACGCCATCGCCATCGGTGTCGGTAATGGAAGATTCTAGTGCATCGATGATGCCATCGCCATCGGTGTCCGTTGGGGCAGCTACGTTGCCAATCTCTGCACAATCGTTTTCGCCATCGCCATCGGTATCTGGATTAGATGGGTCTGTTCCAACGAGGTTCTCATCTACATTCAAGCAGCCATCAGCATCTACATCTGGTACGTCAGGAATAAAGACCGCAACAATGGTTTCTGGACCGTTGATATTGATAAAATTGCTTGCAGTTGTGCTAGGTAAACCTAATGGGCCCGTTGTGACGGTCCAGTGACTGAACACGAAACCAGGATTAGCATTGGGCTCAAGTAATGTTTGAATTCCTCCAAAATAGGTGGTTGCCCATGGATAGTTCGGAGGATTTACAGAATTTACTTGAATAGTTCCGGCGCCTACTGGGGTGACATCAAAGGTTACTGCAAAGGGCCCTGAAAGCTGGTAGCAATCTATGAGGCCTTGCTCCAGAGCCAAGCAACGCTGGTTGATAAAATTGCGCAGTTGTGTAACGCGCGATTGCCAACCGCTATAGCTACCTCCCCACTTCGCGCAATGTGCGGTCATTTCAGGATCAATTTCGTTGACCATACTATCTAGTAAGGCTAGCATACTTGCACAACTGAACGAGGTATTGATTAAGTCGATGTAGCGGGTAATATAGTACTGCTCTACGATCGGATTTTCGTTGATCAACTTTTCAAGGATATCTGTATGCCCTTGACCACCTGGATTTGGTAAGTTTTCTGCGTTACAAGGGTCGGCATTGGCACTTGGATCTGGAATTCCGGTATAATTGATATAATGGCCAAACGTAGCATCCATATCCCAAAGCGCATAACCCCATTTTTTGTGATCTCCTGTAGTGTCGAGGCCTCGCCACCAAGCAGTGTTCCAATTAAGCCAGTCTTGATTGACCGTGTAGGAATTGATCATGAAGTAGTCAGAAAGTGATTTCCAACTGAGTAAAGAGTCAACGTAATTAAAGTTGGCCGCATTCCCCATGTTGTTGGTTAAAATATAATTGCGAAGTGAATTCCAAGCTGGTTGGGCATTTGGAGCACCATATTCTTGCCATGTGCCACCCCAGGTTTTGAGGTAATGCATGTTGTATTTATCCTGACTGTAATATTCATCGGCGTAATCGTGGTCATCGGCCTTTTCACGAATTTCATAAACTCCCCAGAAACTACCATTTAGATACACAACTGCCGGACGCCAAGTGCGCTCATCGAGTTTCATGTTGGCGCGAATTGAAAGCGTATGGATAAATGCATCTCTAATGTGTGCGCCCTGCTCAAAAGGATAGTTATCACTGGCTCCTGGTTTCAAAATCACGCGTTGAAAATCGTTTCGATTTTTTTCAGGAAAAATTTCGTGGTCAAGGTCTCCATTATGACCGTATTGGTCTCTGCAAACAAAATCAAAACCTCGTTGAGCATATGCCCAAGAGTCATTGCCATGCTTGTTAAAATCACCCTCGGATTCATCAATAAAGGAACCATCTTGTTCAAAAAGTTCAAAAGATCCGATGCGGTTTGGTGGATTCTGACTGCCGTTGGCCACTAAAGAGTAGACGCCTTGGCTACAAACAGAAACAACAGGAATCGTATGATTCACATTAATAAAATAGGTATTGGTTTCCGTAAAAGAGGACAATGTTGTTCCGAATGCCGTGGCGCGTAAAACCTTGGTAGAGGGTATATTAATAGGGCCATTGTAGGCTGTAGAAGTTGCGGTTGGATCTGAACCATCTAAGGTGTAACGAATTGTTGCAGTTGGGTCGGCACAAGTAATGGTGACTGTTTGTGCACCTGTGTAAAAACCAGGTGCCAAACTAAAGACTGGTTTTGGCGGGTAAAAATTAACACCACCAGTGTTGTTCGCATTTGGGGTTGGGGTTGTAAATAGCTTGAAATCAATGGCCCCATTGCTCGAACGCCCAACAGAGTGATTGGATTTGGTCAGGTGGACTATTTTAAATGAGTCTACTACTACAGCCGATGGATTTGAGAGAATAATCCAGTCGCCGTCTGTTTGAGATAAATTGAAATTGGGGTGGTATTGGTTGCCATTCACGAGATTGCGCTTGGAACAAAACACCATTTTGAAACCATTGGCGTTAATGTTGCCACTGGGAATTTGCCATTTGGTAAGGTTCGTGGCTTTGTCTGAGAGGTACCAACCCGTTAAATCTACTGTTGCTCCGGTGGTATTGTAAAGCTCAACCCAATCTTCTCTTTCACCGTAGGCATCCGTTGGGCCAGTTACATTCGAACACGAATATTCATTGATAACAACCTGTGAAAAAGCAAATAGAGGGAGACAAAATATCAAGGAGAGTAGTAAGTGTTTCATTTAGCTCGGTTTAGCGTGACCAATATTACTGAAATAACAATTTTTATCCAAACAAACAGACGCAAGAAGTCGAGAAAAGTTGTTTTTTTGTTAACATTGCCAAAAAAAAGAAATGAAAAGACTTTCTCTTATTTTGACAATAGGTTTATTCGCTCTAACAATTGCCGGGTGTAAAAAGTTTGAAGGGCAAGGTGGCCGAAGTACAATAACTGGCAAATTGACGGTCAATGAAAAGCTTTATATCAATGGAGCATTAGCTCAGACAGTAAGTTACCCCGGAGCTACTGAGGATGTTTATATCGTTTACGGCACGCAAGACAGCATTTTTGATGACAAAGTGGAGTGCAATTACGACGGCAGCTTCAGCTTTAATTATTTATTCCCTGGTACTTACACAATTTACGCCTACAACGAAGTTTTTCATACGGGTAATTCCATCACCAATAATGACGACGATTATTACACCAAAGAGCCAACTGAACTTTACTCTGTTACGATCGGCAAAAACGAGGTAAAAAATTTAGGTGAAATCACCGTTATTCGATAAGAATGCGCGTTATTGTCCTTATATTTTTACTGCTCACCTTTGGAGTTCGTGGTCAAAATAGCACAGTTTTTCAAGTATGGAATGAGGTAGGTGTTGGTTATAAAATAGACAAAACACAAAGCTTAGCATTTGACCTCACCACCCGAAGCGGTGCAGGTGGAGTTCAGACCTTCTTTCCGCAAATCTCATACAAATATAAACTCAACAAATACATTCGTCCGTCTGTAGATTACCGCTACATCGGCAGCCGTACAGAGGAGGGGAACTTTACTTTTCAGCACCGATTAAATGTCAATGTGCAAACCAATTATGATTTAGAACGCTTCCAATTGGGTTTGAGAGGCCGCTACCAATTTACAACCAATCGACTTGCGGCTAATTATGAGCCTGAATTTGGCGAGGCTTTTCGCCTCAAGCCAAGTATCGTTTACGATATCAAAAAATCTGTGCTTCTGCCGCAGGCATCCATGGAATTTTTTACCGGCCCCTTGGAAGGCCAGCAAGGGTATCACCTCAACCGCATTCGTTGGAGTGTTGGTTTAGGATTTGACTGGGATGGCCCCCATGCTTTAGAAATCGCGTATTTATATGACCAACGCATCATGAGCCCCGGCACTTTGAATCGGGCCATATTCAACTTGTCGTATGGCTACAACATTGGTGAGGCTAAGTCTAAAAAACCATCGCCAAAGCAACGAAACGGCCGCTTTTTATAGATCAATCGGTATAGGCATCAAGAGCCAAGCGGTCTATCACCACTTGAAGGTTTTCTTCTTTCTTTTTTTGACGTAGCTCTTTGGCAGTAGCTGTAAAGTACTGATGCTGTTTTAAGAACCTCACTTGTATTTCATCCCATTCTTTTCTCGATTGCAACTTGCCCATTTCTGTAAGCTCTTGTCTCAATTTATCGGCAATCGTTTCAAAGTCATCTCGGCCTAGATAATCTAAATCCGCATCGCAAATAATCTCTTGAAGTTTATTGATGGGTTTATGAGGAATCTCGGTTGCATGGATCAGCTCCACAATGGTTCTCACATGCTGTTCGGTGTAGCCGTATTTCGGTAAGATTTCTTGTGCCATGCGTGCGCCAATTGCTTCATTGTGGTCGTACTGTTCAATGAAGCCCGCGTCGTGGAAAATCGCGGCTGTTTTAAGTAAAAACAAGCCCTCATCGGTGACACCCTCTAGCAATGCTATGCGCTCAACGGATTTGACGACGTCTTTGGTGTGATGAATAGAATGATAGTAAAGGCTCGACGCTAAGTTCTTTTGGAGAATTCCCATCACGTGATGCTCTGTCTTGTAATATTTGATGGAGCTATAATGGTGTAGTTTTTTTATTTCTTCAAAACGAGAGTTTGGTATAAGCCCTTCGCCGTTTACAGAAAGTTCAGGCTTGATGCGCTGTACCACATACATGTCTACCTTCGTGCGAGATTTGGTCAGTGCCTTGCCCTTGTAATCACACTCAAAATAGGGTTCGATGTGCTGAAATGTATTGCCCGTGACGGTAACTTTACCGGGTTCGCCGAGCATTTCCATGCGCTGAGCGAGGTTCACTGAAGATCCCCAAACGTCGTAAGCCAATCGAATATTGCCGATGATTCCGGCAATGACAGGCCCTGTATTGATGCCCAATCGGATTTCCCAGTAATCTTCGTGATCGGCAATTGCTTCATATTTGAGCTTATCCATGAAGGCCTGAATTTGCAACGCTGCGCAACAAGCATCAATCGGATTTGTTGAATTCTCTACAGGAACACCTCCGGCACACATATAGGCATCTCCAATGGTCTTGATTTTCTCAAGATTGTTGGCCTGAATGATCTCATCAAATTTCTGAAACAGGATATCGAGCTTAGAAACTATGCGACTCGGGGCCATGGATTCAGAAATTCGAGTAAAGCCAACTACATCCGTAAACATGATGGATACTTGTTTGAAGGCTTGGGCCTTTACTTTACCGTTTCTCTTGAGTTCTATCACTACCTCAGAAGGCAAGGTGTTGAGGAGCCATTGTTCTGTGCGGTCTTTTTCTCGTTGTAAGAGTGCTTGTTGCTCCTCTACCTTAAATTTCTCTTCTTCTAGAAGTCGCTTTTGCTCTTCAATTTTCGTCTTTTGAAGGCGAATTTCTTTGGTGCGCTCAGCAATTTTTACCTCTAATCTTACTTGATTTCGACGCGAGGTTTCAATGCGGCGGCGAATAAAAATGAGTATCAGTAACAAAAAAAGTGAGGCTGCCAAGATAGACAGCCACCACGATTGAAAAATAAAAAGAGAAACAACCAAAGCGTTTAAAATCTATAGAACCAACTAGCCATTGGCAATGGAAAAGAGAGGTCTCCAGGAATAATAACACCTGCTAAACTTACTTGAAACGCCTTGCTCTCACTGCGCTGAAAACGCATGCCTGGCATGACAACTAATATATTTTGATATTGTTTTTTATACTCGCCTACCACAACCTGTTGCAATTGCCACCCAAATTGGTCGTATTGGTAGTCTACTTCTTGACTACTTCCTGATGTTGCCATGATCAACATGCAATCATAAATAAAGCTCGCCTTTTTACCCACTTTTGCTTGGCCCGCTAAACCAATGATCGGGGCCCTAAATAAACTTCCATTTACCAATTCTGTGCCCTGTGCTGTAAGTAATGGCATAGAACCATCTAGCGACACATAGGTCCCTGGTTTATAGATGGTTTGTTGATACGAATATTTGTACCCATCATTGAAGTACCCATAACCAACCGAAAGCGTAGCGTTATTCCGGCGGTCGCCGTAGGTAATCATTCCCCAATGCAAGCCACCAAATCCTTTTCCTTGGTTGAGGTAACCAGCAGTTCCTAACAATGTGCCAACTCCATAATTGATTTTTGGATTAGACGTACCTCGCGTGTATTTCATGGCGAGTGCAATTGGCGAACCTATCCAGGTAGACATTATGCCGACCGAAAAATCTTTGTGAACCGCAAAATGTACTTCTGGGCCATAGAGGTTAACCATGGCATAATTCTCCCCTTTTTTGATCGGAAAGCAATTGGTAGTGAACTGGTAGCGGGTTGTAAACACACCCGCACTGCTGAATTCACCTTTAGCCACATCTTCGGCGTAGTCTATGGGGCGCATCGATTTGATATCACTTTTAGGAATGTAAATTTTACCTAATGATTTCGTCTCGACAAGAACCTCGCGGCCATCGTCGGAAAGGATGAGCCCTACGTATTCATTGCCATCATTTTTGACGATAATAAATTTTGTAGTGTCTGAGGTTGGTGTGCTGGTGTTGGGTACTTGTGCACGTAATTGAAAACTTCCCAGTAAGAAGCATAAAACAGGAAGTAAGTGAGCAATACTAAGTCGTAATTTCATGAGATTTCAATTATGTTTCAATGAATAAGTAAAACTAGCTATAACCTAAGATATGTCCAAAAAGTCAGTGCAAAAATGCTAAAACCTGTAAAACCAACTTGCCATCGGCAATGGGAATGAAATATCGCCCGGAATAATAACCCCTGCCAAACTGATTTGAAAAGCTTTGTTTTCACTCCTTTGAAAACGCATTCCTGGCATCAATATGAGCGTATTTGTAGTTCTAATCGCAGAAAGATCTTGCCACTCGCCTATCGTTACAGACTCTATATCCCAAGTAATAGGGTTATATTGATATTGAAACGATTGATAACCATATTTAACTTCTCTTCTACCCATAATCAACATACAGTCATAAATGAAACTGGCTTTCTTGCCTACTTTTGCTTGACCTGCGAAACCTATAATAGGTGCTTCGGCTTTGAAACCTGAGGTGATCTCTTTGTTGCCTTGAATTGGATAAGGAGCTAATACACCATTCACAGCAGCATATGTTCCGGGCACATAGCATGCTTTCTCCTTTATACTGTAATACCCATCATTGAAATAACCGTAACCTGCAGAAATGGTGATATTGTTGCGTCGGTCACCAAAGGTGATCATGCCCCAATGTAAACCCCCAAATCCTTTTCCCTGATTAAGGTAACCTGCAGTACCCAACAATGTGCCAACACCAAAATTGATTTTTGGATTCGACGTACCACGCGTATACTTAAAGGCAAGTGCAATTGGCGAGCCAATCCAGGTTGACATAACTCCTACCGAAAAATCTTTGTGGACCGCAAAATGGACCTCGGGGCCATATAAGTTGACCATCGCGTAATTCTCTCCTTTTTTGATTGGGAAACAATTGGTGGTGAATTGGTAGCGCGTTGTAAACACACCCGCACTGCTGAATTCCCCTTTGGCAACATCTTCGGTGTAGTTTACGGGGCGTATTGATTTGATATCGCTCTTCGGGATATAAATTTTACCCAATGATTTGGTTTCGATATATACCTCGCGGCCATCGTCAGATAGAATCAGACCAACATATTCGCTGCCATCATTTTTGACGATTATAAATTTTGTGGTGTCCGAGGAAGGTGAGCTTGTGTTAGGTACTTGCGCACGTAATTGAAAACTTCCTAGTAAGAAGTACAAAATAGGAAGCAAGTATGAAAAACGAAGTTTTACTTTCATATTGAACTAATTTAAAATGGATTAAAAAAAATGAAATTTCATAGTGGAATGACTAACTGGTTAAAACCTAAAAAACCAACTCGCCATTGGCAATGGGAATGAAAACTCTCCAGGTACAATCACACCGGCCAAACTGACTTGAAATGCCCTGTTCTCATTTTTCTGAAAGCGCATCCCTGGCATCACGATAAGCAAATTTTGATTCGTGATTTTAGTTTTTTTAATCGCCGGGCTAACAACTGTTTGAGTATATGTCCAGGTTAAATAATCATATTGTCGATCTACACTTTGATCTGTATAGCTCCAAGATGTTTCTCCAATAATGAACATACAATCATAAATGAAACTTGCTTTCTTGCCGACTTTTGCCTGACCCGCTAAGCCAATAATTGGGGCCATGGCTTTGAATTTATTGACACTGTTCTCTTGTAAAGGCAGATTATATTGCGCTACGTCTCCAGGGTAAGTGCCCGAAACGTAAATTGGACGACCCGGCGTTTGGTTGTTAAAATAACCATACCCTAAAGAGAGTGTCGCATTATTTCGTCGATCACCGTAGGTGATCATGCCCCAATGTAAACCTCCTAATCCTTTGCCTTGATTGAGGTATCCTGAAGTGCCAATGAGTGTTCCGACACCATAATTGATTTTTGGATTAGACGTACCACGTGTGTACTTTAAGGCCAGTGCAAGTGGAGAACCTATCCAGGTAGACATAATACCAACCGAAAAGTCTTTGTGGACAGCAAAATGTACCTCTGGGCCATAAAGGTTCAACATTGTATAATTCTCGCCTTTTTTAATCGGGAAACAATTGGTGGTGAACTGGTAGCGCGTGGTAAACACCCCAGCGCTGTTGAATTCGCCTTTAGCCACATCTTCGGCGTAGTCAATAGGGCGCATCGATTTGATATCGCTTTTTGGGATATAAATTTTACCCAAAGACTTGGTTTCAATGAGTACCTCACGGCCATCGTCGGAGAGGATCAGACCTACATATTCGTTTCCATCGTTTTTGATGATGATAAATTTTGTAGTGTCAGAGGTAGGTGTGCTCGTGTTTGGTGCTTGCGCAGAAACGCCCTGACTTCCTAAGAAGCAGAGCGCTAATGCGAAACACAGTTTGAAGAGTAAATGTGCTTTCATATGAGAAAAAATGGTCTAGTAATATCTTTGTGGACTTGTTGTTTTGTTAATTGGCTGCTTACTTTTTTGCACATTGAAGCCCATATTGACGCCTAAGAACCCGCCTCCTTTTTGTGAACTATAGAATATATTCACTGGGATATTGAGCGCTCCGGCTTGAAAAGTGCGACCAAAAGCAATCAAGAATGAAGTGCTCAATCTTTTGGTGCCGTCTTTGTCAAAGTGTCTTTCAAATCCTGGGTCAGTAATGATTACACCATTTGCATCTGTAAAATTATTAGCTGCCCATTCTTGGGTATTGTAGTATGCGCCTGCTTCACCATAGGTGCCTTTCGTGTCGAGGTAGCCATTTGATGTGGACGAAATTCCGAATCTTGGGCCAAAAGCAAACTCCCAGTTTGCCTTCCCAAAACGGAAGCCATTGAGTAAGGAAAATGAAGGAATAAATTGACTTTGTTCCAAGCCTGAAACATTAACGATTCCTTCGACCAAGGCAGAGAAGTTCTCTGTGCCGACATACTGCCCTTCAATTTGGTAACCAATCATTGAAGTAAAGGGTTGAATGCCGAGGCCTCCGTATTGTTCAGAACGCATGGCAAATTCAGCAACAGAACCCGTCAGGACCGCCGCTCCGATGCGCGGACCAGAATTGTTGATTTTACCCACATTGTTAGAAGTGATCACTTCATTTTTGAAAGACAAACGATCAGATAGTACTTTATCTATGGTTAGACCGTGCATTTCAGCTAAAACAATTTCTATCATGCGCTGCACCTCTAACTCTTGATTGTCGAATTCACGCACTGAAGATTTATAAAGGCCTTGCGCTTTGACATCAATAATTTTAACCGTCACAACAATTTTGTTGCCGAGCCCGTCTATTGAGCCAGACATCACGTAATCTACTTTGAGTTCTTCTCCTAATTTAGCCAAGCAGGCTTGACCATAACAACCCACCTTGTATTCTTCCTTCGCCTTAATGACTTCGTTCATGTCGAATTCATCATAGACTTTGTATTTATTGATTTTAATCAATTCAAGGCGCATCATTTTTGCAACCGACTCCGGTTTAATGGTGAGGGCATTCACATTCGGGTTGGCAACAGCAATACTGCTACTTGGTTGCGCGAAATAACTAGCCATACCACTAAACAAAATGGCAACTAGTGTAAAGAACGATTGTAATTTTTTTGTTTTCATAACATACAATTTTATGGTACAAAGTTGCCACTACTGTTGTATGGAACAAAACTGAATTTCGGAGCACGCAACTTCTTAGTTGCGAAAAACGCAAGTGCTAAGAAAGGAAATCGAGATCGGCTTCAATTTTCTTGCGAAACATACCAATCGTTTTCTCGAAATCGACGAAGAAATTATTGCGCTCCCTTTCATTTACTACACTGATCAAGCTTGAATTAGCGAGCTGTTTGTCGATCACCTGCTTTGCATCTTGAACGTATTGTGCGTCGGTAGTTTGGAGGTAATTCATGATGTTGTGAGAGAGGAATAGTCCCTGTTTGTCTTTGCTCTCGTAGTAAAAGGCAGAATCAGCGTTGATCGTTTCATTTAAATACATTTCAAAACGATTGCCATTCGCAGGAACTTGTGTGCCATAAATAAACTTTTTACCATGATCAGCTTGCTCTCTAAGATGCGCTGAAAACATCAGCAAACGGTCGCACAAAAAAAGTGCATAGGTTGGGTCTTCGAACTGATTCGATTTGTAGTAGTAATGAATCTGTCGTAAAAACCCACGCATTAGTTCGGGGTCAAAAATTTCTACGGAAGGAATTGTATTATAGGAATGTAAGATGGCTTTACCTAGTTCAAATGCTCGTTCGGTTGTTTTTTCATGCTTAAAGAGTACATTCTTGTAGTCTGGTATCTGAAGATGAGTCTTGGCCCAAAAGAACAACTTAAAACGCACCAACTGCGGAAAATTCAGGAGTTGAAAAAAATGCGTGTTGTTGATGGTGAGCATGATTTTTGGGTCTTCGAGATGGCGCAGGCGCTCAAAGGCTTCGAGAATGCCTTCCAAATAAGACTCCAACGAAAAATCGTAGGCGTTTAAAGGTGTATATCTGAAAATGACATTTGTTTTCTGCTGCTGTATCAGTGAGTCAAATGAAATATCAAAGGTTTTACAAAGCCTTTTGAGTTCGTCTATTGTAAGTGCTGTTTCGTTGCGCATTCGGCGATAGGCAGCATCCATGCTAATGTGCAAAGTCTCGCTCAGGATATGCCCAAGGGCCTCGCCGGGCGGTAGTTTCGCTTTGATTAGCTGTAGTAATTGATCTTGAACTGTCTCCATTGTTAAAACTTGTAAAACCAACTGAGCATTGGTACAGGGAAAGAGTAGCGATTGACAGATGATTCTGAACCTTTGATTTGTTCCCTTTTACCAATGACACCTGCTAAGGTAACTTGAAATGCTTTATTTTCCGCTTTTTGAAAACGCATCCCGGGCATAATAACAAAATTTGTGCTCTTCACTTGCATGATTGGATCACCATAGACGACCGAACTTGGTTGACCTGTAATGGGATCATAAAAGTATTGAACGTCTTGAAAATCATAAACCTGACGCTTGTTTCCTCCAATGATCATGAGGTCCCAGACAAAACTTGCTTTTTTACCTACTGAGGTGATTCCTGAAATACCAGCTATTGGTGCTTTGAAACCATCGTTTTGGTTTTCATAAGTGAGGACTTCAGGAATTGGAAAACTATAAAATCCTTGACTCAGGACTGCCGCGTAGGTGCCCGGCGTGTAATAGGTGTTTTGATCGTTGAACGAAAATCCTGAATTAAAATAGACATAGCCTAAAGAAAGCGTAGCGTTGCTGCGGCGCGTTCCGTAGGTTGCCATTCCCCAATGAAGCCCGCCAAAACCTTTTGCTTGATTTAGATAACCCGAAGACGCCATAATACTGCCTAATCCAAAATTGAGTTTTGGATTTTGGGTCGGGATGGTGTATTTCAATGCTAAAGCAATCGGACTGGCAATCCAGGTAGCCATGATACCGACACTCAGATTCGGAAGAAGGCCAAAATGAACTTCGGGACCATATAAATTGATCAGCGCATAGTTCTCTCCCCTTTTTATTGGAAAAGCATTGGTTGTAAACTGATATCGCGTTGTAAATACGCCTTGACCCAAATATTCGCCTCCTCGGTAGTCCGCTTGAACATCCACTAAAGTAACACTCTTGACATCGGCTTTTGGTATATAAATTTTACCCAATTCTTGAGTAAGTAATAGGATTTCGCGGCCATCATCGGCCAAAATCTGGCCTACATATTCTACCCCATTATTGCGCACAATCAGGTACTTGAGGGTATCTATTTCGGTCTTTGGAACTTGCGCTTCTACGCTGATAACACTAAAAATGATCAGAAAAAACAAAGTATATTTCATGAATTTAGGCTTTGGTTGAGCTTAAATTTAATCAATCGAGTAGGTCCGTTGCACGCGAGGTGAGATACTTGTAAGAATTTCATAAGGAATTGTCTTTGCCGCAAGAGCAAAGGCAGATAAATGTTGATGCTGACCAATGATTTCAACCTCGGCTCCTGGTCTTGCGTGGGGTGCTAATACCATAATCATGTCCATGCATACTCGGCCAATTGTAGGGCAAAACAACCCATCGATATACACGCCACCTATTCCATTGCTAAGTTCTCTACGATAGCCATCGGCATATCCTACGGGGATAATTGCGATCTGGCTATCCTCTGCTAACTCTTCTGAGCAACCGTAGCCAACAAAATCACCTTTTTTCAAAGATTTTAGCTGAGAGATCTGGCTTGTCCAGGAAACAACAGGCTTCAATTTAGCTTCAAAAATAGGGTCGTGATTGACCCCAAAAAGACCAATTCCCAAACGCACCATATCAAATTGAGCCTCCGGAAAATGAGCTGCGCCTTCTGAATTCAAAAGGTGTTTGAGAAAAGAATACGGGAGCGCTTGTTCGAGTTCACTGCAAATTTCTTGGAAACTTGCAATTTGCATGGCATTCATTGGGTGCAGCGGTTCGTCTGCGCAGGCCATATGGCTGTATACACTCTTGACGCAAACCTCTGGCTGTGCACTTAAAGTTTGAAGCACCTGCTTGGTTTGTTGTGGCAAAAAACCCAAGCGATGCATGCCTGTGTCAAATTTCAGGTGAATCGGGTAAGCTTGAATTTGTTGGGCAATCAAAGCGCGAATAAAGGCATCGAGATGTCCGAGGCTATAAATAGCCGGCTCTAAATGATATTCAATACAGCTTTCAAAACTTCCAGGCGCTGCATTCATAACGAGAATAGGCAAAGTAACTCCAGCTTGTCTGAGCAAAACGCCCTCATCGGCATAGGCTACGCCAAAATAATTGACGCCTCCGGCAATGAGTTGTTGAGCCACCTGCTCTATACCTGCGCCATAAGCTTGAGCTTTCACCATAGCAAGAATGCGGGTGGTAGGCGCTAAGTTCTGTTGATATTGTTTCAAATTGTGCTCAAGTGCAGATAAATCATAACGAACTACTGTACTATGTGATTTTCTTTTCCATTTGGACAGCAAAGCTTCTGTGAGCTGCTGATTTCCTTTGATCAGGACAACTTGATTTGCAATTTCAGGTAGCTGAGCAGGAAGCGTAGTCCAAATGTAAAAGTGTTCAATGTGATTGGCTTGCAATAAACCAGTAATCTCAGCTTTTAAATGCAATTGGTTTTCATTGAGCAGGCAACAAACCAATGCTTGCTTGTCTTTAGAAACTGACTTCAAAAAGGCGAGAGCGCCTTCAAAAGCTAAAACATCTAAAGTGTAGGAATCATTGATCAGCGTTGCGCCATTAACCCCCTCAAAAGTTTCGAGGCGATTCGCTAGCTTAGGCAACTGACTTACGGCTTCAATGGAGCAGCTCCCAAATCGAAGTGCACATGTAATTGCAACTTTCGCGTTGTGTATGCGCACAGGATCTTTAAATGGGATTTGTGCCATTAAATTTTCTGAATCAGGAGCGGTGAAGTCAGTTAACTGATCGCCATCTAGGACCCATTCGCAGCCAATTGTTAATTGCTTTAGTTCTTGTAAGTAGGCCTCTTCTGAGCCGAATTCATGACGGAATCCATTTTTTTTGGTGGTGATCACCGCAAAATTTGGCGCTATCATGGTGCGCAAGCGCTGCATTTCACCTGGCTTAGTAAAGGCTGCCTCTATAAGGGCCAGCTCGCCATTTACAGGGAGCTCCAAGAGCGAAATGGCAACACCCAACTGAGAATTGTAACTTTTCGGACTGCGCAATACCTTAAGTTGCCCAGACAATAAATGATATATCCATTCCTTAACGGTCGTTTTTCCTATAGCTCCTGTTATGGCAAGAATTGGATATTTAATTCTTTGGCGATGGAACACCGCTAGATTTTGGAGTGCTAAAAGGACATCATCGACTATAAAATAGCGCGCATCTGATTTGATGTCTTTTGGCGCCTCCTCCAAAACAAAAAAGCGAATCCCCTTTTGATATGCATCTGAAACAAAGTCTATACCTTTTCGCTTTGGCCCATTTAAACCAAAGAAAACAACGCCTTCTGAGCGCGTAATTTTACGCGAATCGTAAATCACTTCTTGAAGCGGTAAATCGCAGGCCGTGCCTAGCAAACGGGCATGAATGACTTCACAAAATGCTGCTTGAGAAAGATGGAGTTTCATGAGAGCGCTTTTTGATAACAGCTTCGGCAAAGCGGTTGGTATTTTTCTACCGCCCCCACTAAAACTTGTTCTGTCTGAGCAACAGTTCGGTGCGAGAACTGTGCTAATTTTCCGCAATGTACACAAACCGCATGTACCTTGGTTACGTATTCTGCTATCGACATTAGGTGAGGCATAGGTCCAAAAGGAATGCCTTTGAAGTCCATGTCGAGGCCTGCGACAATGACACGCACTCCTTTATTGGCTAAATCTGTACAGACTTGTATGACCGCCTCATCAAAAAACTGGGCTTCGTCGAGCGCTACTATTTGTTCGCCGTCCCAGGATTCAAGCACTTCTGCTGCAGAAGCAAGGCGTTTGGCTTCAAGACGCTGTCCTTGATGACTCACAACCGCTTCTGTTGCATAGCGGTCATCGATACGCGGTTTGACCAGTAAAATGGTTTGCTTGGCAAATGCCGCGCGTCGCAATCGGCGAATCAGTTCTTCTGTTTTGCCAGAGAACATAGAGCCGCAAATCACTTCTATCCATCCTTGTTGACCGTTTTCTTTGGTAAATTGCTCTAAAAACATAGTGCTGTTGAATGAGATTGTGAAATGTTTTCTAATTTTGATTCGGTGGTGCAACGTGCCGCCAATTGCACGAAATTAATAAGATATAAGCAATGTCAGAAAAAAGTCCTTCTCTAATGATCAAAACAATTCTCGGACACCTCCAAACTGGTGTAGACAAACTTGAATCTGGGCAGCTCTCTCCAGAAGACATGGAATTATTAGTTGAGGACGCCAAAGAGCTATACGAGCGCATGATCATCTTGCGCTATAAAATATACGAAACCAATGTTTTAGGGGTTAGAGAACCGGTTATTTCGGCTAGTTTGCGCCAACCTGAAATCGAAACACCCATTGATTTATTTGGCGCAATCGATGAGCCAGCGCCTGCACCTGAATTTGAGGTCACTTTTGCAAATGACGAAAGCGAATATTCAAATGAAGCGATCTTCAATGACGAAATCGAAGAGGAACTCGAAGACGAAGTTGAACTTGAAGACGAAGAAGTGCAAAACGAAACTGTAGAAGCTGTTGAGCAATTAGAAGAGGTCATAGAAATGCCTGATGCCATTGAAACCGCAGATGAAGAGGTGATCGAAATTCAAGAAGAAACTCCACGTGAAGAAGAAACCCCACTTCCAGAAGAAGTAATTGAAGAACCAATCGTACACGAACTTCTAGAAGAACCTACCGAGAGTCCAAGTGCTCAAGCCTCAAACTGGGAACCTGAATTCTCCGCAGACCAACCCATCTGGATGGCAGAAATGGAAGCCAACATCCGCGACAACCGCAGTGTTTTCCCTCTTGAAAGCCTCATTGGCGCATTTACGCTCAATGAAAAGCTACAATTTATCAATGAACTCTTCGACGGTTCGTCAGACGATTTCTCGAGCAATATCAAACAGCTGGACCAATTAGCTTCCATGGACGCTGCCCGCAATATGCTTGCAGAGCTCTCTCAAACTTTCAACTGGGACACCGAGTCAGAAATTGTCGAGGATTTCATCTACAAAATCTGTCGCCGCTATGCGACTGGCGCATAGTTTCATTTTTTGCTTCTTGTTTCTTCTAGGATATAGTCAAACATATCCTTACAGAGAAACCATCGCCAAACTCTGTTCACCTGAATTTGCGGGTAGAGGTTACGTCGATGGTGGAAGAATTTTAGCTGCTAATTTAATTGCTGTAGAATTCAATAAAATAGGTCTCAAACCCTTCAATAAAAATTTCCAACAGCCATTTACCCTACCCGTCCAAACTTTTCCAGGAGCGTGCACAATTGCAATCGGTGAAGACACACTGCGTCCGGGTTTAGATTACCTTGTTGCACCGTCGTCTGCTGGCGTAATGCCTCAGTTTTTTAACCTCGTTTATTGCAATACCGCTACTTTATACAGAAGTGTCAATGCTTTTAAACCTTGCCCCGCTGATCGCATCTTGGTAGTCCAGACCTCGGGTTTTGGCGGTGACACCAACAAAGTATTACAAGCTAGGCTTCAAGAACTCCAGAAATTTGCAGCAACAATAGAACTTACCTCTAGCAAGCTCACTTGGTCTGTGAGTCAAGAAGCAAGTCCTTACCCTGCTTTTCAAGTTCTAGCATCTGCTTTGTCCAACAAACCACAAAGTGCGTTCATCCACTTAGAAGCATTTTTCAATCCAAAATTCACCTCAAGTAATGTGATCGGCTATCTGCCTGCTGCCCAACAGGCAAAGAAAAAACCTTATTTAGTCATTACCGCACATTACGACCACCTCGGAAAGATGGGTAAAGACACCTATTTCCCTGGTGCCAATGACAACGCTTCTGGGGTCGGGATGCTGCTGTATCTCGCAAAAGAATTGAGTATTAAACGCAACCCGAACTTTAATTATGTTTTCATTGCATTTGGTGGCGAAGAAGCAGGGCTCGTTGGATCAAATTACTTTGTAAATCATCCGCTCTTCAAACTATCTCAAATTCGATTTCTGCTCAATACTGATATCATGGGCAGCGGAGAAGAGGGCATTACAGTTGTAAATGCAACCCTTTTCAAAACAGAATTTGATCGCTTGGTCGAAATGAACGAGGACGGAAACTTTCTGACTCAAGTCAAAGCACGAGGGCCAGCTGCTAATTCTGATCATTATTTCTTTACAGAAAGTGGTGTGCCAGCATTTTTTGTATACACGATGGGGCCAAATAAACATTATCACGATATCCACGACAAAGCCGAAGAATTGAGTTATGCGGCCTTTGAACCCCTCGCCAAACTTTTACTAGGTTTTATGCGCTCATTTTAGTCTTCTGACTAAATAGCTTGTCTGAAGGATCAGGACACTCAAGGAAAGCCCTAAAAGGTACAATACGAGCGCTACGCTTTGATTGGTGTAGATCAGCGCTAAGCTAGTTGAAAGATAACCCAACAACTGTGTAACACTTATGATCAGAAATCGAAAAGTCTGGGCAGTTTGCTCGCCATTATTACGCACAAATAAAATGGCTGCTGAAATGACGATCAGTAAAATCGAGGTGAGTTGGACACTCCATACTTGATGCATGGGCAGTTTAAAAACCTGCATCAAGGCAAGTAACAAAAAGACGACATGAACAGCCGTTAGCGTGGCCAAATAAGACCAAGGAGTAAGTTGCTTTTTTGAACTAGTCTTCACGGTTCAGCGAATTCACTTCTTTGATGATGAGATATAGACCTATACCCACCCCCAACAGGGCAAGCACAATTGTAAAAACCGTTGATGTATGGAACTGCTTATCGAGAAAAGTACCCAGCCAAGTAAAACCGCCAATGACAGCAGCCATTTGAAATGCGGCCGAACTCAGTTTAAGGTAAGCATTGTTAGAACCGTCTTTTTTAGTCATTGAAAGCAGCCTCTGTGTCGAGCTTAGGTGTGCTGACACCAGCGCGCATTACGCATGCGCCTTCGAAAAAGGCCCCCTCTTCGATGTGGAGTTTCATGGTTTGAATATCGCCTTTGATGCGCGCAGTTGAGCGCAAGACCAAAAGGTTTTCTACCATAAGCTGACCGTCCATGGCGCCATCGATTTCAGCGTTTACACAAACAAGGTTGCCATTGATTTTACCCGAAGTACCGATGATAACGCGTCCGGCGCAAGAAACGTTGCCGTTCACCTCACCTTCTAGGTGAATGTTTGTGTCGGAAGTGAGGTCTCCGTTGATTTCTGTACCGGCAATAATGCGGTTCGTGCGGTCTGTGTTGTCAGGTTGTTGAGAACCTCCGAAAATGTCTTTTCTTAGCATGTTGCTTAGTAATTGTCGATGAAAAATCCTTTATATTCATCAAATTTCGAGGTTTCTATCAACTTTTTCAAATTTTCTTGATTGATAATGAAAATTTTATTGTTTTGGTAGTCATCTAAATACTCAGCTCCGGCCTTATAGGCATTGAGGAAATCCCATGCAATTTTGGTTGTAGGGAATTCGGCCACAAGTACAAAATTCTTTTCGTCGAGGGTAGTTTTAACGCTTGCTTTCACCTTTGCTGTTTTAAAGGCTTTGGTAGAAAAATTAGCAACTGCTGTGCGCAGATCGTCGGCGTCTTCATCTTCGTCGAGCAAAACGATGACATATTGAGGGACATTTGGAATGTCGACAAAAATAGATTGCGCTTTGGCTGCCTGTGTTACCTCAAATTTAGAGTACCCTTTTTTCAGGATTTCAAGCATTTCTTTGGCACGAGTAGCTTGATCCGATTTTGGTTTTTCGTCGATGATGCGCTGCAAAAGAGGAACGAGTACTTGCTTATCTGCGGTTTGCTGACCTACAGCTAATGCATTGAGCAACAAATACTCTGACCTGTAAGCATTGGCAGGGTCGTTGTCTATGATTTGTTGAGTGGCGCTTTGCACCTGAGCAAAGTATCCTTGGTCATACTTCTTGAGCAATGCAAGATAGGCTTCTTGGTCCTTTTGGGCACTCAATTTTTGCTTGACATAAAAATCTGGGTCCTTGAAATACTTTGCCGCATCGGAACTTGGATATTTCTTGAGAATGTATTGACGGTATTTGTCGGCATCGGAGGTCGTTTCGTAAATTTTGAACAACTGGAATGCTGCAGAAAGGTCTGTAGGGTGGTCTAGATTTTTATCTAGGATGGCGAGAAATTGAGCTGCCGCTAGTTCTGTTTCGTTGAGAATTTCTTTATACAAGACGCCCGAGGTATAAAGCGCCTCTAACAAACGCTCCTGAGATGCTTTGAGTGCTTCTGGTGTGAGCGGGATATTCTTCATGAGGCTTTCAACTGAAAGGGAGTCTTTTTGATTTGAAGAAGCTTGAGACAGGGTGCTATCTTGGTCTTGAACTGAGATATTTGCGTTCAGAACAACGCGCTCACTGCGGCGCCAGTCATCGGTATTTTCTCGAATACCCCAGTTTTTACGAAACTCATTGTAGCCTTCTTCGCGCAATTTAGGGTTGTTGAAAATAAACTTGTTGCTATTGGCATTTGTATTTGTCGGCTGGCTCTGTTGGAGCGCGAGCAATTTGGCAGCCTCAAGTTCTTTGCGGCGTTGCTCATCTCGCTTGATTTGCTTGAGTGTCTCTTTGAGAAAATCTTCACGGTCTTTTTCCGAGAGGGCGGCAATCTTTTGGACAGAATCTTCGAATTGCGCTATTTCGATCGCTTTTACTAAGTCAGCTAACTTCGTTGCCTTGCTTTTAATTTGCTCACCATTCGGATAATCGTCGGTGATGAAGCGAGCACTTGAATCGTAATATTTTTGAGCGTTAACGAAATTCTTTTCTTGAAACGAGATATCTCCTAACTTCTCATATGACTGAGCGCGCTGGCGTTTGTTGTTATTGGAATAAAATGCGGATGAGGTCAGGTGAGATTTAGCAAGGGGCTTGTTGCCTTTATTGAGCTCCATGAGCGCCATTGCGTAATAAATCTGGTCTTTAAAAGTCGCGTTTTTAGCATCGCGCAGCATTTTTTGGAGATCGGCCATAAGGCGTTCGTCTCCACTAACGATGGCGCGATTGAGACGCGCATTGAACGCGATGTCGGGCGCTGCAGCTGCCCTGTAAGCTTTGCCGTAGTGCGTAGCTGCTTCGGGTAATTTATTTTGCTGTTGGTATACCTGAGCTAAAATGTAGTGCAACCTCGTTTTCTCTTTGGCGTTAGGGCATTTTTGAATAGCCATTTCTAGACCTTCAATAGCGACGTCGTATTCTCTGCGACGAAGAGCGAGGTCGGCATAGGCGCGATGAATTTCAAATTGCAACGTCCTGGACATCTGAGGCCCAGCTTCGGGATTTTTCTTGCGCAAAAATGGAATGTAATCTGTGAACTGCTTATCATTTTGGATTTCAGCGCGTTCGTTGAGCGCATCTAGAATGAGTTTGGCATCGGCATATTTGCGCTGTTCGATATAAATTCTGGCAATCCAGAGACTGGCAATGTAAGAACTTGGATCTTTTTCAAAAAAGCGCTTCACAAACTGAAAGTTGTCAAGGGCTTTTGAGTAGTCTCGTCTGTAAAAATAGGCTTCGCCGACAGTGAGCCAATTTTCATCGATCCATTTGTTGTATTCTACCGTTTTGTAGAACATGTTTTCTGCGGTGGGCATGCTGTGATTGAGGATCACTTTTGCACATTTGACAACAGCGGTATCAATTGCCGGCAGCATCCCTTTGACTTCTTTCTCATTGGGTACCGGGAACACAGGAAGCAAAGCATAAAAATCTTCTTTGCGTCCGTCGTGGTAGGTCTTTAATGAAACGCGAAGTAATTCTTTGGCATTGAAATGGCCGTTGTATTTGGCCGTAGTTTGGTGATAAAAACGATTGAGGGGAGTGTTGTTTTCTGTAGAACAAGCCCATGACAATAGGAGCAACAGCGATGTCAGTATAAAGTAAAGGCTTGAGCGCATGAACAATGAAAGGCGTTATAACGCAAAAATTGCGTTTTTAGTATTTAGTTTAGGCAATATTGGTAAAGACCTGCTGGATGTCGTCGTCGTCTTCAATTTTGTCGAGCATTTTTTCGATGTCTATTAACTGTTCTTCGGAGAATTCAACAGGGCTCGTTGGTATGCGCTTGAGGCTAGATTTTTGAACTTCAATTTGCATGTCTTCGAGTGCTTTGGCGATGGTACCAAATGAGGTGTAGTCGCCGTAAACAACAATGTGTTCTTCTTCGACGTCAATTTGTTCGCAACCAGCATCGATGAGCTCTAGCTCTAGCATTTCAGGGTCAATTTCTGGGGTTTTGGCGATTTCAAAAACGCTTTTGCGAGCAAACATGAATTCCATAGAGCCGTTCGGTACTACAGCGCCGCCTGCCTTATTGAAATAAGACTTTACGTTAGCCACCGTGCGCGTTGGGTTGTCTGTGGCACATTCCACATAAACTAAAACGCCGTGAGGGCCTTTTCCTTCATAGTTGACCTCTGTAAAAGATGCAATATCTTTTTGAGCGGCGCGTTTGATCGCCGACTCGATATTGTCTTTGGGCATGTTCTCGGACTTCGCGTTTTGAATAGCGGTGCGGAGTTTGGCGTTGGTGCTGGGGTCCATGCCGCCTTCTTTAGCGGCCATAGTGATGGCTTTACCTAGTTTTGGAAACATTTTGGACATTTTGTCCCAACGTTTTTCTTTTGCTGCTCTGCGGTATTCAAATGCTCTTCCCATAATGCGGATACTTTTGGGCAAAAGTAAGGAATTCGCAAGGAAAATTCAAGAGAGTGCGCAGCCCTTTAGGCCAAAATCTGCTCGATGTAGTTAAGTAACGGCTCTTTGCCAAAACCAGACTCACTTGAAGTAGTGAATACAGGTGGCATTTCTGCCCAATACTTGAGCATCTCCTTTTTGTATTTCGCTAAGTTTTTTTGGAGCGCTGTACTTGATAACTTATCGATTTTAGTAAAGACCATAGAAAACGGTAAGCCCTTTTCACCACACCAGTTCATGAACTCTAAGTCAATCTTTTGCGGCTCTAAGCGTGCGTCTAGCAAGACGAAGATATTAAATAGGGTTTCGCGCTTGGTGAGGTAGTCTGCAATAAAGCGCTCAAATGAACTGCGCTGTGTGCGACTCACTTTGGCATAGCCGTAGCCTGGTAAATCAACTAAATACCAATGTTCATTGATTAAGAAGTGATTGATCAGTTGGGTTTTGCCCGGCGTTCCGGAAGTTTTGGCTAAGCCTTTTTTAGACGTTAACATATTGATCAACGAGGACTTACCTACGTTTGACCTTCCGATAAATGCGAATTCAGGTTTGCCGTCTAGCGGACACTTGCTGACCTCGGTATTGGAAATAGTAAATTCTGCGCTTTTGATTTGCATCTTGCAAAGTTACTTTAAACTTTTATTTTTGCAGCCGTTGCGAACAATCTATCTTAAAGGTTGTTAGGGTTTGACTAGATAGCAAATGGCAGAGTATAAAATAAAAGATATCGAAATCCTGACGGGAATCAAAGCCCACACCATTCGCATATGGGAAAAGCGCTACGGAATGCTCATTCCAGACCGCACTGACACCCAAATCAGGACCTACACCGACGCAGATTTATCCTTTTTACTCAATGTGAGTTTATTGAACAAAAAAGGCGTCAAAATATCGAAAATCGCCACAATGGGCACTACGGCAATCCACAACATGGTTGCCGAAATCCGACTCAATTCTTCCATAGACAACGCCGAGGAAAAGCTCATTTTAGCGCTTCTTGAACTCGACGAACAACTCTTCAGAAATACCCTCAACGACCTCATCAAAAACAAAGGACTTGAGGCAACCTTTTCAGAAAACCTCATTCCTTTCCTCGATCGCATTGGCGTCATGTGGTTGGTAAACAGCATTACGGCCGCCCAAGAACATTTCATTTCAAACCTGATTCGTCAAAAGGTCATTACAGAAATCGATAAACTACCGATTCCGCCCAAGTCTACAGAAAGTGTTTTGCTCTTTTTACCAGAACACGACTGGCATGAAATCGGCTTGCTTTTCTATCAATATTTGCTCCGCTCCAAAGGGCACTATACGTATTACTTAGGTCAAAGTTTACCTTACGATTCGCTTGTAGATTGCATCGAAAGACTCAAGCCTACAGTTGTGTTGAGTAGCTGGCTCACCGCAGTTGACCAACATTTTATTGTCGGGTACTTCAAGCAACTGCACAACGATGCACCAGAAGTGCGTTATATTGCAGGTGGCGCGCAAATTCATACGCACTCCGAGGCACTCAAAGGCCTCATTACTGAAGTGAAGAATTCTGCTAGTTTGCTCTCTCTTTTTGCTTAGAGTACAATATTGACAATCTTGCCATGCACCACAATAACCTTCTTAGGCGTTTTGCCTTCGAGCCATTTTTGAGTTTCGGGTTTGTCCAAAATATGCGCTTGAACTTCCTCGATAGATAAGGAGAGGTCTAGCGTGGCCTTGTAGCGCATTTTACCATTAAACGAAACCGGATAATCAAAACTTGATTCTTGTAAATAGCTTTCGTCAAATACAGGATAAGTTGCATTAAAAATACTCGAGGATGCCGGTTGCAATTGAGACCAAATTTCTTCGCAGATATGCGGCGCATAAGGTGCCATAAGAATGGTCAGTTGCTCGAGAATGTGGCGATTATTACACTTTTGTTCGGTGAGTTCGTTGACGCAAATCATAAAGCTAGACACCCCCGTATTAAAAGAGAAACGCTCGAGGTCATCGGTGAGTTTCTTGATGGTTTTGTGTAGCGTTTTGAGCGCTGCTGGGCTCGGTTGGGCATCGCTAACCTCGAACTGGCCATTGAGGTGAAACAAACGCCAATATTTTTTAAGAAAGCCGTGTACACCCGTAATTCCTTTGGTATCCCAAGGCTTGCTTTGTTCGAGCGGCCCTAGGAACATCTCGTACATTCGGAGGGTGTCAGCACCGTATTTCTCACAAAGATCATCTGGAGTAACCACGTTATACCATCGTTTAGACATTTTGTCTACTTCTCTCTTGACCACTACTTTTCCGTCTGTATTACAAACAAATTCTTGTTGTGCATATTGCGGCTGCCAAGCTTTGAGTGCGTCGAGCTGGATGCTGTCGTCGTCGTTGAGTAAGTCAATGAGGATACGCACTTCTCGGAACCCTTCGGTAGAAGCAGGTAGCATGTCCATTGAGTACATTTTTTGATCCGGACCAATGTAAGCAATCGCAGATTTTCCGAGGATCATGCCTTGATTGATGAGTTTGGCAAAAGGTTCGTCGAACTGCAGGTATCCGAGGTCATAGAGGGCTTTTGTCCAGAAGCGTGCATAAAGCAAATGGCCCGTTGCGTGTTCTGAACCACCAATATATAAATCAACCTGATTCCAATATGCTAGCTTTTGTGGGTCTGCAAATGCGGCTTGGTTGTTGGGGTCCATGTAGCGCAAGAAATACCAAGAGCTTCCTGCCCAACCTGGCATGGTATTGTATTCCATGCGCTCACCTAACTGACAAGACCATGCTTCTTTGGCGGCTCTGGCCAAAGGCGGCTCGCCATCTGCTGTAGGTAAATAAGCGTCTACTTCGGGCAAAGTGATGGGTAGCATTTCGTCGTCGACGAGCTGTGGCAAACCATCTTGGTAATAAACCGGGAAAGGTTCGCCCCAATAACGCTGGCGAGAGAATACTGCGTCTCTAAGGCGGTAGTTAGTCTTGCCCTTACCAATGCCTTTTGCTTCAATAGCGGCAATTGCTTTTTCCATGGCGGATTTGGTATCCAGGCCATTCAAAAAATCTGAATTGGCAATAACCGCATCCTTTTCGGCATAGGCCATTTCGGAGATGTCTTTATCGGCGAATATAGAAGGAATTGGAAGGCTGAAATGCTTGGCAAAATCGTAGTCGCGTTGGTCGCCACATGGGACAGCCATAACGGCGCCAGTGCCATAAGATGCCAAAACGTAGTCTCCGATCCAGATAGGAATTTCTTGCCCTGTGAATGGATGCAAGGCGTATGCGCCCGTAAAAGCGCCGGTGATATTCTTGACGTCGGCCTGACGGTCTCGCTCGGTTTTGAGCGCGGCTTGCTGTTGGTAAGTAGCCACTTCATTTTGTTGAGACGGCGTGCAAATTTGGGCCACAAAAGGGTGTTCCGGGGCCAAAACCATGAAACTGACCCCAAAAATAGTGTCGGGGCGGGTGGTAAAGACCTCTATTTGCAATGCTGAATCTTTGACTGCGAAATGTACGCTTGAGCCCTTAGATTTTCCAATCCAGTTGCGCTGCTGTTCTTTGAGGGCGTCGGTCCAGTCAATACGGTCTAAGCCTTCTAGCAAGCGCTCAGCATAGGCCTTGATGCGCATAGACCACTGCATCATGCGCTTTTGTTCTACGGGGTGGCCACCGCGCTCAGAAACGCCATTTACAATTTCGTCATTGGCTAAAACTGTACCCAAAGCAGGGCACCAATTGACCCAGCTCTCTGCAAGATATGCCATGCGGTAATTTTGCAAAACCGCTTCTTTCTGTGCGGCACTGAACGATGCCCATGTTGCAGCGTCAAAAATTTCTTCTTGGTCACTCACCGCTTTTACCTGCTCATTACCTTCAGTTTCAAAGATGGAAGTGAGCTTAGATATCGGTTCAGCTTTATTGCTCGATTCATCGTAATAAGCATTGAAAAGCTGCTTGAAGATCCATTGGGTCCATTTGTAGTAGGACGGGTCAGAAGTGCGCACCTCGCGATCCCAGTCGAAACTAAAGCCCATGAGGTCGAGTTGTTCGCGGTAGCGGGCAATATTATCTTTAGTGGTGATTGCAGGGTGCTGACCGGTCTGAATGGCGTATTGTTCGGCTGGCAAACCAAATGAGTCATAACCCATAGGGTGCAATACATTGAACCCTTTTAAACGCTTGTAGCGAGCAAAAATATCAGAAGCGATGTAACCGAGCGGATGGCCCACATGCAAACCTGCTCCGGATGGATACGGGAACATGTCGAGGACATAAAACTTAGGTTTGTTGGGGTCTTCGGTAACTTGATATGTTTTGCGCTCCTGCCAAATTTGACGCCATTTGGCTTCGATTGCGTTGAAAGTGTAGTCCATGTTTGCTAATAGAAAGCACAAAGATACAAAGCTTGTGCTTAACGCAATAGAAAGTAGATGCCAAGAACCAAAAGCAATGCATCATAAGAGCGTTTAGGCAAATGAAGTTCCCGCCTCATCACCAATAAAGCAAGCATGATCCAAACCCAAGGGAGGCCCAACAAAAATGAAGCAAATGAAAATAAAAAGACGATCAGAAAACCTGCTTGTTTCGCACCAAGTAGGCCGACTAAAGTGGTTATTTTACCGCTGTCTTCATCGATGTCTTCTAAATCTGCTTGCAAGCTCAAGGCCAAATAAAACACCAAAAACGCCGCATTGAATAAATTCCAAGACCCCAACATAGCTGGAATAAAGTTCAGCTGGATAAACCACATACACGGAATCAAAACATTTTTAAGTAAAGGGATCTGGCGCCATTTAGCTCCTCTTTCATATTGACTTGCAAGTACCAACTGCAACAGCAAGAATAACCAAAACCAAACAAAAGGAATAAGGGCTTGATATGCCCAAATATAAAGTGCTGAGCTGAAAATCAAGAAAATCAATTGAAAACGCTTGTATTGCGCAAACTGCATCCAAAAATATACTTGGCCAACCAGTAAGCCGTTGATGCTTGCGGCAAAAACCTGATGATTAGTCAAGCCTTTTGGGCCGTTGCTGTAAACCAATAAGCCTAAGCTATAGACCGCAACAAAAATGGCCAATAAGCTATTGCGCAATAAGCTATTTCTCAATGGCATCTGTGATTCTTTCTATCGGAATTTGCGCGACACAAGTACAGTTGAGACCTGCAGCACATTGCTTGCAATTTGGATCGTATTCTAGTGCTCTAGACGAAACCCCCAATGCGGCCCAGCGGCCTAGATGAATTGGCTTTCGGCTGGCAAATAAGCCGATGGCCCGAATACCCGTGAGCCCTGCCAAATGATATGGACCCGTTGAACATGCAACCAATGCTTTGGACTTGGAAATCACGCTTATAAACGTAGTGAGGTCCCATTTTCCGGAGGCATCGCTGATCCTCGGATGTAATGGTATAGAAGCACGAAAATCAGCTCCTTCTTTTTCCGTTCCTGTAAAAATGACAGTATAATTTTTCTCAGCTAAAGCCAAAGCCAATTCCTTGTATTTTTCCATAGGATATTCCACCCCACTCCCATTTGACTTCGGGTGCAATAAAACCGTATTTCGCCAATCTTGATTTAACAGGGCATGGCTTAATTCCGGAGTCTTGAATTTCAAGCTTTTTGAAAGTTCTATAAGAGAAGGCGTCAGCGTTAGCCCTAACGGAGCAAGTAATTTGAAATTCAATTGCGACTCATGTAATTCTGATCGTTTGCGCGAAAAACGAGGCCGCTGGTTACAAGTAAAAAGATGAAAAAAGCGATGAGCGGTGCCAATGCGCATTGGTATCTTGGCGTGCTTGCACCATTTTGCAACCGTTTTATTTGGAAATAAATGAATGACGACATCAAATTTCCCGAGTTGTGTATCGCGCTCAAGTGAAGAGGATTGTTCGAGTTGCTCTAGCGTAATTATTTGTGAGATGGGCTCAAAACAGGCCACAACTGCTCGCGTATATGACCTACAAAGATAAGTGAGTTCGGCGGCAGGAAAAGCAGCTGCAAGTGCTTGGCAGACCGGAAGCGTGAGGCAGACGTCTCCGATGGCATCTGTGCGGCTAATTAAAATTCTCTGCGGTTTATGCATGGCGCCAAAGTTGTCTGAGTAGCGCGTATTTTTGCTGCGTCGCATATGCGCTTCTTATGGCAATTAGCCATCCGGCTTTTCCGTCTAAAAAACCTGTTTTGATAAGATATGACTTCAGAAATTGCGCCGCCACTTTCATGTATAATTTGACAATACCACAACGAACTTTCCTTATAAATAATTCTTTCGCTGCAATTTGAGAAAAATAAGCGATTTGTTTGAAATGATCTTCCTTGGTATAATATGAGTAATGCAATAGGTCGCCTTTTAAATGCTGTACTTTGATGTCCTCACTTGGTAAAAGTTGGTCGTGCGGATTGATTCCACCCCATTTGACATCCAATCTTGAGGCCAAGCGCAGTTTGGTATCTGGATACCAACCGCTGTGTTTGATCCAAGTTCCGCAATAATTCGTGAGGCGATTGAATGTGTAGGCGCCGCGATCAGGCAAACTAGATTTGATTTGTAAAATAGATTGCTTCAACTCAGGGGTCAGTGCTTCATCGGCATCTAGCGATAAAATCCAGGGATGTTGGGCTCTATTGAGTGCTTCATTCTTTTGCTGAATATGACCTTCAAAAGGATGTTGCTCAAAACGAGCCCCATGTTTCAAGCAAATAGCTTCGGTTTCATCCGTAGAAAAGGAATCAAGAACAAAGATTTCATCGCAAACATCTTGAAGTGATTCCAAACAGCGACCGATATTTCGGGCTTCGTTGTAAGTGATGATGACGCCAGAAATTTTCATCGGGATTTATTTGATGCGAATGCGCTGCCCTACATCTATGCTGTTGACGCGAATTCCTGGATTGAGCCGCTGAAGTTGGGCTTGGGTGAGGTTATGGCGCTGCGCGATCTTGCCAAAAGTGTCGCCCGGACGCACCGTGTAGTATTTCTTGACTGGTGGCGGTGGCGGCGTTGGTGTTGGTGTAGTTTGCTGAACCTGAGTTTGTTGAACCTGAGTTTGGTTGGTGTATATAGTCAATTTTTGACCCACATAAATATTAGTGGTGCGCAATGCATTCCACTCCATTAATTGCTCAATAGAAACGCTGTATTTCAGAGCAATTTGGCGTAGATTCTCGCCGCTCTTCACTTTGTGGTAAAGCAGGCTGTTTGTTGGAGGAGCCGTGGCTTGCAAGGTATCTATTTGAGGAGCGACAATGATGGTGGAATCTTTTTGTGTAGAATCTTGGCCCACTACTGGTGCAGGAATAATGGGTTTAGGATGGTAAATGGCCTCTTCGAGTAGGTACAATGAATCTTCAAAACTCACCAATAAACCAATTTTGTCGAGTGGGCCTGTTACGCAACGAGCAGGACTCATTTTAGGAATAAAAGTTGTTTTGTAAACAGGATTGAGGCTTTGAATTTCTGTGAGGTCCCAATCGACGAGCTTTGCAATGGTTTGCATGTGTACGCCGCTTTTCACGCACATGGTGTCTAGCTGCGCATTATGGATCTTGGCCTCCATTGGAATGATGTTGTATTCGGCATGATAGGTCATCATGTAGGCCGCAGCAATAAAATTCGGCACATAACCTTGCGTTTCCGCAGGTAAAAAAGGCCTGACCTCCCAATAAGTGGTTTTACCTCCAGACTTGCGTATGGCATGGTTCACATTGCCTGGGCCTGCGTTGTAGGCCGCCAAGGCTAAGTTCCAGTCGCCATATATACCGTAAAGTTGTTTGAGGTAACGACAAGCTGCGTCAGTGGCTTTTTCTGGATCCATGCGCTCGTCTATGTACGAGTTTTCTTCGAGGCCAAAATAGAGCCCTGTTTTGTACATAAATTGCCATAATCCGAGTGCTCCTGCCCTGGATTTAACCTGCGGTCTTAGGCCACTTTCGATAACTGATAAAAAACGCAATTCTAATGGCAATCCGTATTCAGTGAGCTTCTCTTCGAATAAATCAAAGTAGAGAGCCGAACGGCCTAGCGCTACGCGAATAAAGCCCCTGCGCTGTGCTGCAAAGAATTTAATTGTCGAAAGTGTGGCTGAATTGCAATCGAGCTGAAAAGGCGTGAGTTCGTTCATTTTGGCCAAGCGGGCACAAATAACGGAATCTGAAAAAGTTGGGATTTGCCCTGGCGCGTAATTCAGTGCCGTGATGATGGAATCGTACTTATTGGAATTCGCGTAATCGGCGTAAAATAAATTGAGGCTTTGCTGTACGGTATTGACAAATGGGTCCGGATCGAGGGAATCAGATGGACGTACGAGATGGGCAGGCTTTTGCGCAACGACAAGAGAAGTTGAAACCATTAGAACGAGTACGCAAAGCCATTTCATCATAGCACTGCTTGTAATTGATGTGCGGCATGAAAAAGTAAGTCTTCTTCAAAGTCACGAGCCATGAGTTGAATGCCAAATGGCAAACCATTGCTGTGTACGCCAAACGGAATACTGATTGCAGGATTACCTGTTAGGTTGGCATGTACCGTGAAAATATCTTGCAAATACATTTGAATTGGGTCTTTGACCGCATTAAGTTCAAAGGCAGTTGTGGGTGTAGTTGGAGACAAAAGAACGTCACATTCGCTCAAAAGCGCAGTTGTGCGGTCTTTGAGCACACGGCGGACCTGTTGGCCTTTGGTATAATAAGCGTCGTAGTAGCCATGAGATAGAACGAAAGTACCGGTCATGATGCGACGCTGTACCTCTGGGCCAAAGCCTTCGCTGCGCGACTTCACATAGGTTTCTTCTACGCCCTTTGCATCTGCGCTACGGTAACCGTAATGAACGCCATCAAAGCGAGACAAGTTGGACGAGGCCTCTGCTGTCGTAAGGACGTAATAAGTTGGAACCATGTAGTCGAGATATGGAAAGCTTACCTCTACAATTTGGTGTCCGTCTTTGCGCAGTGCCTCCAAGGTTGTTTCTAATTTTTGTTTGATCTCAGGATCAAGACCAGGATGCGTAAGGCACTCGGCCAATACGCCAATTTTAAGCTTCCCAGGAAGATTGGTTCTTACTTCATTGGGTTCGCTTGAGCTCGTTGCATCATATGGGTCTTCACCTGCAGTGAGTTCTAGCAACAATTGGGTGTCTTTTAAATCATTGGTAAAGTAGCCAATTTGATCAAAAGACGAGGCATAGGCGATGAGCCCATAACGGCTCAACCGACCATAAGTTGGTTTAATTCCGAATGTGCCGGTCCAGGATGCAGGCTGACGGACTGATCCGCCGGTGTCAGAACCGAGCGAAACCGTACACAAATGAGCAGAAACCGCTACCGCGCTACCGCCGGAAGAACCTCCGGGAACGTAGTTTGGTTTCCAGTTATTTTGAACAGGACCAAATGCTGAATTTTCATTCGAGCTTCCCATAGCGAATTCATCGCAATTGAGACGGCCAATGACAATAGCGTCTTGGTCTATGAGGCGCTGAAGCACCGTTGAAGTGTAAATGGATTGAAAACCAGCTAAAATCTTTGACGATGCGGAGACTTTGTGGTCTTTGTAACAGATGTTGTCTTTGATACCGACAATGACACCTGCAAGTTTGCCTGCTGTACCTGCTTTGATTTTCTGATCAACTAATAGCGCCTGAGCCCTCGCTGAATCAGAAAATACTTCCAAAAAAGCATTGAGATGCTGATGAGCTTCGATGCGCGTAAGGTGTTCCTCAACGAGGTCAAAAGCCGTTTTGCCAGAATGCAAGGCCTTCTGAATCTCTGCGATTGTACGATACATGCAGTTATTTTTCTTCTTTAGAAATCTCAGTTGAAGTCTCTGAAGCGTTGTTTTCGCCTTTGGAAGCGTCTTTGAATTCTTTAACGCCTTTACCAAGACCACGCATAAGTTCTGGAATTTTTTTACCTCCGAAGAAAAGTAAAACTATAACGAGGATGAGAATGATCTCTGTTGGTCCAAATTTGCCCATAATTACTTTATTTAGTGTCTTACAAAATTAATGAAAATTAGCCTTGCCGCTTGGACCTTACAATTTTCTTGCCACTTCTACCTCTTCATAAGCCTCGATGATATCGCCAATTTTGATATCGTTGAACTTGTCGATGTTCAGACCACACTCATAGTTGTTTTTCACCTCTTTGACGTCGTCTTTGAAGCGCTTTAAGGAGCCTAAGCTGCCCGAATGAACCACAATTCCGTCGCGGATAAGGCGAATTTTGGAACTGCGCTTGATGATGCCGTCGAGGACGTAACAACCTGCAATGGTACCCACTTTGGTAATCTCGAAGGTTTCGCGAACTTCGGCAGAACCCAGGACTTTCTCTTCGATATCTGGAGATAGCATCCCTTCCATTGCGGCCTTGATTTCTTCGATAGCCTTGTAGATAACGGAGTACATACGGATGTCAATTTGCTCTGTTTCAGCCAATTTGCGCGCTGGCAAGGTTGGTCGAACCTGGAAGCCAACGATAATGGCATCAGAGGCGGAAGCCAAGTTGACATCGGCTTCTGTAATCGCACCAACACCTTTGTGAACGATGTTGACTTGGATTTCTTCTGTCGATAAATTGAGCAAGGAATCAGAAAGTGCTTCGATAGAACCGTCGACATCACCTTTGACAATGATATTGAGTTCTTTGAAGTCTCCGATAGCCAAACGACGACCGATTTCGTCGAGGGTAATGTGCTTGGTTGTACGCAAGCCCTGCTCGCGGTATAGTTGTTCGCGTTTTTGTGCGATTGACTTCGCTTCTTTTTCGTCGTCTAAGACGTTGAATTTGTCACCAGCGCTAGGGGCTCCGTTGATACCGAGTACTGACACGGGTTGAGCAGGCCCAGCTTCTTTGAGCGCCTGACCATGTTCGTCGTGCATGGCGCGAACGCGACCGTAATAACGACCAACGAGGATGACGTCGCCGATGCGCATCGTACCTGCCTCAACTAACATGTTGGTTACGTAACCTTTTCCTTTATCCAAAGAAGATTCAATCACGGTACCAACCGCATTTTTCGCAGGATTTGCTTTGAGGTCGAGTAATTCGGCTTCTAAAAGTACTTTATCTAGAAGTGCGTCGATATTCAGGTTTTGCTTCGCAGAAATCTCTTGAACTTGGTATTTTCCACCCCAGTCTTCGACGAGGATATTCATGGCTGAAAGCTGCTCGCGGATGCGGTCAGGACTAGCTCCTGGTTTGTCTATTTTGTTGATCGCAAAAATCATAGGGACATTAGCCGCCTGTGCGTGCGAAATCGCTTCTTTTGTTTGTGGCATGACGTCGTCGTCTGCCGCTACAATAATGATGGCAACGTCGGTAACTTGCGCACCGCGGGCACGCATCGCTGTAAAGGCTTCGTGACCTGGTGTATCGAGGAAGGTCATTTTGCGTCCGTCCTTGAGCAAAACGGAATAAGCACCGATGTGCTGGGTAATACCACCCGCTTCCCCTTCGGTAACGTTCGCATTGCGAATGCGGTCTAGTAAAGAAGTTTTACCGTGGTCAACGTGACCCATTACGGTAATAATTGGCGGACGTGCAATGAGGTCTTCTGGTTGGTCTTCTACGACGGTGATCGCGTCTTGTAATTCTGCACTGATGAATTCGGTTTCGAAGCCAAATTCGTCTGCCACAATTTGAATGGTTTCGGCATCAAGTCTTTGGTTGATTGATGCGAAAATCCCTAAGGACATACAAACTGAGATGACTTGCGTAGGCTGTACGTTCATCATGGAAGCGAGCTCAGAAACGGTAACAAACTCTGTGAGTTTGAGTGTTTTTTCTTCGAGCTCTGCCATTGCCATTTCTTCTTGGCGACGTTGTGCGTAGTTATCTCGCTTCTGACGGCGATTTTTAGAGGCCTTAGACTTACCGCCTTGATTCGACAAACGAGCAAGGGTTTCTTTGATCTCTTTTTGGATATCTTGTTCTGAGATCTCGGCTTTTTCTGTCTTTGGCTTATTTTGGTTGTTTGGCGTATTGCCAACTTCTACTTTCTTGATGCGCTTGCGTTTGCGTTTCGAGTTGGCGTCTTCTGATGAAGATGCAACTGGCGTGCGCGGACGCTCTACTGGGAGTTCGATTTTGCCTAATACAGTAGGGCCTGAAAGGGTTTGTCGCGTAACGCGAATGGTTTCAATTTCAGGAGCTTTTTCAGGAGTAGCTTCAGCAACTGGCGCAGCAGGTGCGGGTGCAACGGGTTCTTCCACAGGTGCGGGAGATGTTGGCGCTGCTTGCTTTTCTGCGACTTTTTCTTTTTTCTTGTCAGGGCGCGTACGCTGGTTAATGGCGTCGAGGTCGATTTTGCCGACTACATTGACTTTGTTCTCAGTTGGTTCTGCTTTTGTTTCCGCAGCAGCGGGCTCTTCTTGAATAGGAGCTGCCGCAACTTTTGTTTCAGGCGCCTTAGTTGGGGCATCGCTGAGAACTTGACGCTTGATTTCTTCTAGGTTGATATCTTCGTCGTCTTCATCTTCCACAATTGGAGCACTGGTAGGCTCATCTTGTGGTTTGTCTTTCAACGATAAAGATTCTCGCTTCTCGCGACGCAATGCAGCTTTAGACTGCTCTTTCATGCTTTGGTCTGCAGCAAATTCACGACATAAAATATCATAGTGCTCCTGCTCCAAACGAGATGTTGGAGTGGGATCAATGACAATGCCTTTTGAACCTAAGAATTCGACGATTGTCGGTATTCCTACATTCAATTCTCCTGCTGCTTTTCCTAAACGAATCGGTTTTCCCGCCATAATCTACTGTTGCGCTCCTTATTGGTATTAAAGTTATTCAAATTCCGCTTTCAAAATGCGGAATACTTCTTCGATTGTTTCTTTTTCGAGGTCTGTACGCGATACGAGGTCCTCGACGCTGATCTCAAGTACTGATTTTGCGGTATCGCAACCAATTGCCTTGAGCTCATCGATGATCCAGCTATCGATTTCATCTGCAAATTCTTCGAGGTCGACGTCTTCGATGTCTACTTCTCCGTCTCTGTAAACGTCGATTTCAAATCCGCACAATTTACCAGCGAGTTTGATGTTGTTACCACCTTTACCAATTGCCAATGAAACTTGGTCTGGCTTAAGGTATACTTTGACGCGTTTTTCGTCTTCGAGGATTTCCATTGAGGTAATCTTAGCTGGCGAAAGCGCACGTTGGATGAGTAATTGTTGGTTTGAGGTGTAGTTGATTACGTCGATGTTCTCGTTGCGCAATTCGCGAACGATTCCATGAATACGAGACCCTTTCATACCGACACAAGCCCCAACTGGGTCTATGCGATCGTCGTATGATTCTACAGCTACTTTAGCGCGCTCTCCTGGCTCGCGGACGATTTTTTTGATGGTAATAAGGCCATCAAATACTTCTGGAACTTCTAGTTCGAACAAACGCTCTAAGAATTCAGGTGCAGTGCGAGAAAGGATAATGACTGGTGTGCTGTTGCGCATGTCTACTTTTGCAACAACCGCACGAACTGACTCTCCTTTTTTGAAGAAATCAGAAGGAATTTGCTCAGATTTTGGCAAAATGAGTTCGTTGTTGTCGTCGTCCATGATAAGGATTTCTTTTTTCCAAACCTGGTAGACTTCACCAGTAACGATTTCACCAATACGCTCTTTGTATTTGTTGTAAAGTTGGTCTTTTTCGAGCTCCATGATGCGCGAAATAAGGTTTTGACGCAAAGCCAAAACATTGCGACGGCCGAAATCAGCAAATTTGAATTCTTCGGTTACTTCTTCACCGATTTCAAAATCTGGTTCGATTTTGATGGCGTCGGAATAGGCAATCTCGGTATTTGGATCTTCTACTTCTCCGTCGTCGACGATTTCTTTATTCAAGAAAATTTGAACGTCACCTTTGTCGATATTGACAACGATATCGATGTGTTCGTCAGTATTGAACTTCTTTTTGAGCATGGCACGAAAGACGTCTTCGAGGACGTGCTGCATCGTTTGTTTGTCAATATTTTTTAGTTCTTTAAACTCCGAAAATGAGTCAACAAGTTCCAAACTGTTCATGGGGCTTATTTAAATGAAATTACAATTTTTGCTTCTTTTATTTGATGGTAAGGGAGTTCGATAAAATCTTCTACCCAAACTTTTTTCTTTTTTACTTCATCACGTACTTGATGACGTTGCTTGAACACCAATATATCTTCGTTCATTTTCATGAGTTCGGCTTCGAATTGTTCTCCAGCTTCTGGCTGCACTTTAAAACTGCGACCTACATTCTTAGCAAATTGGTTGATGTGACGAATAGGTTTATCCAAACCTGCCGATGAGACATGCAATTCGAAGTCTGCTTGTTCGCGATCTAGGTTGTGTTCTATGTTGCGAGAAACAGAAACACAATCATTGACACTAACGCCACCTTTAAGTTTGTCGAGCTCTACGTGAATGACATTCGTTGGAGAAATGCGTAGGTCTACAACATAAAGGCCGTTGTCGAGTTCCGCAATGCGTTCGTCAATGAGTGCTTGAATGAGCTTTTGATCTAACATATTTGTGTGTTCATTGCATTGAAGCGAGTGAGGAAAAAAAGAGGGGACTTGCGTCCCCTCGTTCCTATCATCTACAAATGTGATGCAAATATACGTATTTTAAATTAATCCACAAAATCATCGTGTATCTTTGCGTTATGTTAGTTGAAATCCAAGACAAAATAGTTTCTACCCAAATCTTCGAAAGGCAATTCGTATGCGATCTGAATGCATGCAAAGGAGCCTGTTGCATAGAAGGAGACGGCGGAGCCCCTGTAACCCAAGACGAAGTTAAAATCATTGAGGCTCATCTCGATCAAATAAGACCATTCATGCGCCCCGAAGGAATTGCTGCAGTGGAAGCGCAAGGAGTCGTGTATCAAGACGAAGATTTTGAACCTGCCACCACATTAGTCAATGGTGCAGAATGTGCTTTTGTCTTTTTTGATCAGTCGGGAATTGCAAAATGTGCGATTGAAAAAGCACAACGAGAAGGGCACATTGATTTTCCTAAGCCCATTTCTTGTCACCTATACCCTATTCGAACCAAAAAGTTTCAAGACTATACAGCGCTTAACTATGAAAAATGGGATATCTGTGAGCCTGCATGTGCTTGCGGAGAAAAACTAGAGGTGCCTGTTTACAAATTCCTTAAAGAACCGTTAGAACGAGCTTTTGGCCCCGCCTTCTTTCTAGAATTAGAGAAGGTAGCCAAAGAGCTTGATAACATGGATTAGAACAAAAAAGGCCCGAATACTCGGGCCTTTTTTGTAGTAGTATGCTCATACTAATGTTCTTCTTCGCCTTCTTCTAGAGGGGTAATTTGCGTGATGAAGTCTTGACTTGCTCCTGGTTTAGAGTAGTCATATGGCCAACGATGAACAGTTGGTAGGTCACCAGGCCAGTTTCCGTGAATAGCCTCAACAGGAGTTGTCCATTCAAGGGTAGTCGCGTTCCACGGGTTTTGAGGCGCTTTAGGACCTCTGAAGATGCTGTAAAAGAAGTTGAACAAGAAAATCACCTGGCCCAAGGCTGCAATAATTGCAAACGTTGTGATGATTTGGTTGAGGTCAACCATTAATTCAAAAGAATGATTGTCAAATTCTGTGTATGCTGAGTAGTCATAGTAACGACGTGGCGCTCCGGCTAAACCGACGAAGTGCATTGGAAAAAAGACACCATAAGCACCAATGAGCGTAACCCAGAAGTGAGCGTAACCCAAACGCGTATTCATCATGCGACCAAACATTTTAGGGAACCAATGATAAACACCACCGAACATTCCGAAAACAGCCGACATACCCATTACAATGTGGAAGTGAGCAACTACAAAGTAAGTATCGTGCATCATGATATCCAAAGCAGAGTCAGCAAGGATGATACCTGTAACTCCACCTGTAATGAATGTAGAAACCAAACCGATTGCAAATAACATTGCTGGAGTAAGTACAAGTGAACCTTTCCAAAGTGTAGTGAGGTAGTTGAACACCTTTACAGCTGAAGGAATGGCAATGAGTAATGTCGTAAATACGAATACACTACCTAAGAATGGGTTCATACCTGTAACGAACATGTGGTGTCCCCAAACAATAAAGGAAAGAAAACCAATGGCCAAGATAGAACCAATCATTGCTTTGTAACCAAAGATTGGTTTGCGGGCATTCGTTGCAATAATTTCAGAAGAAAGACCAAGCGCTGGTAAGAGTACGATATAAACCTCTGGGTGACCCAAGAACCAGAACAAGTGTTGGTACAAGATTGGAGAACCTCCGTGGTTGGTAAGCATTTCACCACCTACGATGATATCAGAAAGGTAGAAAGAAGTACCCATTAAACGGTCCATGATGAGCAACAATGCTGCCGACAAAAGAACTGGGAAAGAAAGAACGCCCAAGATAGCAGTCACGAAAAACGCCCAGATCGTAAGTGGCATGCGCGTCATGGTCATACCCTGTGTACGCAAGTTAATGATTGTAACGATGTAGTTCAAAGAACCGATCAAAGATGAAGCAATGAAGATGGCCATTGAAACCAACCAAAGGGTCATTCCTAGACCTGAACCAGATACCGCTTGCGGTAGCGCTGATAACGGGGGATAAACCGTCCAACCTGCCATAGCTGGCCCTGACTCTACAAAAAGAGAAACCAACATGATGATAGATGACAACGCAAAGAACCAATAAGATAACATGTTCATGAAGCCCGAAGCCATATCGCGTGCTCCAAGTTGCAATGGAATGAGAATGTTAGAAAAAGTTCCAGAAAGACCACCTGTTAAAAGGAAGAAAACCATGATAGTACCGTGAATGGTTACCAAACCAAGATACATATCCTCTTTAAGCACTCCGTTTGGAGCCCATTTTTCACCTAAAAAGAAGGAGAGAATATCAGAGCTTTCTCCTGGCCAAGCCAATTGAATCCTGAATAGGATCGATAACATCATTGCAACAAGGCCCATAAAAACGGCTGTAAGCAAGAACTGCTTACCGATCATTTTATGATCTTGCGAAAAGATGTATTTAGAGATAAAATGCTCCTCATGGTGATGGTGATCCTCATGATGTCCGTGTGCGTGTGCGTCGTGTGAAGCCATTTTTATTTGTTTTATCGTTTCTTAATTAGTTCATTGTTACTGCTGCAGCTACAGCTGTGGTATCAGCAGGAGCCGCCGGAGCTGTTGCTGCCGCTTTAGGGAAATACTGATCTTTGAATGTTGCTTGTTTTTTGCCCTCCATCCATTTGTTATATGCTGGTTTGTCGAGGACCACAACAATCATTTTCATTTTGTAGTGTGCACCACCGCAAATCTTGTTACACATCAGGACGTAATTAAATTTCTCGTCCTTCTTGATGCTGCGCATTTCGGCGGTTGTTTTGTTAGGTGTGAACTTCATGCGTGTAGCCATACCAGGAACTGCATTCATTTGGGCACGAAAGTGAGGAAAGTATGCAGAGTGAATCACATCTTTTGCGCGCAAAGCGATTTCATATTCCTGACCTTTACACAAATAAAGCGTATCTTTTTGGATGATGTCGTCCCAGGCACTTGCATCCAATTTTGGATTGTGATTTTGCTTCATTTGGGTAAGGAAGCGGTACAAACGCTCTTTTCTTGAAAGGTCCGTTCTTAGCACGTTCAAAGTGGAGTCACTGAAAACGGTATCGCGGTTGTTCAACAATTTTTGTAAACCTCGGATTCCAGTGGCGCCATTTAACATGTTGTTTAACGCTGAATCGATGGTGTTAGATGTCAATAAAGCCAACTCATTGTTGTCAAGTGTTAACTTGTAGTCATAAAGACCCAAAGTGTTGTCTGCGCCAGAATAGCGGGCAGTCCAGTCAAATTGCTTTGAAAACAATTCGATTTTCTCAGCTTCTGGTTTCGTAGGGCCTGTTAGGTGGCTCCAAGTTTGAAGACCTAAGATAATGATCACGGCCAAAACAACAGCTGGAACAACTGTCCAAAGCATTTCTAATTTGTTGTTGTGCGGATAATAAAAAGCAGGCACGCCTGGCTTCTTGACATAACGCCATGTAAAATAAAACAACAAGAAATTGGTCAAAAAGAACACCGCAATAATAATCACGAAATTCAGATTGAGCAACCAATCCATTTCAAGACCTTCCTCAGATGCTGCATCACCGCGACCGGTCCAACCATAGGCGGTCATTAGGTAAATGAAGAAACCGAAGAATAAGAGCATAAAGCCGAACATCATGCGACCGTTCAGGTTGTTATCGCGACTAGAGATTTCGTGCTCTTGATTTTTACGCAACTTAGACGAGATTTCATAGATTCGAACAAGTTGGGCAATCGCAATTGCGCCTAAAACAATGACAAGTAAAATGATTAATTTATTTTCCATGACTTTTTATATTGTCTTCAAATTAAATTTCGTGATGGTTACTTTCATCCAAGAATGGGTGATTCACTGGCGTTAGAGGTGCTTTCGTAAGATTGCGCAACACAACGAAGATGAAAACTCCTGCCATTAATAAAGCCATACCGATTTCAAGCGCTCCAATTTTTGCATTTGCACCAAGAGCACCGGCTGAAACCATAATGTAAACGTCAAGCCAGTGACCAATTAAGATCATTAGACCGACGAACAATAGGATACCAGCATTTCTTTTGGCATCGCGAGACATTAATATCAACATTGGGAAAGCAAAGTTGATGATGAACATACCAAAATAAAGCACTTTAAACTCAGCTATTCTCAACTGGAAGTAAACCACTTCTTCACCGATATTTGCATACCAAATAAGCATGAACTGTGAGAACCACATGTAAGACCATAAGAAAGAGGTTGCAAAAGCCCATTTGCCTAAGTCGTGGATGTGAGAGTCATTTACATTTGGTAGGTGTCCTAATTTCTTAAGGTAAAGCGTTGTTAAAATCAAAACAACCATAGTAGAGCACCACATGCCTGCAAATGTGTACCAACCGAAAAGCGTAGAGAACCAGTGTACATCGATAGACATGATCCAGTCCCAAGCAGATGTTGAGCTAAACACGGCAAAGAAAACCAAGAAAGTAGCACCTTTCTTGTAGTTCTTGAAGTGTAATTCTGTGCCACCAACTTTATCTTCTTCTAATGAACGGTTTCTGAAACCTCTCCAGAACAAGAAGTAAGTGGTGAAATAAGCAAGCGTTCTGATCCAGAAAAACACAGGATTAAGGTAAGCTGCTTTATGGCGAACTACTTCGTCGTGCTTGATTACCTCTGGATCCATCCAAGAATAGATGTGCGCTCCGTCAGCAAGTGTAATTACAAGCAATACTGCACCAAGAATAATCATGCCCACAGGTAAGAAACCTGCTACTGCTTCAATCACTCTCTTCACAGCTGCGTACCAACCAGTCTCTGTAGCATATTTCAAAGACAAAAAGAAGAGTGAGCCTAAGCCTAAGGCGAAGAAGAAAAATCCACTAATTAGGCCAGAAGCCATAAAACGTGTCAAAAAATGGTGATCTGACGCTGTTAGCGCAACACCGATAATGGTCAGGAGCGCACCCAAGCCCATCAGGCCAAATGCTAAGTTTTTCGCTTTTTTGGTGATTTGAAATTCCATTGCTCTTCTTGATTAATTCGCGTTTGTTGTGTCTGAGACAGGAGCTGCTAGAGCTGCACCAGTTGCATCAAATTTGCCGTAGTTTGTGTCTTGTAGACGACGGATGTAATGGATGATTGTCCAAATTTCTTTTTTATTCAAGATGGAACCGTGTGCACCCATGTTTCCTTTACCGTAGTAAATTGAATAGAACATTTGACCTTCAGTAGCTGCAAGACCAACGTAGTTAGGTACACCAGCGTAGGCACCAGAAGCTACCATTGGGCCATTACCATCACCTTTTTCACCGTGACAATGCTGACACATTGCTGTAAAGAGTTCTTTACCCTTTGTAATGACAGCCTCAGCATTTGTTGCACTTAAGGTAAGTGGGTTTTTATCTGCAACTGCGAGTGTATACTCGTCAGCAGTAGAGTAATCCCAACCGTAAAGACCGTGTGTTTCACGGAACGCAACATTAGGCTTGCGGAAATAAGGCAACATCAGTTTGACTTCCGAGGAGTCTGTTCCGTAAAAAGGAATAGTATTGCGAGGAGGCGTCATCGCTGACAAACGACCTTTAAGACTTCCGTTGATTCTGCCACGAACTTCTCCGTAGTCTACGTAAGTCTCAATGCCTGGTGTGCGATACATATCTGGGGCATATTCTAATCCTGGGCTGTCGGCATTAGACACACAGGAATTTAAAAGCAATGACATGGTCAAGGCTGCTCCACTAAATAATGTGTAAACGATTTTTTTCATGAGGCCCTGTACTTATTTAATTTCTTTTTTATCTAATTCGAGGTAACCAATTTCTTGAAGCATACCGTCTAACTCTGCCTCGCTTACACTGTGGTTTTCGCTCAAGCGAATTTCCATGACAAATTTGTCGTCGGTGGTGCGAGGATCTGGGTTTTGAGCTGGCATTCCAGGTAAGGTCTTATTGCGAAGCAAATAAGTAATAGCCATACCGTGTGCCGCGCACATCACTGTAAACTCAAAACTAATTGGAACGAAAGCCAACATATTCTCCAAATAAGAGAAGTTTGGTTTACCTCCAATATTCATTGGCCAGTCAACGATCATAAAATAACGCATACCGATGGTTGCGAGGGTTAAACCCGTCAAACCGTACAAGAAGGCCATGATGCCCAAACGCGTGTTTTTCACACCGATGATAGGGTCAATTCCGTGGATTGGGAACGGAGAAAAAACTTCTGAAATCTTGACTCCTTTTGCGACGAGCTTTTTAGCGCTGTTCTTGAGCACTTCGTCGTCATCATACATTACGTATAAAACTTTATCTGACATAGCCTTTGCTTAATGATGTTTGTGATAATCTGGTGACTCTTTGTAAGATTGACCTGAACCTTTCAAAATTGTTTTGACTTCATTGAGTGCGAGTACTGGGAAGTAGCGAGCAAACAAAAGGAAGAAAACAAAGAATAAACCAATTGTTCCGATATAAACTGCGATATCAATATGACTTGGGAAGTGCATACTCCATGCAGCTGGAATGTAATCGCGGTGAATAGAGGTAACGATGATCACGTAACGCTCAAACCACATACCGATATTCACAACAATCGAAATGAAGAAGGTAAATAACAAACTGCGACGTAGGCGACGGATCCACATGAGCTGTGGAGAAATCACGTTGCATGTCATCATTGACCAATAAGCCCACCAGTATGGTCCGGTAGCACGGTTAATGAATGCATATGATTCGTATTCTACACCTGAATACCATGAAATGAAAAGCTCGGTGATATAGGCTGTTCCTACAATCGAACCAGTAACCATGATAACGATATTCATGTATTCGACGTGCTTGGTATGGATATAAGCCTCAAGACCCATTGCCTTACGCATGATCAAAAGGAGTGTTTGTACCATCGCAAATCCTGAGAATACGGCTCCTGCAACGAAGTATGGAGGGAAGATAGTGGTGTGCCATCCTGGAATAACAGACGTAGCAAAGTCAAAAGATACGATCGAGTGAACCGAGAATACGAGAGGAGTAGCTAAACCAGCCAAGACCAACGAAACAAGTTCAAAACGATTCCAGTGCTTAGCACGGCCTGACCAACCGAAAGAAAGGATGCTGTACATCTTTTTTGCAAGTGGTTTTTTAGCACGGTCGCGAATTGTGGCGAAATCAGGGATAAGACCGATGTACCAGAAAACAAGAGAAACTGATAAATAGGTAGAGATTGCAAAAACGTCCCAAAGTAGTGGTGAGTTAAAGTTTACCCACAATGATCCAAATTGGTTAGGAATTGGCATTACCCAGTACCCTACCCACAAACGACCCATGTGGATAAGAGGGAAAGTACCCGCCATGAATACGGCGAAGATGGTCATGGCTTCCGCAGAACGGTTGATCGCCATACGCCATTTTTGACGGAATAAAAGTAATACGGCTGAGATCAGCGTTCCGGCGTGACCAATACCTACCCACCATACGAAATTGGTGATATCCCAGGCCCAACCAATTGTTTTGTTGAGACCCCAGACACCAATACCAGTTCCGAGTAGATACATGATGCTTCCTACACCGTAAAGACCAATTACAAGGGCAATCCCGAAGAGGATATACCACATTTTTGGCGCTTTGTCCTCAATCGGACGACAAACATCTTCTGTTACATCATGATAGGTTTTGTGACCTAAAATGAGGGGCTCTCTGATTGCTGCTTCCTTTTGCATTGCAGTAGTTTAATTGAATAATAATTAATGATGAGCTTGTTCAGCTACTTGAATATGATCGAGCAAGGAATTTTCTTCGTTGCGCACTTTCACTTGATACCAAACGTTTGGCTTCACACCTACTTCTTCTAATGCTTGGTAAGCGCGTACACCTTCTGATTTTTCACGGATCATAGATTTGAGATCGTTCCAGTCGCCCACTACGATAGCATTCGTAGGACAAGCATCTGAACACGCCGTTGCAAACTCACCATCAGCGATTACACGTGCTTCTTTCTTAGCAACGAGTTTGGTAGCTTGGATGCGCTGAACACATAGTGAACATTTTTCCATTACACCACGTGTACGAACGGTAACGTCTGGGTTCAAGACCATGCGGCCGAGGTCGTCTTGTGCAGGGTTCACTTCAGTAAACTTCTTGTATGAAGGATAGTTGAACCAGTTGAAACGACGTACTTTGTATGGACAGTTGTTGGCACAGTAACGAGTACCGATACAACGGTTATAAGCCATTTGGTTGAGACCTTCGTTAGAGTGCGTAGTAGCAGCTACTGGACATACGGTCTCGCAAGGTGCGTGGTTACAGTGATGACACATCAAAGGCATGTGTACCACACTTGGATTGAGGGCAGGAACTTCTGCCGCATCATAGCTAAATGTTTCTTTGTCCGCTTTTGTACCAACTGCAGCTTCTTCATCAGAAGCAAAATAGCGGTCGATGCGCAACCAATGCATTTCGCGGCCACGACGAACTTCGTCTTTTCCTACGACAGGAACGTTGTTCTCGGACTGACAAGCGATAAGGCAAGAACCACAACCAATACAAGATGAAAGGTCGATGGAGATACCCCAACGGTGACCGATCTTCTCAACAGGGTGTGCTGCCCAGAGGTCAAATTCAGAAACTGGCGCCTCGACGTGATTGCCGTGCTTATCCAGTTTTTGAAGTTTGTGTGCTTCATTGTAAGCGTCTTTTTCGCGCTCCTTGAATATAGATAAGGTAGTCTCGCGAACGATAGAATCACGCCCCATAACGGTGTGGTGAATCTGTGTTGCTGCAATAGGATAAGTGCCGTTTGCATCTGCAACTTTAGCAGCTGCAGTATATGTTAATGTCGCACCTGTATTGATCATTCCGAAGACGTTCGCACCAATTGGAGTTGGCTTGCCATCTGCTGTTTGAACGTGACCTCCGTACTCTTTTGTTTGGAATGCAGCTTTACCAATGTTTTCTCCGTTGGCTCCGCGACCGTATCCAAGAGCAATACCAATTGTTTTTGGTGCTTGACCTGGTAATGGATAAACTGGAAGCGTTACTGATTTACCGTTTACGGTTACTGTGGCAAGATTGAGACCATGTTCTTGATCGTAGGTGGTGGCGTATTTGCCTTCCATTTCTACTGGGTTCATGGTAATGTAGTTGTCCCAGGTAACTTTCGTAATTGGATCTGGCATTTCTTGCAACCATGGGTTGTTTGCAGACGTTCCGTTTCCGATTGCCGCCTTTTGGTAGAACACTACTTCTGTATCGGCAGACTTAGGCAAGTCTTTGATTGCTGCTGATTTGAACGTTAAAGCACTTGGGGCTAAAGGTAGTGCAACGCAGCTGTTGTGTGTCAGGTAATTAAAATCGCCAGTTGGATTCATGGCAGCAAACGTTGCCTTGATGTAGTCGTAAGCCACTGCAGAGTCTTGACCGCCGCGTGTAGCAGCTCCGTTCCATACGAGCAATGATTCCAAAGCACTCGCTGTATTGTGCAAAGGACGAATAGTTGGCTGACCAACTGCATACTCACCAGCTTTAGCTTGATGATCTGACCAGTTTTCTAGTTGGTGGTGATCAGGACAAACATAAGTACAGTTGCTAGCTGTTTCATCTTCGAAAGTAGAGATAGCTACAGATGTTTTGACAGATTTCAATCCTTTGGCAAAAGCTGCTCCATTTGGCAAGCTGTAAACAGGATTGACACCCATCATGATAAGTACATCTGGTCCCTTGCCGGCAGCTACATTGGCTGCTAACTTAAGTGCCTTCGCGTCTTCTGATTGGTGAAGTTCAATTGTGTTGCTTAAATCGATGGTGTTGCCGTATGCGCCTAACAAATTGTTGAGCTCATTTGCTAATTGTTGAACACCAATATGGTTCGAACCAGCAACTACTATTGATGATTTTTTAGATTTTTTAAGTGCCGCAATAGCTTTATCTGCCGCCGCTTTCCAAGAACCAGCAGAAACTGACGTTCCTGGGTTGCCTCCTAGCGCTTTGATCATGTAAGCAAGAACAGCTGCTTCTTCCGAAGGCTTGATCATGCTGCGCACATCTGCATTTGAACCTGTAACGGTAAGTACTGACTCAAATTGGAAATGCTTAGACATCCACTCCCCTTCTGGGTTGCGTGTTGCACCGTACTGTACAGCGAATTCAGTTGGCAACAACCAAGTGCTTAAGAAGTCTGCACCGACAGAAACAATCGTTTTTGCTTTGGAGAAATCATAGCTTGGAATGATGCGCGCGCCAAAGTTCAATAAGTTCGCCTCACGCATACCAGCGTAAGAAATAGCATCGTATTGGATGTGCTCGAATATAGAACCACCTTCGCCATTCAATTTATCAGATAGGGCTTTGATAGCGCCTTTAATTGATGGAGAAATAATGGTGCCAGAAAGTAAGGTTACCTTACCAGCGTTTTTAAGCGCCTCTTTGATGCCGTCATCTACGGCTCCCCAAGTAGTTTTGGAACCTTTGTATAAAGGTTGAGTCAGACGAGCTGAGTCATATAGACCTAGTACCGAAGCAATGATTTGTGGATTGGTTCCGCCTTTGGTGAAGCCAAAATCTTTGTTTCCTTTGATGAAAATAGGACGGCCTTCACGAGTTTTAACCATGATGCTCGCATATGAAGCGCCATCATAATAGGTGCTTGCATACCAAGTTGGCATCCCTGGAGTAACGTTTTCGGGCTTAACCGCGTAAGGAACAACCTTTGTAACAGGCGCCTCACAAGCCGCTAAAGTTGCAGCAGCAACTGAAAAGCCTAAAAACTTTAAGAAGTCACGGCGAGCTGTAGACGACTCAGCAAGATTTTCATCCGCTAAGAAATCTTCTACAGATTGCTGATTCGGGAACTCTTGATCTTTGTGCTTGATGAATTCAGGTGTTTGCTTGAGTTCATCAATACCTTTCCAATATTTTTTTGACATTTCCATGGTCTTATTTCGACAAGTATGGTTATTACTTAATTAATAGTGGCATTTTGCACATTCCCATCCACCGAGTTCGTTGACGGTTACTTTTCCGTCGTCATTAAGGTATTGTGCGTATAACTTAGGATCTTTTTTGAGGCGACGGTGAATTTCGTCGTAGTAAGCATTTTTGCCGTTACCAATAGCAACGTCTTTTTTACCATGACACTCAATACACCAACCCATTGTGAGGGTCTTGCGAGACAATTTGATATTGCCTTCTATTTTATTGAGTTCTTCTACAGGTTGTACTTTTACGGTTTCAACTTGTTGCGTCATGTCTCCGTGGCACTGCTTACAATCGAGGCCACCCACAACCACGTGTTGGGAGTGATTGAAATAAACGTGTTCTGGCAAAACGTGTACTTTGTTCCAAACAATAGGTTTGGTTTTACCAGTGTATTTCATGCCTTTTTTGTCCCAACCTGCAGCAGCGTAAATCTTATTGATTTGACCTTCGAATGGCTTGCCTGCACCGTCAATTTGCTTGTGACAGTTCATACAAACGTTAACAGAAGGGATACTCGCTGATTTTGATTTGGTAACAGTGTTGTGACAATATTTACAATCGATTCCGTTAATGCCTGCGTGTTGGCTGTGCGGGAATGCAATTGGCTGAGAAGGCTGATAACCCTCCATGATATTAATCGAATATAAAGATTGGAACAAAGCTACGATGACTGAAATAACCACCACAAGTGTAGCTAAACCAACTTGCAAACGGTATTTCCATGCCAATGCGCGAAGTTCTTCGCCGTAGGTCATTTTTTCAGCTTCTTCATCATCGGAAGTTGCAATTTTAAGTTGGCGACGAACACCACCAACTGCCATAATAATGACAACGAAAATAACACCCATAATGATCCAAATCCAAGAATTGGATTCTTCTTCAAGTGGAGCAGCTGTTGTAGCACCCTCTGCTGGCGCTGGACCTCCTGTAGTGGCGCCACCACCCGCAGCTGGGTCAGGTTGAGCATCTACCCAATCTAGGATGGCATTGATGTCTTCTTTTTTTAAGTCAGGGAAGGCAGACATAGCTGTAGGCATCACTTTAGAAACCTCTGCAGCATATGGGTCATTGGCCGCAGCCGTTTGCCAGTTGTTTACCCATTGGTAAATACTCCCTTCTTTAGCACCACCTGCTTCCCACTTTGCTCTAACACCTGCCAATTTTGGACCGGTTGATGCTTTGTGAGGCATGTGACAAGTGGCACATTTGGCTTTAAATAGCCCTTCTCCTTGTGCTGAAGCAAAATTTGAGAAAGCAGCAAAGCTGAAAATGATAGCGGCAAAAGCCAAAGATTTGATGCGCTTAAGCGACTGAATGTTAGATATTTCCATGTAAAAAATTACTAATTCACTCTTTAAAATTGGGCGGAAAAACCGCTTTTTATCGGCAGCAAAATTAAAGCAAACAAGGCAGTTTATGACATTTTCATGACAAAAAATAGGCTCCCTATGTTAATTTAAAATGAATCTAAATAAGGGTTTTGATTTGACGAAATTTCTCGCTTACTTTGCAGACATGAAATGCTTGCTATTCATCGCTTTTATCCTATTCTTTTACAAGGATTTACAAGCTCAAATACAATTGATTGCCGACCCGAGAATAGAACAAAGGGTGGCTGCCAAGAACAATAAACAAATGCCGGGCTACCGCGTTCAGCTCTGTTTTGATTCAGATAAAAGTATCATTGATCAGGCACGCGCCCAATTTGTTGCTGAATTCCCTAAAATCGATACTTATGTGCGCTTTGAGGCTCCAAACTTTAACTTGATGGTTGGTGATTTCAGAACGCAAAAAGAGGCAGAAGAATTAGTGTCGCTCATCAGAGGGCGCTTCCCCCTCACCATCGTTCACAAAGAACAGATCAATCTGCCAAGAATTGACTAAACCTCAATTAATCAAATTGTTTCCAGCCCTGTGCGCGCAACGTGACCGCCGATCCAGATTTATCAATGTAATAGATTCCGTCTGCCGAGTTGGTGATGTGACCAATAATCGTAAAGTTCGGATTTGATTGAATGAGCTCTACGTCTTTCTGATCAATCGTAAACAACAATTCGTAGTCTTCTCCGCCATTTAGTGCACACATGCTCGGGTCAAGATTGAAATCCATGGCAACCATAGCTGTTTTGGCGTCAATCGGAATTTTTTCGTCGTAGACATGACACCCAACCTCACTGGCTTTGCACAAATGCAATACTTCACTTGCCAAGCCATCTGAGATATCTATCATTGAAGTTGGCTTGACGCCGAGTTCCTTTAAAAAACCAATGACATCTACCCTCGCCTGTGGCTTCAGTTGACGTTGTAAGATGTAGTCGTGGCCATCGAGATCAGGCTGAATATTTGGATTGGTTTTAAATACTTCTTTTTCTCGCTCTAAGACTTGCAAGCCCATGTAGGCTCCACCTAAATCTCCGGACACAACTAAAAGGTCATATTCTTTTGCTCCGGAACGATAACTCAAAGATTCTTGGGCGGCAGTACCAATTGCGGTAATGCTGATCATGAGGCCACTTTGAGATGAAGTGGTGTCACCACCGATGAGATCAATGTTGTAATCATTGCAAGCTGTTTTGATACCTGCATACAATTCTTCTAAGGCCTCTACTGAAAAGCGATTTGAAACGGCCAAGCCAACAGTGATTTGCTTCGGAGTCGCATTCATGGCACATATATCAGAAACATTAACTGCCACAGCCTTGTAGCCCAAATGCTTCAAAGGCATATAAGTGAGGTCAAAATGGACGCCCTCGACAAGTAAATCGGTGCTCACTACCTGACAAACATCATTTCCGATTGAAATAACCGCAGCATCATCACCTACACCGAGAAGTGTTTCTGGGTGTTTGTTCTGTAAATCTTGGGTGAGAAGGTCAATAAGGCCAAATTCTCCGAGATCAGCAAGTTCCGTGCGTTTGTCAGTCATGATCAAATTTTTTTCAAAGTTACTGCAAATAAAAAAAGCCTCCGAGTTGGAGGCTTTTTTGTTGGCCCACTAGGGCTCGAACCTAGACTCTTCTGAACCAAAATCAGACGTGTTGCCAGTTACACCATGGGCCAATAAACGTGCATCTTTCAATGCGAGTGCAAAGTTAATAAGTTTTTTCTTCTCGGCAAATAGCTCGGGAAAAAATTTTTAGTTCAAATATTCTTAAATTCGCAACTACTTATACACAATTATATTGCGCTCATGACTTACTCAAAATGGAACTCATACCTCGGTTGGCTAATTTTTGTAATTGCCTCAGCTGTTTACCTGATGACCATCGAATCTACCGCAAGTCTTTGGGACTGTGGGGAATACATCACCGCAGCCTACAAACTTGAAGTAGGTCACCCGCCGGGTGCACCCCTATTTATGGTGCTTGGTCGTCTGTTTTCCTTTTTTGCGGCACCAGAAAACGTTGCTGTTTACATCAATGCGCTTTCCGCTATTTCTAGCTCTTTGACCATCTTATTTATGTTTTGGTCATTAACGCTTTTAATTAAAAAAATCGTTCTAAAGCAAGGTGACGCATTAACTGGCGCAAATCAAATTGCCATTTTTAGTGCTGCCTCTATTGGTTCCTTAGCTTATACTTTCTCCGACTCTTTTTGGTTTTCAGCTGTTGAAGGCGAAGTTTATGCCATGGCTTCCTTATTTACAGCGGTCATCTTTTGGGCCATTTTAAAGTGGGATGAAGAAATGGAAGCCATTCAACATGGCTCACAATTATCTGAATTGCGTCCAAATCGTTGGCTTTTACTTATATTCTTCATGCTCGGGCTGGCGATCGGTGTTCACTTACTCGGCATCTTAGTTGTGCCCGCCATTGGCTACATGATTTATTTTAGAACACAAGAGCAAGTAAGCACAAAAGGTCTGATCCTTACGGGTATTATCTCAATCGTTGCACTTGGTTTCATACAAGAAGCTATCATTCCGGGCAGTATTGCTATGGCTTCAAATTTCGAGGTCTCTTTTGTAAACAGCCTCGGCTTGCCATTTTACAGCGGCACCATCTTCTTTTTTATTGCACTTATTGCTATATGCTTATATGTTGTGCGCTTTGCACATCGTACGGGGAAAACAATACTTTACAATGCCATGATGGGGCTCGTTATGTTGCTGATTGGCTATGGTTCTTTTGCCGTCATTGTCATCCGCTCAAACGCGAATACACCTCTAGACGAAAACGATCCCGAAAACCTTGTAACCCTGCACTCTTATCTCAAGCGTGAGCAATATGGTTCGGCACCAATTTTATTTGGCCCTTACTGGAATTCGTTCCGAAATGGAGAAGAAATGACAGAAGAAGGTCCTAAAATCGTGGATCGTTCTTCCTGGAAAGATCTTTCTGCTTATTATTTGCGCCGTTTTGTTGTCCTCGAAAACGATGTAGAAGTGAAGGCATTCACCTCCGAAGCCGATGCCGAGGAATGGGTAAAAGACAATAAAGGTGCATACAGCATAGAGGAAAAATACTACGAGAGCAATGCGAGTATCCGAGAAGGAGCAGTAGCTACTTATGCCCAAACGACCTTCTTTCCGCGTATGTACAACGGCGAAGGCTCTGGCGCTGGTCTACACAAACAGTTATATGCCAAATGGTCAGGATACAACGAAAACGACGGTGCAAGTACCGAAATTGGTCGAGACGGCAAACGCCTTCCTACATTTGGTGAGAACCTCACCTATTTCTTCCGCTACCAAGTGAACTGGATGTATATGCGCTATTTCTTGTGGAACTTTGCAGGACGCCAAAACGACTTACAAGGCCATGGCGACAACATGCATGGCAATTGGCTTTCAGGAATTTCATTTTTAGATGAAGCGCGTTTGGGTAGTCAAGAACATGCTCCATATTACACGAAAGAAAATCCAGGCCGCAACACCTACTTTATGTTGCCACTGATTCTTGCTTTGTTCGGCCTTATTTTCCATTACCGAAAAATGCCAAAAGATGCCTTTATCCTGACACTTGCTTTCTTATTTACAGGCTTGGCTATTGTTGTCTACCTCAACCAAAAACCATACGAGCCGCGCGAGCGCGACTACGCTTATGCAGGCTCCTTTTATTTCTTTGCAATGTGGATTGGTATTGGTGTATTCGCCATTTATGACGTCCTCAAAAAATACCTTAAAGAAGCCAAAACCCGAGCCGGGGTTGCAACGGCGCTCGGGCTTATAGTTCCGGTGCTAATGGGCGTTCAAAACTGGGACGACCACGACCGCAGCGGTAAAACTAGCGCACGCGATTTAGCGCACAACTACCTTGAGTCTTGTGGCAAAAACGGTATTTTATTTACAAACGGTGACAACGACACCTTCCCGCTTTGGTATTTACAAGAAGTAGAAGGAAAACGAACAGATGTACGCGTTTGTAACCTGTCCTTAATGGGTACCGACTGGTATACCAATCAAATGAAACTCAAAACATACGAGTCTGATCCTCTTCCAATTAAATTTAGAGAAGATCAAATCTTAATGTATGCGGGCAATACCGACCAGGTATACTTTATGCCACTCTTGCAGCTTTTCTCGCAAAACTTATCGGATACCATCGTCAAAAAAGTACTTGACTTGCGCCTTAAGCACAACCCGTCAGAAGCTAAAATGGCTGCTGGCTACTTTGATCAACGTGCGAAAGTCATCTTTGCTGATGTCGTTGCAAAAACGCCTGAAGCAGAATTACTCAAGACGCAAATTGCCTCTACAGACTCTACCAACATGATTGCCGCCACTATCGACAAATACCAGAAAGTATTCCAACTTTTTGAAGCGGCAAGAAATAGCCAAGTAGAGTTTACCAGAAACAGCGCCAAAGAACTCCAAGACCTCCTTGATCAATATGAGCGCATTTGGTCAGCAGTAGATTTCGAAGATGCGATGGCTTTTGTTCGCGACGACGCCAACATGATCACCGACGAACAAAACAAATTCAGCTTCTTCCCATCAACTAAATTTGCCTTAAAAGTCAATCGTCAAAACGCTATTGAATCTGGTGTATTGAGCGCCAAAACAAAAGCCGCAAATGTTGTCGATGAAATTGTTTTTGAATTTGATCCAGAAAGAAATCAAGCGCTACCGCGCGATGAAGTCATGATGATGGATGTTGTTGCCAACAACGACTGGAAGCGCGGCATTTATTTTTCGAGCAACCGCGGCTCGTCTTTCTCTATTGCGCTTTTGAGTGCTGGCTACATCAAACAAGTAGGAATGGCATACGCCCTTACACCAGTCAAACAAGAGCCGGTTCTCATGGATGTCAATCAAATGGAGAAAAACATGCTCGAGACCTACATTTTTGGCGACATGGCCAATCCAAATGTACTCACAGACTACTACGCGCGCAGACACACCATTCAATACCGCGCGAACTTCCTTTTACTGGCCGAACAACTTTACGTACTCGGGCGCAAAAATGAAGCGATCAAAGTACTCGATCGCGCCATGCAAATCATGCCTGAAGAAACGGTAATGGATTACGGCGACATCAATCCTATTGATCCGTTTAACTCCCTAAACTACAATAAAGCGCACAACCAATTCTTATACCAAGGTCAAGACATTAGGCCACTTAATTCAGGTATTCTTCACGAATTTGTTCAGCTCTATTATTTACTTGGTCAGCCGAAAAAAGCGGATGCTTTGGGTCAGAAATTACTCGATAATTACAAGAGCATCATTGCTTATTTTGAGCACAGCGATGTCGAGTTAGCTGGCAATTCAGATAATGCAGAAGACCTTATTGCTGTCGCTGATGCGCTCTTAAAAATGAGAACGACCATCAAAGAACAAAGCACTGCAGGGCAAAGCGCCACATCATTCTCAAGAGATCTCGAGCGCACTGTCCAAACATTATACAAAAAGGTTCTTCCACGCATTTACAGTGGTTTGGAGTCTTTGGCTACCGAAAATGGTGAATTAGGTGACGGTTTGTATTCTAGTAATCTCGGAAATCTGAAGTTATATATGGGTGCATTTGCCGAACACCACGGACTCATCAAGGCGCCGGTTGTGAACCGCGCCCCAGCGCCTACTCAGCCAACAAATATCGATGTCAACTCTTTGACTACACCAACGCCAAACACCGATACCAATCGAATGATGCCGTAAATACAGCCATGAGATATTTTTTCCAACACCTGATTGAAGCATTTCATTTGCCACTGAAAAATCCGGTGTTGGTTTTTTCTATTCTTTTATTTATAATTCTACTCTCACCAATTGTTTTGCGAAAGGTGAAAATACCTGGCATAATTGGTCTCATTCTTTCAGGCGTACTTATAGGGCCTAATGGACTCGGATTGATTGGAGAGCGCACAATGGAGGCAGAAGGTAGTATCAAGCTTTTTGCCACTATTGGTCTGTTATATATTATGTTCATGGCTGGTCTGGAGCTCGATTTAAGACAATTCAAACGCTATTTTCATAAAAGTTTAGGTTTCGGGGTTCTTACTTTTATCATTCCATTAGCGCTTGGCTACCCACTTTGTACAGAAATCTTACATCTTTCACCTCTAGCCGCACTACTTACCGCAAGTATGTTTTCTACACATACGCTTGTTGCCTATCCGATAGTAAGTAAATTTGGCTTGACCAAACATCCCTCTGTAGCCATAACTGTTGGCGGCACTATCCTTACCGACACCGCTGTACTTATCATTTTAGCCATCATTTCAAGTGCTACAAAAGGACAACTAGATTTTGGTTTTTGGATGCGTTTGTTGACATCTTTATTGATGTTCTCTTTGATCATGTTCTTTGTGATTCCACGAATCGCTAGATGGTTCTTTAGTAAACTTGATAGCGAAAAAACGTCGCAATATATATTTGTGTTATCAGTTGTGTTTTTTGCGGCATTCTTAGCTGAAGTTGCTGGTGTAGAACATATTATTGGCGCATTCGTTGCCGGATTAGTACTTAATAAACTTATCCCGCACCACTCCACACTCATGAATCGCATCGATTTTATAGGGAACTCCTTATTTATTCCATTCTTCTTGATTTTCGTTGGGATGGTTGTTGATTACCGCGCCTTTTTCCAAGGCTCCTGGCCACTCATAATCGCAGCAATTTTAACATCATTCGCCATCTTTTCTAAATGGTTGGCTGCTTTTGCCACGCAACAAATATTTAAGTTGAGTAAAAATGAACGGCAGATGATTTTTGGGCTTAGCACTGCTCATGCAGCTGCAACACTAGCAATCATTATGGTTGGTTACAATGATGGCAATGGAATTTTAAGTTTAAATATCGTCAACGGAACCGTTCTCCTGATTTTATTTACAAGTATGACATCCTCTTTCGTGACAGAAAATACCGGTAAAAAACTTCTACTCGATTTATCTGAAAATAGCGACCTTGAAAATAACGAAATGCGTTTGCGCAATAAGCACTTAATGGTTTCTATGAATGAACTCAAAGGCAATGAGCGCTTACTTGATTTTGCACTATTGATTTCAGACCCTCAAGTTATCAATCCAATTTCAGTGGTGAGTGTCTATCCTGACAACGAGAATGCGGAACGTATGATTCGGAAATCCAGAAAATCATTAGAAGAAATCATCAAGCACTATTCAGGCCATGAAGCCAAGTTAAATACAATTGCCACCATTGATCACAATTTTTCCTCGGGAATTTCTCGTGTGTCTAAAGAACTGGTCGCAGATATTGTTTTAGTTAATGATTCCGCAGACACCAATATAATCAAACGAATGGTAGGTGATGACCGTGAGCACCTCATGTCTACCTGTGAAAAAACAATATTTTTTTGCGATTTGAATCAACCTAGCGTCTCTTATGAAAGAATTGTTGTAGTGGCACCTTTATTAGCTGAACTTGAACAAACTTTTGTGCTTTGGTCAGAGCGCTTACTCAGACTTTGTAAGGAACTTAAAATACCGATGCACTATTACGGGAGCTCGTCTTCCTTTGAACGCATAGAAAAAGTAGCTCAAGCAAATAGAGTCGAAGCGGAACTACTACTTCACGAAATAATGAGTTTAGATAACTTCTACCCCACTTATCAAAAGAAAAATAGCGATCTCATTGCAGTCGTCGCATGCAGAACAGGAAGCGTTTCATTTGACTCACAAATCGATCAAATTATACAAAACATGACCCTCGCTTTCGAACAGCATGACTATTTACTAATTTATCCAGGCTCAATAGGAAACGACCCAACTTTTTCTAGTTATGATGATATCAACTCTGCACCTCTCGTTGCTGGCGTTGAGACCATTCAAAAAATTGGTAGAGAAGTAGGAAATATCTTTAAAAAAGGTAAAGATCAATAAAGCATGTTGAAAAAAAGCAAATCCGCCTATTGGCTTTATTTCTTAGGTGCGTATGTAATCATTCAATTTATTTGGTGGGGTTATCACCTCATTCAGCTGAGCGCTTTCATCCCACAAAACGATGCGCAGCTATCTAAGCGCATCGGAATGGTTTTAGGTGAAGGTGCCGTATTCTTAGTCATACTTGCTATTGGTATTTATCGCATCAGAAAATCAATTTCAAAAGAACTTGCCTTTCAACAACAACAGCAAAATTTCTTGCTCACCGTTACCCATGAATTGAAAACACCCATTGCAGCGCTCAAATTGTTTATTCAAACCTTGAAAAAACACAATTTACCGGACGATAAAAAAGAAGCCATACTTGTAGGCGCACTCGAAGAAAATGAACGCTTGAGTCAGCTTATTGAAAACATACTGAATGCAGCAAAAGCAGAAAACAAATTGTTTGCGATTCAAAAACAAGAACTAGATTTAGTTGGGCTTGTCCGAAATGTGCTTGATAAATATCATGCTCGGTACCATGCTAATCTTATTGTGCTCGAAAGCCCTGAGGAGATCAGGTGTGCTGTAGACCCTAATATGCTCGATACCATCTTAGGGAACCTTCTTGAAAATGCAATCAAGTACGGTGGCACACAACAGCAAATCAGGGTTGAACTGCAAAAACTCGACCGTGTGGTGGCGCTCAAAGTGAGTGATCAAGGGCCGGGTATTGAGCCCGCTGAACGCCAGCACATTTTTGAAAAATTTTACAGGATTGGGTCGGAAGAAACCAGAAAGCAAGCTGGTAGTGGTCTTGGCCTTTATATCGTTTCAGAATATGCGAGGCTACACGACGGGCAAGTCCGTTGTTTTGAGAACAAACCCTCGGGCAGTATTTTTGAGCTAATTTTACCCATATGAAAAGAAAAGTAGGCCTCATCATACTTGATGGCTGGGGGCTTGGCGATCAAACGCACTCAGATGCTATTTATAACGCGCATACGCCGTTTTTTGATGCGCTCATGGCTCAATACCCAAATGCTACCTTACAAACTTCTGGAGAGGCTGTGGGCTTGCCTGATGGGCAGATGGGAAACTCAGAAGTAGGCCACCTCAATATTGGTGCGGGTAGAATTGTCTATCAAGAACTCACGCGCATCAATAAAAGCATTCGCGATGGTGAACTCCAGCAAAATCCTGTACTACTTGAAGCCTTCCAAAAAGCTAAAGAACTTGGCAAAAAATTACATTTTGTAGGCTTGGTTTCAGATGGAGGCGTGCATAGCTCACAAGCGCATCTACACGCACTCTGTGAGATGGCACATGCAGCCGGTGTTGGACCCTTTTATGTCCATGCCATCACCGATGGCCGAGATTGCGACCCCAAAAGCGGTCTGCACTTTATCAAAGAACTTGAAAATGTGCTTGCTCAGAACGGTGGTGAGATTGCTACGTTAATCGGGCGCTATTACGCCATGGATCGGGACAAACGCTGGGAACGTGTCGCCAAAGCATATCACCTCATGGTGAACGGGGAAGGCGCTCCAATGCATAGCGCCAGCGAGGCCGTTGCGAGCTCCTATGCACAAGACATCACAGATGAATTCATCTTGCCCCAATTAATCAATCGTGAAGGTTGTATAAAAGATGGAGATGTCGTGATCAGTTTTAACTTCAGAACTGATCGGCCAAGGGAAATTACAACCGTTCTTACCCAAGAGGCCTTCCATGAATACAACATGATGCCGCTCCAGCTGCATTTTTGCACCATGACCAACTACGACGAGCGTTTCAAAGGCCTACATATATTGTTTGAAAAAGACAATTTACAGCTCACTCTAGGTGAAGTAGTCGCGAATGCTGGCTTGAGTCAGGTTCGCATCGCCGAAACAGAAAAATATCCGCACGTCACCTTCTTTTTCAATGGCGGAAGAGAAGCTAATTTTGACAAAGAAGCACGTCTTCTCGTGGCATCGCCTAAGGTTGCTACCTATGATCTGCAACCTCAAATGAGTGCTATTCAAGTAGCAGACGAACTCATTCAACACATCCATACACAAGTGCCAGATTTTATTTGTCTGAACTTTGCCAATCCCGATATGGTAGGGCATACTGGCGTTTATGCCGCCATTATTGAAGCTGTAGAAACCGTCGATGCGCAAATGAAAAGAGTCATTGAGGCCGGTTTAGCAATGGGTTATGAATTTGTTGTCATAGCCGACCACGGTAATGCGGATTTTGCCGTCAATTCAGATGGCTCACCAAATACGGCCCATAGCTTGAATCCAGTACCAGTTATTTTTGTTAGCCCCGAAAAAAATATCCGTTTAAAAGATGGAATACTGGCAGATGTGGCCCCTACAATTTTAGAGCGAATGGGCTTGTCTCAACCAATAGAAATGACGGGAAAAACATTGCTTACCTAAACAAGTAACCTATTCTAGAACAATCCCTTTTGCATTCAGCGTAGGAATCAGCTTGAAATCTTGTGGTTTAATTGTGCCCGCAGTGAACACAAAACGCTTGTCGTACATAGTTTCGTGAACCCAAAAACTGACCCAAAATTCATTGTTTAAATCAAAAAGATCGGGCATAATAGGTTCGATTCGAGCTGCTTCACCCGGCATCATCACTTCTATTCCTTTGCGCAAAGTGGAGGTCTTTATGTTTTCACCTGTGGTGGGGTGTTCGCCGTATCCGGTAGAAGCAACGATGATGCCCTCCATGATATCTTCTCTATTATTGATCAAGAAAACTACATATTCGGGTTCGGCATTTTCGATAGGCAATTCTACAAGGGCCAAAGCCACATTTTCTACTTTTGGACCAAGTAAATCTTCTCTCATTTTATGATATAATTTGAAATTTGAACAAAGTTGCCATTTTTTGAGCTAATACGGTCTTTACTTCATTGAAATCTATAGGTCGGGTGAGTTCTTGAGTCATGGAAGTCACGGCTTTGTCTTGAATACCACAGGGTACTATATTTCCGAAATAACTGAGGTCAGGATTGACATTTAAGGCAATGCCATGCATGGTAATCCAACGCGAACATTTGACACCCATGGCGCAAATTTTTCTTGGATTAGGGCCCTCAGCATCTAGCCAAACGCCCGTCAAACCTTCTAATCGCGTAGCATTGATGCCAAAATGAGCGAGCGTCTCTATCACGGCCTCTTCCAAAAAACGCATGTATTTATGGATGTCTGTAAAGAACTGCTCCAAATCGAGTATGGGGTACATGACACACTGGCCAGGTCCATGATAGGTAATATCACCTCCCCTATTGATTTTGAAAAATTGTGCGTTGATTCTATCCAAGTGCGCTTGATCAAGCAGAAGATGTTCGGCTGCTCCACTCTTGCCTAAGGTGTAGACATGCGGATGCTCACAAAACAACAAATGCTGTTCTGGCAAATTGTTGGTGTCATTTTTACGATTTTCAATCTTGCAATCAACACCTTTTTTAAGTAGTGCTTCTTGAAGATCCCAGGCTTCTTTGTAATCGATGAGGCCTAAATCCTGAACTCTAACTTCTGGTAAATCCATATGCTACCTCAGTACATTGACATGACCCGCAATTGTTCGGGTCACTGATTTGTTATCTGTGTAGGTCAGCTTCCAGTTGTAGAGGCCTAGCTGAACATCTTTGCTGTCCTTGTAGCGGCCGTTCCAACCCTCTGCCGGT